>JAKAKL010000067.1 GCA_021824565.1 Bacteroidota bacterium | reverse complement strand
ACATAGCTAATGAAAATAGCAATAACAACAGAATACTTGAGCTTGGCTAAAGAGAATTTTGGAAGATGGGACGAAAGAATCTGTCCGATCTGCAATGCAGGCGGAGAGCCGAACAAATAAAAATCCCGGAGATAACACATAAAGTCGATTTTTGAAATATTGACGTATAAAATTATGGAATGCTTTTTCCTAACTCCAATTTCAAAGGATGATTCTGGACTTTATTATTCATTCATGGAGAACAATAATGCGGATGAAACAGTATTATGGTGGTTGGATTGTTGGTTGTTGCTGTTTGGCGGGGCAGCGGATTAGGGGAATGAAAAATATTACTTAAAAATATTTACATGGCTAAAAGTTCATCGGATAAAAAATATCGCACTGATTATTTCTTAAAGAAAATTATAATTCAATTATTTATTTTTTCTCAAATTACCTTATTTATTAGTTGTTCACAAAAGCGTGACAGAAAAGTTGAGCATGCTTTTTATTATTGGCGAAGCAGCTTTTCTCTATCTTCCGATGATTTTGAATATCTAAAAGAATTAGAAGTCAACAAGCTTTATATAAGATTCTTTGACGTTGATTGGAATCAGAATTCTAATTCTGCGGTGCCGGTAGGAGATGTTAGTATAGAAACTGATAGTCTTGGCAGTATTGAAATTGTGCCGGTAGTCTTTATTACGAACCGCAGTCTTGAAAATATAAATAATTCTTTAATCCAGGATTTAGCCTCTAAGATTTATAGAAAAATAACTGGAAAGATTGGAATGTTTAGTAATCCAGACTATCGAGAAATCCAATTAGACTGCGATTGGACGGCAAGCACAAAAGATAAATATTTCAACCTGATTAAATATATAGAAAAACTTGCGGCAACGGAAAAAATTTGTTTGTCTGCGACTATAAGGCTTCACCAAATTAAATATTATAGATTAACAGGAGTACCTCCTGTAAAGCGGGGCATGCTTATGTTTTATAATATGACACCAGTATCGGATTTCAGGACAAAAAATTCAATTTATGATGAGGGAGCTGCAAAGAAATATCTTATTAACTTTAATAAATATCCGCTGCCATTAGATGTAGCGCTGCCGGCATTTTCATGGGGAGTATTGTTTAGGCGGAATAATATTATTGCATTAATTAATGATTTGAACAAAGAACAGATTTCAAAGGATTCGGACTTTAAACAACTGGATGTAATTAGGTATATGGCACAAAAAGACAAATTCTTTGATGGACAATTCATTAAAAAATATGATATTTTAAGACTCGAAATAATTACGCCGGAAATTACAAAAGGTGCTGCCGAATTAATTGCATCCAAAATAGAAAATAGTAATTTGACAGTAGCCATATATCATTTAAATAAAGAACTGGAGAAAAATTATGGGACGAAGGATATACAAGATTGTTATTCTGCTTTCCATTAGCGCTGTAATTCTGATTCTTAAATCAGACAACTCTAAGGGATGCGGCTGGGAACCGATGCCGGATGATTATTATAATATATTTGATCACAAACTGTTTAAGCTACCACTACTTAAACCGTTTTTCCTTTCGGATAATGATTTCTTTGATTACGACCGAACAGGACCTCTTAGTCCGGAGACTGCTAATTTAAAAACTTGGCTTAAACATTTTAAGAATTTACCGACTATTGATCATATAACCGATATTATTTATAAGTCTGATAAAAATGATCTGATCAAGATTAAAGAATTTTTAGAAACAGGTAATCCCGATTCATTAAAGAGCAAGTACGAGAATAATACTCTAATTGAATACTGGAAGCGACATGATTATAAAAGCGACTTGAACTATCTGATATACGCGAAGGAATGCGAGCCTTATGTGTATATAGACGACGCATGGAAGCCAAGAAATATGAACCCGGAGAAAATGACTGAATTATCGAAAGCAGGTGAAGGCAGTTACTTGAAATGTAAGAATAATTTTCTTCGAGACAGATACGTATATCAAATGGTTAGACTTCTACATTATTCCGGTAAGTATCGAGAAGCAATAGACATGTATGACAAATATTTTGAGAATGGGAAACATGATTTAATACAATATTGGGCGCTTGAACATAAAGCTGGATGCCTTTACAGCCTAAAAAAATACGCCGAGGCAAATTTATTATTTGCGAGGATATTTAATGATTGTCCAAGCAGAAGGATTACATGTGCTTGCAGCTTTAAATATGGCAGCGATTCTCTATATAATGCAACATTAAAGCTATGCGGGAGCACCGGTGAGAAAACAGCTTTAATAACGCTTGCGGCTTATAGGAGTGGGGAAGTAAATGTAGATGCTATGGAAAAGATCTACGAACTTGATCCCAAATCAAATTATTTAGAACTGCTTCTTGAGAGATCAATTTCTGAAATGGAAAGAGAAATATTGCCGCCGAGATACGATATTTTAGAGGAATATGGAGTCGATTACAAATATGAAATAACAGGACCGTTCAAAAAATTAGCTGAAGAGGTAAGCAAAATTGCTAAGGAAAATAAAACCAAACATCCATACCTCTGGTATTTTGCCGCAGGTTATATTTATACATTAAGTGACGAAAGCAGTAAAGCTGAAGAATTTTATGTTAAAGCTAAGCAGCTTTGCCCCACGAATGACTTATCGTATATCAACAGAATTAAAATAGCAGAAATCATTTCGAGTGTAAATGCCTTGACGAAAATTGATAAGGATGCCGAAGCAGAATTGTATACTGAGCTAAGCTGGTTAAGGAACAACAGAGACTTAGTTAAGTTAAAATCCAAAGATGCTTTTTATTACATAATGAGTATTCTAGGAGCAAAATATAAAGCACAGAACGATACTATTAAATGGAATTTATGTATGGGAGCCAAGCTAATTACAGACGATTGGTGGAATTATACCAATAAGCCGGCTTTAGGCTATAGGCTAACAAAAGATTATTACAGGGAACCTCTCCAGCAAATTTATGATTTTATTGAAACTAAAAATCTATCACTATTTGAGAAATTTCTGGTGGATAATTATTGCTATGATGAATTTAGCCTAAGAGAAATAATAGGGACAAAGCTATTACTTGAGCATAAATATAATGAAGCGGTTAAAATTTTTAACCCGGATGGTTATTATGATTATTTAGATGATAATTTTAAGAAATTACCGGCTGATCCTTTTATAATTCATATTAATGACTGTCATGACTGCGACTATGTTGGGCGAAGAGACAGGACATATAATAAGTTGACATTTGCTGAAAGAATGGCGGAACTTGAGAATCTTGCAAAAACTGATACATCTAACAAGGCAAAATATTTTTTTCTGCTTGCGAACGGATATTATAATACGACGATGTACGGAAATAATTGGTGGGCTATAGTTTATTCACAATTAAATCACGGATTTTACGAAAATATTTCTCTAAATCTGCCTAATGAATTCTATGATTGTTCAACTGCTCAAGAATATTATACTAAAGCGATGAACGCTGCTAAGGATAGCGAGTTTGCTGCTGAGTGTTGTTTTATGGCAAGCAAATGTGAACAGAACACTTTCTATTATAGAGTCGAAAAAGACAGCATTAATATTTATGATGAAAAAAAATATTTCGGATTAAAATCTAAGTACAGGAACTATTTTAAAATCCTCAAAGACAAGTATGCAAAAACAAAATTTTTCAAGGAAGCTATTGAGGAATGTAAATATTTTAATGAGTTTGTGAAAATCAATTGATGTGAATTAATAGATTTGACATAAACTAAGTATGGTATTTGATTTTGTTGTTTTTAATTTTTAAATCATCATTAATAAATGCCATTCACTATGTTAGCTTTTGTAGGTGGGGCAGCCGATTAGGGGAATGAAATTGAGCGGATGAAAGTTTTGAAGTGATTTATTTTGCAGAAGATATTTTGTAATTTATATATCAAACCAAAGAGGTATTTGATACAATGGAAGAAAATATAAACCCCGAAAAAAATTCCGCAGGCGAAGGGAAGATGTCGTCTACCGATCTATATGAAAGAATAAAAAAAGAAATTCTAAATGACCTTAATACTAATCAAAAGTATAAAAGCTTTTATGAGAGGTATAACCAAAGGAACATGGAAAGGTTCAAGGAATATTACGCAGGTAAAAAGGCTTTCGCAATCAATCACGGCGATCTTTATGAAGGAATTGAAAACAAAATGGCGCTGATGTTCAAAGAGATGGCTGAAGATCATTTATGGAGAATACAGCAGAGAAAGCTTTTCGATATTCAATGCAGATGGAGAGCGGAGGAGATTACACTTAAGGACGTTGTTATAATAGACGATTTTAGAGTCTGGGAAAAAAGGATATCGGAATGCCCGTTCATTACGCCAATATCGCAGGATGAATTTGATCTTTACATGCAGTTTGCCGAGGGCAGCGATTATGACGATGTTATAGATGAAGAAGCAACCGCATGGCAGGAGTATGATGATTTTAAAGAACAGTACTTTAACGAGGAAGATGGAATTTACTATACACTAAAACCGTACTGGTACGAGTATTATGAAGGCAAGACGGGCTTAAGCTCACTTTATTTGCTTGACGACGTACGCGGAAGGAAGGAAGAATTTTATTGTAATCTTGCGAGGGAAGAGCACAGAAAAAAGATCGATGAAATGTACAAAGACAAGCCTAAGCAGCCGGAGGATAATAGACCGGAGTTTGATTTTTATGATATGGATAATATATATGTTTTTATGGAAGAATTTGAGGATGCCAGGCTTATAGACAAACTGCGCGCTTTTGAAAACGGGATGAAATATAATGACGATCCGCAGTTTGAGAAAGCGATGGAGATACTCGAATACGCGGACCCGTTCACACCTATAGAATTCAACGAAGACTGGAAGGATGGTATAGTAAATGCGGCGGGAGAATATACAAAGAGAAAGCTGCTCGAAGAGCTTCCTAAGGCTTACAATAATTATCTTTTCAGATTAAGGAACGGGCTGGCTTTTGAGACGGGTGATAATCGTAGAAGGGATTTCATTAGAGAGGGCTACGCAGAACAAATTCTGCGAGGGCGGGAACTGAACGGGGAGCCGAAGGATTTCAATTTCTGAAAGTTGGCGGTTGGATTGTTGGTCTTTGGTAGTGGCTGCCGGGTATAATATTTAAAATGTCATTCGATATTTGCAGCGGGGTTTGAGTAAAATATTAGTAGAGGAAAAAGCCAAGAAGAAGCCAATCAGAAGCAAAGAAGAGTATAATCATAAAGGGGCAGGGATAAGCCCTGCTTAATGGTATTTTCTCGCCGGTAATAAATAAGAGATACATAATTTTTAATTCTAAATTCTGAATTCTAAATTGTCTAAGTGTTTTTTACTGAAATAATTGTTAAATTATAAATTATTGAAATACAAAATTAGCAGGGTAGAATATTGTGTTTTGTTTTTACATGTATAAAAGGTTATCTGTCTTATGAATCCTGAAGAAGAGGCGAGACAGAACATTGACAGAAAGCTTACTCAAGCAGGCTGGATAGTTCAGGATTATAAAAATATTAATCTCTCTGCAGGCGAAGGGATTGCTGTAAGTGAATATCCTACCGAATCGGGCGCCGCAGATTATGTACTTTTCATCGATAGAAATCCGGTTGGTGTAATTGAAGCAAAGAAAGAGGGACACACTCTCAGCCAGGTGCATGACCAGACTACAAGATATGCAACTGACGAATTAAAATTTATAAAGAGTAGGGATTTCATTAATGAAATCCTACCATTTCAATATGAATCGACAGGCATGGAAACATTCTTTACAGATGCACGAGATCCTTCACCAAGACAGAGAGAATTATTCAGTTTTCATAGACCGGAAACGTTAAGGAATTTGATCATCCAGGACGGACAGGTAAATCAAAAGAATTTGACGAATGAAAAGAATTTGACGAATGAAAAGAATTTGATAAATCAAATTCCTACGTTGAGAAAAAGACTGCAATTGTTTCCGCATCTTCAAACAGATGGATTAAGGGAATGCCAGATAATTGCAATTAACAATCTTGAAAAATCTTTTGCGGATAACAGACCGAGAGCGCTTGTACAGATGGCAACCGGGGCAGGCAAAACTTATACTGCAATTACTGCGGTTTACCGTCTGCTTAAGTTTGCAAAAGCTAAAAGGATTTTATTTTTAGTCGATACAAGAAACCTCGGCAAGCAGGCTGAACAGGAGTTCCAGGCATTCAAGCCGAACGACGACAAAAGATTATTTACTGAACTTTACAATGTTCAAAGGCTACATTCTAATTTTATTGATCCGTCGGCACAGGTTTGTATTAGCACAATTCAAAGGATGTATTCAATTCTAAAAGGCAAAGAGCTTGACGAGAGTTTTGAAGATGAACCTCTTTTTGAATCAGCGTTAAAGATGACATCTTTCGGAAAGATGTCATCTTTCATACAGGAGGTGGTATATAATCCAGACGTACCGATCGAGACTTTTGATTTTATAATAATAGATGAATGCCACCGTTCAATTTATAATTTGTGGAAGCAGGTGCTCGATTACTTCGATGCTTTCATGATAGGTCTTACCGCAACGCCGGATAAGCGCACGTTTGCATTCTTTAATGAGAATATTGTAAGCGAGTACACTTTAACAAAATCTATTGAAGATAAAGTGAATGTGGGATATGATGTTTACACGATTGAAACCGAGATAACACAGAACGGTGCAGTTATAAAGGCTAAGCAGTTTGTCGATCTGCGGAATAGAATGACGCGCAAGAAAGAATGGCGGCAGCTTGATGATGAGATTGAATATGCGGGCACCCAGCTTGATAGGGACGTGGTTAATCCGAGCACAATAAGAAATATTATCCGTGAATATAAGCGCGTGCTTAAGGAAGAATTTTTCCCGGAACGCGGCGCCGAATATGAAGTGCCTAAGACCTTGATATTTGCTAAGACAGACAGCCATGCCGAAGATATTGTGCATATTGTCCGCGAAGAATTTGGCGAGGACAATAATTTCTGCAAGAAGATAACGTACAACGTGAAGAATGAAGACCCGGAATCTATTCTGCAGCAGTTTCGTACGGCATACAATCCTCGTATTGCGGTTACTGTTGATATGATTGCAACCGGGACGGATGTAAAGCCGATTGAAGTTTTAATCTTTATGCGGGATGTACGCTCGCGGAATTATTTCCAGCAGATGATTGGAAGGGGAACGCGGTCGCTGTCAAAGGAGAAATTGCTGGATGTTACACCAAGCGCTAAGCTGAACAAGGAAAGGTTTTACATTGTTGATGCGGTGGGAGTCTTCAAATCTGTTAAGGTAGATTACCCGGTTGTAGATAAGAAGCCGACAATTTCTTTAAAAGATCTGATGAAGATGGCGGTGCTGCAGCCGGATGAAGAGACGCTTACATCGCTTTCCGCAAGACTTACGAGAATTGACAAGCAGATCTCCGATACCGATAGAGAAAAGTTTAAAGAGATTACCGGAGGGAAGTCAATTACCGAAGCTGCTGTTAATCTTGCGAATGCATACGACCCGGATTTTATTGACAAAGAGGTACGGAAGAAATTTAATTTGCCGGATGAAGCCGAACCAACAGAAGTTCAAATTCATACAATCATGCAGCCGAACATTCATGCGGCGATAAAGCCTTTCGATGATCCAAAGCTGAGAGAATTTGTTGAAACCGTAAGACAGAAGATTTACCAGGTAATCGATTCGGTTAATGTGGATAGAGTCATCCGTTCCGAGTTTAACAGCCAGTCGAAGGAGAATGCGGAAAAGATTATAAATGATTTCAGAATATTTATTGAAGATAACAAAGATGAAATCATTGCCCTAAAAATTTATTATAATCTTCGTAATGAATTTCGTAGGAACATGATTCATCATGTTCATTCCGGTGATGTCCCCAATTATAAAATAATTAAAGAATTGCGCGATGCATTATCCGATTCCCGGTATCATTTGTCCGTTGAACAAATATGGAACGCGTATGAAAAGATTGACCCGAAGCGTGTAAAGCACAGAACAACAATAGGCATGCTGACGGATATTATTTCTCTCTTAAGGTTTGAGCTTGGGATTGATACGCTGCTTGAGCCTTACGGCGAGATTGTAAACCGCAATTTTAAGGAATGGGTATTTAGAAGGAACGCCGGGCACGTGCAGTTTACGGATGAGCAGATGAAATGGCTGAGGATGATTAAAGACCATATTATATCTTCCGTAAGAATTGATAGGGATGATTTTGAAAGGACACCGTTTGACGGCGAAGGCGGATTGGGGAAGATGTTTAATCTATTTGGCACCGGGTACGAGGAATTATTGAAAGAACTAAATGAAGAACTGGCTTTATGAATATTAATTTATAGGTAAGCACAACAAAGTGTATGTTGATAAATAACATAATAAGTAAGATTAAGATTGACAGTTTGTAAAACAAATCTTAACTTTGAGGCGTTAATTGGAATTTGATTTCATCAATAAAGAATTGAATAAGCTTTATGAGACCGGAAAGAGCAAAAGATACGGGTTGCAGCCGGCAGCGCTTAGTAAATATTTTATGCGCATCGAGCAAATTGAAGCTGCCGTTACAATACATGACCTCTGGAAAAATCCGTCTCTTAATTTTGAACATCTTAGGTCAAAAGGGATTTATTCTATTAGAGTAGATAAGGAATACCGGCTTGAAATTGAAATAGAATGGCTGAACGATGAAAAGACTATAGGCAAATTTTCAATTAAAGAATTGTCCAAACATTACGGAGATTAGGATGGCAAAGTTAAAGCCGTATTTAAATATAGGTCCGGGTGAATTTATAAAAGAAGAAATGGAAGCAAGGAAGTGGTCTAACGAGGACCTTGCGCATGTACTCGGTTTAAACCCGAAGACCATAAGCGAGTTGTTAAACAACAAACAGCGGATAACAATAGATACCGCTAAAATTTTAGGAAAGGCTTTCAGCCAGTCGCCGCAGTACTGGCTTAATCTTGATAACAATTACCGCTTACGCATGGAAGAGGACAACAAACTTTCCGATGTTGAGATAAAAAGCAAAATTTACGAGCGTATGCCCGTAAGCGATATGATAAAAAAGGGCTGGATAAAGAAATATAAAAATGTAGACGAGCTTGAAAATATATTTAAAACTTTCTGGAATATAAGAGAGCTAAATTATGATTTTATGAACAATATGATCTTGCCTTTTACCAGGAAATCGGAGGCATATAACAATCTGAACAATTATTTCCTGCTTACGTGGCTTCAGAAGGCAAAGCTGTCCTCGGAGAATATTAGAGTAAACGAATTTATAAAAAAAGATTTGAACGCGCTTGCAAGGAACATTACAGGTTATTCAATGAAGAAGGACGGCGTTGCAAAATTTTTAGCTGATCTTACCGGTACAGGTGTTAAGTTTATAAGTCTGAGCCATTTGCCCAGGACGTATCTTGACGGAGCTTCATTTCTTTACAACAGCAGCCCGGTACTTGTATATACCAAAAGATACGACAGGCTGGACAACTTCTGGTTTACTATTTCCCACGAGATAGGGCATATACTTAAGCATATTAAAAATGAAAAAGAAATGTTTGTAGACGACCTGAAAATTGATGATAACTCCGAAAAGGAAAAGGAAGCAAACGAGTTTGCCGAGGAAATTCTGAAGGTTAAGAATATACTTAATTATTTTGAGGAGTATAAGCATTATACCTCAGAGTTAAGGGTACTGGAGGCGTCGCAAGAGTTGAATGTACATAAGTCAATAATTGTAGGGATATTAAAATTTTATAAGATACTTTCGTATAACAGGCTTAACCGTCTGAATGAGAGCGTGGGAGAAAAAATACCGAAGAAGTATTACGCGGAAAACAATGTCTGAACCGGGATTGGTAAAAATGTTCAATTTGTTCGGGGCGGAGTATGGGGAATTCATTGAAGAATTTAATAATCAATTAACCTGATAAAGGGAAAAATTATGTCTGAGATTACTTTAGTAAAAGAACCTATTGAACAATGGGGCGGAAAGTGGACTGAACAAAAGTTGGATGCATTTTCTAAATATGTCTGGTCATATCTTACAATTATGAAAAAATATCCCTATTGGCAAACTATATATTTTGACGGCTTCGCAGGCAGCGGCTCAAGAAAAAAGATAAAAAACGAATTGTTTGTACAACTGAAACTTTCTGCTGAAGATGAAATTGTTTATAAAGGTTCTGCAGAAAGGGTTTTGAATATAAAAGATAATCTTAAGTTTAATTATTATTATTTTATTGATACAAATAAAAATTCTATCCTTAAACTTGAAGAAAAATTGAAATCACTTAAATCCTCAAGAGATAAAAAATTAGCATTCCGGGACGGCGATTCAAATAAATGGTTAATGGAACTCGCATCAACGTTGAAAACTAATAAATTTGCAGCGCTTGTTTTACTCGATCCCTTTGGAATGCAGATTAATTGGAATTCTATACAAAGTTTGAAAGGCACAAGATCAGATATCTGGATACTGGTACCTACGGGTGTTATTGTGAATAGGCTGTTAGATAGAAAAGGTAAATTGTTATTGAGAAGTAAACTCGAATCATTTTTTGGATTAGATGAAAAATCAATTAGGGAAGAATTCTACGAAACAAAAACTGAAGATACTTTGTTTGGGGAAACGGAGATAACCAGAAAGGTTTTAGAACCTATAGAGAAAATCGCAAATTTGTATTTAAGAAGATTAAATACAATCTGGAAATTTACTATTGAAAAACCGTTGCGTCTAAATAACAATCATGGATTTCCAATTTTTCATTTTGCTTTTGCGTCAAATAATAAAAATGCAGTTAAAATAGCCAGCCAAATAATAAAAGGTGTGTAATCATGGCACAGACTAAGATCGAATGGACTGAATTAACCTGGAATCCGACAACCGGATGTAATAAGGTTTCGCAAGGTTGTAAGTTTTGTTATGCTGAAGTTATGGCAAGACGGTTAAAGGCTATGGGACAGGCTAAATATACAAACGGATTTAAACTGACATTACATGAAGAGACTTTGAAAATTCCTTATACGTGGAAATCACCCAAAATAGTTTTTGTCAATTCCATGAGTGACTTGTTCCATGAGAAAATACCATTAGAATTTATTAAAAGAGTTTTTAATGTAATGAATGATAATCCCCAGCATGTATTCCAGGTTTTAACAAAACGTGCCGATATTCTATTACAATATCATAAACAGTTAAAATGGACTCATAACATATGGATGGGGGTTTCTGTTGAAAATGAAAATGAATTATGGAGAGTAAATTATTTAAGAAAAACAAAAGCAAAAACTAAATTCCTTTCATGCGAACCTTTGCTTGGACCTTTAACGAAGCTGAACCTAAAAAAAATAAATTGGGTAATTGTCGGCGGAGAGAGCGGTAGAAAGCCAAGACCTATGAAACCAGAATGGGTATATGAGATTTATAATAAGTGTGAAGAAGTTGATGTTAAGTTTTTCTTTAAACAATGGGGAGGCACAAACAAAAAGAAAACTGGAAGATTGCTTAACGGAAAAACATATGATGAAATGCCTGAAGTTGAGGTAGTATTTTAATGTCCGACAATCTTCCTCCAAACTGGTCTTGGGTTAAACTTGGTGATATTTGTGAAACAACAAGTGGCGGCACACCAAGTAGAAAAAATCATGGTTATTTTAAGGGGAAAATACCATGGCTAAAGTCCGGCGAACTGGGTTTTAATACGATTTATGATGCAGAAGAAAAGATAACAAAAGAAGCACTTGAAGATTCTAGCGCAAAGATTTTTCCCAAGGGTACATTGTTAATTGCTCTTTATGGAGCTACAGTTGGAAGACTTGCATTTCTAGGAATTGATGCTGCAACTAATCAAGCAATAGCCGCAATATTTACTCCCAAAGAACTTGACAATAAATTTCTCTACTGGTTTCTTTTTAGTTATCGAGATAAATTGTTAAATGAAAGAATTGGTGGTGCCCAACCAAATATCAGTCAAGGGACTTTAAAGAATATTAAAATACCATTCCCACCTTTATATATTCAGCAAAACATAGTTTCCAAAATCGAAAAACTCTTCAGCGAGTTGGACAGCGGAGTTGCATCTCTTAAAAAGGCAAAGGAACAAATTAAAACATACAGACAGGCTGTTCTGGCAAGTGCATTTTCGGGTAGGTTATGTGGAAATATAAATGATAATCATAGGAATTTGATTCATCAAATTCCTTTAGGGGAACAAAAGAATTTCATAAATGAAATTCCTACAAATTCATCCGATGAGCGCCTGCGTGACAGGCAGGAGGTCGGTAAAAACCAAAATATTGACCACCTGATTCACACGCAGGAGGTCAGAGCTGCGGCTGAACCTAATTTAAATTATGGCAGCGAATTGCCGGCGGGGTGGAAATGGGTAAAAGTTTCAGATGTTGGTGAAATTGTTACTGGTACAACACCCTCTAAAAAAGTAAAAGAATATTATGGAAATGATTATCCTTTGTATAAACCTACCGATCTAAATGCAGGAATTAATACAAGGGAAGCAAATGATAATTTATCAACCATAGGTATTTCTAAAGCAAGGTTACTTCCAGAGAAAAGTATTTTAGTAACTTGCATTGGAGCTACAATTGGGAAAACGGGTTTAAATAAAATACCTGGTGCAACTAATCAACAAATTAATGCGATTATTCCTAGTGATAATTTTTTATCAGAATTTATCTTTTATTTTTGTATTTCAGAATTTTTTCAAGACCAAATAAAAAATAATGCATCGTCTACTACATTGCCAATTTTGAACAAATCAAAATTTGAATCTTTGCCATTTATTAAAATCCCCAAAGAGCAACAGCAACAAATTGTTGAAGAAATCGAAAAGCGTTTTTCTGAAGCGGACAATCTTGAAAAGGCGATAGATGAGAGTTTGGCAAAGGCGGAAGCATTAAGGCAGTCAATTCTTAAACAGGCGTTTGAAGGGAGGCTGGTTGAATGAAGAATGATGAATGATGAATTAAGAATGATGAATGAAAATTGAGGGAAAGGTTTATTAAATTCTTTTTTATATTAATGTCTTAGTTTTATAGACTAATAAAAACATTAACCTAACGATGGACTTAACAAAAGTTGAAAAACAGATACCGCCGGAAATTCTTCAACGAGGCTATGAATATTATACTAACAGACAGGTAATTTCAATTGAAGAGAACGAACCCGGTGCATGGGAGGCTGTTGTCTCCGGAAATGAAGATTACGAAGTAACCGTGGAAATAGAAAACGGGGAATTAAAATATTGGGACTGCGATTGCCCGTTTGAAGAAGGGATATGCAAGCATATTGCGGCTGTTATCTATGCGATTTCGGAAATTAAAGAACAGGTAAGTAAAGCAAAAAATAAAAGTCTAAAGAAGGGAAAGACTGATGAAACAGGCATAATATTTTCTAAAGCAACAAAGGAAGAGCTGAAGGAATTTATAGTCTCCCAGTTTCGGAGTAACAGTAATTTAAAGAATGCTTTTACCGCACACTTTTCAGAATATATTGATTCGGACGCTGAAGGCAAGTACAGAAAGCTTGTAAAGAATATGATTAACGCGGCGGAGGATAGGTATGGATTCGTAGACTACCGCTCGGCTCGCAATTTAGCGATGAATCTATCAGCTCTGCTTAATAAGGCAAATCTGCTTCTTGAAAAGAGGAATTTAATGGAAAGTCTTAGCATAGTTAAGATTTTTATTGAAGAAATTCCGCTGCTTGTGCAGCATGAAGACGATTCTGCCGGCAGTGCACGGGAGATTTCTGATTATGCATTCGAGATATTTTCCTTAATAGTCTCAAAGGCTCCGCCTCAATTAAAGGATAATTTATTTCAATATTGCCTGGATGAATATCCAAAGCAAAAATACCACGATAACGGCTTTGAAGATGGATTCTTGTATATTTTACCGTCATTAATTTCGACCGGAGAACAAGAGAAAAAATTTCTTAAAATGATTGACAAGCAGATTGAGGTAGAGAAGACAAAAGAATTTGGAGAATACGGCATTGGTTCTCTTCTTAAATTAAAATTTGATTTTTTATACGAAAGAAATCTTAAAGAAGAAGCCTGGGAATTTGCCGAAACAAATAAGCAGTACCCTGAAATGATGAAAATATTAATCGAGGATAAGATTAAAAGGAAAGATTATATTAAAGCGGTTGAACTCTGCTATGAAGGCATAAAGACTGCGGAAGAGAAAAGGCATCCGGGAACAGTAAAGGATTGGAAGGAAAAGCTTCTTTCAATTTATGAGAAAACAAAAAACATCACTGAAATTCGGAAAATTACCGAGGATCTTTTCTTCTATCATCTTTATGAAATGGTCTATTATAAAAAACTGAAGAAAACATATGAGCCGGCAGAATGGAAAGGCATCTGTGAAGGCATTATTGAGAAGATTAAAGATAAAAAAGAGATAGGAAGCTATTCCGATGCATATGTTCTTGCAAGAATATTTGTTGAAGAAGATTATACGGAACGCCTTTTAAAATTATTAGATATAAATAAGGAACACCTTCACTTTGTGGATGAGTTCGCGAATTATTTAAGCAATGAATACCCGGATAAAATACTTGATTATTATGAAGGGGGTGTAAGAGCCATTGCAAAGAATACAGGTAGGAATTTTTATAATGAGATTTCCCGATATCTTAAGAAGATGAAAAAATTCAAAGGCGGCGAAGATAAGGTAAAGTCAATAATATATGATTTCCGGAATACCTATAAAAATCGCAAAGCTATGATGGAGATACTTTCTAAAATAATATAGAAATTATAAATGAAATTTCCAATATTAGAAATTTAACAAGATAGGACTTCATCCGAAATGACGGACATGTAAATGAAAAATGATTCCATAAACGCAAAGAATTTCATAAATGAAATTCCTACATGAAATACAAAAAATATAAACAATATAGGTTACCGGGTTATGATTATTCAGATGAGGGAAATTATTTCGTTACAATCTGCACATTTAACCGGGAAGAATATTTCGGTAAAATTGTTAATGACGAAATGATATTATCCGATGCAGGCAAAATTGTAAACCAAATATGGAATGAAATCCCGGAAAAATTTGAAAATGTAAAATTGGATGTATACCAAATTATGCCGGATCATTTCCACGGCATTATAAAAATTTGTAGGAATTTGATTCATCAAATTCCAATTCCAAATGAATTCAAATCTGGGATAAGAAATAACCCGATGGAATTAAAATCAATTTCATTGGGTAGAATAATCAGATGGTTTAAAGGGCGGTCAAGATTTGAGATTGAAAGAATGATTCCTAATTTTAAATGGCAATCGAGATTCTATGATAGAGTTATTAGAGATAACAAAGAATTTGATTTTATCAGCGAATATATTGTGAATAATCCTTTAAATTGGCATAATAATATTTTAGAAAATTATTTTATGTAGGAATTTCATTTATGAAATTCTTTTAGATTAATAATAATTAAAATGATTATTGTATTGTGAACATCATAAATGATGTTCCTACAAAAAAAATTAAAAGAACAATATGACGACAGCAACAATTGTACAGCGCGTTTGGAATTACTGTAACACTCTAAGAGACGACGGCGTTAGCTACGGCGATTATGTAGAGCAGCTTACATATCTGCTCTTTCTTAAAATGGCGGATGAATATTCCAAGCCGCCTTATAAAAGAGAAATAAATATTCCTAAAAAATATAATTGGGAAAGTCTTAGAAGAATTAACGGCGGCGCAGAGCTTGAGGCGCATTACATCAATATCCTAAATGAGCTTGGAAAAGAAAAAGGAATGATAGGGGAGATTTTCTTCAAGGCTCAGAATAAAATTCAAGACCCGGCAAAGCTTTTTAAACTTATACAGATGATTGATGGCGAAGATTGGGTTATTCTCGGTGCGGATGTAAAAGGAGATATTTACGAAGGTCTGCTTGAAAAGAATGCGGAAGATACAAAGTCCGGCGCGGGACAGTATTTTACTCCGCGTACTTTAATTAAGGCAATGGTGGAATGCATTAGACCGGAACCAAAGAAAACAATAGCGGACCCGGCATGCGGTACGGGCGGTTTCTTTTTAAGAGCTTACGATTTTATTGCGGATAAAAACAATTATAATTTAGATAAAGATGAAAAAGACTTTCTAAAGTTCAAAACATTTTCCGGATGGGAAATAGTTCCAAACACCGCGAGACTTTGTTTGATGAATTTATATCTTCACGGTATAGGCGATTTAAACAGCGAGCCGCCTATTGAAAGAGCGGACAGCTTGTTAGCAGCTCCTTCTGAAACTTATGATTATGTTCTAACAAATCCTCCGTTCGGTAAGAAGAGCAGCATAACAATTTCAAATGAAGACGGAACGCAAAGTAAAGAAACTTTGACTTATGAGCGGCAGGACTTCTGGACTACAACATCAAATAAACAATTAAACTTTGTGCAGCATGTCCGCTCGATGCTAAAGCCGGACGGTAAAGCGGCGGTTGTTGTTCCCGATAATGTATTATTTGAAGGCGGCGCCGGCGAGACCGTTAGAAAAAGACTTCTTGAAACAACTGATCTGCACACAATACTAAGATTGCCGACAGGAATATTTTATGCGCAGGGAGTAAAGGCAAATGTAATCTTCTTTGATAACAAACCGGCGAGTAAAGATGCCTGGACAAAGGAAGTCTGGATTTATGATCTACGAACAAACATACACTTCACTTTAAAAACGCAGCAGATGAAGTTTGAGGATTTGAAGGACTTCATAGATTGCTACAATCCTAAAAACAGATTCAAGAGGAAAGAGTCGGAACGGTTTAAGAAATTTTCTCTTGAAGAAATTACTTCCAGAGACAAAACCAACCTGGACATTTTCTGGCTGAAGGATGAAAGTCTAGGCGATTTAGACAATCTGCCGGAGCCGGATGTTTTAGCGAATGAAATAGTGGAGAACCTTGAAGCCGGGCTGGAAAGCTTTAAGGAAATAATCGAAAGCCTGAACGGGAAGAAATAATTTGAAATGTCATATGATTAATTTTAAACATTAAATGTCATAAGAAATTCTTTTTGCAATCAAAATGAAAACTTAAGCTGCTGGAGCGGTATGAAAATAAATAATTTTGTGAGAGATTTATAAGTATATTGCCCCGCGACAGAGATAAATGGTTAAAGCAGGCAATTCTTAAACGGCGTTTGAAGGGAAATTTACGTAGGAATTTGATTTACCTGTCCGTCCTCTGGCGGATCAAATTCTTTATAACCATGCATGAATTTCAATTATGAAATTCGATACATGTAAATTAATAAAAATAATTATTTAAGAACATTATAAATGATGTTCCTACGTGTTATTGGTTTTTGTATGAATGTTTTTTGGGTTCTGTAGGAATTTCATTCATGAAATTCTTTAACAATAATTGAAATAACAATGAACATAAATTATATTTCTGTAAAAAAATAAATTCATATGTATGATGAATTTTGAAAATGGAAATAATTTAATAAACCAAATGAATTTGGTAAATGAAAAGAATTTCGTCCGCTGGGACGGACAGGTAAATCAAATTCCGACATGAAAATTAAACAATGAACATCATGAATGATGTTCCTAAAAAAATATTAAAAGGACAGCACTTGAGATGAAGGATGGGAGTTTAGCGCTGTAAAAAAAGTAATTTATATGAGTAACATAAAATTATTTGAATCGAAAAAAATACGTTCTGTTTGGAATGAAGAAGAACAGAAGTGGTACTTCGCGATTGTTGATGTTATAGAGGCATTAACTGAAAGTCCAAATCCGCAGGTATATTGGCGCGTTTTTAAAAAACGGTTGAAGGCAGAAGGAAATGAAACCGTTACAAATTGTAACGGTTTATAAGGAGACTTATGGCAAACATAAAACTATTTGAGAGTAAGAAAATCCGTTCGGTATGGAACGAGCAGGAGCAAAAATGGTACTTCTCTGTTGCAGACGTTGTTGAAGCATTAACCGACAGTGCTGATGTTAAACAATATCTAAAGAAATTAAGACAACGGGATAAGCCGTTGAATTCCAACTGGGGTACAATTTGTACCCCCCTTGAAATGATTGCCGCAGACGGTAAAAAACGTAAAGTGCAGGCGGCAAAAGTTGAGGGACTATTAAGAATTATTCAATCTATTCCCTCACCTAAGGCGGAACCATTTAAAATTTGGCTTGCCAGAGTAGGACAAGAGCGTTTGGAGGAAATAGAAAACCCGGAGATTGCGTCTCAAAGAATGCGGGAGATATATAAAGCCAAAGGTTACAGCGATGAGTGGATAGAAAAAAGAATGCGCGGCATTGCGGTAAGAGATGAGCTTACCGATGAATGGAAAAAACGAGGAGTAAAGGAAAAGATTGAATTTGCAATACTAACTTCCGAAATAAGCAAGGCAACCTTTGGATTAACGCCGTCGGAATATAAAGTTGTAAAAAGCCTGCCGGGCAGAGGAGAAAACTTGCGCGACCACATGACTGACCTTGAGCTTATATTTACAATGCTTGGTGAAGCCTCGACAACTGAAATAGCAAGAAAGAACGACACTAAAGGATTTGAAGAAAATAAAACCGCGGCAAAGAAAGGCGGCAAAATTGCCGGCGATGCCAGAGAAGCGCTAGAAAAGGAAACCGGTAAGAAAGTAGTTTCTAAAGAAAATTATCTTCAGTTAGGCGAAAAGAAAAAGCGAAGATTGAAATGACGGATAGTATCATTTTAAAAACCATTACCGCGTTGCAGTTGAAAGCTGCTGGAGCTGAGATGAGAACGGTATGGAAATAAATAATTTTGTTAGAGATTTATACATAAATTTTCACGAGACAGAGATAAAGGTTTTAGGCAATCAGTTCTTAAACAGGCGTTTGAAGGGAGACTGATTTAATGAAGAATGAAGAATTAAGAACGAAGAATGAAAATAGAGGCGAGGTAGTAATTTATAAATCGTCTGAAGGCGATACCAAATTAGAAGTAAAGCTTGAAGAAGAAACTGTTTGGTTATCTCAAGCCCAGTTAATTGAATTATTTAAAACAACAAAACAGAATATAAGTCTGCATATCCATAATATTTTTAGAGAAAGAGAATTAGAAAAGAATTCAACTGTCAGGAAATACTTGACAGTTCAAAAAGAGGGAAAAAGAAAGATTAAAAGAAACATTGACCATTATAACCTTGATGTAATAATATCTGTTGGTTACAGAATTAAATCAAAGCGCGGTACCCAGTTCAGGATTTGGGCAAATAAAATATTAAAGGATTACCTTGTACAAGGTTATGTATTAAACGAAAGAAGATTGAAAGAGCAGACAGAAAAAGTTAAAGAATTGGAAAAATCTATTGATGTATTCAAAAGGGTGAGTGACAATTATACGCTTCAACAAGATGAATTTTCCGGAATTTTGAAAATAGTATCGGACTATACATATGCTCTGGATATCCTCGACAGGTATGATCATCAAAAATTAAAATTAGACAAGGTTGAGAGAAAAGAACTGTACAGAATTACTTATGATGATTCTATCGAACTTATAAATAATCTTAAAAATAAGTTCGGCGGTTCGCAATTATTCGGGAAGGAAAAGGATAACTCATTTAAGAGCACTGTAGGTACAATTTACCTGACTTTCAATAAAAAAGAGCTTTATCCAAGTTTGGAGGAGAAAGCGGCAATGCTTCTTTATCTTGCAATTAAAAACCATTCTTTTATTGACGGCAATAAAAGGATAGCCGCGGCGTTATTTCTAATGTATCTTGAAAAAAATAATTATTTGTATAATAAGAATCGGGAGAAAAGAATTGCAGATAATGCTCTGGTAGCATTATGCTTGATGGTTGCAGAAAGCAATCCGAAAGAAAAAGATATAATTGTAAAGGTAATAGTTAACCTAATCAATAAGAACAATTAATATGACAACAGCAACGATAGTACAGCGTGCTTGGAATTAATTCAATACGTTTAGGGATATTTTGTAGAAATTTGATTTACCTGTCCGTCCTCTGGCGGATCAAATTCCTTTAGGAGAACCAATAGAATTTCATCCGTCCAAGTCCAGACAGGTAAATGAAATTCCTACTTGAAAATTAAACAAGGAACATCATAAATGATGTTCCTACTGTATTGCACTCAAAACATGTTTAATTTATTTTAGCTGTGTTAATAATTTGATTAATTATGAAAAATTTAAATGAAATAAAAAAGCTTCTTGAGAAAAGCAAACAGAAACTTTCGGATAAATATCATATAAAAAGTATAGGTATTTTCGGTTCAGTTGCAAGAGGTGATGCTGCAGAGGTTAGCGACATAGATATATTAGTAGAATTTGAAAAGCCTATCGGACTTGATTTTGTCATACTTGGAGACGAGCTTGAAGATATATTAGGCGTTAAGGTTGATCTGGTTACTCCAAATGCGATTAAACCGCGTATGTTTGAATATATAAAGCAAGACCTTATTTATGTCTAAGAGAGAATCGAAATTACTTTTTGATGATATAATCGAGAGTATTAATAAAATTGAAGAATATACTAAGGGATTTTCATTTGAAGATTTTGCAGTAAGTTCACAGGTAATAGACGCCGTAGTAAGAAATATTGAAATAATAGGGGAAGCATCCAAAAATATCCCGCCGGATATACAAAATAAATTTAAAGATATTCCCTGGCAGAAAATAAAGGGGATTAGAAATAGAATCATTCATGAATATTTTTCAGTGGACATTTCTATTATCTGGTTTATCGTACAAAATGAACTTGAGCCTCTTAAAAAAGCACTCCAAAAACATCTTAACGAGATTAATTAAATATTTAAAACCAAAAAGAATTTCATCCCTCCAGGTCCTGACAGGTAAATTAAATTCCGACATGAAAATTAAATAAGGAACATCATAAATGATGTTCCTACATGTTATTGGTTTTTGTATAAATGTTTTTGGTTCTGTAGGAATTTCATTCATGAAATTCTTTAACAATAATTGAAATAACAAGGAACATAAATGATATTTCTGTAAAAAAATAAATTCATATGTATGATGAGTTTTGAAAATGGAAATAATTTAATAAACCAAATGAATTTGGTAAATGAAAAGAATTTCATCCTTCCAGGTCCTGACAGGTAAATCAAATTCCTACGTGAATATTAAATAAGGAACATCATAAATGATGTTCCTGCAAAAAAATTAAAAGGACAGTAGGGCAAACAGCAGCAACTATAAGACGCGAAGAAAGGAGAGTACTTGATAATCAGAGTAAAAAGTCTTATTTTAATGTATCCAAAAGTTTAGGTGAAATTATGTCGCAAAAAATACCAAGAACATTTATAGTAGGAAGCATAGTAACTTTAATAGTTCTGCTCATTATTTTCTTATTCACAAATCTCCCGGGCGGCGGGGAAAAGCAGAAAGGCGCGGAAGTATCATACAGCGGCGCCGATAAATGCGCGTCATGCCATAAGCGCGTCACGCCGGATATAGTACAGCAGTTTGCACAAAGCACAATGGCTCGCTCAGGCGTAAGGTGTGAAGACTGCCATGTTGTGGATAAAGCGAATCCTATGGGGAAAGAGCACGAAGGATTTTTTATTACTTCATCTCCGACGCCGAAACAATGCGCCAAATGTCATCCGGCAGAAACGAGGCAATTTGAAAACAGCAGGCACAGCGGTCCAGCTTGGGTTGCGCTGAGCGGATTTTCTGATTTTAATCACGACCAGCAAAAGCTTATCGAGCAGATACCCGAAGTCAATAAAGATGATAAAGGTATTATAACAGCCGCAAGAAATTCTTTGTTTGATATTGAAGGTCCATCCGTTACAAAGGCTGCATGTCAAACGTGCCATTCAATCGGAAAGCCTAATGCAGACGGCAGTATTGGCAACTGCAGCAAATGCCATTTACGACATGAATTTTCTATAGAGCAGGTTCGAAAGCCGGAAGTATGCGGGCAGTGTCATCTCGGACCCGATCATCCGCAGATGGAAATATATCATGAATCGGCTCATGGAGTAATGTACCAGACAGACGGAGCGAAATGGAACTGGAGTCAAAAGCCAGGACGGCTTACGACAAAAGATATGCCTGCTCCTACCTGCGCTACATGCCATATGAGCGGATTCGGCAATCAAAGCACGACTCACGATGTAGGACAAAGGCTTTCTAAATTTTTATTTGCCGCGGTTTCCAAAGACCGTCCAAATTCATTTGAAGGACGCGAGGCAATGAAAGCTATTTGCGCCAATTGCCATTCAAATGATTTTATCGATGAACAGTATTCCAAAGCCGACAGCGTTACTGCTTTTGTAAATTCAAAAGTTCAAGAGGCTTCCCAGATAATGCAGGGGCTTGTTAAGGACGGTATTATTTCTTCTAAACCTTTTGCCAATGAAATAAGCTTCGACGCGTTCGACCTATGGCATTATTACGGAAGAACAGCAAAGTTCGGCGCTTATATGGGCGGACCGGATTATGTTCAGTGGCATGGAGTTTATCCGCTCCTGGAACAGCTCGCAAAAGTTAAAGAAGAAGCAGCGGCGCTCCGCGAAGAGCATAAACACGGAGTGAAAAGATGAGCAGCATTAATATTTTCCATTTAGCTGATATAAAACTTCCAGTGGCTAAGAATCGTTTGCTCCTATTCTTTGTCGGAATGAACTTATTATTTACCGGTATTGATGTCGTTCTTGCACATTCAATTAATGATTACATACCGGTCTATGAATGGATACCAATAATTTATTTTCCGTTCGGCGCGATTTCTTGTTTAGTTATAGCAATGCAGACGCAGCCTAAAAAATGGACTGCATTAATTCATATAGCTCTTATGCTGACCGGAATAATAGTCGGAGTTCTTGGTACGGCATTTCATGCTTATGCGGTTCTGAACCCGGAAGGTTATTTAACGTGGGCGTGGGTTGTTTTCGGATCGCCCATTTTAGCGCCTTTGGCTTTTGCGGGAATCTCATTGCTTGGATTATACGCGGTTACTCAAGAAATTAATGATGAGCCGGGTATGTTAAAAGTTCCGGGAGTAGGAATTATAAAGGCGCCTATTTCAAGAGACAGGCATTTTTTATGGCTGGTCGGACTCGGGTTTGCGGCAAGCGCGGTTACTTCTATTATTGATCATGCGCAGTATGGTTATACATTTTATAAAATGATCCCGATAGTTTTCGGTTTATTTTCATCTTCGGTTGTATTGTATCTTGCCGCGGCAAAAGAATGGTCCAAAGGAGATGAGAATGTATATTTCTGGACAATGATTGCCGCCGTTATAGTCGGCGTGCTTGGTTTTGGTTTTCATCTTGCATCTGATTTAGCGGGAACAGGCGCGCTTAGCCTCGAAAGGATCCTAGCTTTCGCGCCGATCTTAGCGCCGTTATTATATAGTGACCTTGGAATGCTTGGTCTGCTTGTTGTCGCTGAAGAAACTAAATGAGCAATTATAATTTGCAGGTAATTGAAAGGCGGGCTTTGCGTTTACTTTGTGTCTTTGTGACTTTGTGGCAAGGTTTTTTTGTTAAGCCTCCTTTGCCGCGAAGACGCTAAGTCACTAAGGTTCACAAAGAAATTATTGTTTAGTCTTGATCAACATTTATATTCATAAAGGGCGGAACTATAATTAATTTATTTAAAAAAGTATTTGTTATTTAAAAAAGAAATAAATATTTTAATCACGGATTAAATTACTTAATTGATAAGGGATATAATTTGTTTAATCTTTTTTTATTCACTAACGCACACAACAACTACGAGAGACGCAGGAACTAATTGCCTGCTGGTCTTATTGATGGCAGTTAGTTCACAACTTAGGGTACGCAGCTTTATTCCGGGCTTTATGTCCGAGTTCCATATTTATAAAATGATTTGATGTTTTTAGGTTAAGATATTACGATGTATTAAGAAGACGATCCGGCTTTGATGCACTGCTGCGTTGTTCTTTGAAAGTACTGTAAGAAAGATAATATGAAGAACGGCTGCTTTTATTCAGCCGGATAATTTTTTATTTCCATTCATTTCATCAAAGAATTATAATGAAGAGAAGTAAAAGCAAAGGCTTTTGATTTAGCTTCAATTCGGTTTGAAGAAAAAACAAATCGAATTGAATTAAGTTCGGAGCGACTTGCCTTTACTTTAATCTCTTCTGCATTTAAAAACGTTGTTTGTGCATTTATTGCAGAAGCCTTTGTAATAAATGCGAGGGATTTTGCTTTTAAAACAGAGAGTTTAGTAATTAAAACATAGAGGTCAGTAGTTAATGCAAATCATTCTGTATTTAAAACAGAGTGGTCAGTTTTAAAATCACAATGTATTGAAATAAAAATAAAATCTTAAAACATCATAACTTTATGAGTTTTTAACAAATTTGGCGCTCATTCTAAACAAATAATTAAACAAAATATTAATTATATAAGGAGAAAGACAATGGCATTTCCAGGAAGAGACCGGTCGCGAACAGTGACAAAAGCAGAGGGCAGAGCTAAAACGATGGAGCTTATAGATACTAATAAGAAAACACAAATAAACTACGGCAGCGTGGATAGACCGCTAACGGCAGTAACAATGAGAGCGCAAATTAAAGTATGCGATGATAAACTTGATTTATATAATTCAACTTTAAAGACTGCGGACAACATAGCAAGCGAGCTTAACGCTGAAGAAGACGCGCTTGAAAAAATGTATACCGCAGTACTTGCTGCTGCACCCGGGCAGTTTGGAGATGATGCAGTTGAAATTGAACAACTTGGCGGCACCAGGTCTTCTGCAAGAAAACACCCGGTAAGAAAACCTAAACCGAATAAATAGGATAGTTTGCAGTTAATTGTTTGTGTGTTGTCCTAATTACATATAGGTGGTCAATGGTCAATTGTCATTGGTCATTAGCTGACGTGAAAAAAGCGGCGGTGAGATGTGAAGTAAATAAATGAGACGGTGTGCCGGAGAGTTCTGTTACGCCGGCTCTCTGTTTGCGGGTAATTAAGCGTAAGTGGTTTGAGGAATGGTGACACAGAGTTCCACCGAGGATTCACAGAGAGCCACAGAGTTTTAAATCCCGGCGAAACAAATTGTCTGTGACCTTCAAAGTTGCAAAAATAGAATGGCAATCTTTATAGGTGAATATTTCTCATTAGTAACTTTGAAGGTCGCCGCTAAAGCTAAAGAAGACATTTTTCGGAAAACAGTGAAGTGTTTTTGTTTCTCGCGGAGACCCGCGCGGAAGCGCAGAGTGGGCGGAGGAGAATTGCATTGAGGAGTAATGTGCAGGGAAACTCTGTGCAAGGATGAGAATAGGAATAATTATTCTTTTTATATAAAAATATAAACGGCTGTTAGCCTTATAATTAACCAATTGGTGTAAATTATATGAATTGGAGGAACAAATGAAATATTTTTTACTTCTTTTTGCTATTATTATTACATTTATTAACGTTAATGCTGCTGACCTCTATTGGGTTGGCAACGGCGGTAACTGGAGCGACCCTAATCATTGGTCATTAACAAGTGGGGGCACTTCTAGCAATACTATTCCTACTCAAAACGATAATGTTTACTTTGATGCCAACTCTTTCGGAGGTGGAGGACAAACAGTAAATATAGATCAAGCTGCGTACTGTAAGTCTATGGACTGGACAGGTGCAGCGACTAATTCTTCACTAAGCGGCAGTCAACAACTTAACATATATGGTTCTTTGACTCTAAATTCTTCGATGAATGTTACATATACGGGCGGAATCGATTTTAAGTCAAACGATCCGGGAAATAGTATTCAAACATTCGGAAAAATATTATCATCCTCAATTTCTTTTGATGGGCTTGGCGGAGAATGGACTCTGCAAGATAGTCTCACATTGGCAGATGGTTATGGCATTTTCTTGAACACCGGCGCGCTCAATACAAATAATATGACAGTAAAGATTTATCAATTTAATAGCGGTGCAAATGGCATACGTTCTTTAATTTTAGGATCTTCGATTATTAATATTAGTTTCCCAGGCGGTAACCCATATAATGGTCAGTATGGATGGCTTGTAAATGGTTCCAATCTTAGTATCAGTTCAGGCACTTCAACAATAAATATGGTTAATAATAGCGGCGGTTATTTTATTAATAATGTATCAAACAACTTAACCTACTATGATGTTAATTTCTCTGGAACTATCGGACAATCATCCTTGCAATGTAGTGGTAATACGGTTTTTCATAATGTCTCCTTTGCAGATAATAGTAACATTTTTGGTGATAATACTTTTAATAACCTGATGCTGGGAACAAGCAGCACAACAACCATCAACGGTACACAAACTATTAACGGAACCTTTACTTGTAATGGAACTTGTTCAGTTCCAGCAAGCCTATCGGGAGGTACATTGAAAAAATCAAGCGGCAGTGTTACTATAGATTATGTCCGTTTACAAGGTGTAACTGCAACAGGCGGCGCTGTCTTTACCGCGAATGATGTAGTAGATTTCGGCGGCAATAACGGCTGGAGTATGAACTATCCTCCTACACGAAATCTTTATTGGATAGGTAATGGTGGTAACTGGACGGATGCATTTCATTGGTCATTGACTAGCGGAGGTACAAGCATTAACTGCATTCCCAGCCCCTTTGACAATGTTTACTTTGATGCCAACTCTTTCGGAGGAGGAGGACAAACAATAAACATAGATCAGACAGCATATTGTAAATCCATGAACTGGACAGGTGCAACACATACACCAACATTGAGTGGAAGTCAACAACTTAACATATATGGTTCTTTGACTCTAAATTCTTCGATGAATGTTACATATACGGGCGGAATCGATTTTAAGTCAAACGATCCGGGAAATAGTATTCAAACATTCGGAAAAATATTATCATCCTCAATTTCTTTTGATGGGCTTGGCGGAGAATGGACTCTGCAAGATAGTCTCACATTGGCAGATGGTTATGGCATTTTCTTGAACACCGGCGCGCTCAATACAAATAATATGACAGTAAAGATTTATCAATTTAATAGCGGTGCAAATGGCATACGTTCTTTAATTTTAGGATCTTCGATTATTAATATTAGTTTCCCAGGCGGTAACCCATATAATGGTCAGTATGGATGGCTTGTAAATGGTTCCAATCTTAGTATCAGTTCAGGCACTTCAACAATAAATATGGTTAATAATAGCGGCGGTTATTTTATTAATAATGTATCAAACAACTTAACCTACTATGATGTTAATTTCTCTGGAACTATCGGACAATCATCCTTGCAATGTAGTGGTAATACGGTTTTTCATAATGTCTCCTTTGCAGATAATAGTAACATTTTTGGTGATAATACTTTTAATAACCTGATGCTGGGAACAAGCAGCACAACAACCATCAACGGTACACAAACTATTAACGGAACCTTTACTTGTAATGGAACAGCAGGAAGTTTGGCTTCAATAAGCGGAGGTACTCTGTATAAATCATCTGGTATAGTATGCTTAAACTATGTAAATATAACTAATTCAACTGTAACAGGCGGTGCTTCATTTTACGCAGGTAATAGCCAGAATCTTGGAAATAACAATGGGTGGCTTTTCCAATCATGCTCAATGCCTACCTTAGTTTCATTAATTTCGCCTGGTAACAATTCCTCACCCGGTTACACAATCTCAACATTAACTCCCTTGTTCCTTTGGGATAAAATTACTTCAGCAACAAGTTACGGTTTGCAGTTGTACTTGTTTAATAATAATGCTTATCAACTTGAATATAATAATGATAATATAACAAATAACTCAATCACCTTACCTGCAGGGACAATTTCAAGCGGAACGCAATATTACTGGCAGGTAAGGGCAAAAGTAAATAATGCATGGACAGATTACTCTTTGCCATATTATTTTAATGTAAGTGCTGCTGCGCTAACTCCAATCATACTTTTATCATCTTCATCTGTACAAACTGGCGGAGAGTTAGTATTTACCGGAATTAACTTTTCGATTAACAATCAGGCAAAGGCTATAATAACTTCCAATAATGGTTTTGACACAACAATAACAATAGCTACAAATAACATTGGCTATTTAACTAATTCATTATCTTTTACAACACCTGGTATCTATAATATTTATTGTATAGATATAAACACAGGGAACTTATCTAATTCTAAATCATTTGAAGTAAAAGGAGTGGTTGTTACTAACTTTAATATCATTTTCCCGTACTCTGGTTATAAAGCAATTGTAAATGAACCTATTTTAGTTGAGTGGCAAGATAAACTTATACCTGGAACAAACTACCCAATATTAGGAAGTCAAAGAGGATATAATTTTCTTATTGATATATCATCGGATGGTGGTAACAATTGGCAAGTCATTGACACACTTAGCGGATATGATGATCTATACAATTTACAAACATTTAGCAAGTTAATAACTATTGCCGTATCGTCTTCAAATTATTTAATAAGAATAAGAGACGGTTATATGAATAATCGTAATACCGTAAACGTTCCTATTCAAGTTCTATCAGCGGGTGCTTCTAATTTAACTACAGATTTTCTTTGGGCTTATTCATACCCTACAAATAATGGAGAGCCCGTTGGTGCGGTCACTGATGGAACGAGCCGTTTTTATATAAGAGCTTCAGATAAAAACAAGTCAATATCTCAAGTTACATTTACTTTGTTTGATTCAGTCGATAATAATAATGAGACGCGAACCCTGGGCAAGTTGATGAAGGCAATGAATATTTCTACTTATGATACTGAAGCTAATAACGCTAATCAACTCACTGTTACAATAAGTCAGCCTCAAGTTAATAATGAATTCTGGTGCTGGTATGTAGCGCCGGATGATTTTGTTGGGTCCAATCCTTCAGAAAGCAATTTACTGTCAAGAGAAGTGTTTGTAAGAATAACAGCTAAATACAGTGATGGTTCCAGTAATGAAATTGTTAAAAAGATTACAGTAAAACGTCCGCCTGTCGTGCTCGTGTATGGTCTTAATGGCACTCCTTCAACATGGGATAGTTATGTTGCTAATCCATCTTTCAAATCAAAATTCCAGGGTAATTTCACAATACTCACAATAGGCGCACAATCAAGTTTTGATGATAATGCTAATTCTATACTTTCACCTTTTTCTTCAGCTTCATTTTCTATACCTGGCGTTATTGAAAAAACTAGAAAGACCGGGTTTGCTTGTAACCAAGTTTATTATGTCGGGCACAGCATGGGAGGAATAATACTCCGATATGCAGAAACTTATTATCCGAATAATTTTTTTATTCAATCTAATTACTACAAAGGCTTTATAAACAAATTTATAACTTTAGATACGCCTCACGATGGTTCTCCATTTGCAAACATTTTAGAATCAAAATTGTCTGTTATGAGTGCAGTGGATATAGTGGCGAAATTATTTGATATTAATGAAATAGATAAATTTTATACAAGAGGTGCACTATTAATTAATGGTATTCAGCCTGCTATTAAAGACCTAAAGATGAATTCTTATAATATAAACTCAACATCATATAAATCACATGTATTCGTTGGTGATATAATAAATGGGACTGATAATCTAGCATCTCTGCCAGTAAATACGCTTACAAATTTAAATATCAATCTTGATATACGATTGTTATTGTCAATACTATATCCAGGACCAACTGGCTTACAAAATTTAGATTACGATTTCTTGAGCTTATGCGGAAATTCAATATCGAATTCAGATTTAATTGTACCTTTGAACAGCCAACTTTCAGGCCTGGCAATAGGTAGCAGTTTAACTACTTATACAATAAACTTTCATTCGCAAGCAGTAGGAAGTCCTTCTATTGAAATGAATTCTGCTGATTCAGTCGCAGCACTTTTAGATGTTCCCATATCCTCTTCTGTTTGGGGTAATTTACCAGCTTTGCAAAAAATAAGTACAAATTTTATGACAAAATCAGCGCCTCCAAAAATTCTTGAAGATACAAGTTTTATCACTATATACGCACCGCATAATTTAGATACCTTGTACATTGACAGTTTGTTCAATTTAACCTTTTCATTATCAGACACAGTTAACTTGAAGAAAATATTAATAATTTATCAGGATAAATTTATTGAAGACACTACAATACAAACTAACTATAATTACACGCTATCTGTAAGTAACAATAATATTGATACTCAAAAGGTGGCAATTTTAGCTTACTATTCAGTAAATGATACAACAATTGTAAGCGGCAAAACTGTATCAGTCTTTATTAAGCCAAATAGTAATCCTACTGAAATAAAATCAAAAGATACTTTTGTTTACTTACTGAATAATGAAGATTATGATCCAGATATTATTATATATTTTGATAAATTCATTGGCGAAATAGGAAATGCTGGAACTGCATTAAATATTACTATTGCTGATCCGGATATATTATCTTATAACAGTCTTACTAAGAAAATTACAGCCCTTAAAGGAGGGGAAACTTCTGCTGTAGTAGAATATAGAGGATTAAAAGATACAGTATACTTTAAGGTTAATGGTGATAATATTGTGGGTATTCCTGGCGGTGGTAATAATTCAGGAAGTTCAGGCGTACCAAATAGTTTTGCATTATACCAGAACTATCCTAATCCGTTTAATCCAAGTACTGTAATAAAATATAGTGTTCCCACACTAACTAAAGTTACAATTAAGATTTTTGATTTATTAGGTCGGGAAATTAAGACTTTGGTAGACGAAGAAAAGACAGCAGGAAATTATGAGGTTCAGTTTAATGCATCTAATTTATCAAGCGGAGTATATTTTTATAGAATACAAGCAGGAGATTTTATGCAAACGAAGAAATTGATTTTGTTGAAATAAAATGAGAGTGAAAGAGACGACCCACCGGGTCGTCTCTACAATTAAAAAGTAGAGACGCGGCGGTGCCGCGTCTCAAATGGTCAATGTAATGAATCAGAAAAAAATATATATATCAATTAACAACAAGGAGTAAGAATGGAAGAAAATATAGTTACAGTGAAGAATCAAAAAACGGTGAAGACGTTTACGTGGATAATACTAATTGCTTCGGGATTGGTATTTGTTGCGGCAATGTTCGGGATGTTCACTTCATCGTTTCTTAATTCAATTATGGCTTCAACAAAGATCGCAAGTTCAGTTCATTTAAATGCAACGGCTATTTTAATATTGGATTTCTGGAGGATGCTGATAAGCGGGTACATAATTTTGTCTGCTGTATTTGTACTTCAATACAGAGAGGTGTGGAGAAGACAAATAATAGCCGGGCTGATATTAGCGATACTGTATATGATAATTTCTCCCATAGTAACTTATTATAGCTTTCCGCAGATAAATTTTGCGGGATCAGACAGTATGCAGGCAGGCATAATGGATGCGGCAAAGACGGCAGGAATGCTGTTCCAATATTTTTGGGCGGTAGCGTGGTCGGTGTTTTTTATAGTCGCAATATTTAAGTACAATAATAAAGAGATAAAGGAATTGTTTTCGTAAACAGGTTAGGATGATAAAAAAGTATTTATGGGATAAAGTCAGAGGTTATTGAATTATAGAGAAGGAGACGACCCGGCGGGTCGTCTCTACAATTAAAAAATAAATGTAGAGACGTGGCGGTGCCACGTCTCAAGAACTTTGAAATGTTTCTGTTTAGAAATAAATATCGCATCGAAACTGCCAGATTAAAAAACTAGGACTATAGAAACGGCGCATATTATTATATAACGATTTTGACTAAGGAGAGGAAATGTTTTTTCGGCGGCGTGAAGGATTCAGAATCTAAGTTAAATGATTTTGGAAAAATTGCGGAAGAAGAGTGGTTAAAAACAAAACAAATTAGAAGTAATGTGGATTTGGATGAATATGTAATAATGCCCAACCATATTCATGGAATAATTATAATAAACTCAGATGCTGCATTAGAAGAAGAACCAAATGACAAGAAATTATTAAGCAATTCATTAGGCTCAATTGTCGGACAGTATAAATCCGTGGTTACAAAAAGAATAAAGGAAAATGGAGATCATGAATTCGGATGGCAGGCAAGGTATTATGATCATATAATCAGGAGCGAGAGATCGTTAGATAGTATTAGAAAATATATAGAATATAATCCGGCAAAATGGGAGGTTGATGAATATTATAGGCGTTAGAGACGACCCAGCGGGTCGTCTCTACAATTAAGGATAAAGATATTTGCGGGGCATTAGAAATATAAATTTTTTAGTAAGTTATTTTAATTAAGATAATGAAAGGAGAATTATCTATGAAAAAGTTAATTACTAATCTAAGCAAAGTTGTTTTGCTTGTGTTTATATTAAGTATAGCGATACAGGCTCAAGCGAAGTTTTGGGATCAATTAAACATTAATGTCAACGCTTACATTTATGCTTTGATAATAACGCCGCAGGGAAGGATATATGTCGGCACGGATAAAGGAATTTTCGTTTCTGCCGACAGCGGTAAAACATGGACTGCGAGAAGTACCGGTCTGCCTTCGAATAAATCCGTTACTTCGCTTGCTTCGGATATTGACGGAAATGTTTATGCGGGCGTATGGAACGGCGGCGCCTTTAAGCAATCATACACTGATACAGCCTGGACTGCAATGAACGACGGGCTGACGCAATTAACTGTTACTTCGGTCGCTGTTAATCCCGCCGACAGTACAATATTCCTCGGGACTGCGGGCGGCGGCGTTTATTATATACGCAAAGCGGCAACAACATGGACGAAGGTTGATACAAGTTTAAGCGATTCACATACGGAATGTCTTCTGATAGATACCGTAAACCACAATGTATACGCGGGAACGTGGAGCGGACTATTCCGATCTACAGACGGCGGCAATACATGGGCGAGAATGGGAGCTACCACATCCTTTATAATTTATTCGATGGCGATAAATTCTAAAGGATATGTATTTGCCGGCTGCACTAATTATGATCATATCTTCCGATCTACCGACGGCGGTAATACATGGGAAGCGAAAGGCACTGTATGGGGCGACAGTCTTGTATCAAACATAATTGTAAACCGCAACGATGTAATTTATAAAAGCTCGGCGTATGGAGTTTCATGCTCGCTCGACGACGGCGATACGTGGATTCCTATTACTGGTATTAATACAGTTGTAAGTTTTCTCGCGCTCGATGTGAACAGTTATTTATACGCAGGAACTCAAAACGGCACTGTGTACCGCAGCGTTACATCGACCGTTACAGGCATAAAAGACAAAGGCAATCCGCTGCCGGATAATTTTGAATTGTACCAGAATTACCCCAACCCGTTTAATCCGACAACAACTTTATCGTTTGTCATTGGACATCAGTCATTCGTGACATTAAAGGTCTACGATATTCTCGGCAATGAAGTATCAACTCTTGTAAAAGAAAATAAACCGGCTGGAACGTACAGCATACAGTTCAACGCGGAACAAACTATAAGCCGCAAGCAGCTTGCAAGCGGGATATATTTTTATCAATTAAGAGCCGGAAGCTTTGTCGAGACAAGGAAAATGATTCTGGTGAAGTAGGGGAGAGGTAGAGGTAAAGGAAGAGGTGGAGGTAGAGATGAAGGCTGATGTATTAAGCCGTTCTATTGTAACGCGACAATTAGCATGTTAATAATATTTTAAAAGAGAAAAAATGAAGCAAGAGTGGAAGAAAAATGAAAAGGAATATTATTTGCCGAAGGCAAAGCCGGAGCTTAGGAAGATTCCGCCGTTCAATTTCTTTTCGATAAATGGAGCAGGCAATCCGAATGATGAATTTTTCGCAGAATACATAGGCATGCTGTATTTATTGTCGTATGCAGTGAAGATGTCGCCGAAGTCCGGAACGGCTCCTAAGAATTATTTTGAATACACTGTATACCCGCTGGAAGGGATATGGGATATAAACGATGAAGCGAAGAAAGACTACAGCGGCAAGTAACGAGTGACAAGTGACAAGTAACGAGTTACGAGTAACGAGTGACAAGTAACGAGTAAGGACACAAGAAAATTAATTAAAATAATTTGTGTTAAATAAAAATCATCAAACAAATTCAAAGGAGTAACAAGATGAAAAAATCAATCGGGTTCGTTTTCGCATTTCTATTTGTCATTGCATTAAGCGTTAATGCATCAGCGCAATCCAGGATCAATATAAAGACAGACGGCATTAAAGGGGGAATAGATTTTCCGATAGGAAGCTGGTCGGATAATAACGGTATCGGCTTTAATGTAGCAGACCTGACGAAGTGGAACGTGTCGAACAACGTTAGAGTATTAGGCAGACTTGAACTGACTTTTTTCGGAGGCAAACAAGTAACTCAACAGTATTATCCGGGATATTCATATACATATAATACAAATCCAATAGGAATATTTACTGCAGGCTCAGGCTTTGAATTTAATCTTGGGGAGAACAGCGGATTCTACACTATGTTAGATGTCCCGTCGATGAATGTTATTATCGGCACCGGGACGGGATTGAAAGTCGGATTTGGAGTAGGGCTTGGGTATGAATTTACTGTCGGTGAAGCGTCATTCGGCTGCGAGCTGAGAGGAAACTTATACAATGCATTTCTAACAAACCCGGGAGAGCAGTCAATAGCTGCAATTCAGGTAGGATTTGAAGCGGCATATTAAAAAATATTTTTACTCGTTGTGTGAATCAACTTGTAAAACATGAAACGGTTATGAACTCACCCTAAATCCCTCTCTTAAAAAGAGAGGGACTTTTTAATACACAATAAAATCTCCTCTACGCTTTGCTGGAGAAGGAGCGGGTTGAGTTTAAATGTTGTAAAGTGTTCGCAAAGGCTTACTCTTTAGGTTAATAAGGACTAAATTCTTTTGAACTCTTTTAGCAACTTTTCATATTTAACTTGCAATTCACACGATGTATTAAATCAACCATTGGATAAGTGTCATTTGCGTTTATCTGATACTTAATGCAAATTAAAATCAAAAAAATATTTAGTTATGAAAAACATTTTTAGTTTCGTATCTCTATTAGTAATTCTTTTGCAGTTATCTGCATACAGCCAGGTCAACGATATTAATGATTGGATAAATTTGAAGAAGTACGCCAAGTCTAATGAAAGTTTAGGAAAGCCCGCAGCGGGCGAAAAGCGGGTTGTTTTTATGGGCAACTCGATAACGGAATCATGGGCTGTTCTTGACAGCGGCTTTTTTAAAGACAATGGATATATCGACAGAGGAATAAGCGGGCAGACTTCATCGCAAATGCTGCTTCGATTCCGGCATGATGTAATTGATCTTCAGCCGGTAGTAGTTGTTATTCTTGCGGGCACAAATGACATTGCCGAAAATGCCGGTCCGATTGCGTTAAAAGATATATTAGGAAATATTATTTCAATGGCGCAACTGGCTCAAGCGAATAATATAAAGGTGATTATCTGCTCGGTGCTGCCTGCGTATGATTTTCCATGGCGGCATGGTTTGCAGCCCGCTGAAAAAATTATTAAGCTGAACTCTATGATCAAATCATACTGCAGCGAGAATAAAATTCGTTACGTGGATTATTATTCAAATATGGTTGATGAAAGAAAAGGTCTGGATAAAAAATATACTATAGACGGCGTTCATCCGACTTATGACGGTTATAAAGTAATGGATAAGCTAATAAAGGAAGCAATTAAAGAAAATCTAACATCTGATAATTATCCGCATGAAAAAAAAACTGAGAAAGTTATGAATGAGGAAAAGAAAGTAACGGGCGTCGGAGGAATTTTTTTTAAAGCGAAAGACCCGGAAAGACTTAAAGAATGGTACAGCAAGAACCTTGGACTAAAGACAAATGAATACGGCGCAACGTTTGAATCACGCAGCGTTGATTCGCCGGAAGAAATAACTTATCTGCAGTGGAGTCCGTTTAAAGAAGAAACAAAATATTTTGAACCGTCGACAAAAGAATTTATGATAAACTACCGCGTTGAAAATATTGAAGATCTTGTTAAAGAGTTAAAGATGAACGGAGTAACAGTTGTTGATTCTATAGAAACATACGATTATGGAAAGTTTGTTCATATACTCGATCCGGAAAATAATAAGATAGAACTATGGGAACCGGCAGGGAAATGATTTACTAAATGATAGAAAGACGGCGCCCAAATTAAAAATAAGTTTAACGACTTATTTATCTAATTGTTTTACTTGGAAAATTTTTGGATTAAACTAAGTAAGTTATTATGTTGTCGAAGTTAATAAATAATTTATATTGCAGTTAATCTTGCAGATAATTGAAAAACTGTAAGAGGGTTCAATTAAATAATTATAATCAGGAGTAACATTATGAAATACTTTTTGGCAGTATTAGCATTAGTATTTGCAGGCTGTGCAAGCACTCAATTATCTAACGTGGCGAGCCGCACCGATCAAGGCAATAGCAATTCCGAACAGCAGACCGAAGTAACCCGAGCCAACGATATAATAACACTCAGCTATGAAATTAAACAGGAATATTCAACAAAATTTTTTGGAATGGTTGACTTTGCTATTAAGAATAGAACCAGCCATTGGCTTGAAGTGGACAGCATATCGATTTCAGCAATAACCGACAGCAGTAGCAATACATCTGCAGACAGCGACCAGGGAAATATCATTATAACCGGAGGGCAGGATCTGGATGTGTGGTTTAAATCTATGAGCGAGGAAAAAAATGTTGAATCGATAAACCGGCAGCTATTCTGGGGTTCTCTATCATTGGGAGCCGAAATCGGAAGTGAGTTAAGCAGGCAGAGACAAGCTAAAGAATCAGCGAGAGCATTAAGCAACATGAGCGGGGAAATGATGATGCTCGAAAGAAATAACATGATTAACAACCAGATTAATATTGACAATTATTTTCCCGAGGATCATTTGCTGAATGTTCCTTTTAGAATTCCGCCCGGTTTGACAGCAGACAAATGGATGGTAATAAACAGCCAGGTTAAAGCGAGCAATGAAGTCGTTACAGGCTTAAAGATGAAATTGTTTTTCCAAAACGGGAAAACTAGAGAATACGATATTCAATTAATAAAGAATTTATATAGTTATACTGGCGTATGGCAATATTACTTAATACGTAGTAAATACCAGCCTGTCAATGACTCATATTAAAAAAAATTATGCTCTGGATTGATTTTATAAATATAAGTTTCTGAAGAAAAGCATGGTTGATGTCCCAAAAGATAGAAAAACATACGAAGGCGAATTAGCGACATACTGGATCGACGACGGCATTTTGGTATCGCTTTCTAAAAATGTACTGCGTACCGTGAAAAATATTTCGGATAATATTGCTCTTGTTAAAGAAATTACCGGCAGTAGAAAATTACCTCTGCTGATTTATCTTAATCGCAAGACGAATTGAATTAAGACAAAGGAATAAAATAACTTTATAATTACGGGAAAATAATGGAAAGAAATTTTTTTGAAGAAAAGAATTATGATAAAGTTGATTTCACGAATAGTAATTTAGAAAAAGGTGAGTATGAAAGATGTAGTTTTACGAATTGTAACTTTTATAAGTCGGAAATTTCCGAAGTAATTTTTATAGACTGTAATTTTATTTCATGCGAGCTGAGCATGATTAAAGTTACAGACACAACTCTGAATGGAGTTAAGTTTAGGAACAGTAAAATGCTGGGGATACATTTCGAGGACTGCAATGATTTTGGCTTTGCCGTCAGCTTTGATAATTGCGTGTTAAACCACTCATCTTTTTTTAAGAAAAAACTTCGTAAAACTGTTTTCGATAATTCAAAATTGGTAGAGGTTGATTTTACGGGAAGTGATCTTACTTCTTCAATCTTTACCAACTGCGAATTAACTAATTCTATTTTTTCAAATTCAGTGATTGAGAAAGCCGATTTTCGAACTTCGTTTAATTATATCATAGATCCTGAAGCCAACAGATTAAGAGGGGCAAAATTTTCGTTGCCTGGGGTTATCGGACTTTTAGACAAATATGAAATTATAATAGAATAAACCCGGATAGGGGAAATGCATTTCATAAATATATTATAATTTGCACGAGAACGAAGTTTTGTTATTTTTATAGCTGATTATAAATATGAGGTTTCACTATGCCAAGCATAAGTAATTATTCTCAGGATTATATAAATGCATGCCGGTCACGCGTTGCAGTTCAGGTTTCTTCTTATTTAAATTTAATTGCCGCAGCGCGGAAGCAAACCCCGGAAGAAGATATTGATCTGGAGCATGCAATAAAAGATTTTGAACCTCATTTTTTTAAGAACATGGTGCTGTCGTTGGAAAATTATTTTGTGCACCGCGCGAAGGCAAAAGAACTAAAAGACGGCAATCCGTTAAATGAAGTACGGATGCTCGCAAACTCAATAATGAATAATAATGAAATCCTGGCAGCTGATAAAACAATAAAATATAATCCGGAGAAATCAATTTTAAAGTATAAAGCTGGAGAAAAAATAGAAATACATGAAGCCGGCTTTGTGCTTCTCTCATCAGCTTTCTTCGCGGAAATAGAAAATAAATATTTATAGATTTTTGCTGTATCAACTAATAGAAAAAGAGAAAGCGATAAACGACTTTCTCTTTTCTACCTAAGTAAATCCCTTCTTAAGTATCTGATCCCGACGCTTGCTCGCTGAGTTTTTCGCTCATTGATTCTGTCGCTTCTTCTTGAGAACTTTTCCCGGATTTCATAGCCGCGAGTTCTTTAGCGTACCCGGAAATAGAAGCGCTGTCTTTGCTGCTTTTGTTAGAAGAAGCAGATGAGCTGGAATATCTTTGGCTGCTGGAAGCGAAATATCCGGCAGAAAAAATATTGCTCGACCCGACTGAATTAACCGTCATTTGAATCACCTCCTGTACGGGAATAATGAATGTGCGTTTGATACGTTCAAACAACTATGGCTATTGTCGAAACAATAACATAATTCTTTAATTATGAAAAAATAAATGTGCCAGGGGACAAGCGTTTTTCAATACACTTAGAAGTATATATTGAAAGGCGAATGATAATTATAGATCAAACAAAAAAGGCTCCCGTGCGGGAGCCTTATATTTATATTATGAAATAGAATTATTTTGTATACAGCATCTTTTTAACAGAAACAAACTTATCGGTTTGAATTCTGTACAGGTAAACTCCCGAAGAAAGATTGTTTGCGTTAAATGAATAAGCATAATGACCGGCTGCCAGATTGCCATTAACAAGCTGCGCGACCTTTTGTCCAAGGACGTTATAAACTTCTAAAGTTACGTGCGTGGAATAAGGTAATGAGAATCCGATAACAGTGCTCGGGTTAAACGGATTTGGATAATTATTATCGAGCGAAAAATGAGATGGCATGCTGCTTGGCGGCGTAGTAATTCCGGTTGTAGACTGAGGCAGCGTAAAGTTGCTTACCTGCGTTGAGCCTGAACTTGGATTATAAGTGGTAGTCTGCTGTTGACTGGAATAAGTAGAGAAGCTTGCGGTGATAGTATAATTTCCCTGAACCATACCAGCAATAGAGTAAGAGCCGTTAACATCCGTAACCGCAGTGCCAACCACATTACCTTGTGAATCTTTAAGTGTAACTAAAACACCTGCTAAAGCTGAGCCGTTTGAAGAATGAACGTCGCCAGTAACATCCCCGCCGCCGGTTAACATTGTTGATGTATCCTGAGCAAGTGTAACATTTATTCCGGTTACAGATGAAGTAACGCTAATAGTAGATGCTGTTTCCCAGGTAGAAGCATTAGGATAGAATTGAGATTGATAACCGTGTGCCGTGAACATTAAGTAATAACTGCCTTGTGCCAAGCCGTTAACAGTGTAATTACCGTTTGAATCAGCGACAGCCATGTGCTCATGTCCGGTTGCTGAATCAAAAGCAGTCACGAAAGCATTTTTTATTCCCATGCCTGAACTGTCTTTTACATTGCCGCTGATTGAATACCGGTTTGTATCAACAGGGGAAAGAGTAAAATTCAAATTTGAAAAAGTCGTGTCATGAAAAGCAAACAAAATATTAGCCTTAAAAAAAGTATCCTGATTATTGTAGAACTGGATCTTGTATCCGGCTTTATGCGCAGCGACAATAAAAGCGTTTAAGGATTGGGAAACACTGTCGAGTGTAATTGTAAAATTACCTGATGCATCAGTTTTCGTTGAAGCTACCAAACCGTTACGACCGTGTGACCAATCTCCATGATCTTCATTATCTCCAGAAAGAATAATACTCACTGTAGCCGAATCCAGAGGCATGGAGGCGCTGGATTGAACGCTGCCGCTAAAAGTTATTGTATGTGTAGTTGCAGCCTGAGATGGAATTGTGAAATCAATATCATCCGTGGTTTGTCCGTCGCTTACAGTAATCATTTTAGCTTGTGCTATAGTTGCGGCATTCTGATAATATTCCTGGAAATTTGTACTATCTGTTAAAGCAACTGTGCATGAGACATAATATTGCCCGGCAGGAACTTTAGTCCTATAAAATCCAAATGCATCGGTAGTGTCAAAAATATTTGGCGAGGTATTATTTGTATTGATAAATTCTATAATTGCGTTGTGAACAAAGATGTGTGAAAAATCAAAATGATCTGATTCGTCAAATCGAACCGATCCTGAAACTATTCCGCCCGTAACGGCAGCTGTGGTATCGCGCAAGAAAAGAGTGATTGTCTGACTTGCATCCTCAATATTGAAATCATGCAGAACAACAGTAGAATATCCATTAGCACTGCATATCAAAACATAATGACCAGGTGTTATACCGCTTATTACAAAACTCCCTGTTGAATCAGTAGTTGTCTGGTAAAGCGTAGAATCGCCCATCATAGAAAAAATATGAAGAGATACATTTGCTCCGGCGATAGCAGTACGTGATGTATCGTTCTGTCCTGCCGCGTAAACATGTCCTGATAAAGTATCTTTAACGATCATTTGAGGATACTGATCAACGGAGAAGAAAAAAACGATTAAAGGGATTACAAAAAGTAACTGAATAAATTTTTTCATTGTTGAACTCCTTAATATTAGTAATAATTTTTTTGAACGTTCGTTCAACGGAAATGCCATACTCAATTTTTTTGCGCTGTGTTAAAAAGTTTCCATTATGCGCTAAAAACAGAACTTTTATCTTATGACATTTTATTCGATTGAAATTTTTTTATACAAAGTTTCGTATAGGACGAAGATAATTCGTATTACGGCGCTAAATAACATAATAGTAACATCTTGGGATTGGGGAAAAAAATCAACGTGACAATTCTTCTATTCCTTAGAAAATATTTTTCACAAATGGGAAAGGATTAAGATAAATCTTTAATTAACCTTTTTTTTTGCTTGCAACTGAATGACTTAATATTAAATAAAAAGTATAAAAATGGCACAGTTTATGGTTAAGAACTTAGTCGAGTTTACAAACTCAGATCCAAATTTTTGAAGATAAAATTAGTAATTATAAAAACCGGTCATTAATTTTATTTATGCAGATAATTTTGAATTATAAGATTTTATTTAGGAAGATAATATGAAAATTCGTACTGAAGAAGCGCTTGAATACCATAGCCAGGGAAGACGTGGTAAAATAGAAGTTACACCCACAAAGCCTTGTTTAACATCAAGAGACCTATCATTAGCTTATACACCCGGTGTTGCTGAACCATGCAGGGAAATCGCAAAGCAGCCGGATGAAGTTTACAAGTACACTGCTAAGGGAAATTTAGTTGCAGTCGTTTCTAACGGTACAGCCGTATTAGGATTGGGAGATATAGGTCCTGCCGCCGGTAAACCAGTGATGGAAGGGAAAGGAGTCTTATTTAAAAGATTTGCAGATATTGATGTATTTGATATTGAACTGAAGAGCAAAGATCCAAAAGAAATTATAAAAGCTGTGCAGCTGTTAGAGCCAACATTCGGCGGAATTAATCTTGAAGATATTAAAGCCCCGGAATGTTTTGAAATAGAGGAAACTCTAAAAGCGACAATGAATATTCCTGTGTTCCATGATGATCAACACGGAACAGCAATTATATCTTGCGCGGCTTTAATTAATGCCGCCGAAGTTGCCGGAAAGAAATTATCGGATATTAAAATTGTAGTTAACGGTGCAGGCGCCGCTGCAATTTCATGCTGCAAGTTGTACATGAAAGCCGGAGTTAAAAGGGAAAACATTACAATGTACGATTCAAAAGGCTGCCTAAATAAAAAGCGTACCGATTTAAATAAGTATAAAATGGAATTTGCAACAGACTCACAATGCTCGACACTTGCAGAAGGAATGAAAGGCGCAGATGTATTTGTAGGGCTTTCTGTCGGCGGCGTAGTAAGTAAAGAAATGATAAAGTCGATGGGGCATAATCCGATAGTTTTTGCTATGGCAAATCCTGATCCTGAAATTATGTATGACGAAGCCGTAAGCGTGCGGGATGATATTATTATGGCAACAGGGAGAAGTGATTTCCCAAATCAAGTTAATAATGTATTAGGATTCCCGTTTATATTCCGAGGCGCACTTGACGTTCGCGCTTCAGCAATAAATGAAGAAATGAAGATGGCTGCCGTTCGTGCCCTTGCGGAGCTTGCAAAAAAGAAAGTTCCCGAAATGGTTATCAGCGCGTACGGCGGTGCGGATTTTAAGTTTGGAAAAGAATATATTATTCCAAAGCCGTTTGATCCGCGCGTACTTTGGTTCGTAGCGCCGGCAGTTGCAAAGGCTGCAATAGAAACCGGAGTTGCAAGGATCCAAATAGAAGATTGGGATGCTTATGAAGAAGAATTAAAAGAAAGACTCGGACTATCAAAAGAAATTATTCGTGTAGCAATTCATAAAGCTCAAAAGAATCCAAGACGCGTAGTTTACCCGGAAGGCGAAGAAGAAAAAATTATTCGTGCTGCTCACGTTTCTTATAACGATAACATTTCTAAGCCGATACTTTTAGGCAACAAAAATGCAATTAAGGAAAACATTCAGAAACTTGGCTACGACCAAACTGAATTTGAAATTTTTGATCCTGAAAACTGTGAGAAAACGCCTTTTTATGTAACAGAATTTTTTAACAAACGCCAGAGAAAAGGCGCTACTTTAAAAGAAGCAAAAGAATTAATGAAAAACCCCGTCTACTTCGGATCAATGATGGTTGATCAAGGAGACGCCGACGCGATGATCAGCGGCTTAACAACAAATTATCCTACAACCATCAAACCTGCTCTTCAATGTGTGGGAATTAAAGAAGGATTCAAGGTTGTTTCCGGGCTTTATATAGTTGTAACTAAAAAAGATGTTTTCTTTTTTGCCGATACAACAGTGAATGTTAACCCGACTTCAAACGAGCTTGCGGAAATTGCAATTTCAGCGGCAGATACTGTAAAGAATTTCGATATTGAACCCAAAATTGCGATGCTGTCTTTCAGCAACTTCGGCTCTTCAAAATATCCTGAAGCTGTTAAAGTAAGTGAAGCGGTAAAAATTATTCATAAACTTCGTCCGGACTTGATGGTCGACGGCGAAATGCAAGCCGATACCGCTGTCGTTCCTCAAATTTTAGATATGGATTATCCGTTCAGCGTGTTGAAAGGAAAAGCTAATGTTTTAATTTTCCCGGATTTAAATTCAGGAAATATTGCTTACAAACTGATGGCAAGGATCGGCGAGTCTTCAGTAATAGGTCCCGTCTTGATGGGCATGAAAAAGCCGGTTCATGTATTGCAAAGAGGAGCCACAGTTGATGATATAATTAATATGACGGCTATAGCTGTTCTTGAAGCTAATTATAAATTGAAGGTTTGAAAATAAATGTACAAGATTGTTAGTGCGGAATTTATTGCTCCGAATGTAAAAAAGTTTATTATTGAAGCTCCAAAAATTGCAAGGAAAAGACAAGCCGGTCAGTTTGTAATTATTAGAGTCAATGACAACGGTGAGAGAATTCCGTTGACCATTTCAGATGCTAATATAAATGAGGGCACAATTACTATAATTGTTCAGGGAATAGGGAAGACGACAAAGGAATTAAACGACCTCGAAAGCGGCGAATACATACATGATCTCGTTGGTCCGCTAGGGAAGCCTTCGCACATAGAAAAATTCGGAACTGCAATCAGCATCGGCGGCGGTGTGGGAACTGCCATTGCTTATCCTACCGCAGTAGCTCTTAAACAAGCGGGCAATTATACCATTTCTATAATTGGAGGTCGGTCAAAAGATTTCGTAATACTTGAAGACGAAATGAATAAAGTATGCGATGAAGTGTTTGTTACTACCGATGACGGAAGCTACGGCTATCCGGGATTTGTTACGACTAAGCTTCAAGAATTGATCGATGCAAAAAGGAAAATTGATCTCGTACTTGCCATCGGTCCTATACCAATGATGAAAGCAGTTGCTGAAGTAACAAGGAAATATAAAATTAAAACTGTAGTAAGCTTGAATCCTATTATGGTTGACGGTACCGGGATGTGCGGCGGCTGCAGAGCTACTGTTGATAACAAAACAGTTTTTGTATGTGTTGACGGACCAGAGTTCGATGCTCATAAAGTTGATTTTGAAACTCTCGAGCGAAGGAACAGAACGTACCGAGAGGATGAAAGACTTGCCCTCGAAACTCATACGTGCAAATCAGAAACGGCGGTACTTAAGACTGCAAATGAGTTATAATATTTTGGGAATAAAATAGAAATACCGGAGAAATTGATGGCGAAGCTATCTAATAAAGAAAAGATGAAAATACCAAGACAAGCGATGCCGGAACAGGATAGCGCTGTCAGAAGAAATAATTTTGAAGAAGTAAATCTTGGGTTTACCGAAGAGCTTGCAAAAATGGAAGCCTTGCGGTGTATTCAATGCCCGAAACCGACTTGCGTCTCCGGCTGCCCTGTTGGAGTTAAGATAGGCGATTTTATTTCACTCGTTGCTGAAGGAGAATATTTAAAGGCGGCAGAAAAAATCAAAGAAGACAACATGCTGCCCGCAATATGCGGAAGAGTCTGTCCTCAGGAAGAACAATGCGAAGTAAAATGCATCGTCGGCAAAAAAAATGAGCCTGTAGCAATTGGAAGGCTTGAAAGATTTGTTGCCGATTTTGAAAGACAGCATGTAGGAATAAGAGAGCCAAAGTTAAAATCTAAAACCGGGAAAAGAGTTGCTATTGTCGGAAGCGGTCCGGCGGGCTTGAGCTGTGCCGGAGACCTTGTTCAGATGGGGCACGATGTTACTGTTTTTGAAGCGCTTCATGAGCTTGGCGGAGTTCTGATCTACGGAATTCCTGAATTCAGGCTTCCAAAAGAAATTGTGAAAGCAGAAGTTGAATCATTGAGGAAACTTGGCGTGGATTTTCAGCCGAACACCGTGATAGGCATGTCAGATACTGTTGACGAATTGCTCTCTGATGGTTATGATGCTGTTTTTATCGCTGTAGGAGCGGGTCTTCCATACTTTTTAAATATTAAGGGAGAGAATTATAACGGCGTTTATTCTGCGAATGAATTTTTAACCCGCGTCAATTTAATGAAAGCGTATAAATTTCCAGACTATGATACTCCGGTGTTTCATGTTAAAGATAAAAACATCGCTGTATTTGGAGGAGGCAATACGGCAATGGATGCTGTTAGAACTTCTAAACGTCTTGGTGCAAAGAACGCATATATTATTTATCGCCGGTCTGACGTAGAAATGCCTGCCCGTAAAGAAGAAATTCATCATGCGAAAGAAGAAGGAATAGAATTTATTTATTTATCTAATCCGCTTGAATTTTTAGGAACCGCCGATGGCTGGCTAAACGGTGTGAAGCTGCAAAAAATGGAATTAGGCGAACCGGATGCATCCGGAAGAAGGAAGCCTATTCCAATCCCAGGCTCCGAATATATTTTAGATATTGACATGGCTGTCGTTGCGATAGGCAACGGATCAAACCCTATTATTCAAAAAACTACTCCGGATCTAACATATACAAAGTGGGGAAATATTATTGTAGACGAAAATACAATGAAGACTTCAAAGGAAGGAGTATTTGCAGGAGGAGATATAGTTACCGGCGGCGCCACTGTTATCCTTGCTATGGGCGCAGGAAGAAAAGCTGCTGCTGCTATTAATGAGTTTCTTAATTGTTCTAATTAATTCTATAGTATAAAGGAACAGCATTAATTTATCCTTTATACAGGACCAATAACTAACTTATTTTCACAAAGGGGCTTTTATGATAAAGTCTTTTATTTTTATTTCTATTTTGACGCTGTCGTTTATTTGCGCCTCTAAAGTATCGGCACAACATGATACGCTGTCCTATACTCTTGAACAGGCTATTGCAAAGGCATTGGCAGATAACTGGGACGTTCAGTTAGCGCAGAAAGATATTAATAGATCGCAGGAGCAGATTAGCGAGGCTTATTCAAATGCTTTTCCCAGGATAGACTTTACAGGCAATTATACTAGAAATATATTACTACCCGTATTGTTTATTCCCCCCAACAATCCTTTTAATCCAACTCCAAATACAGAAACAATTGAACTTGGCTCTAAAAATAGTTTCGCTGGGACGCTTGGATTAACACAGGTATTATATAGTCAGAAAGTAAATACCGCTATAAAAATTGCCGGCGAGTATGCAAACTATTCCGAAGCTGGCAGCAAAGCTACAAAACAATCAATTGCACTTTCAATTAAAAGAGCGTTTTATTCAATCTTGATGGCGGAACAAATAGTTAATGTAACACAGAGAAGTTATGAATCTGCTAAATCAAATTATGAAAATGTTACTGCGCTGTTCAAGCAAGGCGTCTCATCACAGTTTGATCTGCTCAGATCAGAAGTGCAGCTGGCAAACGTTCAGCCGGCTTTAATACAAGCTGAAAATAATCTTGAGCTTGCTAAAAGCGTTTTAAAAAATCTTCTAACTATCGATATCAAAACTCCAATTAAAATAGTTGGCGATTTTTCCTATCATGAAGTTCCGCAGGAAAAAGTAGTGAATGCCGTAAGCAATTCTGTTAATAATAATCCGTTAGTGCAGCAATTAAGAATTCAGGAATCTCTGCTTGACAAAAATATTATTATTCAAAGAGCGGATTATTTTCCCACTTTGGCTTTTTTCGGACAATATCAATATCAGTCACAGGATAACACATGGAACGTGAAAAATTATAATTGGGCAAAAAGCTTCATGGTGGGTCTTCAATTGAGCTACACGTTGTTCGACGGCTTTGGAAGAGGAGCAAGAGTTGAGCAGGCGATCATCGACAAAGAAAAAGTCGCGATCGGCAGAAGTAAATTGGAAGAAGGCTTGAAGGTGCAGGTTCAACAATCTTTGCTGAAGATGGAAGAATCTAAAAAAAGAATTGACGCTCAGGAGAAAAGCCTGTCGCAAGCTGATACTGCACTGAAAATAGCTGAGACCCGATATAAAAACGGCATCGGAACGCAGCTCGAGATAATCGATACCGAGACAGCACTTACAATGGCTCAGACTAATTACTATCAGGCGATTTATGATTTCCTGATCGCTAAATCAGAATGGGAATATGCAGTTAGTATTAATTAAAATTTGAATTCCGTTAGCATAAAAGTGAAGGAGCTTTTCATGATAAAACTAAAATATTTTTCTGTTATTATTTTGATCTTTGGATTGCTGAACGTTGATTGTACGAATAAATCAGATGCGACAAATAAAAATAAACTAACAGCATTAAATGAAGTTCCTGTCCAAGTTGTGAAAGTCCAGAAGAAGGATTTTGATCTTACTAAGAATTTTTCCGGGACATTGGAAGGCGAAGAACAAGCAAACATTGTTGCGAAGATTCAGGAAAGAATAATGTCGATCAATGTTAAAGTCGGCGACAAAGTAAAGCCGGGTCAGTTAATTTTATCGCTCGATAAATCGGGCGCATCGTCTCAATATTTTCAGGCTAAAGCCGCTTTTGAAAATGCAAAACAAAACCTTGACAGGATGAATGCGCTTTATGCAGTAGGCGCAATTGCCAAACAAATGTTGGACGGTGCTCAGACCACTTATGATATTTCAAAAGCCAACTTTGAAGCTGCCAAAAGCATGGTGGAGTTAACTTCACCGATTGCGGGCGTAATAACATTTGTGGACGGCAGCATCGGTGATTTATCCGTTCCAGGAAAAATTATAGCTACAGTTGCCAGTATAAATAATATGAAAATATCTTTTAGCGTTAATGAAAACGACATTCCAAATATTGTTGCCGGCAAGCCCGCGGAAGTTTATTCTGATCAGCGACCGGAAATAATTCGGAAAGGAAAAATATCTCAAATATCCAAATCGGCTAACGTTCAATCGCGTACTTTTGAAGTGAAAGCTAACTTTCCCAACACTGCCGACAAATGGTTCAAGCCAGGAATGTTCTGCAGAATAAATATTCAGATGAATTCCGCAAAAGGTTCGCTCATTATACCGACAAAAGCTTTTGTGTTTCAGGATAATCAGAAAGGCGTTTTTATAGAAGAAAATAATAAAGCTTCTTTCAGAATAGTAAAGACCGGATTATCAAATGACGAATCAACCGAAATATTGAGCGGATTGAAAGAAGGCGAAACAGTGATTACGCTCGGTATGAATAATTTAAAAGAGGGAAGCGTTGTTAAAATAATGGAATAATTGCATGATAATGATATCTGGAAAGATTGAATATCCAATTTCGAATAAAGAATATTAAATGTAAAAATAATTTGAAATGAAATATGATATTGAAAAACGATTACTAGACTTTTCACTTAAAGTTATTGAAATTGTCGAAGCTTTGCCAAACACAAAAGCTGCAAATTATCTTGGCGGGCAAATAATACGTTCAAGAACTTCACCGGCATTAAATTATGCAGAAGCTCAGAGCGCAGAGTCGAGAAATGACTTTGTTTATAAAATGAAAATTTGTCTGAAAGAATTAAGAGAGAATTTTGCGGCTCTTAAAATAATTAATTATAAAAATTTCTTGAAACAGAAAGAATTATTAGTATCAGCATTAAATGAAAATAATGAGCTAATAGCGATTTTTGTAAAGAGTATTTTAACGGCAAAAAAGAATAAATAATTCTTCGATATTTATATTTTTTCAACATCCGAAATTCCTTGTTCGATATTCGTTATTCAATAAAAATAATTTAAAAGGTGTAGAATGAAATTAGCTGACGTATCGATCCGGCGCCCGGTTTTCGCAACGATGATGATTATGGCGCTTATTGTTTTAGGACTTTTTTCCTATATCAAACTAAATGTTGATCTTTATCCTGATGTTGATATACCTTATGTTATTATCACAACGGTTCTACCCGGCGCAGGTCCAGAGCAAATCGAAACAGACGTTACCAAAAAAATTGAAGATGCGGTTAATCCGATTTCAGGAGTTGATTGGATCCAATCATATTCAAGAGAAGGAGTTTCAATTGTTGTTATAGCTTTCAAACTTGAGGTTGATGGAAAAGTAGCCGCACAGGATGTCCGCGAAAAGCTTGCGGCAATAAGATCAGATATGCCAACCGATATGAAGGAACCAATTATCCAGCGGTATGATCCGGCAAGCCTGCCTATAATGTCATTAACAGTATCAGGAGGCAGATCGGCAAAAGAAATAACTACAATAACAAAAAATATTGTCAAGAAGAGATTGGAAAATATTCCGGGTGTAGGTTCGGTAGATTTAGTTGGCGGCGCAGAAAGAGAGATTCAAGTTGAAGTTGACGCTGAAAAACTGAAAGCTTATGGAATTTCGATAAATGATATAATCCAGAACGTCGGCGCTTCTAATGTTGAAATCCCGGGAGGAAATTTAATCAATGGTCCTCAGCAGCTGCTTCTCAGAACAATGGGAAAATATAAAAACGTCAATGATTTTAACAGTGTTATAGTAGCGAGGCATGAAGGCAAACCGGTCTATCTGTCTGATGTTGCCGATGTTGTGGATGGTACGAAAGAACAGGTAAGCGTTACACGCGTCAACGGGAGCATTGCGGCGGGGCTAAACATAATTAAGCAGTCAGGCAGCAACACGGTTAAAGTAGCCTCCGATGTCAAAAAGCAGTTAGATAAAATAAGAGCGGAGCTTCCTCCGGATATTCATATTTCGCTCGCGCAGGACAATAGCGTTTTTATTAGAGATTCAATCAATGATGTTTTGTTTGATATATTCTACGGCGGTCTGCTCGCAGTTATTGTAATTTATCTTTTCCTCTCAAATTTTAGAGCGACGGTAATTAGCGCCTTTGCACTTCCTTCCTCGATTATTGCAAGCTTTATTATAATGTACGCTTTAAATTTTACTTTAAATATGATGTCGCTTCTTGCACTATCGTTAGCTGTTGGACTTTTAATCGACGATGCAATTGTAGTGATTGAAAATATCTACCGCCACATGAGTCAAGGAGAAACGCCTCTGGAGGCTGCTAAATCAGCATCTGATGAAATAGGGCTTGCTGTTATGGCTACAACCTTTACAATCGTTGCCGTTTTTATTCCTGTAGCTTTTATGCCTGGTATTGTGGGAAGATTTTTTTATCAGTTCGGAATTACTATTTCTGTGGCAGTTCTTGTTTCATTGTTTGTCGCTTTTACTTTAACACCTATGCTGTCTTCGAGATGGCTGAAAAGAGAAGATGAAGCTCTTTCTAAACAAGGCAATATTAAAAATAAAATCCTCTTTTACTTCAACCACTTTTTTGAAGTCCTCAGTATTAAATATCAAACCGCTCTTAAATGGGCGCTGTCTCATAGAAAAATAGTCGTTACATCTTCGTTCGTAGTTTTTATAATAAGCTTTATGCTGATGGGTAGTATGGGAAGTCAATTCTTCCCGGACAGCGATGAAAATGAATTTAACATTGTTGTTAACGCTGCGCCCGGCAGTTCAATAGAACAAACAAGCAATATCTGTCAGCAGATTGAAACGATGTTAAACAATTATCCGGAGGTTACAACAATCTTAACAACGATAGGTTCCTCCAATGATCCGGTAACTAAGGCAAACATTCTTGTCAAGCTTGTTAATAAGAAAGATAGATCTAAAAGTGATAAGCAAATCATTACAGAGCTTAGGAAGAAAGTGCAGTTAATTCCAGGCGCAGACGTTAGCTTTCTTATGCCTGGCGGACCAGGCGGCAGCGCAAAGCCTATTACTCTAAGCATCCGAGGTGAGGATATAGCAAAGCTTTCTAAATACGCTGATCAAGTTGAAGACATTGTAAAAAATACTCGCGGAACGGTCGATGTCGAAAATAGTTTGGAGACTTCGAAGCCTGAAATACGCCTCGTCATCGATAGAGAAAAAGCATCTGATCTCGGGATTAACCCGTATTTGCTTGCGTCTTCGGTGCGCGCAATGGTGGACGGCTACGTGGCAACCCAATATCAAGAAGGCGACGAACAGTATGACGTTAGGGTTAGATTGAAAAAAGATGATCGGATGAAAGTTGAGAATCTATATGACTTAACTTTAAAAAGCACTAAAAATTATTCTGATGGAAGTCCTATAATCGTTCCGGTATCGGATATTGCAAAGATTGATCAAGGTGTTGGTCCTTCACAGATAAACCGGTATGCACGGCAAAAAGAAATTCGTGTTGACGCAAACATTACGGGAAGATTTTTAGGAGATGTTTTAAATGATATTATGAAGAAGACTAAAGATATTAAATTCGAGCCGGGTTATTCCGTTAGTGTTGTTGGAGAAGGGCAGCAGCAGGAAGAAGCTTTCGGAAATATTATGCTCTCGCTGGCTTTAGCGGTTATTTTCGTGTATATAGTTCTTGCCGCACAATTCGACAGCTTTGTTCATCCATTTTCAATAATGCTTGCGCTGCCGATGTCAATTATCGGCGCGGTGATAATGCTTCTGATTGTCGGCAGTTCTATATCTGTCATTTCATTAATCGGAATTATCATGCTGATGGGACTGGTAACTAAAAATGGAATCCTTCTTGTTGACTTTACCAATGTTCTCAGGGGCAGAGGTCTAACAAGAACAGATGCATTATTAAAAGCCGGACCAACAAGACTTAGACCTATTTTAATGACAACTTTTGCGATGATCTTCGGTATGATGCCGGTTGCATTGGGCTTAGGCGAAGGCGCAGAGTTCAGATCTCCGATGGGGCAGGCTGTTATAGGTGGATTGATTACGTCGACCTTGTTAACTTTATTTATAGTGCCTGTAGTTTATTCTATACTTGACGACATAACTTTTGCAAACTTAAAAATGCTCTTTACAAGACTGATCTTCTTTAAAAAGAAATAACATAATTTTTTAGGAGGCTGCAATGAAAATAGTTTTTATCGTCTATCATGATATTTTAGAAGATAGAATCGATGCAATGCTTAATGAACTTAAGATCGATTATTACACCGAATGGGAAAACGTTAAAGGTAAAGGTCATCAAACAGAACCGCATCTCGGTACAAGAACTTTCCCCGGCTACAACTCTGTTAGAATGCTCGCTATCCAGGAAGAGAAAATTTTAACGTCATTGAGCGAAAAAATCATTCTCTTGAATAAAGATGTTATTCGCGAAGACGACAAAATAAGATTGTTCCAGGTTCCTTTAGAAAAAGTTATTTAACAATAATTTAGAAATTTTCTATTCCAAATCATATCTGTATAGCCAAGCCTGGCGCGAAGCTATACTCCCATCTGTTATTTCAAAGAAAAAAAAGTAAAAATAATTATTTACTTTTTGAAAGTTGTTTGGTAGATTGCAGCCTCACGAAGCGGATTTAATTCTTTAATTATTTTAGTTAGAGTTTGTGTTCAATTCGCTCTTTGGTATGGAGCCTAATTAACATTTCTAAATCATAATTATTTATTCTTTTTTTAAAGATTAGGAGTTAATCAATGGACAAAAAGAAAAGTGAAGAAGAAGTTTCAGAATCTCAAATAGCGGTACACTGGAAGGAGGAGGATTATTTTAAGCCTGTTCCGGAATTTACAGCTCAGGCTAATGTGCGAGATGATAAAATTTTTGAACGCTTCGACATAAAAAATTTCCCCGATTGTTATAAAGAATATGCCGACATGCTTGATTGGTATAAATCCTACGATAGGATTTTAGATTCAAGTAATCCTCCGTTTTATAAATGGTATGTTGGCGGGAAACTTAATGCTTGCTACAACTGTGTAGACCGGCATTTACCAAAATATAAAAATAAAACTGCGCTTCACTTTGTCCCCGAACCTGAAGATGAACCCATTCAGCATATGACTTTTCAAGAGTTGTATGTAAAGGTGAATGAGTTTGCCGCTCTGCTTAGAGATTTTTGCGGTCTCAAAGCAGGCGACACTGTTACTCTTCATATGCCGATGATACCGGAGCTTCCAATTGTAATGCTTGCATGTGCAAGACTTGGCGTAATACATTCGCAGGTCTTCTCCGGATTCTCAGGCAAAGCTTGCGCGGATAGAGTTGTCGATGCAAGAAGCAAAGTTTTAATTACTGCTGACGCTTATTACCGCGGCGGGACTTTAATAGATCATAAAGAAAAAGCGGATATTGCTTATGATGAAGCGTTAAAAGAAGGACAGAAAATTGAAAAGATTTTAATCTGGGAACGTTATCCGGGAAAATATTCCGCTAAAACTCCTCTTGTCGAAGGAAGAGATTTTATTGTCAACGACATCATTAAAAATTATTATCATAGAACGGTTGAGCCCGAGCAGCTTCCTGCAGATGGAACTTTATTTTTAATGTACACTTCGGGAACTACCGGCAAGCCTAAAGGCGCACAGCATTCCATCGGCGGATACTTAGCTTATGTTACCGGTACTTCAAAATATATTCAAGATCTAAAACCGGAAGACGTTTACTGGTGCATGGCTGATATTGGATGGATCACCGGTCATTCATATATTGTTTACGGACCGCTTGCTCTTGCAGCTTCGACGGTAATATATGAAGGCGTTCCTACCTATCCCGATGCCGCTAGACCGTGGCGTGTTGCAGAAGAATTAGCTGTTAATATATTCCATACCTCTCCTACCGCAATTAGAGCGCTGCGCCGGGTGGGACCGGACCTTCCGCAAAAATATAATTTTAAATTTAAACACATGACAACTGTCGGCGAGCCGATTGAGCCTGAAGTATGGAGATGGTATTATAATTCAGTCGGAAAAAAAGAAGCATCCATTGTTGACACGTGGTGGCAAACAGAAACCGGCGGCTTCTTATGCTCAACTATTCCAGGAATTCATAATATGAAACCCGGCAGCGCCGGACCTGCGGCGCCCGGAATCTATCCTGTCATTTTCGATGAAGAAGGTAACCCATTGCCTAAAGGAAGCGGTAAAGCTGGAAATATTTGCATCCGTAATCCATGGCCCGGAAGAATGCTTACTATCTGGGGTGACGACGAGAGATTTGTTCGACAATATTACCAGAGATATAATAAAGATCCTAAAAGCAAGAACTGGGAAGACTGGCCTTACTTCGCCGGAGACGGCGCAGTAGAAGCTCCTGACGGGTATTACAGAATTCTCGGAAGAATTGATGACGTTATAAATGTCGCAGGACATCGATTAGGAACTAAAGAACTTGAGTCCGCGGCTTTGATGGTTGTTGAAATTGGCGAGGCTGCAGTAGTCCCCGTTGCCGATCCTATAAAAGGGAAAGTGCCTCATATTTTTGTTTCGTTAAAACCCGGTTATGAGGCTAATGCTGAAATTGAAAAGAAAGTTACTAACGCACTTGCAAATGAGATAGGACCGATTGCAAAACCCGGCAAAGTCTGGATTGTTCCTGATATGCCAAAAACAAGATCAGGAAAAATTATGCGCAGAGTCTTATCTGCAATTGCTAATAAGCAGGACGTAGGAGACATTACTACTTTAGCAAATCCGCAGGTTGTGGAAGAAATTCAGAAAATGTCTTGATCATACTTTGTCTCTAAAATAATTTAACAAAAAGTTATAAGCTTAAGGAGGTTTCAAAAAAAATTTGGAACCTCCATTTTTTTTATATATAATTCCAACAGGTAAATAATAGGCGATAGTATTATGTTTCGAATCATCCCGGAAGGAACAGCATATAAGGAAAACGTTCTGTTGAAGGACGGGCAGGGACTCTATTTTAAACCGGCTGCGCATGAAGATTTTTCACTCGTTGAATCTTTTATGAAACGCTTGTCGCAAGAAAGCCTGCGGATGCGTTTCATGGCTTCAGTATCTGAAGTGTCTAAAAATATTATTCAAGGACTTTGTGAAGGCGACTTCAAGCAGTCCGGCTCAATATTGGCTCTCACCGGCGATGTTGAAGAAAGAAAAGTTGTTGGCATCGGCAATTATATCGCCGTAGGAAATGGTCATACGGCTGAAGTAGCTTTGCTTGTTGAGGACAAATATCAAGGCAAAGGAATAGGCACACTGCTTCTCGAAAGACTAGCCGGGTTTGCAGCGGCAAACGGTTTTATTGAACTTGAAGCTGAAGTGCTGCCTGATAATCAGCCGATGATAAATGTGTTTAACAGTTCCGGCTTTCAGAAGCATAAAGTATGGAATTCCGATACCGTTCATATTGAGCTTCCGGTTAATGGAGCAGCATCGTTGTGGGAGATAGCCGATTTGCGTGAAAGAATATCAGTCGCTAACTCGCTGCTTCCGCTGCTTCGACCTAAAGTAGTTGCAGTTGTCGGCGCTTCGAGAGATCCAAAATCAGTCGGTAATATAATTTTTAAAAATATTTTGAACGCAGATTTTAACGGCACAATCTATCCGATAAATTTTAACGCCGCATCAATTTACGGTATCAAAACGTATTCATCAGTGAAAGATGTTCCCGAAAAAATCGATCTTGCAGTGATAGCTGTTCCTGCGGAAAATGTATTGCAGTTATCTGAGGAAATAATTCATGCAGGCGCAAAAGGTATTGTAGTTGTATCGGCTGGTTTTGCAGACGCCGGTACTGCAGGGAAAGATAGACAAAGAAAACTTGTTGAACTCGTGCGAGCTAACGGCGTTAGACTTCTAGGACCAAGTTGTCTTGGATTAATGAATACCGATCCGGACATAAGGTTGAATGCAAGCCTTGCTCCGACAATTATGACTCCCGGTAAAGCAGGTTTTTTTTCTCATTCGGCTGCGTTAGGTTTGGTTATACTGGAATACGCTAAAGAGAAAGGAATAGAGTTCACAACGTTTGTATCTGCAGGAAACCGCGCTGATGTTTCCGGCAATGATCTTCTGGAATATTGGGAGGAAGACCCTAAAACTACAATGGCAATACTTTATCTCGAAACATTCGGCAACCCGCGCCGCTTTGTTCGTATCGCGAGAAGAATGACATACAAGAAACCTATACTTTGCGTTAAGAGCGCGCGAAGCGTTGCCGGAAAGAGAGCAGTTCAATCAAAGAGCGGCGTTGATTCCGGCGGTGAATCTGAAGTAGAAGCTTTGTTTATGCAAACGGGAATTATTCTTGCCCCTAATCTCGAGGATCTTTTTGACGTTGCGCTTGTATTAGCAAACCAGCCTTTGCCGAAAGGAAACCGCGTTAGTATAATTGCAAACTCTTCAGGTATGGCAACATTATTTGCAGACGCTTGCGAGATGAATAATCTAGTTTTAGGAGAATCCGGAGTAATAGATTTGGGCGCGTTTACTTCTCCCGACGCTTATGAAGTTGCAGTTAGAGAATCTTTAATAAATGAAAACGTTGATTCATTACTAATCGGCTTTGCGTGTGTAGGCAACTGCGATACTGAAGCGGTAATTGCTTCTATAAAGAAGGCTGTTAAAACCGCCGAAGCGCATACCGGGATAGAAAAGCCTATTCTTCTTTGTCTGATGGGCGCGGCTGGAACAATTACATTCCTTGAGGACGATAAAAACCGAAACGGTATGAGGAAGTTCCCGGCATTTAGATTTCCTGAACTTGCCGTAAATGCATTAGGGAGAATTGTCAGGTATGTTGAGTTCAAAAAACAGCCGCTCGGAAAACTTGTCTGGTACGAAGATGTATTGGCAGAAAAGGCGAGAAATTTAGTCCAGAATATTTTAAGAAATGAAACTGCTTCAGACGCTGTAATAAATATTGAATATGATCAGGCTGTACTTCTGCTGGAATATTTTGGAATTGAAACGGATAAAGATAGCGGCAAACAAACCGGCGATATATATTTAATTGTAAAGCCGGATAATCTGTTTGGTCCTGTAATAAAGCTAAATTTTCCCGGAGTTCGTTCTGTAGTTAGGATAACACCGTTGACTGACAGGGACCTGGAAGAAGTATTGCATGAATTCCCGACTGAATTAAGAAGCAAGATTGAACAGCTTCTTGGAAGAATATCCCAGCTTATCGAGGAAATTCCATGGCTCTGGGAACTTGAATTACAAATAGTGTCTTTTGCAGACCCATTAAAGATTTCGAATATAAAAATGACAATTAAATCCGGCGGCGCTAAGAGACCGTCATATTAAGATAGAAACGGGAAGGTGAAAAATGTTAATTCGTGAAGTGATGAAAACTGATTTGACAATAATCAGTCCCGAAACAAAATTAAACGATGCGTACGCATTGATGCTCGGCAGAAAAATAAGACATCTTCCGGTAGTTGAAGATGAAAATCTTATTGGAGTTGTAACTGATAGAGACCTGAGGCTTGCGACGAGCAAACTATCGGAACAGCCTTTTGATCCCGAAATACAGGTAAGAAAAATAATGAAATACCCGGTACGCACAGCCCATCCGTCCGACCCGATAGAATTAGCCACACGGCTTATGAGAGAGCTGAAGATAGGATGCATGCCTGTACTTGAAGAATCAAAACTGGTAGGAATGGTTACTACCTCGGACCTTTTAGATGCTTTGTTATTGCTTACGGGAGTTCATCAACCGTCCGGAAGACTTGACATTAGATTACCGAATCGCTCCGGCGAATTGGCGAGGCTTGCATCGCTGCTTGCAGGACACAAAATAAATATTCATTCAATACTTACTTATCCTGACAATGAAAGAAACGTTAGATTAGTTTTAAGAATAGATACAATAGAAATAAAATTTATAGCCCAGGAAATCTGTAATGCTGGTTTTCAAGTAATCTGGCCGCCTCATATAGCATGTGTCAAATAATATATAATCCTCAATATAAAAAATACAATTTAGGGGCAAATCATCCTTTCGATCATGCGAGAGTTGAAATGGTAATTGACTTGATGAAAGAACTCGGATATTTAAAAGAAATGATTGTACCGGATATAGCCTCTATCGATGAGATATTAACGATACATGGAAATGATTACGTAAGTGCTGTTGAAGATGCAAGCCTCGGCAAGCAGGTAAATGATCTGGAAAAATTCGGGCTTGGAACTTTTGATAATCCTGTCGTAGAGGGAATGGCTGAAGGCGCCCGCTATCAAACCGGCGGAACAATATTAGGCGCGCAGATTCTTTTGGAGAATAAAGCGAAAAAAGTATTGCAGCTTGGCGGAGGCTTTCATCATGCGCATAAAAACTTAGCCGCCGGCTTTTGTCTTTATAATGATCTTGCGGCTGCAATAAAGAAAATGACAGGCGCAGGCTGGCATGTCGCTTATCTTGATATCGATGTCCATCATGGAGATGGCGTTCATGAAGCTTTTTATTCCGATGAGAATGTAATGTGTATTTCTTTTCATGAATCGGGAGAATATTTATTTCCTGGCACAGGCTGGATTCATGAGCTTGGTAAAGGAATGGGACGATCATTAAAATTAAATGTTCCGTTAGAGCCTTTTACAGAAGGAGAATCTTATATTGAAGTGTTAAAAGGTATCGCAGAGCCCGCGCTTAAATGGTTCAAGCCGGATGCGGTTGTAATTCAAGCGGGCGCCGACGCGCATTTCTCAGATCCGTTAGCCGATCTAATGTTGACGACTCAAGACTTTGAAATAATCTTTAAGACTATAATTCAAATAGTTGATGAATACTGTAATGGTCGCGCATTATTCACGCTCGGCGGAGGTTATTCTATTACGGCAGCTTCAAGGATATGGTCGATATTATATATGACGCTATTAGGATTTGATATACCTGAAAAAATTCCGGAGGAATGGAGAGCAAAGTGGGAAGCAAAAATTGGAAAAAAGATACCGGAAAGCTTTTATGATTTGCTTCCGGCATTTGAGCCCATTCCAAGAAAGGATGAAATTAATCGTCACAATAAAGAATTGATCAGACGGGTTATGGATGCCGTTGCCGGCGACTGGATTTGATATTAACCGGTTAATATTTTAAGAAGCAAAAATAAATAATATTGATTGGGGTGTTTTACAGATGTAGAACTTTTTTATATAAATGTGTAATATCAATTATAATATTTCTTAAATCGTACAACTGATTATACGGGTATTTATTTAAGGAGTTAATATGAAAAATAATAGATTTCTTTTTCGCGAATTTATTATTATGATTTTTATGTTTACGGCTCTTTACACTTCTTCCGCAATCCCATCATCACTTAGCGATTCAACAAACTTAATACAAAATTCGAGCTTTGAAATTAACGGACAGCCAACACTTGCGTCGTGGACTGCGGATACATCATTGGCAAAGATTGTTCAAGGCGCGCCCTTAAACGGAGGCTCATGGTCACTGCAAATAATGCCCGGCTGGGTTCCGCAGGAAGGATATGCAATGACTTATATAACAGGGCAATCAGGTTTAGGCATTTATGAAATGTCGGTCTGGTGCAAGAGTATTAATCATTGGGCAGGTAATTTTGAATTTGGTATCCGGTCTAATAATACGTGGGTCTGTTTTAAGAGGACTTATTTCGATACGACCGATTGGACCGAGTATTCGATAACCGACACATTGTCGCTGCAGCCGCAAGATACGATAGCTGTTAAACTCTCTGCGGGAATAACTGAATTAGCAAACGGCAGTGTATTATTTGATCTTGTTCGATTACAGAAAACCCGGACAATTACTAATGTAAAAAGTAAAAGTGATTATTTGCCGGATAAGTATGAACTTTATCAGAATTATCCAAACCCGTTCAACCCGGCGACTAAGATAAGCTACCAGCTTCCTGTGGACAGCAGAGTAACGATAAAAATATACGACATATTAGGAAGAGAAGCAGCAGCATTGGTAAATAACCGCGAGATGAAAGCGGGATATTATGAGAATAATTTCAACGGGGAGAGATTGTCGAGTGGAATATACATATACAGGCTGACGGCGCAGAGCATTAACGGATCGCCGAAGGAATACAGTTCAATTAAGAAGATGATGCTGATAAAATAAATCATGCTCTGCAATTACCACATAGTTCTTTGAAAAATTATTGTAAGAAGCAATTGAAAATTATGTAAAGTACATTCTTTTATTGACAATAACGAATGTCCGGTGACTAAAGACGGATGGCAAATGACTAATTTCTCCTACGAAAAGTCATGTGCATTCAGCGTAAAGGCATTTATCAGTCAAGAAATGCCCCGTGCACTTTTCCCGAGGCTCTGTGTACTTTAAACGAAGCCTCCTGTACTCTTCGCGAAGCCCCGTGCACTTTAAACGAAGCCTCGTGTACTTTGCGCGAAGTCAAATTACATCCCATTATTGAGAAATGTCAGCTTTGAAATGCCCCTTGCACTTTCCACGAAGCTTCGTGTACTTTAAACGAAGCCTCCTGTATTTCTCGCGAAGCCCCGTGTACTTTGCGCGAAGTCAAATTACATCCCATTATTGAGAAATGTCAACCTTGAAATGTCCCGTGCACTTTCCGCGAAGCGCGGTGAAATTCCCCCAATGGCTTCTGAACTTAATTTTTTATTGTAAAAACTTCTATTTACGAACTATTTCACGAGCTTGCAGCATAATTTACTTGCCGGCAGGCTGTTAATTTTTTTAAGCAGGCTTATAAATTAAAAACTAGCTCTTATTTTCTTGCCCGCTTAGCTTAATGAAACCGATTGATGAGTAATTATTTTAAATGCAGAAGACGTCTATAGGTCAAAGCTGCAAAAATTAGTTACGGGAAAACAATCAACAAATTAAAACTGTCTGGCATATTGTTAGTATCAAACGGTAAAGCGATAAATTGATTTATTCACGAAATTTTTTTAATATAACATCGACTATTTTAACGGGAGTAGACATGAAAAACATTTATAAGTTTTCTACGGTTCTTTTTCTCTTGTTCATTTACTTGACAAACGTCAAAGCACAAACTTCTAACTTTAATTTAGAAGCATACAAACTATTTCTTCAAACACACCAGAATATTTCAACGCAGGCGCTGCTGCAATTATACGACGCGGGCAAGTTTGCCGGCAATATTCAGCAAGATTATAATTCCGCCGTTTACTTCGACAGTATAGACGCAAAATATAAATTAACGGATTATGAAAAATCTTTGTTAAAGCAGAACGGCTTTATGGTAAGCGAAAGGCTCAGCTACCAGGAGTACGGCGAAGCTCTTCAAGATATTTATCAGAAAGATCTGCCGGTGTATATTTCCACCGATGCGATACTTCATGCGCTGCATAAATCTTATGATAGTATATTAAAAGATGTTGAACGGAACGTTATAATTGATACATTGAAGAGTATGTTGATAAAAATGCATGATGGAATTCCAGGTCTCGCTTCTGCATATTCAAACAATCCTGCAATGACGCAGTCATTAATGGATGCGGATTTTTATCTTACGGTGCCTTTAGATTTGATCGGTGTACAAACAACTCCGGTTTATTCGAGCAACGCGGCTAAGATCAGCAATGTAATGACGGAAATAATGGCGGCAAGCGGAATGAGCAATGATACTTTATTTTCTTCTCTCCCTGTTGCATATGATTGGAGCCAGTTTAAGCCGCGCGGGCATTATGACGATCCAATTTATCCTATCCTTGCGAATTATTTTCGAGCTATGATGTGGCTTGGCAGAATAGAAATTTATTTGCTGCCGCCAAGAGCATATAATACGAGGGACTCAATAGCAATTTATAACTCTGTTAAACGACAGACTATCGATGCAATGCTGATACGCGAGCTTTACGATGCCGCGGGAGTGAACTCAACTTACAATACGATTGAAAGCATATTGAAATTCTTTGTCGGAGACCAGGATAATGTAACGATAGATAATCTCGCGTACATGAAGAATGCGGTCAGCTTAAATAAAGCAAGCGATCTGTTAGACAGCTTAAAGCTTGTGGAATTCCAGGACACTTTGAAGAACCAATCTTTTGCGTATCAAGCGATATTATCGCAGATATTATATCATGATCCTTTTAAGCCCGACAGTATAATACCGGCGTCTTCATTTTTATTATTCGGACAAAGATTTATTATCGACTCTTATGTGACCTCAAACGTAGTCTGGGACAGGACAAAGTCATGCAGGCTCTTGCCGTCGTCTCTGGATGTTATGTTCGCGCTCGGCAACAGCGCTGCGGGACAATTGCTCCAGGATGAAATTACAAATTATAATTACGGAAGTAATCTTGCCGCGTTAAGATATTTGATAGATTCTTACGGAACTGATTTCTGGCAGCAGAGCTTTTATAATATGTGGGTGAATTCAATCCGGGCTTTAAATCCTCCGGCAGATAGAACTTCACTTCCGGCATTCATGAAGACGGCTGGCTTCTGGCAAGAAAAATTAAATACGCAGCTTGCTTCATGGGCAGAGTTGCGGCATGATAATTTATTATATACTAAACAATCCTATACCGGCGGTATTACATGTTCGTTTCCTTATACCTATATAGAACCAATCCCGGAATTTTATCTAAACTTAAAAACTTTAGCAGAAAACGCGCAAAAGGATTTTTCAGCTTTGAACATTTCGAATGTAAATGGTATGCTGCCAGTCAATTATTATTTTAGTAATCTTGGAAAGGTTGCAGATACTTTATATACAATAACTCAAAAGGAATTAAGCTCGACTCCATTTACTTCTAATGAAATTAATTTTCTTCAGCATACATATAATCCGCCTTCCGGCTGCGGCGGTGCATTAGGCTTTACTGGCTGGTATAACACTTTGTATTACTGGGATACAAATATGTACGACAGCAACTATGTAGTAGCCGATATTCATACAGTGCCTACGGACTGCAGCGGATTCCCATTAGGATGGGTAAAGCATGTTGGAACAGGCAAAGTGAATTTAGGCGTGTTCATAGCTCCTTTACCTGATAAACAACTAACAGCTTTTATCGGACCGGTCTCAAGTTATTATGATTATACATCATCTAATTTTGTAAGACTTACAGATCAGGAATGGAGAGACTCAGCATTGTCTTCAGCACTTCGTCCATCGTGGGTAAACGCATATTTAGCAGATAACAGCGGCGCCAGCAGAGGTCCGGGAGCCGGTTTAATAACAGGCATAAATGGAAACGATGATCAGAAAAATATTCCGGACAGTTATTTGACAGTAAAAGCTTATCCGAATCCTTTTAATCCTTCAACGATATTAAGCGTTAATATCCCGGAGAAATACACAAATACTTTAGTCCAGCTTTCGATATATGATATTCAAGGCAGGCTGATAAAAAGAATAATAAACAAAAATCTTTCTTCAGGAAATTATTTGTACAGGTGGGACGGGAAGAACGATAAAGGCGTAAGTGTTTCGAGCGGAGTTTATATAACTAACTTGAGAGTCGAAGATCAAATGACCTCTACTAAGATTATGCTGCTGAAATAAGCCTAAGAAAATTACGAAAGCAATTTCTGCCAGCGGCTGATTTGTTCTTTAATGAAGTAAGGATTAGGCGAACCGTAAGTTTTTTTTCTCTCAAGCGATGTAGAAATATTTAGACATTCGATAGCAGTCTCGTCGAAAATGGGATTAATTTTTTTTAAGAAGGCTAAATCTGCGCCGGTGAAGTTTTGATTTTTTTCTTCAAGCCGCTTTACAACTTCGCCGACAATTTCATGAGCCTTCCTAAACGGTATACCTTTTAGAACAAGCCAGTCAGCGAGATCGGTAGCCAGTGAAAAATCTCCTTTAAGCTCGTTAATAAATTTACCGGCATTAAACTTTGCCGATGAGATCATTTCGTTCATTATTTCAAGCGAATCGACATAAGTAAAAAAGGAACTGAATAAAGGTTCTTTGTCTTCCTGGAGATCGCGGTTATAGCTAAGCGGAAGTCCTTTCATCGTTGACGCAAAGGAGATATAATTTCCGTAAATTTTTCCTGTTCTGCCGCGGATAAGTTCGGCAAGGTCGGGATTTTTTTTCTGAGGCATTAAGGATGAGCCGGTGGAATAATTGTCTGCGAGCTTAATAAAATTAAATTCCGAAGTTGACCAAATAATTATTTCTTCCGAAAGTCTGCTAAGATGCATCATGCCTATTGAAGACGCGTTAAGAAAGTCCAGAATAAAATCTCTGTTTGAAACCGAATCAAGAGCATTAGCGGATGGGGAATCAAATCCAAGTTTTTCTGTAGTGAAATTTCTATCGAGCGGCAAAGTAGATCCGGCAAGCGCACCGGAACCAAGAGGAGATTCATTTAATGATACTTTTAAAATGTTAAATCTTTTTTTATCACGCTGGAACATTTCAACATAAGCAAGCAGATGGAAGGCAAGGGAAATTGGCTGTGCCCTTTGCAGATGAGTATAGCCTGTAATTATTGTTTCCGTATGATTAGAAGAAATGTCAATGAATGTCTTCTGAATATTAGTTAGCGTTTGTTCTAACAGAGTGCAAGCATTTTTAGTCCACAAAATTAAGTCTGTCGCAACCTGATCATTCCGGCTTCTGCCGGTATGAAGCTTGCCAGCAGAATCGCCGATGATATTGAACAATTTTGTTTCAACCGCAGAATGAATATCTTCAAACTCATTCTCATCAGGTTTCCAAGAATTGTTTTCCCATTCATTTTTAATTTGAAGAAGCCCATTAATTATTTTTTCCGATTCTTCCGGTGAAATAATTCCGGTTTTGGAAAGCATTGCAGCGTGAGCAATGCTTCCTTCAATATCTTCTTCGATTAAGTTAATATCTACGTTTAAGGATGAAGAAAACTTCAGAGCTTTTAAATTTAGGCTTTCCTTAAAACGTCCGCCCCAAAGCATTATACCGTTACCTCAAGATTAACTGAATTTTGCACCTGGGTAATGGTTTTGTATGGAAGCCCGTATATTTTAATAAATCCGTCCGAAGCTTTGTGATCAAAAGTATCTTCGGAAGTATAAGTAGCAAGGTTTTTATTATAGAGGCTGTAAACCGAGCTCCTCGACAGAGTTTTAATTGAGCCTTTGTATAATTCCAATTTAATTTCGCCGGTGATATTTTCCTGTGTGGAATCAACAAAAGCCATCAAAGATTTGAAAAGAGGGGAGTACCACAAGCCGTCGTAAATAAGGTTCGCAATTTTATTAGAAACGTTTTGTTTGTATCTAAAAGTTTCTTTATCCAAAATTAATTTCTCCAGCTCAAAATGCGCATGATGAAGAATAAGAGCCGCAGGCGCTTCATAAACTTCTCTTGATTTAATTCCGACAACTCTGTTCTCAATAAGGTCTAATCTACCGACGCCGTTAGCAGCGCCGATTTCTTTCAGCCTTGTTACAAGGTCAACAGCGTTCATTGAGATACCGTTCAAACTTACAGGAATTCCTTTTTCAAATCCAATGGTAACCTCTTCAGGAGTATTCGGCGCATTTTTGGGGCTGGTTGTAATTTGATAGGCATCTTCAGGCGGCGCAGCTTCCGGGTCTTCGAGAACACCGCATTCAATTGCGATGCCCCAAAGGTTTTCGTCAATTGAATATGGATTATCTTTAGTCGCTTTAATCGGAATCTTATGCTGAAGCGCGTAATCCATTTCTTCTTCGCGGCTCTTAAATTCCCACAGTCTTAAAGGCGCGATTATTTCAAGAGAAGGCGCAAGAGTTTGAACTCCCACTTCAAATCTTACCTGGTCATTTCCTTTGCCGGTGCAGCCGTGAGAAACAGCGTCTGCATCTTCCTGCATTGCAACGTCGACAAGCATTTTTGCAAGCAGCGGTCTGCCGATAGCAGTAGCCATCGGATAGTTGCCTTCGTAGAGAGCGCCTGCTTTCAGTGCCTTCCATGCATACTGCGTTAAAAATTCTTCTCTTAGATCGAAGACGTAAGATTTAACCGCGCCTGTCTTAGCCGCTTTCTCCTTTACACCTTCAATCTCCTTTACCTGACCGAGAAAACCTGTAGCGGTAACAATTTCAGCGTCATATTTTTCACTTAACCACTTTACCATTACAGAAGTATCTAATCCGCCGGAATAAGCAACAACAATTTTTTTCTTAGACATAATTAACTCCTTCTAACTTTTAATTAACCGACATGCTCGGTCATCATTTTTTTTACTAATGAAACAATATTTTGAATATGATTGTGAGAACTTGGAATAACAAGCACGGTGTCGTCGCCGGCAACCGTACCAAGGATTTCCGAACTATTTAAACGGTCGATAAAATGTGCAATGCCTTGAGCGCGCCCGGCAAGCGTTCTAACCACGATAAGAGATTCGTTATTATGAACGCTGAGAATTTCAAAACCTATGAGCTTCGCTATTTGTTTTCCGGATTCATGCGAATCAAGAATATAACGCGCACCTTTTTCAGTAATAGCGCGTATAACGCCGAGTTCTGCAAAATCGCGGCTCAGGGTAGCTTGTGTAACTTCAATTCCTTCCGCATCCAGTATTTTTACTAAGTTTTCGTGCGATGAAATAAACCTGTTGTTAAGCAGTTCTTTAATCCTGTTTAGTCTTCTTAATTTTGCCGACATAATATTTTCTACTTGTTATTATTATCTGATAATTCGTCTATGATTTTTTTAAGCGTTAAAAGAAATTTTGCTATTTCATTTTGAGTAACAATGAACGGTGGAAGGATTCTCAAAACATAATCACCGGCGGTACCAACAACAAAGCCTTCTTCAAGCATACGCGAAGAAACTTTTTTAGCAGAGACTTCCGGAGAGAACTCAACACCAATGATAAGACCTTTGCCTCTTATATTTTTGATAGAAGAATGATGTAATCCGTGAAGTCCGTTTAATAAAATAGTTCCGATCTTTTCAATTTCGCCGAGAAAATTTTCATCAAGAAGATCGACAACTTTATTTGCGACTGCTACGGCAATTGGATTGCCGCCGAAAGTGGAGCCATGATCTCCGGGTTTAATACATTCCGCAACTTCTTTGGAACAAAGTGTCGCACCTAGGGGAATTCCATTTGCGAGTCCTTTGGCGGATGTAACTATATCCGGAATTATATTTTCATGCTGGTAAGAATAAAATTTTCCAGTTCTTCCTATGCCGGTTTGAATTTCATCAACAATAAGCAGAATATTTTTTTCAGAGCAAAGTTCTCTTAGACCAATCAAATAATCATCCGGCGGAACATTAACGCCGCCTTCGCCTTGAATTGTTTCAACCATTACAGCGGCGGTATTATCATTAATTGCATTAACAACAGCAGAAATGCTTCCGAATGGAACATGAGAAAAGCCAGGTACCAGAGGTTCAAAGCCATTCCAAAATTTAAATTGACCGGTAGCGGATAATGCGCCGTAGCTTCTTCCATGAAAGCTGCCGTGCGCGGCTATAATATTATTTCTTCCCGCGCCCCACTTTCGCGCAAACTTTATCGCCGCTTCAACGGCTTCCGTTCCGGAGTTACAGAAGAAAACATAATCCATTCCGGATTTTTCAGAAAGCTTATTCGCAAGACTTTCCTGGAGCGAAGAGGTGAATAAATTTGAAGTGTGCCACAGTTTATTTATTTGTTCAATAGCAGCAGCCTTAAGAATCGAATTATTATGACCAAAGCTGGTAACAGCTATACCGCAGTAAAAATCAATATATTCTTTCCCATTTTTATCGTAGAGAAAAAATCCATTTCCATGATCAAATTCAACAGTGAATCTATTGTAGTTTTTAAGCAATGCCGACTTTTCCATATCCGCTTTCAGTTTTAGTGATGATCCAAGTTCCGTTGATTTCGTTTATGCCAGTGACTTTAGATCCGATCCAGATTTTGTTTATTCCCATTTTTAAAAGCTCAATGCAGCTCTTTAATTTTGGTATCATGCCGTCTGTGATTTCTCCAGCTACAATACCTTTTATGATTTCATCTTCACTAAGTGAATTTACTACGTTGCCGTTGAGTTTAACGCCGTCAACATCCGAGACGAAAAAAACAGAGTCGGCTTTTACGGCAAGCGAAAGTGATTCGGCAAAAATATCCGCATTAACATTCATTAAATTTCCGTCTGCATCTCTGCAAACGCTTGAGAAAACCGGGATGATTCTTTCTTTCAAAAGTTGATTAATCCATTTTGCAGACCCGACAAGTTCAGGCTTTCCGACATAGCCGAGATTTTTATCGAAATAACTTGCAACAAATGTTCCTCTGTCGATCCCGGATAAGCCGACAGCTTCAAAGTCTGAAGAATTCAACTTAGCTAATAATTGAGAATTAATTAAGCCGGCTTGAACAGCCGCAACTACTTCCATTTGCCCCGCGGAAGTAACACGCTGACCATTAATAAATTCATTTTGATGTCCGAGTTTTTCCGACCATTCTGAAATATTCTTACCGGCACCGTGGACAATAATAATACCCTGGAAATCTTTATAAAGATTTTTGATCGCATCAATCCATATTTCTGACGATATAAATTCAGAAATTGTTTTACCGCTAATTTTTAATACAGCTATTTTCATAAAGATCATCCTAATTAAGTTCTATAATCTGCATTAATTTTTACATATTCTTCGGTAAGATCGCAAGTCCACCATGTAGTTTCCTGTTTGCCGGAGCCAAGGTCAATATTAATTTCAAATTCTTTTTGAGATAAAATTGCTGAAGCAAGTTCTTCATCTAAAGTTAGAGTATAATTTGGGAGAAGAATTGGGAGATTGTTAAAACTAATTGATACATTGGCAGGATCAAAGTCTGCACCGCTTTGTCCGGCGGCGCTTAAAATTCTGCCCCAGTTTGCGTCGGCGCCGTGTATTGCAGTTTTAACAAGGGAAGAGTTTGCAATCGACTTTCCTACAAGATCGGCGTCATCTTTTGTTTTTGCTCCCTTCACATTTATCGTAACTAATTTAGTCGCGCCTTCGCCGTCGGAAACAATAGACTTAGCCATTTCGGTCGTGATAAATTTGAGTGCGGAAAGAAATTCCAAATAATCTTCAGAATCTTTGTCGATAGAAATTCCGGAAAGACCATTAGCCATGAGAACGACCATATCATTAGTGCTCGTTTCGCCGTCGACAGAAATTTTATTGAAAGAAGAATTGACAGCTTCTCTTAATGTTTCTTGCAAAAGATTTTTTTCAACAGATGCATCGGTAGAAATAAATCCTAACATCGTAGCCATGTTCGGCATTATCATTCCGCTGCCTTTTGCAATTCCGCCGATGGAAATCTCTCCTTTTTTCAGATTTATTTTCACCGCTAAAGATTTGATTTTAGTATCTGTAGTCATAATGGCTTCAGCAGCTTCAAGACCGCCGTCGGTAGAAAGCTGAGGAATAATTTCATTCAATCCGGATTCAATTTTTTCTACCGGCAATTTTTGTCCAATAACTCCGGTGGAACTTATTAAAACTTCTGCGGGGAGAATATTTAATTTTTCTGCGCACCATCTTTGCATTTTCAAAGCATCGTCATAACCGGTTTCGCCGGTGCACGCATTAGCATTGCCGGAATTAACAAGAACTGCTTTTGCTTTTTTACCGAGCTTTATTACGTTCTGAGAAATAATTAATGGAGCGGCTTTAACTTTGTTTAAAGTAAAAGTTCCGGCGACGGTGCAAGCTTCTTCGGAAAAAATTAATGCCAAATCTTTTTTCCGTTTTTTTATACCGCAAAAAATACCTGCCGCTTTAAAGCCTTGAACAGATGTAACAGAGCCGTTTTCAATAAGCTGGAACATTTTTAACTCCATAGTTTAGCAAACTCGTTGTCTCATTCCAGCCGAAAAGGATATTCATATTTTGAATTGCCTGACCGGATGCGCCTTTAACAAGGTTATCGATAGCAGAAGTAATGATCATAACTTTATTCTTTACAGAAATATTTATATCGCAGAAGTTAGTACCAACAACCCAGTTTAATTGCGGCGGCACTTCTCTTAATCTTACAAACGGAGAATTAGAATAAAATGATTTATACTTCGCAATAATATCCTCATTAGGGATTTCACTTTTTAGATGGACCGAAGTAGTTGCATAAATACCCACCGCTACAGGAAGCAGATGTGTTGAAAATGAAAACGGAGAATCAAAGCCAAATTTATTAAGCATTTGTAAGATTTCGGGCTGATGTCTGTGTTTATTTAAATTATATGCTGAAACATTTCCGTCCATTTCGGAAAGAAGTAATTCTTGTTTTGGAGTTTTGCCTGCGCCGCTGGTTCCGGAATAAGCAACCGTGCTGGCAGTAAGGATTTCATCGGCAAAAGAATCAGCAAGAGGAAGAAGAGAGAGAAGAGTTGCTGTCGGGTAGCATCCGGGATTTGCGATTAAATTGGATGCGGAATAGTCTTGAGCCTGGTAGTCTGCAAGTCCGTAAATTTTTGTAGCTAACAATTGAGGAGAAGTATGTTTTTTACTATACCAAGTTTCATATTCTGCCTGCGAATCGAGCCGATAATCTCCTCCGAGATCGATAACTTTTTTCCCATCTGCAATAAGTTGAGGCACGTAATTTAAAGCTTCTCCATGAGGGAGAGCGATAAAATATAAATCATGATTACTGAGATAATCAATGCTGGCAATTTCATCGTTATGAATAATATTACTGAATTCCGGGAAGAGGTCCAAAATTTTTCTGCCAGAAGACGAATTACCGTAAATTTTAAAATCATCTATTTCAGGGTGCAAATTGCAAAACTCAATAAGTTTCTTGCCTGTATACCCGCTGCCTCCAATAATGCCGACTGAAATCATTAAAAAATTACCTTTGTATATATATTCTTTTTTAAAATTTTAGGGACAAATGTATTAAACTGAAAGATTTCTGTCAACAGAAAAATGAATATTGATGCAATGTATTCTTAAAATATTTGATAATACAGTGAGATAGGACAATTATATGCTTTAATAGGTATTATTATGCAAGAACTTTAGCCATGAGAAAGTGACTTCATTTTAAATTGTGTTTTATAATCAATTCTGCAAATTCTCGAAAGGCGCCGTTGCCGCCTTTATTTTTGCAGACATAGTCGACAATTTTTTTTATTTCCTCAATTGCATCCGACGGCGAAGCAGACAAACCGACGAGCTTTAATAGTTCAAAATCATTCATGTCGTCGCCGATAAATGCTATATTTTCCGGCTTCAAATTATTTTTTCTAAGAATATCTTTAAATATTCTATGTTTTTCTTTAATTCCAAGATATAATTCCGTTATCTGGAGTTTTTCTGCCCTTTTTTTCACTGTGCCGGAAAGTTCGCCGGTTATAATTCCTGTTGGAATGTTAACCAATTCTCTTAGTCTTTCAACTCCCATTCCGTCTCTTATTGAAAATCTTTTTAATACTTCGCCATTTGCGGAATAGTAAACGCCGGTATCTGTCAGAACGCCGTCGTTATCACTTAAAACTAGCTTTATTTTTGACGCTTTTTTTGCTAATTCCTTAATTGTCATTGCTAACCTGTTAAATTTTATAAATTTATAGCTTCAAAATATTGTTTACTAATATAGCATTTCTTAATTTAAATTGTCGAACAAAAACAAAGGTCTGTGGTTATGAAAATCTTAAAGCCTAAAAAACTATTAAAGGGAGATTTAATAGGAATTATTTCTCCCGCATCATCTTCTGATGATCTTTCTAAAGTTGAAGCCGGCGTAAAATATTTTGAAAGACTTGGCTATAGAGTTGAAGTTGGAAAAAATGTCGGAAAGCTTCACGGCTATTTAGCCGGAAGCAACGATGAAAGACTTGACGATCTTCATTATATGTTTAAGAAAAAAAATGTTAAAGCAATTTTTACAGTTAGAGGAGGTTACGGCTCAGCTCGGCTTTTGGATAAAATTGATTATAACCTAATCGGGAAAAATCCTAAAATATTTGTGGGTTATAGCGATATTACTGCGTTACAACTTGCTATATTTAATAAAGTCGGTCTGGTTACTTTTGCAGGTCCAATGGTAGCGGTTGATTTTCATAATGGCGTGGATTCTTCGTTAGAAGAATATTTTTGGGCTGCTGTTACTTCGTCTAAGAGTTTGGGAAAAATTAGGATGCCGCATGAGGAAAAATTATTTCAATTAAATAAAGGAGATAAAAAGGGAAGAATTATCGGTGGAAATTTATCTGTGCTTACTTCATTAATCGGAACTAAGTTTATGCCCGATATGAAAGGTAAAATTTTATTATTAGAAGAAGTAGGCGAAGCTCCTTACAGAATTGACAGAATGCTAAATCAACTAAAGCTTTCTAAAGTACTGGGTGAAATCAGCGGCGCGGTTCTCGGCGCTTTTATCGATTGCAATGAAAAAGATCCGACCAAAAGCAGTTTAACTTTAGGGGAAGTGATCGAAGACTATTTTTCTAAGCTAAAAGCTCCGGTAATTTATAATTTCAGACACGGGCATATAAAAGATAATATAACTGTTCCCCTTGGAATTAATGTTCGTGTTAATGCAAGTAGAAATATTATTGAATACATGGAACCCGCAGTTAAATAATTGCCAGGACAAAATTAGGGTTTTAGAATTTATAATTTTTTTTCAGCTACTTGGGATTTAAAAAAGTAAAATAATTTTTACTGAAAAAATTATTTGCTGTTCTTGCTTTTTCTTCATCTTCGAAAATTCCAAATACAGTCGAACCGCTTCCGGTCATTAAAGAAAAAACGGCGCCGAAGTCATACATGTTTTCTTTAATCAATTTCACATCCGGGAATTTCTTAAACACAGGAAGTTCAAAATCATTGGTAACGAATTGCTTGAATTTATCGAAATCACTTTTAGAGTTTATAACATTATATAATTGATTTGCTGAAGCTTTTGCACGAATATTAGAATATGCCCATTTAGTAGCAATGTGAATTCCGGGATTTACAATCAGCATCGGCAGATCGATTGAAAAATCTATTAGAGTTAATTTTTCTCCTCGCCCGGTTGCGAAACTTGGTCTCGGATCAAGAAAAAAAGGCACATCAGAACCAAGCAGCAGAGCAAAATTATTTAAATCATTTTTGGATAGATCGAGATTGAACAATAAATTCATAGCGTGCAAAGTCGATGCAGCGTCTGAACTGCCGCCGCCCATTCCAGCGCCTGTCGGGACATTCTTAACTAAATTTATATCGAGATAAAATTTCCTGTTAAAATGTTTTTCGATAAGGCTCTTAGCTTTCAAAATTATATTATCTTTTTCCAAGGCAAGAATATTATCGCTGCATGAAAATGAATCTACGTCTGATTTACGAAATATTATCTTGTCACAAAGTTTAACCGGATAAAAAATAGTTTCGATATTGTGGTACCCGTCCTGCCTTCTTTCAACAACGTTTAAGCCGAAGTTAATTTTTGCTGGCGAGTTAATTTCAATTTTTTCCATCTATCACTTTCTTAATTGCTCTGATATGTGCAGGCGTCGTGCCGCAGCATCCGCCGACAAATGACGGCGATTTTTTCAAAGCTTTTTTTATTGCCGCAGAATAATCTTCAGGAGTTATCCCTGTTAATATTTTTTCATCTGAAAATGAGCCGCTGCCTGCATTTAAATATGCTCCCCAGTTAAAGTTGAGATTGCTCTTTTTATAGAATTTAAAAAAAACTCCCGGTTTTACGCAGTTAATGCTCAACGCGAGCGGGGAATAATCAAGAATTATTTTAGTAGCTTCAAATAAATTTTCTCCAGAAAGTAAATTTAAATTCTCATCAACAAAAATACTTATTACATATGGAATATTTTTTTGTGAACAGTATTTGCATATCACTTTTATTTCATCAAGATGGCTTTGTGTTTCGTTCAGGATAAAATGACATCCGCTTTCCATAAGCAATTCAATATGCTTATGATGATTATATTTTAATTTATCGAGCGGAAGTTTTCTTTCTCTCTGATAGCAGTCTTCTGCCGGAGCGTTTGAACCCGCTATCATTACCGGCAAATCCTTTGCAGCACTTAGAGCTAATCTAACAGAATTATTAACTAATTTATTTATGCTCAATTTACTTCCAAAATTTTCTACTGCTTCGGGGTTTGTTCTAAAAGTGTTTGTTGTAATTATGTCGGCGCCTGCCGAGATGTATTCTTTATGAATACCATAGACAACATCACTGTCGGTTATATTCGCCATTGACAGCCACATTGAGCCTTTGCTTTTTAACCCTTTTTTTTGAAGCATGCTACCCATAGCTCCGTCTAAAATTAAAGGACGATTTATTCTCCTAGCTAATGAAAATGGATTTATGGATTTAGTGATGAACATTTTGTAAAAGAATATTTTTAATAAATGGCTCTAATTTATTTTTTACATCTTCGAATCTAACGTTATCCAAGTTAGGTTCTTCAGTAATGACATACTCAAACTGAGAGCAGTATGGAGACCAGATCATATCATTTGTTTTATATTTTACGTAAAGACCAAACATTGGGATCTTAAAAGCAGAAGCTAAATGGACTGCGGCTGTATCCGGCGTAAACAAGAAATCCAGTTTGGAAATAGCCGCGGCGAATTCATCAAAGCTTTCGGAATAAAAAATATTTATTTTGGATATTTCCTTTGCAAGCTTTAAATCTGCCGGAGAAGTCAGTAGCACAAAATTTAAATTCATAGAGGAAAAAAGATTCAATAACTTTTTATAATTATCGATGCCCCAAAAACGAGCATGGCTTCCGGCAGAAATATTTATGCCGACAAGAAACTTATCATTTAAGTTGCTTTCATTTAAGAAACATTGAACATTCTTTTCTGATTCTAATCTTGGTCTGTAATTGATATTTATATCTTCTTTAGAAAATTGCAAATGAAAAAGCTTTCCTATTTCCATTATCCTTTCAACAACATGAAATATCTTTGGATCAAGACGAGGCGCGGTCGCAGAGTATATTTTATTGTTTACTTTTTTTAATCCGAATTTATTTGATGCCTTCGCAAATGCAATTAAAAAAGATACTGTGGTCGAAACATCGTCGTGTAAATCTACGATTGTGTTTATTTTATTTTCTTTAATAAAATTTAAAACTCTGAAAATTCCTTTTATACCTCTCTCGAAAATTATTACGTCGTCAATATCATTATTATTTTCAAAGACAAAATAATTTTTTTTATCTGCTAATAAATATATTTTGCTGCTGGTTTGTTTCCGCATTTCATGAAGCAGCGGCGTTATAACAAGTGCGTCGCCGATTCTATTTAACCTGATAAATAAAATTTTAGAATTTCCCGCTTTATAATCTTCCTCAAGAGGCTTGGGCGCAAAACGGAAACTCAGTAAAATATTAATCAGCAGCCTGCGAAAAAATATTTCCATTCTTTTCATTTCTTCGTCACCGGGAGATTATTCTTTGAGATCAATGAACCAATCTTGGATAATACAGATTCAACAGGCAGATCAACGAAACATTCATGTTTATAGCGGCATTGCTGCAAATTGCAAATGATACAAAATAAGTCTTCTTTAGAAATGTAATCCGATTTTAAAGAATACGGACCGTGCATTTTAGGATTAGTAGGACCAAACAAACCGAGTGTAGGTATTCCAAGCGCGGCTGAAATATGCATCGGACCGCTGTCGTTTGCTATAATAATCTTGCAATTATTTATTAAGCCCGATAAAGAAGAAACATCCGTTTGCGGCGCTAAAACTGATTTCTTTCCTAAATGCTCTTTTATAAATCCGGCGTCCTTCTCGTCTCCCGGTCCCCATAATATTAAATATTTTATTTTCTTGTATGATGTAAAAATGCTTTCACAAATGTTTACCCATATACTTGCATCGCATCTTTTTGAAGCCCATCCGCCGGAAGGAATTATTCCAATAATAAAATCTTCCTCGCTGAAATTTTCTTTAATAAATGATTTAGCTGCTTCGTCGGATTTTTCGGAAACATAATAATGAATTTTTTTAGAAATAACCGGGGTGTCTATTGCCTTAAGCAATTCAAGATTGTGTTCAGCAGAATGATGATCGCCGCGGCTTGACGGCGCTAAAAAGTTGTACGCATATTTTCGTCCGCGGTATGCGTAGCCGACTCTGTATTTTGCTCCAGAAAAGAAAGTTATTTGTGCGCTTCGCGGATTGGACCATAAATCGAAAATTAAATCATATTTTTCTTTTCGTAATCTTGAAGCCGTCTTCAATGAAAATTCTTTATCCTCCATTGTAAGTATTTTATTTACCAACGGATTATTTTCAAGAGATTCCTTCGCAAAGCTTTCAACAAGATAATCAATCTTTGCAGAAGGGAAGTATGCAGATAAATTATCCAGAATGATTGTCGACAAAACAATATCGCCAATTCCTCGTGGTTTAATGCACAATATTTTTTTTATTTCATCTTTATTTATTACTGCCATTATCTCTTTAAATAAATCTCATAATCTTAAACCTAACTTAAACTTACTCTTGAACTTGAACTTGAACTTTTTAGTGCGCGTCAAGCCAATTATCGCCGGTTCCGGTCTCGACTAAAATCGGGACTTCCATCGGCAGCGAGTTCTCCATTAATTTTTTTATTATCGGTGTCAATTCTTCAACTTCATCTTTATGCGCATCGAACAAAAGCTCATCATGCACCTGCAGAACCATCTTTGTTTTTGCTTTTCTCTTTTTTAGCTCATTGTGAATATCGATCATTGCCAGCTTTATCATGTCGGCGGCTGTGCCCTGGATCGGCATATTAATAGCGACGCGTTCTTCAAACTGGCGCACTACCCGGTTATTGCTGTTTATGTTTCTTAAAAATCTTCTTCTGCCAAGCAGCGTTTCCGCATAACCTTTTTCTCTTGCTTTCAACACTGAATCATCCATAAAATTCTTTACGCGCTTAAAAGTATTAAAGTATGTTTCAATAATTTCTTTTGCGTGAGTCTGTGTTACTCCAAGCCTTGTTTTAAGACCGAACGGTCCGATGCCGTATAAAATTCCGAAGTTTACTTCTTTCGCTTTGCGTCTCATATCCGGAGTGACTTCGGAAGGTTTAACCATAAATACAAGTGCCGCTGTGCTTCTGTGAATGTCTTCGCCGTTCTTAAACGCCTTTGTTAAGCCTTCGTCGCCGCAAATGCTCGCTAAAATTCTTAACTCTATCTGGCTGTAATCAGCGCTTAGTATAACATGATTCTTATCCCGCGGAATAAACGCTTTCCTAATCTCTTTTCCCATCTCAGTCCTTACGGGAATATTTTGAAGATTAGGATTGTTGCTTGATAATCTTCCTGTTGCGGCAACTGTTTGATTAAAGTCAGTGTGAATTCTTCCCGTAATAGGACTGATCAGTCCCGGCAAAGAATCTGTATAAGTCGATTTTAATTTTGTCGCTTGCCTGTAATCCAAAATTACGTCTATTATTTCGTGCTCGCCTCTTAAATTTTCAAGCGAACGTGCATCTGTAGAAAAACCCGTTTTAGTTTTTTTCCCTTTTTGTAATCCGAGTTTATCAAACAATATCTTTTGAAGTTGAATCGGTGAGTTGATATTAAATTCTTCTTCCGCTAGATCATAAATCTTTTTAGTGTAATTGTCCATCAATATTTGCAGGTCTTTGCTTAAAGTATTGAGCACTAATTTATCCGCTCTTATGCCTTCACGCTCCATATCTTCAAGAACATGCACAAGTGGAAATTCAACTTCGTAAGCGAGCTTTGTTAAATTATTCTTTTCAACTTCTTTGCTTAATATTTCATAAAGTCGAAAAGTAACGTCAGCGTCTTCGGCGGAATAATTACAAAGATCAGCCGGCTCGACATCAAATATTTTTGACGGGTCTTTCTTAGCTCCGATCAAATCGGAAAGAGGTATCGGCGTATAATTAAGATATTTTTGAGAAAGCTCATCCATGCCGTGCTTCTGATCCGGGTCGATCACATAACTTGCAAGCATAGTATCAAAATAAAAATTACTTACTTCAACTCCATAGCTCCTTAGTACGCCGATGTCGTATTTTCCGTTCTGGCAGACTTTCTTAATTAACTTATCTGCAAACAACGGCTTAAAAAGTTTTATAAACTCGTCTATCCCGAGCCGGTCATTCAAATCTTTGCTGAACAAATCTTTTTTGTCTTTAAACGGATTTATTGCTATAAAATATCCCTCGCCGCTTTTAGTCGAGAAAGACACTCCGGCTAAATGAAGATCAAGCGTGTTTAGAGAATCTGTTTCTGTGTCAAATACAAACAACTTAGACTTTTTAAGTTTTTCAAATAGTTCCTTAGCGGATTTAGCATCCTTGACTAATTTATATTTTGTTTTTGTGCTGTCAAACTTAGTTGTCTCCTTTTCCTCAGGCAACTCTATATTTTTTTCTTGCTCTTCAATGCCGCCGTAAATATTCAATAGACGGCTGTACAGCGTTTTAAATTCGAGATCGATAAATATTTTCCTAAGCTTGTCGAAGTCCGGCTTTTCAAACTTTGCGTCGTCAAAATTAATTTCGATAGGAACTTCGCAATGAATAGTCGCAAGATCTTTAGACATGATCGCGTCTTCTTTTCCCTCCATCAATTTTGTTTTGAGCCCGGCTTTGTCGATTTCATCAATGTGCTTATATATTTCTTCGACCGAGCCGTATTTCTGGATAAGCGGTACAGCGCCTTTAGGTCCGATGCCTTTTACACCCGGGATATCATCGGATGAATCGCCGATAAGCGCAAGATAGTCGATCATCTGCTTCGGCTCAAAGCCGAACTCTTCTTTTATTTTTGCAATATCGTATAAAACATTTTCCTCTGCCGTCTTTCCTGGCTTTATAACTTTTACTCTTTCAGTTACCATCTGGTTGTAATCTTTATCGGGAGTAATGACAAAAGATTCCAGCCCTTTCTTTTCAGCCTTCTTTACCGCGGTTCCGATAATATCATCAGCCTCATATCTCGGCATTATATAAAGAGGAATATTCAGCGCCTCGATAATTTCTTTAATGCGCGCAATCTGCGGGATCATATCTTCGGGCATTGCCTCGCGCGATGATTTATAGTTCGCGTACTTCTCATGTCTAAAAGTCTTTTCCTTAGAATCGAAAGCGACTGCGATATAATCCGGTTTTGTATCCTCAAGAATTTTTATAAGCTGGTTGATAAAACCGTACACAGCAGAAGTCGGCTCTCCTTTGGAACTTATTAACGGTCTCATTATAAAAGCGAAATAAGCCCTGTATGCAATAGCCATCGCATCAATTATGACGAACTTTTTATTCTTCATGGTAACCTTAAAGTTGATTTACTTCGGTTTCAAATTAAGCGAATAGCTGTCAATTTTCAAAACGTAATGTGCGGATAAAATCTTTAATTAAACCTTCGAAATCGAGTGTAACCTTTGAAGGTCTTGGGAAACGGATATTCAAGGTTGGGTTAAGTCTTCAAAATTATAATTAAATCTGCGGCAGGTTAGGGTGTGGACCTGTCGCAGATTTATAGAACTAATATTCTGCTTATTAGTATAGCGGGGCAGGGAAGCAGAATATTTTTTTGTTTTTTGCTGTAAGGGTGACCAGCAAAAAATCTATCATCGTTTTTTATTCGATTCAAATGTAACCTTCGAGGTTGCTAATATAAATCCGACATCATATAATTATTTCAATTCTAATTTCGTAACCTCGAAGGTTGTCGATCCTTATTATTTTGCCGGTGTTGTTGTCCCGGTTGCAGTCGTTGAATTTGCCTCAGCCGTTTTCTTTGACGCGTATTGCCAGGGCGAATCAAAATAATTTCCTATTTCCTTATCGTCTTCATGTGCAAGCTGACCGGCTTTAGAAATATCGTTTATACTGTTATACACTTTGTTTAATGCAATCCTTCTTTGAATAGTATATAATTCGTCCTCCTCAAGTTTATTCTTCTGATCTAACTTTGCGCTGTTAAGCTCTGCAAGAAGAGCAGCGCCTTTGTCGATAAACTCCGCCTTCATACCTTTTGCAATTAGCTTGTCCTTGTTATTTGTAAGCAGATTAATTATTGTCGGCATGATAAAAACAGTGTGAGTATCATCGGTTCTTGCTTTAGAGTAATCCTCCGGAAATAATTTTCTTTCCGCCGAGTTTTTATTCGGATAAACTTTTTCATAATGCACAAGAGATGTCTTGATCCATTTGTAGCATTCTTTTTTCTTGCTTTCCTTCTTGGCAGTCAGTACCGCTGTTTCTTTATCAACCTCTTTTGCTGTTTTATATCCGGCGGCGTCTGTTATCTCACCCTCGAACCCGGTAATGAATTCTTGATTTATTCCATATTCTTCAAGTTCCGGGTGGGTCTTGGCTTTTTCATCCCATTCGTTAGCTTTTTCTAACAACTCTTCTTGAGAGACTGGTAGTGTGGAGGATGTTTCTTCTTTCATGGCTTTTTCCTTTTTTATATATTTTTAAAAAAATATATGCTGTTCCCCAGCATAACTAATTTATGTTCACTTAACAGGAATAAACACGATCAATAAAAGTAAGAATTAGAAGTAAAATAGAATTGCAAAATCTACAGATTTCCCACAATTCCTGCCTTCTATGTACAAAAAATATATAATTAAAAAATAAGAACCAAATATTTTTTTACTTTTTATGAAATCTATTTACTTTTAGCAACTAATTTCTGCCTAAAAATGCCTTTTTCTTCACTTGCAATAAACATCTTCTTCCGGTAAGCAGATTTTCGCCTACTGGGAGGAGATTTCTGCTTACTGGGAACAGACTTTCGCGTACTTGGAGGAGACTTCTGCTTACTGGGAACAGACTTTCGCGCACTGGGAGGAGATTTCTGCTTACTGGGAAGAGACTTTCGTTTACTGGGAGGAGATTTCTGCTTACTGGGAAGAGACTTTCGTCTACTGGGAGGAGACTTCTGCACACTGGGAACAGACTTTCGCTTACTGGGAGGAGATTTCTGCTTACTGGGAAGAGACTTTCGTCTACTGGGAGGAGACTTTCGCGCACTGGGAGGAGACTTTCGCTTACTGGGAGGAGATTTCTGCTTACTGGGAAGAGACTTTCGTTTACTGGGAGGAGACTTCTGCACACTGGGAGGAGACTTTCGCTTACTGGGAGGAGATTTCTGCTTACTGGGAAGAGACTTTCGTCTACTGGGAGGAGACTTTCGCGTACTGGGAAGAAACATCTGTCACTCATTGGAAGACCTTCGCTTACTAGGAGGAGACTTCTGCACACCGGGAATTAGCTTTTTCCTACTGGGAGAATACTTCTCTTAACCGTAAGCAGAATTCATCTAACACTTAATTGATCTCTCAAAGCTTGCGGCAATTTTCTTTCGCTTAAAAATAAACTTCGCCTTCAATTAAAAAAACTTCCGTTTCATAATATTGTTTACTTAAACAAAGTAGGAGATTTTTGATGCCGGATAATTAAGATATGCTCTTGATAAACATAATTCTGTGGTGTAAAAGTAAATTCAGCTTCTTTGAAATTTATTTCAATTGCTTTAAAGAGTTTTTCCTTCTATATGAAATAAATTTTTTGGAAAAATTCTTATGAAATATTAATAGTATCTTTTTGATCGTTGTTTATAAAAGCTTCCAATTGTATCGTAGGATGACCGATCCCGAATTTTTCTTCAAGAGCTTTTTCAAGACGGTGCGTTATTAAATATCCTTTGCTTAATAACTGATCTTCCACTACAACGTGCGCTGACATAGCAATAAATGTTGAAGATAAGCTCCAGATATGCACATGGTGTACGTCTTTTACATCGGGGAATTGCGCAATAAACTTTGTCACCTCTTCCGAATTGATTTCCTTTGGAGTCCCTTCGCTTAAAATATTTACCGCTTCAAGCACAAGATTCCATCCGCCCTTAATAATAAATATTCCGATTACGATAGAAAATATTGGATCGAGTATCGTCCAGTTAAAAAGCAGGATCAATACTCCGGCGATTACAACGAGAAGAGAATTCAAACAATCATAAAGCAAATGCAGGTAGGCGCTTTTTGCATTAAGATCCTCTTTGGAATTCTTATGAAGCAGAAATGTTGAAATTATATTCGCGGCAAATGCAAATGACGCCGCTATAATAATTGTTTTTCCCTCAACTTTCTCCGGTACTAACATTTTATGCGCTGCTTCGTAAAAGATATATATCCCGATCACTACAAGCGCAATGGAATTTATAAATGCCGCAATTATTTCGGCTCGAATATACCCGTATGTTTTTACAGGGTTTGCTTTCCACTTTGATATACGTACTGCCGCGAGGCTAAGTACAAGTGAAAGCATATCGCCGAAATTATGCAGTGCATCCGAAACAAGCGCTAAACTATTGCTGAAGATTCCTGCTGCAAACTCAATTACTGAAATTAAAAAATTTAGTATGATTGATATTGTGAGATTCTTTTGGATACCCGTATTGGAATGATGATGATGCGGCATATTAGATCAATTTCTTCTAATTAGTTTGTTGCTCGGTATTATGGAAAAACATCCATTCAATTTGTTGAATCCGATTTCATAGAAGTAAAATATGTTTTAACTTTGCAATGAAATTTTTGAAAATAATTTAGAAATTATTCCGTTATATTATATTGATGTACAAATATATTTTAATTTTATTCTTATTGCTAACCTGCGGTAATTTATTTGCACAAACTTTAGCGAACCCGGAAGTAAAAAAAACATTTTATCCAGACGGTACACTTAAAACACAAGGCAATTATGTAAACGGAGTGTTGAGCGGCGAATACATTGAGTATTACCCCGACGGTCATCTCTGGAAGAAATGGAATTTTGTTAACGGCAAAGAGGAAGGAGCGCAGTACTGGTATTTCGAGAACGGTATTTTAAGCATAGAATGGAACTATCGCGGCGGTCTTAAAGAAGATACTTCAAAATGGTACTATGAAACCGGAGAATTATGGTCGGTGCAAAATTATGTTCACGGTAAATTGGAAGGCGTAACTCATACTTATTACAAAACAGGCGAGTTGGAAGGCGACTGGAATTATGTTAACAACGAGCTTGACGGAATTTGTAAGACATATTTTAAAAACGGCAAGGTAGAAGTTGAAAAAACTTATGCAAACGGCTTGCGTGAGGGTCCGACAATTTTATATTTCGATAACGGCGCCGTTTCTCTGACGGCAAACTATAAAGATGATCATCTTGAAGGTGAGGTTAAGATGTATGATCTTGCTGGAAATCTTAGAGTTAAAGATAATTATGTGAACGGAGAACTGGTTCACCGAGTGAAATACGATATTATGGGCAAGCTGCAATCAACTGAAAATAATATTATCGATTATTATCCAAACGGAACGCTTAAAGAAAAAATTATGTTTAAAGACGGAAAGCGCGAAGGAGTTTCTAGCGATTACTATGATTCCGGCTTCTTGAAAGATGAATGGCGATACAAGAATGACAGCCTTTGGGGAAACTCTTATACTTTTTATGAAGGCGGTATAATCAAATCTTCGGTCGATTATATTAACGGCGTTAAGCAGGGCATTGTAAGAAGCTATTATGAAAACGGCGCGCTGAAGTCTGAAGAGAATTACGATTCAAATCAGCAGAACGGCATTGTAATAACGTATTATCCTAACAGTCAAATGGAATCTGAATATTTTACTAAGTGGGGTAAGATTGACAGCGTTTATAAAACTTTTTATGATAATGGTACTCTTCTTTCGGAAGTGCTGTACAAAGACGGTAAGATTGCCGGACCCAGGAAAACCTATTACCGTTACGGTTCGCTGAAACAAGTTGAAAACTATTGGGATGGTAAGCTGGACGGATATTCGAGATCATATTTTGCTAATGGGAAGCTGATGAAAGAAGAATACTACATTGCCGGTAAGCTTCAAAGCACGAAAGAATACGACGAAAAAGGAAATCTTATTTCAAATAAATAATTTCAAGAAAATTTATCTTTTTGAAAGAATACTATGACGACAAAAAATAGACATGAGAAATTTAAAGTTGCATTAATACAGATGGCAATGTCGGAAGACAGAAATTCAAATCTGGAAAAAGCCGTTGAGATGATCGAGAAGGCGGCTAATCAAGGCGGGGAAGTGATTTGCCTGCCCGAGCTATTTCGTTCAAGATATTTCTGCCAGAAGGAAGATCTTAAATATTTTGAATTGGCTGAAAATATCTCTGGTCCGACGACCGGTGCGTTAGGCAAAATCGCTAAGAAAAGAAAAATCATAATTGTTGCGCCTTTGTTTGAGAAACGTGCAGCAGGAATTTACCATAACAGCCTTGTTATTATAAATGAAGACGGCGAGATCTGCGGTCATTATAGGAAAATGCACATCCCTGATGATCCAGCTTATTATGAAAAATATTATTTCACTCCAGGAGATTTGGGATTTAAATCTTTCAACACATCAGCAGGGAATTTGGGTACATTAATTTGCTGGGACCAGTGGTTTCCTGAAGCCGCGCGCATAACGTCGTTAATGGGCGCAGACATTTTATTCTACCCGACTGCAATCGGCTGGCATCCTCACGAAAAGGCAAAACACGGTAAGGCGCAATTTGAATCTTGGCAGACAATTCAAAGAGGACACGCTGTAGCTAATGGAGTTTATGTTGCTTCTGTTAACCGCGTTGGTTTAGAAAAAATGGAACAAAACTCAGCCGGCATTGAGTTTTGGGGTTCATCTTTTATTGCCGATCCTCAAGGTAAAATCATCGCGCAGGCTTCTTCAGACAAGGAAGAAATAATCTTCGCCGATATTGATTTAACTAAGATTGAATATATAAGACAGAACTGGCCTTTCTTACGTGACAGAAGAATTGACGCTTATGATGGGATTACGAAAAGATTTCTGGATGAAAAATAAATATGCGGGAAATTAAAGTATCAAATTCTTCGTCAGATTATTTTTTGCCCGCTGAATGGGAAAAGCATGAAGCTACCTGGATCGGCTGGCCTCATAATAAAAATGACTGGCCGGGTAAAATGACTCCTATTCCGTGGGTATATTCTGAAATTGTTAGAAAGATTTGTGAAGGAGAAATAGTAAGAATTGTTGTTGAGTCTGTATCGCATAAAGAAAAGGCAGTCAAAGTTCTAAATTCTGTTGGAGTTAGCGAAGATAAGGTCGAATTTTTTATTCTTCCGACAGATAGAGGCTGGATGCGTGATTCCGGACCCGCGTTCGTCAAAAATAAAAGCGAAATTGCACTTATAAATTTTAGATTTAATGCTTGGGCAAAATATTCTAACTACAAAAAAGACGAAAAACTTTCTCCGTTTATTTCTAAAAAATTGTCGATAAGAAAAATTATTCCTTCTCATAAAAAAAGTCACGTAGTGCTTGAAGGAGGAAGTATTGACATAAACGGAAGAGGGACGTTAATAACCACTGAAGAATGTCTTCTTGATCCTAAAGTGCAGGTAAGAAATCCAGGTTTCGACAAAAAAGATTACGAAGAAATATTTAGCACTTACCTCGGAATAAAAAAAGTACTGTGGCTCGGTAAAGGCATTGCCGGCGACGATACACATGGTCATGTTGACGACCTTTGCAGATTTATCAATGAAGATACGGTCATTGTGGTTCAAGAAAAAAATCCAGCCGACGAAAATTATAAATTACTTAACGAAAACAAAGAGAGACTACAATCAATGAAACTTGAAAACGGTTCCAGGCTGAATGTAGTTGAGATGCCTATGCCTTCTCCCGTAATTTTTAAAGGACAAAGATTACCGGCGAGCTATGCTAATTTTTATATTTCTAATTCGGCAGTGCTTGTTCCGACATTTAATGATAAAAACGATAAAACTGCGCTTGGAATTTTGTCTGAGCTATTTAAGGATAGACCGGTTGTCGGTATTCATTCTATTGATTTAGTATGGGGGCTTGGAACGCTGCATTGTCTTACTCATGAGCAGCCGGCATTATAATTTATTGTAGATTATATTTAGTGAAAAATTAAACGGAATAGGCTATATTACAATATAACTTTGGGTAAGTTTTTTTAGATGCGAACTTTTTTTCTGCTGTTGATATTAACTTCGATTTCTGCTGTGAGTAATTTTGCTCAAAGCAAAGTATTTCACTACGATACTTTTTCCGTTAAGCTTGTTAATACTAAATTAAATGAGTATGACAGGAATAATAAAATCATTTACACAAGAGACTTCAATTCCCCGCAGGATTTCGCTGTGGATTTAGACGGCGATGGCATCGACGAACTCTTAGTGAATGATTCATATACTGATTCCGGGAAAACTTATTATACACTTTACATTTTCAATACTGTTGATTCTTTGTATTTAGCTGACTCAATATTTTCCGGGCTGATAGAACCGTACGAAACTAAATCCGATGAAGCAAAAGGGACAATAATTGTTTCAGGCAATCCATGCATAGATTCTCTTAATAACGACAGCGATAATATTTTTCTGCCGGTTAACTGCTGGAAATATGATAATGGTCAGCTTTTCTTAATCAACGATGATCTTTATAAAATATTCATAACGGAGAACGACAACATAATCGACTATCTCGATAATTTTTACTTATCCAATAAAAAGGATTGCAGTTCAACTAGAAAAATTAAAGCAGCAATAGCATCTGGCTATATTAATTATTTTCACTCCGGCGATAAAATTTTAGCAAGACAGTTTATAAGGGAATATTACCTCTGCAATGATGCAGAGAGTTTTGAACAAAATTTAAATAAAATATTAAAAGAGAAATAATATGAAAATCGATTGGCAAAAATATTTAGGACAGACGTTGAATATTACCATGCACGAAAACTACGGTTTAACGCTTGATAAGAAAACAGACACTACCATTTATGAAATAGTTTTTAAAACCGGCAAGCTCGAACAAGCATTTGATGATGGTTTATTATTAGATGCGGTTAGAGAAAAGGAACATATTAAAATATTCGTCCCTTTTTCTTCAGTCAAATGCGTGGAAATATTTAATATCTGATCGAGACTAAAATGGAAAAACTAAAAATTGGAGTTATCGGCACCGGTCATCTTGGCAAGCTTCATACAAAGATGTTCTGTGAGATCGCTAATTGTGAACTTATCGGGATTTATGATTCGAACACTTCTCAAGCTGAAACTGTTGGGAAAGAGTTTGATACGAAAATATTTAATAATATTGACGACCTTTTAACTTCCGTTGATGCTGTATCGGTTGCTGCGACTACAAGCGCGCACTATGAGTTAGTAAAAAAATCGCTGCTTAATTCCAAGCATGTATTTGTTGAAAAACCTATAACCGCAACTATTACGGAGGCGGAAGAAATTGTAAAACTAGCTGAAGCTAAAAAGCTAAACTTACAAGTTGGACATATCGAAAGATTTAATCCCGCTCTGATTTCTTTGGACAAATATATTTTAGAACCGATGTTTATTCAGACTGATAGACTTGCTCAATTTAATCCGCGCGGAACTGATGTAGCAGTTGTATTGGATTTAATGATTCACGATATAGATATAATCCTCAGCCTTGTTAACAGCAATGTCAAACATGTTGATGCAAGCGGAGTAGCGGTAGTTTCAGATACGATTGACATTGCGAATGCCCGGCTTCAATTTGATAACGGAGCTGTTGCAAATGTAACCGCGAGCAGAATATCGCAAAAAAAGATGAGAAAGATGAGAATCTTTCAGAGAGATAATTATTTGTCTCTGGATTTTATTACCGGCGTATCTGAAGTATTTCGTTTAATGCCTGTTGACGAAAAAGTTGATTCCACATTAATATCATTTGGTGAAATTGGCGTTGGCGATAAGAAAAAAAGAATTGTTTATGAACAGCCTGAGATAAAGGAAATTAACGCTTTAAAATACGAGCTTGAGCTATTTGTAAATTCTGTTTTGCAAAAAGAAAAGCCAAAGGTTTCCGGGGAAGATGGGCTGCGCGCCCTAAAGGTTGCCGAAATAATTATGCAGAAGATTGAAGAATCATTGAAATTAATAAAATGAAAAATTTTGCCGTCTTGTCTTTTATTTTACTTCTGGCTCTTTCTAATCTTAGCTGCAGCGTTTATAAGACTATTGTAAATGTCTCAAGACTTAAATTTAAACTCGGCAGTGTTGAGAATATTGAACTCAGCGATGTTAAGCTTGATAACAAAAAATCGTTGTCGGATTTTAATTCAATAGAGGTCATAAAATTAACTGCTTCGGTTGCGAGAAGATCTATGCCTCTTACTTTTATATTAAATGTAGAAGCAATTAATCCTAACGATGGAACCGGTGGTTACCCGCGAACCGATATAACTTTAAAATCTTTTCCATGGAAATTATATATCGATGACAAAGAAACTGTTTCTGGTAACATTGAAAAACCTGTGGTTATTCCAGGCACGGATGAGACCGTAAAAATACCTATTAGGGCGGATGTGGATTTGTTTAAATTTTTTAGAGACAAAGAATACGAGGATTTAGTAAATCTTGCTTTAGCGATAAACCGAACTAAAGGTACTTCTGCAAAACTTGTTTTATATGCTCAGCCGACAGTAACAACTCCTATAGGCGATATAACATATCCAGGGCAGCTTAAAATTGTCGGAATGAATTTTACCAATTAATTTTTAATTGAAATTAAGAAACCAATAAGGAATATTTTATGTCGCAAAAAGAAAAATATGCGGTTGGTGTTGATCTCGGTGGAACGAATATAAAGGTAGGAATAGTTTCGCGCGGCGGTAAGATAGTAAAGAAAACAAGCTTGAGCACCAACGCAGATGGAGGTCCAAGGGAAGTTGTAAGCCAGATTAGAAAAGGAATAAATGAAGTTCTATATAAAAATAAATTAAATATTCACGGGATAGGCATTGGCGCTCCGGGTACTGTTTCAACTAAGAAGGGAACAGTAGAGAATCCCCCAAACCTGCCGGGATGGGAAAAAGTAAATCTAGGTAAAATTATTGAAAAAGAATTTCAGATTAAGGTGAAAGTAGAAAACGATGCAAACGCCGCTGCTATCGGTGAGATGATTTTTGGCGCCGGTGTAAAGTATGATTCGTTTGTGATGGTAACGTTAGGCACCGGAGCAGGCGGAGGAATTATTTTTAATAAGAAACTATTCCGCGGCGAATTTGGTGCTGCCGGAGAAATCGGACATATATCCATAGATTTAAATGGACCACGTTGTAACTGCGGTTCTTATGGTTGCGTGGAGGCGTATCTCGGTAACCAATATATAATCAAAAAAGTACAAACCGAACTTGAAGAAAATCATTCATCAAAAATCTTAGGGCTTGTAAATAATAACATGGCTCTTATAACACCGAAAATCATTCAGGCAGCTCTTGAGCAAGGCGATGACTATGCTAAAGAAGTTGTATTAAATCTCGGGAAATATTTAGGTGTAGCTTTAGCCTCTGTTGGAAATTGTTTGGACATTGGAACTTTTATTATTGGAGGCGGGGTGGCAGGATTTGGGCTTCCGCTTTTTCATAGTGTTGAAGAGACAATTTCTGAAAGAGTATTAAAACCGCTGCGGAAGAGAATAAAAGTAATCCCCGCTAAACTAAAGAACGATGCAGGAATAAAAGGCGCTTCTGCTTTGGCTTTTTATAAATAAATTTATTTCCAATTTTTGACGCAATGAATTTTTCACTGTATGAAATTTATTCTTTCAATTTTAATATCTCTTATATTTTTTATTAGTGGATTTGCATCATCCCGCATCGAGGTACTTTATTTTTTGAAGGATACCGTAAACACAACTGATAAAGATTCACTTGTCCAAAAAGATACTGCTAAAAAGAAGGGCTTCGATGTAGATTCCGTAATTTACTCAAGTTCTTCCGATTCACTTTTCTTTTATGTCAACCAAAAAAAAATGTCGCTGTTTGGAAAGAGCGATTTAAAATATAAAGATACCGATCTTAAAAGCGCCAAAATATTTGTAAACTTTACTACGAGCAATATTAATGCGTACGGCGAGAT
>JAKAKL010000073.1 GCA_021824565.1 Bacteroidota bacterium | reverse complement strand
ATTATAAAACCTTCCGGCAAAAAGAAGAAATTATTAGTTGAAGTTTATTTAGGCTAAATCGCAAAATAAAAATATATAAATCAGTCAAAGCTTAAGATTTTAATTCAACGCAATGAATATAATAGATGACAAAAAAATTAATTTAAACGGGGAATATTTCTTCGTGAAAGATTCCCTTGAGAAATTTAAAATAGAGCAGATTAAAGACGCGTTTGAAAATAATCAAACAGATGGAACCATGACAGTTCCGGTCAATTGGGAATTAGCCGGGCTTCATAATTTCAACGGCGCTGTTTGGTTCATAAAAAAATTTGAAATGAATTTCCTTCATGAAGATTTAAGCCGTTTACATTTTTTAGGCGTCGATTATTTTGCTGATGTCTGGCTTAACTGGCATTTTATCGGCAGGCACGAAGGTTACTTTTCACCATTTTCCTTTAACGTTTCAAAATTTTTAGAAAGAGAAAACATTCTTGTTGTAAGAGTATCTTCACCGTACGAAGAGCCTGAAGCGGTTTGGCCGGACAAAAAAAAATTAATTAAAGGCATATTCAGCCATCATGATTGCAGACCCGGCGGAAACAGCAAAGAATATGGTCAAGATCAAAATACCGGCGGCATCTGGAATGATGTTTTCCTTGAGCTTGGCTCGAAGACTATACTGCAAAATATAAAAATAATTTCTACCGTTAATGAAGATAAATCGAAGGCTTACTTAAAAGTTGAGATTATCTTATTGACTGACAATAATGTTTCAAATCAAATACTAATTACTTTCCAAATCATTTCTCCTGCAGATGAAATTTTTGAATACGAGTATGTCTATAATTTAAAATCCGGAACGAACAAAACTAATTTTGATTTTACAATTTCATCTCCGCAGCTTTGGTGGAGCTGGGACCTGGGGAAAGCAAATCTTTATCGATTAAAAATTTCATCCGAATATTTTCCCTCTCAGGAAATCCCTTTCGGTGTTCGTGAGTTCCATCTTGATGAGCAGCAGCAATTTTTTATTAATGGAGAAAAACTTTTTTTAAGAGGAACGAACATTATTCCTGCCCAGTTTTTAAGTGATTTCAAAAAAGATAATATAGAAAAAGTTGTTTCTTTGATGAGGGAAGCTAATATAAATATAGTTCGCGTTCATGCTCACGTGAACAGAAAAGAATTTTACGATGAGTGCGATAAGCAGGGAGTAATTGTCTGGCAGGATTTCAGCCTTCAATGGACTTACGACGACTCGGATAAATTTAAATTGGAGGCTATTAAACAGATAAAGGAAATGGTCAATCATTTGTACAATCATGCTTCCATCGCTGTTTGGTGCTGTCACAACGAACCCGGCAGCCAGATATGTCCTTTAGATCCCAGCTTGGAACAAGCGGTTTACAGTGAAGATATTTCCCGGATTGTAAGACGCGCATCAAACTATGAAGAGCACGCTTACGATGGCTGGTACTGGGGTGATAAAGAACATTACGCCGCAGCGCCGATGGGTCCGCTGGTAACCGAATTTGGTGCACAGGGTTTGCCTGAATTAGATTCGTTAAAAAAAATTGTCGGCGATAAAAACCTTCTTACTCCTAACTGGCAAGAGTGGGAATACCATAATTTTCAGACAGATCAAACTTTTAATATTGCAAAAATTAAAATGGGAAATTCTATAGAAACATTTATCGAGAACTCCCAAGAATATCAATCCGATCTTTTGAAAACCGCTATTGATTATTACCGCCGAAAAAGATTTAATGGAATAAATGGAATATTTCAATTCATGCTGATTGACTGCTGGGCGTCAATAACATGGTCAGTTGTGGATTATTACTATAAAAAGAAAAAAGCTTATGAGACTTTAAAAAATTGTTATCAGCCTGTTTACATTTCTATAAACGTGAGGCAAGATCAGTATTTCGCCGGTAAAAAACTTCTGCTTGATATTTATTTGATTAACGATCTTCACTTTGATTTCGGAAATTGCGACTTAAAATTTTATCTGGACGGAAATGAAGTTCACCAAATAAACAATTTAAATTTGAAAAATAATCAGATGGTTTTTATTAATTATGAAAGCCTAGCAATTACAATCCCTCAAGGCTTCCGGACAGGAAATTATAAAATGATACTGAAACTTTTTAATAATAATACCGGCGATGAAATATCTTATAATGGTTTTAATTTTTCAGTTATAAAACTATAATGAAGGATGGACGATAAAATTGAAAACTAAAATATTTTTATTTGTAATTATAATGGCATCTGCAAGAATTTGTTTCGGGCAGCATTCGGAAGTCAAAAGTGTTTTGAGTACGAAAGTAATTTCAGTACCCACCGGAGTTACAGCAACCGGGTATGACAGTCACATAGATATAACCTGGGATGCAAATCCTGAATCGAATATAATCGGGTACAACATATATAAACTTCAGGATACAACTTATAAGAAAATTGCAATTGCTGCCCCCGACATTCTGATCTATGATGATTTTGTCGGCGCTCCCGGTGACACTGCTACGTATGCAATTTCAGCTTTTGATTCAAACTATAATGAGTCTGGATTAAGCTCGCCTGTAACGGCACATACTTATGCCATGTCGGACTCAGCAATGTTAACAATGCTTGAGAAAGCGACTTTCAGATATTTTTGGGATTATGCTCATCCTGTCTCAGGACTTACGAGAGAAAGGTTAGGCTCTGGAGAAACAGTGACATTCGGAGGATCTGGTTTTGGTGTAATGGCTATACTTGTTGGAATTGAAAGAGGATTTATTACAAGAGATCAAGGCGTTCAGCGAATGATGAAGATTTTAGATTTCCTATCTACTAAGGCTCAGCGATTTCACGGCGCTTTCCCGCATTGGATGAATGGAACGACAGGCGTAGTTATTCCTTTCAGTCCGCAAGATGACGGTGGTGATTTGGTTGAGACAGGGTTTATGATGGAAGGATTATTAACTGCCCGTCAATTTTTTAATCAAAGTACAGCCAATGAAGACAGCATAAGAAGCATGATAACAAACTTGTGGCAGGCTGTCGATTGGAACTGGTATAGAGGAGATCCGAGCAGCTATGCATTATACTGGCATTGGTCGCCGACTTACGGCTTCAATGGGAATACTAATTTTTTAATTCGCGGATATAATGAAGCAATGATTATCTATCTGCTGGCAATCGCTTCGCCCACACACGGCGTTTCAAAATATTTTTACAGCATTGGATGGTCAGGTTATTTTTATGCAAACGGAAAATCATTTTACGGGATTCCGCTTTACGTGGGACCGGACTACGGCGGACCATTGTTTTTCGCGCATTATTCTTTTCTTGGATTCGATCCGAGAAATATTAAAGATAAATTCGCGGATTATTTTATAAATAATAAAAACCAAACGTTGATCAACAGAGCTTATTGTATTGCGAACCCGAATCACTTTGCCGGATATGATTCTGTTACATGGGGATTAACCGCCAGCGACGATCCTTCCGGCTATGATGCTCACAGTCCGACTAATGACGATGGAACAATAACACCGACGGCTGCAATTTCTTCAATGCCGTACACACCGGAGGAATCAATTGCGGCATTCAAAAATTTATATACAAAATACGGAAGTGAAATCTGGGGACCGTTCGGGTTTAAAGATGCGTTTAACGTAAGCCAAAATTGGTACGCAAGCAGTTATCTTGCAATTGATGAAGGACCGATTATAGACATGGTTGAAAATTACCGCTCACAATTATTGTGGAAAAATTTTATGGCGAATCCGGAAATTCAGCCAGCGCTGGACTCAATCGGATTCGTTCCGGACAACACCGGCATAAAAAACATGCAAACATTGCCTAAAGAATTTGCGCTTGAAGGAAATTATCCAAATCCGTTTAATCCAAGCACAGAAATAAAATTTCTATTGCCGCAAAGCAGCAATGTAGAAATAAATATTTATAATATACTCGGCGAAAAAGTTAGAACTCTTGTAGACAGAATTTTGCCGGCAGGCGAAAATAAAGTTCAATGGAACGGGAAAAACGATGTTGGCGAATATGTATCTTCAGGTGTTTATATTTACACTTTGAAAGCTTTGAGAAAAGAACTAAGCAGTAAAATGCTTCTTATAAAATAATTTTATTGAATTTTTGTTAGGATCAAATTAAAATTTTTGAAAAATACTTTCAAAAAATATTGCATATCTCATTTGATTATTCCGATTTTTCTTTCTGTTGTAATTTGTCTTTTAAATCTTAGCTGCAGCGGCAACGGCAATAAAAAAATTACTATTGAATTCTGGACAATGGGCGCCGAAGCCGAACATGTTCAAAAGCTGACTAAAGAGTTTGAAAAACTCAATCCAAATATTATTATAAAAGTGCAAGCCATCCCGTGGACCGCCGCACATGAAAAATTGATTACGGCTTATGCAAGCGAAACCACACCTGATATAGTGCAAATGGGAAACACATGGATTCCCGAATTTGTTGCGTTAAATTCTCTTGATAGTCTTGACGATTTAGTAGCTCAATCAAAAACAATAAATATTAAAAATTATTTTCCGGGAATTTGGCAGACCAATACGATAGATGGAAAGTTGTATGGAATTCCCTGGTATGTCGATACAAGGGTTCTTTTTTATAGAACGGATATTCTAAAAAAGGCAGGCTACACATCTCCGCCGCAAAATTGGTCCGAACTATATGACGTTTCGAAGAAGATTAAAAAAATGTACGGCAATCAAGAAAAGTATTCCATTTTTATTCCGACAAACGAATGGGCGCCTTTTATTATTTTTGGATTGCAAGCAGGTGCGTCACTCCTAAAAGATAATAATACTCTTGGAAACTTTAGTGATGATAAATTTCAAACTGCATTTAAATATTTGATCAGGTTTTATAAAGAAAAATTAGCGCCGGTGGAAATGACGGAAGTTTCTAATATCTATCAGGCTTTTTCAACAGGATTTTTTGCTATGTATATAACAGGTCCGTGGAATGTAGAAGAATTTAAGAAAAGGCTTCCAGCAAATCTTCGGAATGATTGGATGACGGCGCCCCTGCCGGCTTATGATGGGAATCCTTATCCAGGAAAATCGCTTGCTGGCGGAGCAAGCCTTGCAATGTTTAAATCTTGTAAGCATAAAAAAGAAGCATGGAAGCTGATAGAATATTTGTCGAAAAATTCCAGCCAGGTAGAATTCTATAAACTTTCAACAGACTTGCCGGCGGTAATCAGCGCATGGCAGGATTCAACTTTAAAAGAAGATAAATATCTAAAAGCATTTTACATGCAGCTTCAAAATGTAGTTCCAACGCCAAAGGTTCCGGAATGGGAGCAAATTGTATTTGCAAAAGTTCAGCAGTATGCAGAGTATGCCGCGCGCAGAAAAGAAACGCCGGAAGAAGCGTTGAAGTCTCTCGATAGCGATGTAAATAAAATTCTTCAAAAAAGAAGATGGATACTTAGCCGGAAATAATTAAATGAATAAACACAGGCGTAAAATTTCTGCTGCATATTTTTTCCTTGCACCGGCAATGATAACAATATTTATTTTTTTTCTGCTTCCAGTGCTCGCTGCATTCTTGATGAGCTTTACCGATTTTGATATTTATTCTCTTGGTAATATTTCTTTAGCTCAATTTGTAGGGTTTAGAAATTACATTGAAATATTTAGGGATTCTCTATTCTGGATTGCATTGAAGAACACATTTTATTTTGTAATTGTTGGCGGACCGTTGTCAATCGTTGTTTCTTTAGGTGCGGCGCTGCTGATTAATTCTAAGCTGATAAAATTTAAAGGACTTTTCAGGCTTATTTATTTTACGCCGGTCGTTACCACTCTTGTCGCTGTTTCGATCCTCTGGCGATTTATTTATCATCCAAGGTTTGGAATTCTAAATTATGTCTTAAGCCTTATAGGAATTCACGGCGTTGACTGGCTTGGCGATCCTCACTGGGCTATGCCTGCCATTATTTTAATGGCTGTTTGGAAAAACTTCGGTTATAATATGATAATATTTATTGCTGGGCTTCAAAATATTCCCGAAGATTTATATGAAGCTGCCGACATTGAAGGCGCATCAGCGTGGAGACAATTTAAAGATATAACTCTTCCTATGTTGGCTCCGACTACATTATTCGTCGGAATAATTACTATGATAGGCTATTTCCAGCTTTTTGCTGAACCATATGTAATGACTCAAGGCGGACCGCTTAACAGCACATTGAGCATTGTATTATACATGTATCAGGAAGGCTTCCGATGGTGGAATATGGGCTATTCTGCTGCGCTCGCGTTCATTTTATTTTTTATCATACTTGTTGTTAGTCTTATTCAGCTTAGATTGCAAAGGGAATCAAGCGTATGAAGAAAATATTTTTATACATCATTTTAATTGCAGTTGCAATATTCTGCTTGACGCCTTTTCTGTGGATGATTTCAACTTCTTTAATGGCTACCGGTCAATCAAATGTTTTTCCCCCGAGATTTTTTCCTGAAAAAATAACCTTCGCTCAATATATTAATTTATTTTCCAGACTAAATGTGGCTAAGTATTTTCTTAACAGTACAATCGTTTCGGTAAGCATTACGCTGGTTTCTTTATTTGTAAATTCTATGGCAGGATTCGCATTTGCAAAATATAAATTTGCAGGTCAAAAAGGACTCTTCAAATTACTGCTTAGCTTCATGATAATACCTGCGCAGGTTACTATGCTTCCACTTTTTCTTATGCTTAAATATATGGGATTAATTAATACATATATGGCTGTCGTTATTCCCGGAATTGCAAGCGTGTTTGGAATATTTCTTATTAGACAATACTTGCTTTCTGTTCCGGACAGCTTAATTGAAGCCGCAAAAATAGACGGCGCTACGGATTTTCAAATATACATTTCACTTGTTCTCCCGCTTGCTAAACCGATTCTTATAACTCTTGCTATCTTCACATTCATGGGTGCGTGGAATGATTTTCTCTGGCCTTTGATCGCAATGACGAATGACTCAATGTATACTTTGCCGGTTGCACTTGCAAATTTAATGGGCGAGCATAATCAAGATACGGAGTTGATGATGGCTGGTTCCGTTGTTACAATCCTTCCAATCCTAATTGTATTCCTTGCGTTGCAAAAATATTATATAAAAGGAATAATGATAGGCGGCGTTAAAGAATAAATAATATTTGGAATAATCCCTCTTTATCTTTCAGAAAAATATTCAGTACTTTCCCTCGTAAATAATATTTTAAATTGTATCTTAAAAGTATATTTTATAAAATTCTTTAGATAAAAAATTTAATTTTCTTTCTTTTTCCATATTGATGAGATAATAGACTTTGATTACAAAATTTTTACAAAAGCTAGGAGAAAAAATTCTAAATCTTCTCCAGGAGATTGGGCAAGTAACTAATTTGCTCGTTGATATAGTAAAAAGTTTTAAAACAATTCCCAGGAGTAAGAAGATTATTTTATATCAAATGGAGCATATTGGAGTAAATTCTCTTCCGCTCGTTTCAATAATTGCTGTTTTTACAGGAGCAGTTTCTGCTTGGCAGGCTGCGTATCAACTTAAGGGAATTGCGCCAATGTCCTTCCTCGGCGGTACTACAAGCAGAGCAATCATAACTGAACTTGGTCCTGTGCTTACTGGGATTGTAATTGCGGGTCGCGTAGGCGCGTCAATTGCCGCGGAACTTGGCACTATGAAAGTCACGGAGCAAATTGATGCGCTCGAAACAATGGCGATAAGCCCGATAAGATATCTCGCAATGCCCAGATTCCTTGCATCGGTATTAACGATGCCGCTGTTAGTAATTTTTGCAGATACAATAGCAGTATTCGGCGCTTATGTTGTTTCTAATTATTTCCTCGGCGTTTCATTCTCAGTTTTCTTTTTATCTGTAAAAAGATTTTTTAAAATATCTGATTTAATCGCGGGTTTAGTTAAGACTGTAGTCTTTGGCGGAGTAACATCCCTGCTTGGATGTCATATAGGATTTAGAACTGAAGGCGGAGCTGAAGGAGTTGGTCTCTCTACGATTCGTTCGTTTGTGTTATCGGCGGCTCTAATATTAATTTTAGACTATTTTTTATGGATGTTGTTTTTTTAAGAAGCCTAATTGCTTAAAAATATTTTTGCTTTAAACTTTTTCTTCCTTGAACTTCGTTTTAAATTTTCATTTTTTTTTTGTAATATGTTGATAGTATTTTTAGTATTAAGGTGAATAAAATGGAAAAAATAAAATTCGAGCTAGGGGAAAAATTCAGCAAGGTGGAATTACCAGAAAGTTTGGGCTTTGGCAAGTATTTTACCGAACATGCATTTGAAATGGACTACAGCCACGAAAAAGGCTGGCACAATCCGACTATTAAACCTTTAGCAAATCTTTCTCTTCATCCCGCAACTATGTTTTTACATTATGGACAAGGAATCTTTGAAGGTCTTAAAGCTTTTAAAAATGCTTCCGGCGAAGTAGTTATTTTCCGCCCGGAAAAACATATAGAAAGATTAAATAATTCCGCAAGAAGAATATGTATTCCTGAAGTTGATCCTGTTTTTTTACTTCATGCTCTAACAGAATTAATCTCGGTTGAAAAAGATTGGATTCCAACTAATGAAGGAGAATCATTATATATTCGTCCGTTTATTTTTGGAAGCGATTCTTTCCTTGGCGTTAAGCCCGCTTCTAATTATAAATTAGTTATAATCTTGTCACCCGTCGGCGCTTATTATTCTGAAGGGTTTAAGCCGGTAAGAATTCTTGTCCAGGACGATTATGTTCGAGCAGTAAGTAAAGGTCTCGGCGCTTGTAAAACGCCCGCAAATTATGCTGCGAGTTTACTTGCAGCAGAAGAAGCACATAAAAAAGGATTCACTCAGGTCTTGTGGCTCGACGGCGTTGAACAAAAATATATTGAAGAAGTTGGTACGATGAACATCTTCATCGTATTTAAGAATGAAATTGCAACTCCTAAATTAACGGGCAGCATTCTTCCCGGAGTTACGAGAGATTCTGTGATTCAAATTCTAAAAGATTGGAATATGAATATTACTGAAAGACTGATCAGCATTGATGAAGTTATATCAGAATATAAAAATGGCAATCTGCTCGGTGTATTTGGAACAGGAACTGCGGCTATTATTTCTTCTGTCGGCTGGCTGAATTATAAAGGATATGAAATGGTTTTAAATAATGGCGAGCCAGGTGAACTGGATGTAAAACTTTTTAATGAGTTAACTTCAATTCATTACGGAAAAATTGAAGATAAACATCAGTGGCTTACTCATGTATCTACCAAAGAAATTGAAGTCTAACATTTAGAAATTATTCCTCTATCTTTAAGGCGCCTGGTCTAATTTATCAGGTGCCTTTTTGTTTTTACAAATATCTTTTGTGACTCTTTTCATATTTTATCATTTCATCCCTTGACAAGGTGCTCATAAGTTTACTATATTTGTAGTGAACATTGGAGTACTAACATGAAAAATAAATTAACTGGTCGTCAAGAAGAAATTCTTACTTTTATTCAACAATTTTTAGACGAAAAGGGCTATCCGCCAACTTTAAGAGAGATTGGCAAAAAGTTCGACATAGCTTCTACTTTCGGGGTAAAAAGGCATATAGATGCTCTTGTTAAAAAAGGCTTTTTGAAAGTTGAAGGCTTTGCCAGCAGAGGATTAACTATTCTTCATCAGAACACCGGCCGTGAAAGTTCATCCGGGTTTGCAATAAAGGATGAAAGAGAATTCAAGGAAATTCCGGTAATAGGACGTGTTGCAGCTGGCTATCCTATTTTAGCTTCTGAAAATATTGAAGGAAATATTATCGTAGATCCCGGCTTTCTGAGAAAATCCGAAAATAATTTTGCGTTAAAAGTAAAGGGCGATAGCATGGTTAACGCCGGAATTTTTGAAGGTGATATATTGATCGTCAATCCTCAGAAACAAGCTAACAATGGAGATATAATTGTTGCTTTGCTTGATGATGAAGCCACAGTTAAGCGGTATGAAATTAAAGAAAATAAAATTAGGCTAATTCCGGAAAATAACTTCTACCAGCCGATAGAAGTAAACGAAAAAAAGAATTTTTCGATAATAGGTAAAGTAGTCGGCGTAATGAGATGGTTTAATTGATAAGGAGCATTTATGAAATCAGAAATTTTTTCAGCAGCTATAAGCAATCGCAATAGAATAAAATTTTTATATGGAACGAGTGAAATTTTACTTGATCCGTATTTTATTTCAAAGGGAAGAAATGGAAAGAAAGTAATTTACGGCAGAACTTTTAATTCAAATGAAATAAAAGAATTTGAGTACGATAAGATTTCTAACATAAAAATACTTAGGCATCTAAAATTTTCTCCAATAATTCCAATTGTTGTGCACTAAGCAAAAAGGTAACTACTGATGATTGAATTAAAAAGAAGAGTAGTAGATCAGCTTGTTGATCAATTCTGGAAGCAAGGATATTTAACGGTCAGCCGGAAATTTGGAACTTATCTGCCTGACCCTGGAAAGATCGGAAACTTCGAGGTTGATATTATTGCTAAGCAAAGAAATAATTATGCAATAGGATTGATATTGTCTGAGAACGATTTTAAAAATTCGGATTTGATTGAAAAGCTGACTTACCTCTCCACACGCCAAACAAGATATACTAACAAGAAAGTTTATTTGTTTGTGGGAGTAAAAACAGAGTTCTATAATAGAGCTAAGTCATTAATAAAATTATTATCTCCTGAAGCCAGAAAAAGTGTAAGGGTATTTCAAATCGAGGATAAAAGCTCATTTCAAAAAGCCTCTGTAGAAGAGAAACAAAAGATATTGTTCTCTTAGAGTTTTAAGTTCCCATCAAACAAAAGACATTTTAAAATACAATTCCAATTCTTTTTGCCTTTTAAATTTCCCAAAACAATTTCATATTTTATTTCGCATAACTTTTTTATTTTTGAAGTGTCTAATAATCATTTAGTTTACTTACCTTGACATTAAATGATCATAAGGTTAATTTTACACGCTTTTTTCAACTTTGAGGAATAAATTTGGGTAAGACTCAATCAGAATCTGACAGAAAACAGCAAGAGACGCTAAGAAGATCTGGTGAAATACCTGCTCATATAGCCATAATAATGGATGGTAACGGTCGGTGGGCAAGAAAAAAAGGACTTCCGCGCGTTGCCGGTCATAAACGCGGCGTAGACACCGTTCAGGAAATTACAGAGGCGTGCGCCGAAGTGGGTGTAAAATATCTTACTCTGTTTACGTTTTCCACTGAAAATTGGAATAGACCTAAAGATGAAGTTTCAACTTTGATGCGGTTGCTGTTAAAAAGCGTAAAGGATCGATGCATTGAGCTTGATAAAAATAATATTCGGCTCACAACAATCGGCAATGTGAAAACACTGCCCGTTGAAGTTCAAAAAGAATTACATGAAGCTATTGAAAAAACTAAAAATAATAACCGGATGACTTTAAACCTCGCACTAAGCTACAGCGGGAGATGGGAATTGCTGGAAGCCGTAAAAGATATATCAAAGCTTGTAGCTGAAGGAAAAATAAAATCCGAAGAAATTGATGAAAAATTTTTCGCAAAGTATTTAACTACCCAGAATATTCCCGACCCGGATTTGCTTATAAGAACCAGCGGCGAATTTAGGGTCAGTAATTTTTTATTATGGCAAATTGCCTACACCGAGTTTTATATTTCAGATGTTTATTGGCCTGACTTTAGCCGTAAACATTTGTACGAAGCTATAAAAAGCTTTCAATCAAGAGAGCGAAGATTCGGTAGAGTAAGTGAACAACTAATCAAGAATGACAAAGGCTTAAAGAATGCTGCTAACCTCCCAAAAGAAATCGCTTAATTTCTTTTTTTTAATTTTATTTTTTCTTTTTCCATTACTAACTCATGCTCAAGAAACACGTACCAGCTTGAAAATATTAGGGATTTCTGTTGAAGGAAATAAGTCTGCGGATGCATCCACGATTATTGCAAGCAGCGGATTAAAAATCGGCGATGAAATTCAAATCCCCGGCGACCAAACTATGAATGCTATTAAGCAGCTTTGGTCTTTAAATATCTTTTCTGATGTCGATATTCTTATTGATAAACAAATCGCTGACGGAGTCTTTCTAGTTATCAAAGTAAAAGAATATCCTAGATTTGAGAAACTTGTGCTGATTGGGAATGATGAAGAAAGTACGAATGACATTGAAGGAAAGATCAGTTTGATTAGGGGACAAATCCTAAAGCCTCAGGAAGAAATGAGAATTAAGCAGAATATTCTTTCGCTTTATGAAAAAGACGGTTATCTTAATGCTGAGGTGAATATTGAGCACTATGTTTATTATACCGCCGATACTACTAAAGAATCAATTGATGTTATTTGGAGAAACGAAAAAAATCTTTCCGAAGAACAAACAGTTAAGTATGATATTAATGATCAGTCATACATAAATCTGATTGATAAAATTAAAGATAGAGTTCTTCTTGTCATAAAAATAAAAGAGAATGAAAAAGTTGTTGTTAGGAAGATTGAATTCGAAGGCAACAAAGCATTTTCCAGCAGTGATCTCCGCGGCGTAATGGACGATACTAAAGAAGCCGTCTGGTGGAAATTTTGGGAAGGAAATAAATTCGATCCTAAGAAATTTGAATCTGATAAAAAATTAATTGTCGATTACTATAAAAAGAACGGTTACCGCGATGCTCAAATACTTTCTGATTCGCTCATCTATTATAATGACAAAAAAGATTTAGAAATAATTATAAGGATGTATGAAGGTCCTCAATATAGAATAAGAAATATAGTTTGGGAAGGCAATACAATTTTTCCTACAAGCCTTCTGAACGAAAGATTAGATTTCAAAAAAGGTGACGTGTTTGATTACGAAAAATTTGAACAGAACTTAAAAGGCAATAAGGATCAAACCGATGTTTCTTCACTTTACCTAAACGACGGCTATCTTACTTTTAATCTTGAGACTACCGAAAATAAAGTCCCCGGCGATTCAATCGACGTTACAATCCGGCTTGATGAAAAAAATCAATTTAGAATAGGCAAAGTAAGCATTGCCGGCAACGACAAGACAAAGGATAATGTAATTAGGAGAGAATTGTTTACTGTCCCAGGTGATTATTTTAATAAAGCACTTTTGCTTCGTAGCATTCAGCAGCTTGCCAATTTAAAATATTTTGATACCGAAAAATTATACGGTCCCGATGGTATCGGAACTTCATTTCAAAACGACAGTACCGTTAACGTAGCTTTTAATGTTATTGAAAAATCAAGTGACTATTTAAATGCATCTGTAGGATACAGCGGCAGCTTTGGTTTTAGCGGCTCTGTCGGTGTTACTCTTTCCAACTTTGCCCTCGACCATCCTTTTACTTTAGGCGGCGGTCAAATCTTAAGCTTTGACTGGCAGTTTGGGGTCGGGAATTATTATAGAACTTTTTCTCTCGGCTTTACGGAACCGTGGCTCATGGATACGCCTACTCTTCTCGGTTTTAATATTTTTGACACCCAGCAAAATTATATTTATGATCTTTCACAAACTGGCGCGACAGTTACTGCCGGAAGACGTTTGAAGTGGCCTGATGATTATTTTAATATCCAGGGCATGTTTAGATATCAATATAATAATGTAATTAATGGACAGGGAACTTACGTTGAAGGAATTACACATCAATATACTCTTGGTGCAACTATCTCCAGAAAAGATATTGACAACCCAATCTTTCCGTCAAGAGGATCTTCCGTAGTTTTAGACGGCGAATTATCCGGCGGACCTTTCCTTCCCGGCGATGTTAATTATTATAAAGTGACCTTTACTGCCGAATGGTATAAAAGCTTATTTAATACAAATAGAATAGTTTTATATTCAGTGGCGGATATGGGCTATCTTCATGAACTTGATAATGCAACTAAATTAAAAATTAATCCATTTGATAAATTCTATATGGGCGGCAATGGACTGGTAATTGCCACGACCCCGCTGCGCGGCTATGATGATAGATCCATTGGACCACAGGATGCAAGCGGTAATGTTATCGGCGGAAGAGTGATGACAAGATTTACAACCGAGTTAAGATTCGCTGTTACTTTAGAGCCGGTTCCATTATATTTGCTGGCGTTCGCTGAAGCCGGTAATGTTTTTGACGATATTCTTTCGACAGATTTATATAACCTCCGCAGATCTGCCGGAGTAGGCGCGAGAATTTTAATTAATCCTATCGGACTGATTGGTTTTGACTTAGGCTACGGCTTCGATAGAAAAGCAGTGAATGGAAAAGATCCTGCGTGGTTGTTCCATTTCCAATTTGGCAAAGGTTTCTAAATATTTATTTAACATATATCAGAGGTAAAATAGTGAGAAAATATCTTTTAGTATTAGCAGCACTTTTAGTCGGAAGCAATTTTATTTTTGCGCAGACTCAAAAAATCGGCTATGTCGATTCACAATTAATTTTGAATCAGCTCCCCGAAGCAATTAAAGCTCAAGGCGATCTCGATGCAATTACTAATCAATGGTCGGCGCATTTGGACAGTTTGAAGGCAGATTATCAGCAAGCTCTTGAAGATTATCAGAAACAGGCTAACACAATGCCGGACGACAAGAAGCAAGCTGCACAGCAAAAATTAATTGCTCAGCAAAATTCTATTCTCGACTATCAAAAAGAAAGGTTTGCTCAGGGTACAGGCGACATTTATAAAATGCAGGATAAAATCTTTACTCCTGTAAAAAATAAAATTTATAAAGCTATTCAAGACGTCGCTAAACAAGAGGGCATGAAGTTCGTTTTCGATAAAGCCGGAGACGTTGTTTTGCTTTACGCTGATCCTGCTTACGATATTACTTATAAAGTTTTGGATAGACTAAAAACCGATACTAAATAAACTTTAGAAGAACTTTACATTCAAAATAGATTAATTAATCCCGGTTTAATAATCGGGATGAATATTAAAAAAGTTATCAACAAATAAGAGGACTTTATTTTAGTTTGATACTCTTAGTAAATTATTTTCTTGGCAATCAAATACGGAGTTGAAAATGAAAACGCGAATTATATTTTTCGTCGCTCTTTCCCTCTTATTTATTTCTAAAATTTCTTTTGGGCAATTAAAAGTCGGCTTTGTAGATACAAAAACTATACTTAGCAAAATTCCCGACGCGCAGGATGCAAGGCAAAAACTGGATGGACTGATTAGAGACTGGCAGACTGAACTCAGCAAGATGGAAGCCGATAGGAAAGCTAAACAAGACGATTATGACAGGCGTAAATTAATTATGACCGAACAAACCAGGACTGAATTAGAAGCCGAAATCTCGAAGCTTGATCAACAGATCAATGACTACCGCACAAAAAAATTTGGAACTAACGGCGAGCTGTTTCAAAAGCAGGATGAGCTAATGAAGCCCGTACAAAATAAAGTCTTTAATGCAATTCAGGATGTCGCTAAAGAAGATGATCTTGACTTTGTGTTTGACAGAAGCGCCGATAATACGATTCTCTTTGCCAAAGATAAATATGATATTACTTCGCAGGTAATGGATAAACTTAAATTACAATAAGAAATTTAGATCGACAATGAGCTTTAACTTATCGGAAGCAGCCGAATTAGTCGGCGGAAATTTAATAGGCGATAAAAATCTTGTTATTAATAATCTCGCCAGGATAGAAGAAGCTCAACAAGGCGATTTAACCTTCCTTTATCTTCCGGCTTATGATAAATACCTTGCTTCAACGCAAGCATCTGCGATTCTTGTAAAGCCGGGCTTTAATAAATTAAGAAATGATTTATCTTATATAGAAGTAAAAGATCCCAACAAAGCTTTTTCCAAAATTTTAATTCATTATATGTCGCCTTCATTTCAGTTGGAAGGAATTGACAGATCCGCATTCATTCACCCTTCCGCAAAGATCGGAAAGAACAGTGCGGTCGGAAAAAATGTTGTCATCTCAGAAGGGTGTAAAATTGGTGACAATGTAAAGATTTTTCATAACACAGTGCTTCTAAATGATGTCGAAGTTGGAGATGGCTCGCTAATCTTTCAAAATGTAAGCATCCGCGAAAAATGTAAAATCGGGAAGCGGGTTATCGTTCACTCCGGTACTGTTATCGGCTCAGACGGCTTTGGTTTTTTTACGGATGAAAAAGGTGTCTATAAAAAAATTCCACAGATCGGGATTGTAATAATTGAAGACGACGTTGAGCTTGGTGCTAATGTAGCAATTGATAGAGCAGCGCTTGGAGCGACGATTATAAAACGCGGCGTTAAAATCGATAACCTTGTCCAGATTGCCCATAATGTTTACGTCGGCGAGGACACTGTTATTTCTGCACAAAGCGGAATATCCGGAAGTACCAAAATTGGAAGCCGCAATATTTTGGCGGGACAAGTAGGGTTGATCGGTCATATTGAGATTGCAGACAATGTAATTATTATGGCTCAGTCCGGTGTTTCTAAATCAATTACCAAACCGGGTCAATATTTTGGCTCACCGGCAAAGGAAGCCAAGAACGCTCTTAAGCTTGAAGCTCACGTCCGTAATATTCCTGATTATGTCGACCGTATTGCTCAGCTTGAGAACCAGGTAAAAAATTTAACTGAAGAAATAAAAAAGTTAAAAGAAAATAATTAATAGATTCGGCTCACTTCAAAAAATCATTTTATTGTATTTCAAATCCCATCTTGCTATTTTGAAAATGTATTTGGCTGAAATTTTATTAAAAAATAAATTCGGATTTTATAGATGATAGAATCACAAAGAACGATAGCTAAACCGGTTTCAATGTCTGGAATCGGATTGCATACCGGCACTTCATGTACAATGACTTTTAAGCCGGCGCCGGAGAATTACGGAATTAAATTTGTCCGTGTGGATTTAGGCGGCGCTCCTGAAATTCCCGCGACTGCGGACAATGTCGTCGATGTCTCACGCGGTACCACACTCGGAATAGGCGAAGCGAAAGTTCACACCGTAGAACACGTTTTAGCCGCTATTGTAGGGCTTCAAATTGATAATATAATAATTGAACTAGACGGCATAGAACCGCCGGTCGGCGACGGCAGTTCAATACCTTACGTGGAGCAGCTTCTGAAAGCAGATTTTGTTCAGCAGGAAGCTCCCAAAGATTATTTAATTATTGATGAAACAGTAACCTACCACAACGAAGAAAAGCAAATTGATATTGTCGCCCTTCCGTTAGATAATTACCGTGCAACTGTTATGGTGGATTATCAAAATCCAGCATTAGGAAGTCAGCATACAGGTTTGTTCGATCTTGAAAAAGAATTTGTTACCGAGTTTGCACCGGCAAGGACCTTTTGTTTCTTAAGTGAAGTTGAACAGTTAGCCGATCTCGGGTTAATCAAAGGCGGCGATATTGATAATGCAGTAGTGATAGTGGATAGCAATTCAAACGAAGCCGAGCTTGAAAATTTAAGAAACAAACTTGGAATCAAAGAAAGAGTAACCATCGGTACAAATGGAATTTTAAACAACAAAGAACTGCGATTTAGAAACGAACCGGTCAGGCATAAATTATTGGATTTGATCGGCGACCTTGCATTGATAGGTGCGCCTATTAAAGCCCAGATATTAGCTGCCCGTCCGGGTCATAAAGCTAATGTCGAATTTGCCAAGCAGATTAGAAAGCTGTATCAGCAGAAGAAACTTGTTAAGAAATATCAGTTCGTAAAAAAAGAAGGCGTTGTCTTTGACATTAACGCAATTCAAAGAATTCTTCCTCACCGCTATCCATTTCTTTTAGTTGATAAAATTGTTCATCTTGAAATGGATAAAAAAGTTGTCGGCATAAAATCCGTTTCCATAAATGAACCATTCTTTGCAGGACATTTTCCCGGTCAGCCTGTCATGCCAGGCGTTTTAATAATAGAAGCAATGGCGCAGACCGGCGGCGTTCTTCTTCTCAATTCTTTTCCTGACCCTGAAAGAAAACTTGTTATGTTTATGCAAATAAATAATGCAAAGTTTAGAAAGCCGGTAGTTCCAGGCGATCAGCTTTATATGGAAATAACGATGACAAATAAAAAGGGCAAGGTTGTTATGATGGCGGGGAAATCCTATGTCAATGAACTGCTTGTTGCAGAGGCGGAATTTATGGCAGGCATAGTAGACAGGGAACAAAAAAACGGAAATAGTTAGTTCTTAAAACTTGATATTGAAATGACAAATATTCATCCATCAGCTATTGTAAGCGGCAAAGCAAAACTTGGCGCAAACATTATTGTATCTCCTTATGCTATCATCGAAAATGATGTTGAAATAGGAGATGATTGTTACATAGGACCGCATGCCGTAATTTATAACGGAGCAAGAATAGGGAACAGAGTTAAAATTCATCAGTCTGCTTCAGTTGCGCATACGCCGCAGGATTTAAAATTTGGAAATGAAGAATCATTTTTCTATGTCGGCGACGATACTGTTATTCATGAATTTGCAACCCTTCACCGAGGCACAAAAGAAACGGGCTTTTCTAGTATCGGCAAGAAATGTTTGCTGATGGCTTATTCTCATGTTGCGCACGATACTACTGTAGGCGATAATTGTATACTTGCAAACGGGGTTCAAATTGCCGGACATGTAATTATAGAAGATTGGGTAATTATCGGCGGTATGACACCAGTGCATCAATTTTGTAATGTTGGTCAGCATGCAATGGTTGGAGGAGGCTTCAGAGTAACGCAGGACGTTCCTCCTTTTATTCTTACCGCTGGCGAGCCATTGAAGTTTAGCGGCTTAAATATTATCGGGTTAAGAAGAAGAGGCTTTTCTAACGATGATATAACGGCTCTAAAAAAGGCTTATAATTTTTTATATGATAATTCGCTGAATATTTCGCAGGCGAAAAAAATTATTAAAGAAGAATTACCTGAAAATGTCTGTGTACAAAAGACTTTAGAGTTTCTCGAAAAAAGTAAACGCGGGATAATAGGCAAATGAAATGGCGTTTCTTAAATACAGGCGCATCAACCGGAAAAATCAATATGGACTATGATTTTTCTCTCGCCCAAAATGCAAAACAAGGCGAATGTACATTTAGATTATACAGATGGAATCCGTATTGCATCTCTCTTGGCGCTAATCAGGATTTTGATTCCATTAATTTTGTTAAAGCAAACCGGGACGGAATAGATATTGTAAAAAGACCGACCGGCGGAAGAGCTATTCTGCATTCTGAGGAATTAACTTATTCTGTAATTTATCCAATTGATGAAAAAACGTCTGCGAGAAATATTTATCATGAAATTAATCTTGCGTTGAAAAAAGGCTTGCAGATTTACGATGAAAGATTATCCGGTGTTAACTTAGAAAGTTCGCAGCCGGACTTTCAAAAGTTTTATAAAGAAGAAATAAGCGCTGTCTGTTTTGCCGTCCCTGCAAAAGGTGAGTTAAAATTTGAAAGCAAGAAACTTGTTGGCAGCGCTCAAAGAAAATTAGGAAATGCAATACTTCAGCACGGCTCAATCCTGTGCGGAGGTTATCATAAAAATGTTGTCAAATATTTAAATCTTTCCGCTGAAAAAATATCTTCTATTGAAAATGAAATAGATAAAACGACAACCGACATAATGAGTATTTTATCTGACGAAATAAATTATGATAAATTGTCCGCGGCGCTTCTGCAAGGCTTCGAGGAGCATTTCCTTTTTGAAATTGAAGAAACCCGAACACACAGGTTTATTGAAGACAAAAGCGAGATAGTTGTCTAATAAATTAATCATTAAAATTTATGAGCACCGAAAAAGAAATAAAGCGTGTAACAACATTAACATTATCATGGCTTAAAAAGAACGGAAAAAAAATCTCCGTGCTAACGGCTTATGATTTTATTACTGCCAAACTTTTGGAAGAAGCCGGCATCGACGTAATTCTTGTAGGCGATTCACTTAGCAACGTATTCCAGGGAAACGATACAACTCTTCCTGTTACGATGGATGAAATGATTTATCATACCAAAGCAGTTAGCAAAGCCGTCACGCGTGCGATGATAGTTGTCGATATGCCTTTTATGTCCTACCAGCTTAGTATAGACGAAGCATTTAGAAATGCAGGGCGTATAATGAAAGAAACGCCCGCCGGAGCAGTTAAGCTTGAAGGCGGGATTCGTGTCGCAGAGACAGTTAGAAAAATTACTGATGCAGGAATACCGGTGATGGGTCATATCGGATTAACGCCTCAGAGCATTCATAAATTCGGAAGCTACCGCGAGCGCGGAAAAGATTCTGCGGAAGCGGAAGAAATTTTAAATGATGCAAAAGCAGTTGAACAAGCTGGAGCATTTGCGCTCGTCCTCGAAAAAATTCCCGCCCCTCTTGCAAAGAAAGTTACCGAAAGCCTTAAGATTCCAACAATAGGAATCGGCGCGGGAGTCCATTGCGATGGTCAAGTCCTTGTTACGCCGGATATGCTCGGGTTAAACGAGGATTTTCATCCAAGGTTTGTTCGCATGTATGCGAAGATGGCTGATGAAATTAAAGACGCAGTTAAAAATTATATTGAAGATGTGAAGCAAAAAAAGTTTCCTTCCGACGACGAGAGTTATTAGGACAATGATTCGTAAGCTGATTCTTATCTCTTTCCTCATCCTTTTAATTCGACCCGCTATTTATTCAAAAATTATATCGGAAAATTTTCTTGAAGGCGCTTCGGTAACTTCTATTACTAAAGTCGGCGATATACTTTGGGTAGCAACATACGGGCAGGGCGTTTATAAGTATTCCTATAAAGATAATAGCTGGTATAATTATTCGACCGAGAATAAAAATCTCGATAATAATTTTTTTTACTGCATCGCTGCTAACAAAGATTACGTTTGGGCAGGCGGGACAGACGGGCTTTATATATTAGATCAAAGACGAGAGCAATGGCATAAAAGAAAATTTTCGCTTGGCGGAGAAATGGGGAACTGGATCAGGGCACTATGCTATGATAAGCTGAAAAATATTTTGTGGATCGGACGATTTGAAAATATTACGATGCTTGACGTCGGCAAACAAAGATATATCGATCACTCCTTAATGATTAATAATGATTCAAAGTCTAATAATATTAAATCGATAAAACTAGACGGCGACAGCCTTGTCTGGTTCGGCTCTGAATCGGGCGTACACATTTATGATAAGCGTATGAACTTTGAAAATAAAGACGCGTGGACTTTTATAAATAATAAGGACGGCGGTTTCAACGACGAAGGGCAATCCGTTTCTATTTCCGATATGATCTTCGAGCCGGAAAAAGTTTGGTTCGGGACGGACGAATTTGTTACGGTCGAAAACCCGAAATTCAACGTCGGCGGAATTTATAAATATAACCGTCAACATAGCTGGCAAAGGATTTCAGAGCGCGACGGTCTTCCGGCAAACGGCATCTATTGCATGACGAGAGTCGGCAACGATATTTTTTGCGGCATATATTCTTTTCTGAAAAAAGAAAAAAAAGATTATGGTAAAGGCTTAATTATGCTCGATAGATTGAACGAGGATATTATCCCGATTAATCTTAACGACATCAGCATTCAATCTTCAAAAATTACTTCTCTTTTCTTTGACGGAGCAAGTTTGTGGATCGGGACAGACGACGGCTTGACAAAAGTCTTAATCGAAAATCCTATGGCGCATTGGGGCGGAATAAAACCGCACAACAGAGGAAAATAAAAAGACAAAGGAATTCCGCAAATCAACTACAGCCGCATAACGTCGGCAAGAAAAATCCCGGCTATGTTGTATTTAAAAACGCAGCAAAGCAAAATGAGGATGCAATATATTTTCAAGCCTCAAAGTGAAATCCGAAAGCGGCAGCAGATTCATCCCCGAATAAATATGTTCTATAAACAACTATTTGATTTTAATAGCAAGACACTCGTATGCAATTCTACCTGCTTGATAAACAGAAGAATTTTTTTTCAGAATGCGCCAGCCATTAATATCAAAATAGTTTATGTTCTTATTTAATGACTCGTTAAGATTATTGAACTTATCGATTAGGTCGATTAATTCTTTATTTTGCGCTAGAGCAATTTGCTTAAAGTCAGTTCCGGTAATTATTGTTACAGATTCTATCAGGAAGTTAGCAATGTTTTGAACATCAGCCTGCGGTAAAATTTCTCTTGCCTCAAGCTGTATCATTCGCGCGCGCGCTTCAGGCCCCACAATTGTTTTTGCAGTGCTTACAAGATCGAGCAAATAATTACGGACGGTATTTAAATCCTCCGCGGTCTTTAAAGAATTTTCGTCATGAAGCTCATTTAAAGCTTTAGCGATGTTTGAAACTTCTTTAAGATAATAATTCCTTTGATTATCCGGAACCAAAAACATAATTACAATACGAACAGGGTTGCCGTCCGGAGCGCCGTAGGCAATGCCGGAAGGACTCCAGCCGATTGCGCAATAAAGATCGCCTTCAAAAGAAGCTCGGGCATGGGGCACAGCAAAGCCGCGCCCTAAAGTTGTATTATAAGTTTCTTCTCTTTTTAAAACAAGACCGGCAACGTCAGTCCCGTTAGGTACAGAAGGAATAGCTTCAATAATGTGCGCGAGCAACTGAAGAGCGTCGCGTTTATCGTTATCAGGCAATTCTATTAATCGACCCTCCTGCAAAGCATCTAATAAGCTATCCATAATTAATTAACTCCGTATTTTTTGAAGAACCATGTTTTTACAAAATGAGTGAGCACACTGTATGATAAAAGGAATGCGCCTATCCATAGCCAATATACATGCGGCAAAGGTACAAAACCAAACATTGAAGCTAAAGGCGAATACGGCAGCCACGCACCAACAGCCATAATTAATAATGTAGTTAATGTCATCGGCAAAGAAGCCATACTTCCGAAGAAAGGAATCTTCCGGGTTCTTATAATGTGAACTATTAATGTTTGAGTTAACAATGACTCAACGAACCAGCCGGTTTGAAATAAATCCTGTCTATAAGTTTTGTCAGCAGTCGAGGCTAAAGGATTTAAGAATTCGCTTGATTTAAATATAAACCACATTAATCCAAAAGTCGCGTAATCAAAAATTGAACTTATGGGTCCGATGAAAATCATAAATCTTTTGATATTATCAATGTTCCATTTCAATGGTTTGTTTACAAGCTCTTGATCAACATTGTCGGTCGGAATTCCGGTTTGAGAAAAATCGTACAAAAGATTATTGACCAGAATTTGAATCGGCTTCATCGGAAGAAATGGAATTAAATAGCTTGCTCCTACGACGCTGAACATATTTCCAAAGTTTGAGCTTGCTCCCATTCTTATATACTTAATAATATTTGCAAAGACTTTTCTTCCTTCTTTGATCCCGTCTTCAAGAACGAGAAGACTTTTTTCAAGAAGAACAATATCCGCTGCTTCCTTTGCTACGTCGGCGGCGCTGTCTACAGAGATACCGACATCAGCGGCGCGCAGCGAAGGCGAATCATTTATACCGTCGCCCATATATCCGACGACGTGCCCCGCTTGCCTTAATGAGTGAATTACCTTTTCTTTTTGCACCGGTGAAAGTTTCGCAAATACATTTGCTTCTTCCACTACTTTAGAAAATTCCGCATCCGACAAATTAATAAGCTCGTTGCCGGAAATAATTTTATCTATTCTAAGTCCGACATCATTGCAGACTTTTTTTGTTACAAGTGCATTATCGCCGGTAAGAATTTTTACTTTTACGCCGACGTTTTGAAGGCTTGCAATTGCCTGTGCGGCAGAATCTTTCGGCGGATCAAAAAATGCGATATAACCAAGAAGAATCATATTGGATTCATCGGCAACAGAGAACATAGTTTTTGTTTTAGGAAACTCCCTGTAAGCAATCGCAAGAACGCGGTAGCCTTCATTATTAAGATCCTCAACGTCTTCATATAGATCATCGTGAATCATCGGAATAAGCGGATAAACTTCATCGTCAATTTGATAGTAATTACATATCGAATAAATCTCTTCAACAGCGCCTTTGCAGATAAGTACATGGTCGCCTTCATATTCTACAGCGACAGACATTCGGCGGCGCTGAAAATCAAACGGAAGTTCGTCCACTAGCTGACATCGTGTTTGAACATTCAAATCAATGCTTGAAATTACGGCACGATCCAAAAGATTTCTCAGACCTGTTTGATAAAAACTATTCAGATAAGCGTACTGCAGAACATCGTTGCTTTCTTTGCCTGTTATGTCTACATGTTTTTCAAGAACAACTTTATCCTGAGTAAGTGTGCCGGTTTTATCAGTACAAAGTATATCAATAGCGCCGAAGTTTTGTATTGAAGTAATTTGTTTGACGATTACCTTTTTCTTCGACATTATTAACGCGCCTTTAGCGAGATTCACCGTAACTATCATCGGAAGCATTTCTGGAGTTAAGCCTACAGCGATTGAAAGACCGAACAGAAGCGCTTCAATCCAGTTGCCCTTTGTCAATCCGATTATCATGAACACGGCAAAAACCATAACTATCATGAACCGGATCATAAGCCATGTAAAGGACTTTACGCCTATGTCGAAGCTTGTTTTAGGTCTATTCTCTACAAGGCGTTCGGAGATAGAACCGAAATAAGTATGGATGCCTGTGTTAACAACAATGCCTCGTGCGGTGCCGCTTAAAACGTTACTGCCCTGGAAGCACGCATTGGCAAGTTCAAAGACAAAGCCGGAAGCTAATTGCTGGGCTTCGCATTTTTTTTCTATTGGAAGTGATTCTCCTGTTAAAACAGATTGACTTACGAAAAAATCTTTTACCGATAGGAGGCGAATGTCCGCCGGAATGATCGAGCCGGCATGCAATAAAATTATATCTCCCGGCACTACATCTGAAATAGGGATTTCGATTTCCTTACCATCGCGCAGCGCAACTGTGTGGGATTGAACTCTTTTGCCAAGCGCTTCAACTGCTTTTCCTGAGCGGCGGTCTAACACAAATGATAAACCGACACTTAATATTACCATCCCGCTTACAACCATAGCTGATTTTATGTCGCCCATTATGCCCGAAATAATTCCGATTAATAATAATTGCACAACGAGAGGGCTTTTACATCGTATAAGAATATCCTGCAGCACTCCTACCTTTTTAGTATGTGCTAATTCATTTTTGCCGTATTCTTCCAATCTTGTTTCCGCCTGCTCTGAAGACAATCCGTTCTCGGTGCTGTCGAGATTGGAAATAGTTTCATGCTGCGTAAGCTTACAGATATTTATTAAACGCTGTTCGTCGAGAGTAGTGCTGTGCGGAGTTTTAGCCTCCTTAGTAAACAGCGAAGGTGAAATTTTAGAAAAAATAGATTTTGCCATCTTTACTCCTCTTGTTCAGGTAAAAGCAATGGATTTATAAAACGGAAAATAAAAATTTAAAGGAAAAGTATTTTCCTCTGTTAAGCAATAGATGAAAGATGAAGAAATATTTCATTGTCACCTCCTAAAATTTAGCTCCCTGGAGATGGACTAATGAATTAATTATGTGGTCAATTCCAAGGAAAGATTATTTTATTTTTAACGTAAGTACAAGTGCCAGGCTCGTCCGAGTCTCGCATTTTATTCCTCATAAATTATTAGAAATTTCAAAGGCAAAAGTAAATAATTCCGCTAAAACAAAAAAATAAATTCGCTAAACGGCGGAACTTTTATAATTTTGTTTTGACAGCCTTGCCGTCGGTCTTTACGGCATGGTTCATAAGCAGATCATGGATGTCTATTTTCTTTCCGTCTTCAGAAGAGCGGCAGCAAGTATAGCTCATATCCGGATGAAGCTCTCTTGCATTAACATTATCTTTTAAAGAGAATTTTAATAGAGCTTTTAGAATTTCGTTTTTAAGTTTTATATCTTCGATAGGGAAAGCAATTTCAACACGGCGGTCAAGGTTCCGTTGCATCATATCTGCGCTGCTTAAATAAAGTTCTTCTTTACCATTGTTAAAGAAATAAAAAACTCTGCTGTGTTCGAGAAATCTGCCGACGATACTAATAACCATTATATTTTCGCTTAGCCCCTGAACTTGCGGAATAAGACAGCATATTCCTCTAACTATCAAATCTATTTTCACGCCTGCATTTGAAGCCTCGTATAAGCCGCTTATAATAACCGGATCGACAAGAGCATTCAGCTTTAAAATTATTTTCCCTTCTCCGCCGGCATTAACATTTTCAATTTCTCTCATTATCAAAGAAAGAATTTTTTCTCTCATATTAATAGGCGCAACAAATAATTTCTTGAAGTCAACCTGTTTTGAATAGCCGGTAAGGTAATTAAAAATATCGGAGACATCAGTACAAATTTCTTCATTGCAAGTAAACAATCCGAGATCGGTATAAAGTTTCGCAGTAGAAGTATTGTAATTCCCGGTAGAAAGATGAACATATTTCTTAACTCCATCAGATTCTCTGCGAACGACAAGCGACATTTTAGCATGAGTCTTCAACCCAACCAAACCATAGACGACATGCACACCGACCTTTTCCAGTTCTCTTGCCCAGAAGATATTATTCTGCTCGTCAAATCTTGCTTTAAGTTCCACAAGTACAGCAACCTGCTTATCGCGTTCTGCGGCTTCTATTAAATATTTGATGATCGGAGAATCTGTACCGACACGGTAAAGCGTCTGCTTTATCGCCAGCACATCGGGATCCATAGCCGCCTCTTTTATAAAATCAATTACAGGTGCAAAGGAATGATAAGGATGGTGCAGCAAAATATCCTGCTGTCTAATCGTTGAAAAAATATTTTCTTCTTCATCAAAGATTTTGGGAATAACCGGATAATAAGGTTTTGCTTTCAAATGATGGACAGGGAGATCATAAAGAGAAATTACGTCGCTGAGCCCTAAAGGTCCGTCAAATACATGAACATCTTCTCTTTTTATCTGAAGATTTTCCATTAATGTTTCGAGCATAAACTCAGGCATTTGCTTTTCTACTTCAAGACGGACAACAGTTCCGAATCTGCGCTGACGAATATTTTCTTCAATAACCTGCAGCAGATCGTCCGCTTCATCTTCCTGAAGTTCAATATCCGTGTCTCGGGTAATTCTGAATCGGTGCGCCTCCAGTACTTCCATGCCGGGGAACAACAGATTAAGATTTGCTTTTAAAAGATCACCGAGCCAGATGAACTTTGCGCAGAATGATCCGTTAGTTTGAATTTTTTGCCCGGGATTAATTATCTGATCAATTTGCATCAGCCTTGGTAAAATATTCGGGACTTTAACACGCGCAAAATGATTTTCACCGTTCGGCTTCTTTACAAGTATTGCAAGGCTTAAACTGAGGTTTGAAATATACGGGAAAGGTCTTCCCGGATCGAAGGCAAGCGGCGTTAATATAGGAAAAATTTCTTTCTTAAAATACGCGGTAAGAATTTCCTTTTCGTTTTCTGAAAGCTTGTTGTATTCTACAATATCTATTTTTTGCTCTCTTAATTCCGGTATGACCTTGTTAAGCCAGAGGTCCATAACCTGCTGAAGCATGGGCTGCAAAAGCTTTTCTATTTTTTGAAGCTGGGCTTGAGGAGTTAAGCCGTCGATAGTTGGCTCGGAAACATTGGCGGCGATCTGTTCTTTCAGTCCTGAAATTCTGATCATATAAAATTCGTCAAGATTAGAATGAAATATAGAAATGAATTTCACCTTTTCCAGCAGCGGAAGTTCGGGGTTTAATGCTTCTTCAAGTACTCGCCTGTTAAATTCTATCCAGCTTAAATCTCTATTGAAAAAATTTTTCGAGTCGTTATATTTTTTTAGCAGATCTTTACCATTCATAAACTTAGCCTTAATTAGGCGCACAATATAAAACAAATTTTATACTTATTCCCTGTAAATCGCCGATTCTATTATTAAATTATTATTATTGTGCTGGTTTTTCACTTTGGTTTGTTTAAAAGTAAAAAACTATTTTAGTCAAAAATGTTTTTGAGTTTTATTATCAGCAAATATAAATGAATTATATAATCGGCATTGACGGCGGCGGCACTAAAACAAACTGCGCGATAGCAGACAGCAGCGGGAATATTTTATTTGCATGTACCGGAAGCGCATCTAATTTTTTAATTGAAGGCGCGCAAAAAACTTCAAAGGTTTTATTTAGTCTTGCGCTGCAATGTATGAAAAAATTAAATGCAGACAGTAAAGAAGCAAAAATTATAGTTATTGGAGCGGCAGGCGCCGGGAGAAAAATAAACGCTGAGGTTCTTCAAAAGAATTTTATTTCATTATCAAAGTCCAGAGGAACGAAATTTAAAAATGTAATTGTTGAAAGCGATGCAAGGATTGCTCTTGAAGGAGCTTTTGGGGGGAAAGCCGGAGTTATATTAATTTCCGGCACTGGTTCCATTGTACTTGCGAAAGACAGTAAAGAAAATATTTACCGGGCAGGCGGTTTGGGAAGAATTATAGGCGATGAAGGAAGCGGATATTCAATAGGTAAAAAAGGATTACAGGCTTTTTCAAAAGAGATTGACGGCAGAGGCGATCCAACTTTAATTTCAAAATTAATAAAAGATAAGTTTAGAATTTCATCAACAGATGAACTTATAAATAAAGTGTATGGAAGCGACTTCAACCCTGCGAATGCGGCGCCGTTAGTTATTGCGGCTGCTGAAAGAGGAGATAGAACAGCCTTGAGCATTCTTGATTCGGAAGCGGACGAGCTTGTTCAGCATGTATATGCGATATCTAAGAAAATGAAGAGAAATGATTTTAACATTTCCTTTACCGGCGGAATAATAGGTAATGATAATTTGTTTACAAGTATTTTAAAAGAAAAAATCTTAAAAACTTTTTCATTGATTAAATTAACAAACCCTAAATGTTCTCCCGTTGAGGGCGCAATTCTTATCGGCAAAAAAATAATTAGTGAAAAATAAATGGAAAGATCAAAACCGGAATTAAGAAATGCGTGGACTTGGGTTCCTACGCTTTATTTTGCGGAAGGAATTCCCTATGTAATTGTTATGTACGTATCCGGCTTCTTCTACAAGCGAATGGGAATTTCAAACGCCGACATAGCATTTTACACAAGCTTGATTTATCTTCCCTGGGTAATAAAGCCTCTCTGGAGTCCGGTAGTTGATATACTAAAAACTAAAAGATTCTGGATTGTAGTAATGCAGCTAATTGTTGCTTGCGGATTAGCCGGGCTTGCGTTCTCAATTCATCTGCCCAATTATTTTTTCATCACGTTAATATTTTTCTGGCTGCTCGCATTCAGCTCTGCCACGCACGATATAGCTGCCGACGGATTTTACATGCTGGCGCTAAATCAAAGCGAACAATCTTTCTTTGTCGGAATTAGAAGTACATTCTACAGGATTGCGTGGATAATAGGCCAAGGACTTCTAATCATCCTTGCAGGTTATTTGGAAAAATCTAGCGGGAATATACCTTTTGCGTGGTCACTAACGTTCGGCGCTCTCGGAATTTTATTTCTGCTGTTGATGAGCTACCATAAATTTATTCTGCCGCACTCTAAATATGATTCGCCGGTAACGAGCGGCTCGTCTAAAAAATTTCTTGCCGAGTTTGCCGAAGCATTTAAACTTTTTTTCAAAAAGAAAAGTATAGGAATCACAATTGCGTTCCTATTAATATATCGATTCGGCGAAGCACAGCTTACCAAGATTGCATCGTTATTTTTTCTTGATCCGAAAAGCGCCGGCGGGCTTGCGCTTTCTACAAGCCAGGTGGGTTTTGCATACGGCACGATTGGAATATTGGCTTTAACTGCCGGGGGAATTTTGGGCGGCATCTTAGTTTCAAAACACGGCTTGAAAAAATGGATATGGTTGATGTTCGCCGCAATAAATATTCCTCATATTCTTTATATTTATTTAGCATTTGCGCAGCCTTCTAATTATTTTATAATTAATCTTTGCGTTGCCGGCGAACAGTTTGGTTACGGCTTCGGCTTTACGGCATACATGCTATACATGATCAGCGTTTCTGAAGGAGAATTTAAGACCGCACATTATGCAATTTGCACCGGCTTTATGGCGTTGAGCATGATGCTGCCCGGCATGTTCAGCGGATGGCTGCAGCAAATGTTAGGATATAAACATTTTTTCATCTGGATTTTTATAACAATGATTCCGGGATATTTTATTACTAAATACATTCCGATCGATCCGGAATTTGGGAAAAAGAAAGCAAAGTAATATGAAGCACTTTTTAATAATGATTACTTACACCGTTCATCTTGATAAGATTGACGAAGTATTGTTTCTCCATAGAAAATTTCTTCAGGAAGGATACGACAAAAACATTTTATTATTTTCAGGACCGCGTAATCCGCGTACCGGCGGAATTGTAGCCGCGCGCGGCAGCTCTATCGATGAAATAAAAAATTTTTTTAGTAATGATCCTTACGCTTTAAAGAGTATGGCTTCTTATGAAATAATAGAATTTGATCCCGTTAAACATCAGGATTTTTTAAGTCATTGGATTGATGATAAATAATTCCGATATTGCCTCTGTTCCATTTTAGAGCAATTAACAAAAATATCTCAAATTAATTCTGCTGAAAAAAAGTTTTCGATTTATAATTTTCTCCGGCTGTGGTATTTTTTCAATAAAAAGCATTATTTAAAAACAATTTTAAGAGCAAACAATTTCTAATTGCTGGCATAACATTTGGTTTTGTCACAGTGTATAACTTAGCGGTAAAAGAATATGTCTGAGAAAAATCAAGTAAGTACAGTATTAATTGACGACGATGCCGATTCGCGGAAATTGCTAAACATTCTTTTAAAGAAATTCCCGCAGATTAAAGTTGTCGGCGAAGCCTCAAGTGTTACCAACGCATTAAGCATAATTAAAGAAAAAAAGCCTGACAGCGTTTTCCTCGATATCTGCCTCGGCAAGAACAGCGGGTTTGATGTAGTTAATAAAATTTCTCCCGGCTCTAAAGTTGTTTTTGTCAGTGCGTTTGACGATTATGCTTTGCGGGCTTTTGAAGTGAACGCTTTGGATTATTTGAAAAAGCCGATTGACCGCGAAAGATTAGCCATCACTGTCTCAAGGCTGCTTTCAGAGGACAAAGAAGAAAAAGTTGCGGGCGAATCAAAAGAAGAAATAATACCGGCGAAGGATCAGCAAAATGAGTCCGATAAAAAAATAATTTCCAAAGAAAAGTTCAAAAGCCTTTACGAAGATTACGACGGCGGAAAGAACGATCTTGAAGATGATGAACCGGATATTGATGATAAGCCTGATCCGGGCAAAAAATCACTGGACTATGACGATAGGCTATTTCTAACAATTGACGGAGTTTCAAGGTTTATAAAAATAAGCTCGATCGAATGCATTACCGCCGAAAAAGATTATTCCTACGTACATATTGCCGGAGCGAAAAAGATTTTGGTTCTTAAGCCGATGATTGAATGGGAAGAAAGGCTGCCTTCAAAATGCTTTGCACGAATTCATCGCTCCACGATTATAAATCTCGAGTACGTTGAAAAAGTTGAAAAGTGGTTCAACTCGTCGTACCACGTTTTTATTCATAATATCAGCGAGCCTTTCCAGATGAGCCGCAGGTACGCTTCAAAGCTTAAAGAAAGATTTAAATAATTCTAAGAGAACCTTTCCTTATCAATCTTTTTAATTAAGTTCAGCTTCTCTGCAAATCTGGAAGCAAAATCCTCGATCATTTGCGCCGCCTCATTATTCTTAGTAGCGTTGAGATATGTTTCAGCCATCTTGCTGAAGATTTGATAAAAGTGAACGTTCATATCGTCAACCAGCATATCCTTAGTCCACAAATCAATCGCAAGCGTTGATCTTTCTTCCTTGTCCCAGAGCGAGATCATCAAAGTATCGCTTGTCTTTTTTCCATCGAACCCGGCATCGGTCGCTTCCCACTCGATCTTCTCTGGCGTTTTCTTTTCATCAAGCTGAATAGTAAAATTTATCTTAGATATTTTATTCATTTCATTCCTAATTTTTTCTTTGCAATAATACTAAAATCAACCGGAAAAAATTTTGTCAAAGCAGACATAAGAAGCAATTCGCTTCGGTGTTCGGAGTAACATTCAATCTTAGTCATATTTTAGATTTAAGTGAATTAAATTATGTTTACTTTTATGGTACCGTCGATTATTTTATACTCAAAACTAAATATCTTTTATAAAGAAACCGGAAGATCTTAGTGAAGAAATCAATTATACATTTCGTCTTTTCATGCATGCTTCTAATTCCATTCATAAAAGCGGACGCGCAGTCTTTTATCAGCGTAGGGGGATTTGCCGGAGGAGGTTATATAAGCGGTAATCTGCCGTCCCAGGGCAGCTTCACATCTTCGGTTTTTGTCGAGGCTAAAACCAATCCTGTTTTCGGATTTGATTCGCGCTTAAGCTTTATTTTTGTTTCTGATTTTGATAAGCTTCTTCCGCGGACGAGCATACAATATTATCCTTTCCTAAAAGGATTTTCGTTAAAAGGAATCGTCTACCAGCCTGTTTCAAATATTTTTTATGTTGAAGAAGGAATAGGTCCGTTGATGATCAACGATAGATCGCTTGTTGATTTAAATAAATGGGACCTGGGATTAGCCTTTTCAATTTTAGCCGGTACTAATTTCGGAGATCCAATGTCAATCATACGGCTCGGCGCAGGCATTGAATACGGACTAACATTTACAAATACCGACGTGCGCTATTCCTCCTTCCATCTGCAAGTGCAGATTACTCTGTAATAATTGTTCAGAAATCTTACCGCATATATTCTGAATTTACGCATTATCCTACAATGTCGCTGTTTTAGATCGCGAAGGGTGCCCAAAATTTTCTTCAAACGCACTAAAAGAAACACAGTACGCGATATAAAAAACTTAAACTGCATTTAAAGAAACACAAAACGCAGTGTAAGAAACTTTATAGGTTTTTAAAGAAACACAAATTACGATCTAAGAAATTTTGTAGGCATTAAAAGAAACACGAATTGCAATGTAAGAATCTCTGCAAGCATTTAAAGAAACACGAAACACGATGAAAGAAACATAAATGGCATTAGAAGAAACATGAATCGCAATGTAAGAATCTCTGCAAGCATTTAAAGAAACACGAAACACGATGAAAGAAACATGAATGGCATTAGAAGAAACACGAATTGCAATGTAAGAATCTCTGCAAGCATTTAAAGAAACACGAAACACGATGAAAGAAACATGAACTGCATTTAAAGAAACACAAAACGTATTTTGTAATTCATAAATCGTCTTAAAAGAAATTGAAAATGAGATATTAAATTCACAGAATGCGAAATTGGCACAAAAACGTATAAATTCTGAATTAATCACAAGCAGCCGGAAAAGGAGGAAAAAGCGATGATAAAGGACTTATCGGATTCGTCCAATCGCTTCAAGTCATCGTCGATTCTAAATCTAACTGAAAAAAGGTGACTTCCTCATTTGAATTTCTACCGCGCGATAGTCATAGGATTTTATTAGCTGCAAGTACAATATAAAATAAAAAGTGTGATTCATTCTATAAAATTTTTGCTGAATAATATTTAATATAAAGCCTGACGATTAGAAATTTTAGAACCGGATTCAAGTCGATAATATTCAAATGATAATTAATAGTGAAAATTTTTACAACGATCTTCATGTTCTGCATGATTTCACGCAGATAGCCGGCATTCAAAATTACGTTAGGATGCCGGAAGATTGGTATGTCGCTGTTACTGATGTAATTAATTCTACTGAAGCTATTGAGAACGGGAAATACAAAGAGATAAATACAGTCGGCGCTTCCAGTATTATAGCAATATTAAATTTGAACAGATCATTTTCACTGCCTTTTATTTTTGGAGGAGACGGCGCCGTAGTATGTGTTCCGCCTTCATTTTATAAAAGAACGTGCAAGGCGTTGGCGGGATTAAAGAAGATGGCGAAAGAAGGCTTTGGCTTTGACCTGAGAGCAGGAATAGTTCCTGTGAAAGATATTTACGCCTCCGGGAATCAGATACTGATAGCCAAATATGAAGTTTCAAAAGATTATGTACAGGCAATGTTTGCGGGCGGCGGAATTTCTTATGCTGAAAAATGCATTAAAGAATCTGCACGATATGCCATGGATATAAATGATGAAGTACCGGAAGCAGATTTTGACGGACTGCAGTGCAGGTGGGAAAACGTGCCCGGAAGCCGCGGCGAAGTAGTTTCTATTATTGTAGAAGCTGTAAAAGGATCGCCGGTGTCGGGAGAGAATGTTTATGTAGAAGTAATTAATAAGATTGCCGAAGTTTACGGCGAAGACAAAGTATGCATGCCTATTGCCGCCAGGTCGCTTAAGCTGTCGCTTGATAACAAAATCCTCGATGGTGAACTGAAAGTAAAATATTACAATCGCCTTTCTGCACTAAGAATAATGTTTAACGCATACCAAAAAGCTTCCGCCGTGGTAGGCGAAATTCTTTTTAAAACCGGAATATATGCGGGTCGTGTTCACTGGGATAAGTTTAAAAATGAAGTTGTAGCAAATACCGATTATAGGAAGTTCGACGACAAGCTAAGATTGGTCATCTCCGGCAGCGAGGAGCAGCGTAACGAATTAAAAGAATTTTTAGAGAAAAAATACCGGGAGGGGATTCTTGTTTATGGAATTCATAACGCTCCAAGAGCTTTAATAACATGTTTAATATTTGATTATAACGGTCAGCATATACATCTAATAGACAGCGAGAACGGCGGCTATGCGCTTGCCGCTAAGGCTATGAAAGATAGAGCTAAAAGTTTGAAGCAATATATTTAACGAATATTATATCCTACATAACTATAATCAAATATTAAGTGGTTTTTTTCGGAGAGAAATATTTTATAGTTTAGCGCATGAAAAGTAAGATTGTTTAATATAACTAAGCGGTGAACAGCTAAATGCAAGATTTACAAAAATATTTTGAGCAATTTAGAAGAAACATTATAGGCATTGATCAAACCTTTATATCTCCTTACGGCGAGAAAGAAATTATTTATGCCGACTGGATAGCCAGCGGAAGACTTTACGCGCCTATTGAAAAAAAGATAGTTGATATTTTCGGACCGTTTGTAGGCAACACGCATTCCGGCTCGAATGTTACCGGCTCGACAATGACTACTGCATATCATGAAGCTCACGAAATTATTAAAAAGCATGTAAACGCCGGCAAGGATGATGTTATTATAACAGGCGGCTCCGGCATGACTGCAATGATAAATAAGTTTCAAAGAATACTTGGTTTAAAAGTCCCCGAGCAGTTAAAAGAATATATCAATCTTCCGGCTGAACTTACTCCCGTTGTTTTTGTAACTCACATGGAACATCACTCTAATCATACGTCGTGGCTTGAAACAATTGCAGATGTTATCTGCATTCAGCCTGATGCAGAAGGGCTTATAGATCTTAATGATTTTGAGACGCAGCTTGATAAATATAAAGACAGAAAGCTGAAAATAGGAGCCTTCACTTCGTGTTCTAATGTTACAGGCATAGAAACTCCATATCATAAAATGGCAGTAATGATGCATGAGCACGGCGGATTTTGCTTTATTGACTTTGCATGCTCCGCTCCGTATGCAAATATTAATATGCATCCGGATAATCCATTAGAGAAATTAGATGCGATATTCTTCTCGCCTCATAAATTTTTAGGAGGACCGGGAACTCCGGGAGTTATTATCTTCGATTCGCATCTTTATAAGAACCGTGTGCCGGATAATCCCGGCGGCGGAACAGTGGACTGGACAAATCCGTGGGGTCAACATAAATTCATATCGAATATTGAACTTCGCGAAGACGGCGGCACGCCTCCTTTTCTTCAAACTATTAAAGCCGCTCTTTGCATTAGGCTTAAAGAAGAGATGGGAGTGGAAAATATTAGAGCGAGAGAAAAATATTTGGTAGAAAGAACGATTGAAGGTCTTAGAAATATTCCCGGCTTGCATATCCTGGCGAATAACATTGAAGAAAGGCTCGGCGCAATTTCTTTTTATGTCGATAATATTCATTATAATTTAATTGTAAAAATTCTAAATGACCGTTTTGGAATACAAATGCGCGGAGGCTGTTCGTGCGCCGGCACCTATGGACATTACCTTCTGCATGTAAGTCCTGACCAATCAAAGCATATTACGGAAAAGATAAATGAAGGCGATCTTTCGGAGAAACCCGGCTGGGTAAGAATGTCTGTTCATCCCACAATGACTAATAATGAACTGGAACTTATTATTAAAGCAATAGAAGACATTGTAAATAATTTTGAACTATGGAAAAAAGATTATTCTTATTCTTCACATGAAAACGAGTTCTTCCATCTCTCGTCAAACGGAAGCGATGCTAAGGCAGTAAAAAACTGGTTAAGTTAATTATTAACCAAAAGAAAAATATTCTTCACATATCTCAAACCAAACAACACTAAATTTTGTTGTTTAATTCTACATTTTACAAAAAAAACATTCCCAATCCTGAGAACATCAATAAAATCTATTCTCATTCGCTTATGCTATAGTTGTTTTTTAGCAAACATTTAGCTTTTTACAAGCAATATAAGCGGCATATTCTTTGTTTATGAAATACAAATTTTTAATAGAAAGCTTTCCCTAAGCGGAAAAAATATGAAAACATTAAAAAAGATTTTGGTTCCGACTGATTTGACCTTGAATTTGCTTGCTGCAATAGAGCACGCATCTAATCTCGGAAGAGCGTTTAATGCCGAGATACACATAATGCACGCCGTTGACTGTAATCCTTACGATTCTATTCCAAGGGAAAGCGATGACATGGAAGAATTGTTAAAAAGTTTAGATATTAAAATTCTTGAGCAGATGAGCAGTCTTGTTCATAAAAGCAAGATTGATCTAAATGCTGTTTCATTAGTTGTAAAGTTTGGCGACCCGGTTAAGGAAATTATCAAATATGCAGAAGAAGAAAATTTTGATTTGGTAATAATGACTTCAACAGCAGAATATAAAGTTTATGAAGAAGTCGGACAAAGTATAGCGCATAGAGTTTCTCAAAAATCCGGCGTTCAGGTAATTGTAATTAAACCTGCTCTGGAAAGATTTGCGTTGAGAAGTCAAAATATGAATCACACTTTGCTTTATGATTACGACGATAATTATTAGAGAAAAGATTTAATCAATAGAATTATTAGAGATGTAAAATGAAAAATATAGTTATGTATTTGCTATTTGTTGTTTTAATTGTTGCATTATTCGGATTTGCATACACGATTTAATCTTCAGTTCAATTACGGAAAATCATATTACAGAAAATACAAGTAGGCAGTCATGTTAGTTTTCAAACCTAAACTGGTAAGTAACGAAAGAAAGTCACATCTAAAAAATAAATACTTAAATAACAGTATCCCAATCTTAATTATATTAACCTTCCTGTTTTTGTTAACGACAAAACTAAATGCACAAACTAATGATGACTGCTTAACCTGTCATAGCGACAGCACGTTAACAATGACAAAGAAAGGCAAGACAATTTCTTTGTATGTTGATACAAACGTATTAGCTCATTCGCCACATCAGAAATTACAATGTATTTCATGCCATGTCGGTTTTGATCCTAACAATGATCCTCATAAAAAAAATATTCAGCCGATAGACTGCAAATCATGCCATAAAGATGCGGCGGTAAAACATCCTTTCCATCCTCAAATGATGAAAGCTAACGGATTGAGTCAGGGTGAAGATGTTAACTGTAAGAATTGCCACGGCACTCATGATGTTGTTTCGCCGAGAGTTCCCGGTTCAAAATTCTATGTTACTAATTTAGTTGAAGCTTGTGGAAACTGCCATAAAAATGAGAAGGCTCAGTTTATTACCTCGGCGCATGCCAACGGTCTAAGAGAAGGAGTCAAAGGATCGCCGAATTGTTATACTTGCCATAAGAATCAAATTACGTCTATTACAGTTAAGGATACTGCGGTAGTTAAGTTAGCCCAGGAAAAATTATGTCTTTCATGCCATCTGGACAATGCCCAGATAAGAGCAAGAACTTCTCCTTCTGCCGGATTTATTGCTTCATATGAAAATAGCATACATGGAAAGATGCTGAGCGCAGGCAATGGTAAAGTTGCAAACTGCGTAAACTGCCACACAGCTCATAAGATGAAACCGGCAAGCGATCCGACTTCAACAGTTAATAAATTTAATATACCAAATACATGCGGGCAATGTCATAAAGAAATTGCCGCTCAATATAAAGAGAGCGTTCACGGTGTGGCTGTTCTTCAAAAAGGTCACATAGATGCGCCGGTTTGTACCGATTGCCACGGCGAACATAATATAATGAAGCCGACCAATCCAAACGCGCCAACTTCTTATGCGAACCTTTCACAGCAGATTTGTTCTAAGTGCCACAGCTCTATGGGGCTTTCTGCAAAGTATGGTTTGAACCCGAACAGATGGAGCACATTTAAAAACAGCTATCACGGCTTAGCCTTGCAGGGCGGAGCTACTACAGTTGCTAACTGCGCAAGCTGTCACGGTACGCATGATATTTTGCCGCCTACCGACCCAAGGTCCAGTGTTTACAAAGATAATCTTGTAAAGACTTGCGGCAAATGTCATCCTGGTGCCAACGAGAAATTTGCAATCGGGAAAATCCATTCCACTACGACTGATAAAAAGTCTGAACCGATTTTGTACTGGATTGCTTCTCTCTATATCATAATGATTATCTCGATCATAGGCGCGATGTTCCTTCATAATATTCTTGATTTTTTTAAGAAAGCAAAAATTAAAAAATTAAAACAGCAGGGATTAATTAGAAACGAAATCTACGGGCATTCACTCTATTTAAGAATGAATGTAAACGAAAGAGTACAGCACATCTTGTTTGCGTTAAGCTTTATTACTCTTGTAATTACCGGATTCATGCTTCAATATCCAGATTCATGGTGGGTATCTCATATAAGAAGTCTAAGTGAAAATGCGTTTGCATATAGAAGCTATCTGCACAGAATCGCTGCCGTAGTAATGATTGCCGCAGGCTTGTACCATATCTATTATATTTCGTTTACCGAAAGAGGAAGACAGCTGATTAAGGATCTTCTTCCAAAGCGGCAAGATTTATATGATGCAATTGGCGTTGCAAAGTTCAATCTCGGACTATCTAAAGTAAAGCCTGAACTCGATAGGTTCAGCTATGTAGAGAAAGCTGAGTACTGGGCGCTTATCTGGGGTACAATTGTTATGTCCGCAACCGGATTGATTATGTGGTTTGAAAATACATTTATCGGGATCTTTACAAAACTTGGCTGGGACATTGCGCGCACAATCCATTTCTATGAAGCATGGCTTGCAACCCTTGCAATAATTATCTGGCATTTATATTTCGTAATCTTTAATCCCGAAATTTATCCTATGAACACCTCGTGGATAAGCGGTCATCTTACGGAAGAAGAAATGGCTGAAGAGCACCCCGCGGAACTTGAAAGAATTAAGAAGCAGGAAGCGGAAGCTCCTTATCCAAAAAATGATAACAATAAAAGAAAATAGAAATGCGGGAGCGGCAGCTTATGAATTACAGATGTTGCTATAAAATAATTAGGAAAACGATATTCTCATCGTTTCCAAAGCTGCTCTTATTTATTTTTTTAATTCTGAACGGAAATTCCGCTGTTCAGGCACAAAGCAATGATGATTGTTTGATGTGCCACAGTGATAATACTCTTACCGGCAAGAAAAACGGAAAAACTATCTCTGTTTTTGTAAACAGCAAAGAGCTTAAAACTTCTGTACATAGCGACGTTCAATGCGTTGACTGCCATGTCGATCTTGCCGGTTCTGACTTTCCGCATAAAAAAAATGTAGCACCTGCACAGTGCGGCTCATGCCATGGCAATTCTCAAACTGACTACTCAGAAGGAATTCACGGCAAGCGAATTGCTAAAGGAGATCCTTTGGCGCCGCGTTGTCAAACCTGCCACGGCTCTCATGATATAAAGAATGTGAAGGATCCTCAATCGGCAGTGGCACCGATTAAAATACCTTTTTTGTGTGGAAGCTGCCACAGGGAAGGCGCTCCCGTCCAGGTACAGAGAAAGATTCCGGAGAACCATATTCTTGAAAACTATTCGGAAAGTTTGCACGGTGTTGCGCTGCTTCAGAAAGGTCTTGCAGTAGCGCCGAACTGCGCTTCGTGCCATTCTCCTCATAAAATTCTTCCGCCTACAGATGCGCAGTCTACAATTGCAAGGCAGAATATTGCAAAGACGTGCACGAAATGTCATGCAGAAATTGAAATTGTACATAGAAAAATTATTCAAGGAAAGCTATGGGAAAAGACGCCGCATGTTCTACCAGTTTGTATTGATTGCCATCCGCCTCATAAGATTCAAAAAGTACTTTATGAGCAAAGTGTTGCCAACCAGGACTGCTTGAATTGTCATGGAAGAACAAATTTAAAATCCGCAGACGGTCGTTCGATGTTTGTAGATGTTGTGCGGTTACAGAATTCAATTCATTCACAAGTATCATGCAGTCAATGTCATAATACTGTAAATCCATCTTTGCTTAGACCATGCACCGGTATTACATCAAAAGTAGATTGTTCTATTTGTCATGCACAGGAAGGTGAACAATACAGTGAAAGTATTCATGGACAACTTTTTGCAAAGAAAGATTCAAATGCGCCAACTTGCGTAGAATGCCACGGTTCTCATTATGTTTTGGCAAATACTAATCCGGTATCGCCGACATTCCATACTAACATTCCAACACTTTGCGCAAAATGCCACAGAGATGGAGAGCCCGCAGCGGTGAGATATACTGGCACGGAACACGACATTATTCATAACTATGTTGAAAGTATCCACGGGAAAGGATTATTAAAAAGCGGCTTAACAGTAACTGCAACATGCACAGATTGTCATACAGCCCATCGTGAGCTTCCACATTCGGACCCAACATCAAGTGTGAACAGGAATAACATTGCATCGACGTGCGGCAGATGTCATTATGGAATAGAGAAACAGCTTGAGAACAGCGTTCACTCACCGCTCATTACGAAGACCGACAAGAAACTTCCGGTGTGCAACGATTGTCATACGGCCCATAAAATATCCAGAACTGATGCTGCTGGATTTAGATTAGAGATTATGCAAATCTGCGGAAACTGTCATCAGAAATATGCCGAATCTTATTTCGACACTTATCATGGTCAGGTCTCGCGGCTTGGTTATGCCAAGACGGCAAAATGCTGGGACTGCCATGGCGCGCATGATATTTTGCCGGTTGAAAATCCGGCTTCACATTTAAGCTTTCAGAATAAAGTTCAGACTTGCAAGAAGTGTCATGAAGGAGCTACAAGACAGTTTGCCGGATACTTTACCCATGCCACGCATCATGAGCCGGTTAAATACCCGATTATGTTCTGGACATTTTGGGGAATGACGGGGCTTCTGGTCGGAACTTTCTTTATTGCAGGAGTACATACTTTGTTATGGCTGCCGCGCTCTATTCAATATAGAAAAGAATTAAAGAAGAAGTTATCAAATGAAGATGAGGATTTAGAATAATAAATCCGGGAATATCATGGAAGAATCAAAATCAATTGATATGCAAAAAGAAGAAAAAATTGTAGAAGAAGAAAAGACTATAGAACTTCATACAATTAAAAAAGAGAAACTACAGTTCCAAAGGTTTACGCGATTAAACCGCGTACTTCATATTTTGATGATAGTAAGCTTCATCAGTCTTGCGCTTACCGGGATGACGCTCAAGTTCTCTTACACAGGCTGGGCAGTATTTCTCTCTCATCTTTTCGGAGGCTTTGAGTCCGCAGGATATATACACCGTTTCTTTGCAGTAGTAATGGTGAGTGTTTTTCTCACCCATCTTTTTGATCTTTTCAAGATGAAGATGAGAGAAAAGAAAACCTGGAAAGGATTGATCTTTTCTAAAGACAGTATAATGTTCAACAGAAATGATGTTAAAGATATTATCGGAACTCTAAAGTGGTTCTTAGGAATGGGCGAGCGTCCTCAATACGACAGATGGACGTACTGGGAAAAGTTTGATTACTTTGCGGTATTCTGGGGAATATTTGTAATTGGTTCTACCGGCTTGACGCTCTGGTTCCCTGAAACTATGACAAGCATTCTACCTGGCTGGTTCATAAACGTGGCAACTATTATTCACAGCGATGAGGCTTTGCTTGCAACCGGTTTTATCTTTACAATTCACTTCTTCAACACCCATCTTCGCCCGGAAAAATTCCCAATGGACATAGTAATCTTTTCGGGTAGAACTTCGCTTGAAGAATATAAAATCGATAGACCCGCAGAATATAAAAAACTTGTTGAGTCCGGCGAACTTGAAAAATATCTTGTTGAACCTTATCCAACGATTGTAATAAGAGCCATAAAGGTTTTCGGCTGGATCGCTTTAAGCCTCGGCTTCAGCATTATCGTCTGGATTATTTATGCTATGATTTTTGCTTATAGGTAGGTTATGAGAAAGTGGTTACCATCTTCGTTTTATAATCCGATAACAATAGCAGGCGCGGCGCTTGCTTCATTAAGCTTCGGCTTAATATTATTTCTTACCGTCCTGGAAGCGTTCAGCTCGGATAATAAGCCTTATGCGGGAATATTAACATTCATAATACTGCCCGGGTTTTTGATACTTGGACTTTTGATCATCGCTTATGGAATAATCAGGGAAAGAAGGCGTGAGCTGCAAGGAAAGTTTAGAGAGAAATTGCCGGTTATCGATTTAAATGATGATAAACATAAAAGAGCGTTTTTTATATTTTCAATTGGAACAATAATCTTAATTGCATTTACAGCTTTCGGAAGTTTTAAAGCTTATGAATATACAGAATCAGATGCATTTTGCGGAACTATCTGTCATAAAGTTATGGAGCCGGAATACACGGCTTACAAATATTCGTCTCACTCAAGAGTAGGATGTGTAAAATGTCATATTGGGCCTGGAGCCGGCTGGTTCGTCAAATCAAAAATATCGGGCAGCTATCAAGTTTATTCTGTTTTGTTCAATAAATTTCCAAGACCAATAGAAGCGCCGATTGAGAACCTTCGTCCTGCAAAAGAAACTTGCGAGCAATGCCACTGGCCAAGAGTTTTTTATGGCAAAAAAGAAATTACCAACACGTATTATCTGTCAGATGAAAATAATACAAGGATGATTCTTTCAATGCTTGTTAAAATTGGCGGCGGTAACCAGGAAGCCGGGGTTACGTCGGGGATTCACTGGCATATGAACATATCAAATCAGATAACATATCTTGCAATTGATAGAGAAAGACAAGTTATTCCCTGGGTCAAAGCTAAATCAATGATTACTGGTAAAGAGACAATATACAGGAGCACGAGCGTACCTGTAACAAAGGGTGAATTAAAAAATGGCGAATACAGGACAATGGATTGCATTGATTGCCATAATAGAGCTACTCACAAGTATAATCCTCCGGCTACTTCAGTAAACCAGGTTATGGCAGCTGGATGGATTGACGCAAGCCTGCCTTATATAAAAAGTATATCGGTTAAAGTTTTAGATAGAGGATACACAACTAAAGAAATTGCGCTTGACAGTATAAAGGCGGAAGTCGAAGATTTTTATCAAGGAGATTATCCTGAAATATATTCAAGCAAAAAGGATAAAATTGAAAAAGCTATTTCGGAGCTACAGGATATATATTCGAGAAATTATTTCCCATATATGAATGTAAGCTGGAGAAAATTTCCGGATAATATAGGTCATATGTATTCCCCCGGATGCTTTAGATGCCACGACGGAAAGCATGTAAGCTCTGATGGAAAAGTTATTTCAAATGACTGCAATACTTGCCACACTATTTTATCCCAGCAAATTGGGGATCAAAAGCCGGAGATGTCGATGTTAGGCGTTGATTATATTCACCCCGTTAATATTGGTAAGTCATGGAAAAGTATGCTTTGCAGCGATTGCCACACTCGTCAGAAAAATGATTATATTCCATAAGATCTTTTTGCATAGCTAGCTCCTATGTAGGCTTGGTGATATTTCCTTACTGTTCAATTACCAAGCCCTTTTCTTATTCTATCCTATTTTAAAAATGAATATGATTTATGGTAAAATTATTTGGTACGAATAATATTATATTAAATATCATTTTTGAAAGAACATTTTTTAGATACAATTTACTTAAGTGATAGTGAGAAAATTTTATTTAATTTTCATTCTTGCTTTTTTTGGCGCTACAATTTTTCCCCAGCAAAGGGACAGCAGAAAATATGTTACTAAACCTGGAAGCAAACTGTGGATTGAAGGCACATCTACACTTAATGATTTTAACTGCAGGGCAACATTAATTAAGGGCTTTGCATTTCTGCATTCTACGGTGAACCTTGAAGAGAAGCTGAAGGAGAATGATGAATCACCGCAAACAGACGATGAAGTTGACGTAACTATCTTAGCTCGCAGTCTGAATTGCGGGATGGACGCCATGAATCAGGATATGTATAATGCAATGAAAGCCGATAAATATCCTTCCATTCATTATAGTCTGATAGAAGCTCACATTGTTGACAAGGATTCTGCCGGCTGGTCTGATCTGATGACCACAGGCGATCTTACAATTGCGGGTGTAACCAAGACAGTTGATATACTTGTAAAAGTTAAAAGATTGCGCGGCGGAGATTTTAGGCTTACAGGAAATAAGGCTTTATCAATGAAGGATTACGGCATAGAACCGCCAAATCATCTCTGGGGATTAATAAGAGCGCACGATAACTTTTCGGTACATTTTGATTTAGTAGTCGGGTATGACGAAGAGGATCAAATCAAGCTAAAGAATTAAAATTTATTTTCGATTATTAAGTAGAAAATATTTTACACATAAGCACAAATTTTCCATTTAGAGACACTATTTATCTATAAAAAGATTTGTTTATTTGTAAATTTTAAATTCGGTTCTCTGGCATAATGATTGTTATTTAATGGTCGGGCTGTTGTTTGATGACTTACTTGCAGCTTCTCTAATGAAGATGAAATTTTTGAATTTCCAAGTAAATTACAGTACAAACAACAGCCTTTTATTTTAATATTTCTTTTAGCTTATCATAACCGCTTTTGCTTACAGGCAAAGAAATATTCTCTTCCAATTTTATCACGTAAGATTCTTTTTCAGCAAGTTCAATTCTCTTGATCCTATTTACCGGCGCAATATAGGAGCGATGAACTCTAATAAATTCATGCGGGTTAAGATGTTCCTCAAAATATTTCATCGTTTTTTGTTTTAAAAATTTTCCATCTTCACAATAAATCATTACGTAGTCGTCCTGCGCTTCAATATATTTAATGTTGTCAACGGGAACTATAGTAATCTTGCCTGTATCTTTAATAATGATTCTATCAAGATATTCCGGCTTTGCATCGTTCTGCTTAATTAAATTTTTCATAAGCGAACTCTGGCGGGATTTGTTTTTCAAATTGCCGATAGCTTTTTCAAGCGCCTCATCGAATCTTTTTTTTGAAAATGGTTTTAAAAGATAATCAGCAGCGTTTACTTCAAATGCTTTTAACGCATATTGATCAAAAGCTGTAGTGAAAATTATTACCGGAGGTTCTTCAATAAGCTCGAGCATTTCAAAGCCGTTTATTTTCGGCATTTGAACATCGAGAAAGATAACGTCGGGTTTTTCATCATTTATCATTTTTATACCATCAAATCCGTTAGAAGATTCGCCGACAAGGAAGATGTTTTCATTTTCTTCGAGATATTTTTTAATAATTTCCCGCGCAAGTTTTTCGTCGTCTATTATTAAGGCTTTAACTTTGTTCGTCATGAAAAATATTTTCCTAAATTTTTTTATGAATTAACGACTTCATAAAAGTCATTCTACTTTATTTAAACTTTCAAGCGGTATAAAAAGCGTTACCTTAAAAAAGTTATTTTCCTTTTTTATTTCCAGAAGATTATTCATGCCATAAATTAATTTAAGCCGGTTCTCGATATTTTGAAGTCCAATTCCGGCGCCTTTTTTCGAAGTTGAAAAAGGTTCAAAATTATTTTCAAGAGAAATTTTTAGATAATCAGTTTCTTTTTTACAATTGAGCTTTAGAGTAACCTTTGTCAGAGTTTCATATACGGCATGCTTAATTGCATTTTCAAAAAGAGGCTGAAGAATCATGTTTGGGATAGGCGCTTCATTACAACACTCATCAATTTCTTCAATGAATTCAAATTTATCTTCAAACCTTATTTTTTCAATTTCAAGATAGAGCCGGATATTTTTTAATTCCTCGCCGAAAGAATTTTTTTGTTTGTCATTATTTGCCAAAGTAAAGCGAAGAAAATCTGCAAGCTTTAAAATCATTTCTCTTGCTTTTTCAGGATTAATTGTCGTAAGTGCGCTCATTGAATTCAAGCTGTTGAAAATAAAATGAGGATTAATCTGAAACTTTAATGTTTTAATTTCAGCTTCGGTAACAAGATTTTTTAACTCCGCTTCCCGCAGTATTTTTTCCTGGAAATTGTTGTAATAGATTATAAGGTAATAAAACGAAGTGATCAAATAATAAAAAAGGATGCCGATAACAAAGCGCCAAATAACGGTATGTACAAAAAAGGAAGAAAAATCGTCAGAATAATTTAGAACGAAAACAATAACAAAATATCCGCTGGCAAGCCAGATTACCGAAGACAAAACTCCGCCGAAGATATGATCCATGATGATGATAAGGAAGCTGTTGTTTTCAAAAGAAATATATTGTGCGGGAAACCAGAAACTTAACCCCAAACCGCACAAGATCGCATTGAAAACAAAGCTGTCAACCAATGCTGTTTCAGATTTTATTTTTAATTCAAAATGAAGAAGTAAATAATAAATTAGCGCAATGATCAGCCAGAAAATAATATAGAGGATTAAATTTCTTCTTTTGCTAAGTATCGGGTTGTTCGACATTATTATAAAAAAAATATTTTAGATATATTTTATTTCACCGCCGCCGAATATAGCCACACCTTTGATTACAAGCGTATGCGTATTATCAAAAGGTCCGCTGAAATTTCGTCTCCATTTGTTTGAAAAGCCTCCGAAGAGAGGAGTTACATTTACATTTACGTTCCATTCCTTCGGGACAAAAATGCTTGTACCGCCGAACATCAACAAAACATCAATAACATTTTCACCTTCAGCTAATTTGCTATTGGAAAGATCTATTTCGGACCCTCCGAAAATTGCAGTTATGTTGCCGCCTTTAAAATTATCCGATATTATTACTTTATGCCCGCCGCCAAAAATAGACACATCATCAATTTGATCTTTATTGACCTGCCTGTTGAACCTATTATGGCAGCTGTTCCAATTGATACTTCTTTTGAACATCAAATAAATTCCGAAAGCAATTAGAACTACCGGGAAAAATATATTGCTGCTATAATGAACGCCCGGGAAAAGCAGTGGAACAATAAAAACTCCTCCTAAAAAAAACAAAAGAATACCGAACGCTTTGTTGCGTGAATTTTTTATAACCACTAATCCCCAAACTATCGCCCAAAAGGGGAATGAAAAAATTATATGCGGAACATTAAAGCTAATTATATCAAGCGTACTAAGGAGGTACATTCCGCCGATGAAAATTAGCAGAATGCCTAAGAATATTCTGTTGTTAAAAGAGCCGTCTCTGCTGCTCATTTTCTTACCTTTACTTTCTATTAAAATTTGTTGTCAACCTAAAAACTATTGCTGAATTGAATACCAAAATATCTAATCTTCCAATTCTTCGCAAAGAAAACCTTTTTCATGAAACAAGGAAATTAATGAATAAAAGATATTCTTCTCAGTTTCAACGCGGAAAATTTTGTCGCTGTCCTCAAGATCAAAATTCCATTTTCCATCTCTTACAATATTTTCAATATATGGTTTTAGCCTTTGTTCTTCAAACTTTGTTTGAACGGATGTTCTAAATATTAGTATCATTTCCAAATATCATTTTGTTACTAAATTCTTGGGCGTAACTTAATGGAAAATAAATAAGAGGAAAATAAAAAATCGGTAGATAATAGAATTTTGCCGGTTAATTCTTCGCCAAACAGTATTGTGTCCTATTTTATTCCTTTTAGTTGATACTTAAAAAATACGTATATTTGAATGATCAAATTTCAAAATTATCGAGTTCAGTTTGACTAAAGAGAAAATTCTTGTAACAGCGGCGCTTCCCTACGCAAACGGTCCAATTCATCTTGGTCATCTAAGCGGCGCATATTTGCCTGCCGATATTTACGTTCGTTACCAGCGGTTAAAAGGCAGCGACGTAATTTTTATATGCGGCTCCGATGAGCATGGAGTACCTATAACAATTACCGCCGATAAAGAGCACGTAAAACCACAAGAAATAATAGACCGCTACCATTCCCAAAATAAAGCCGCCTTTGAAAAATTCGGAATGAGCTTCGATAACTATTCCCGCACAAGTCTTCCGATTCATCACGAAACAGGGAAAGATTTTTTTCTTAAATATTACAGTATGGGAATATTGAATGAAAAAAAATCTATGCAGTTTTTTGATAACAAAGCAAGAATGTTTTTACCTGACCGCTATGTTGAAGGAACATGCCCTAATTGCGGTTACGAAGAAGCACGCAGCGATGAATGCGAGAACTGCGGCGCATTATACCAGCCTAATGAATTAAAAAATCCTAAAAGCAAAATTACCGGAGAAACGCCCGTACTTAAAGAAACTTCTCATTGGTATTTTCCGCTCGGGAAATATCAAAAGCGGCTGGAAGAATACGTTAATGCAATGAATGAAAAATTTGGATGGAAGGAAAACGTGCTGCAATATTGCCGCGGCTGGTTCAAGGACGGATTGGAAGACCGCGCCGTTACTCGCGACCTGGATTGGGGAATAAAAGTTCCAATAGATTCCGCAGAAGGAAAGGTCCTCTACGTTTGGTTTGAAGCGGTGCTCGGTTATATTTCTTCGGCAAAAGAACTTTCACAAAAATTGAACAGAAAAAATTTGTGGAAAGAATACTGGCATGATGAAAAAACAAAATATGTCGCTTTTATCGGCAAAGACAACGTAGTCTTTCATTGTATAATTTTTCCTGCGATGCTAATGGCATGGAATGACGGCAGCAGCGAAAGATACGTTCTCCCGCAGAATGTTCCGGCAAACGAATTCTTGAATTTTGAAGGAAAGAAATTTTCTAAAAGCAGAAATTGGGGAATTGACGTTGCAGACTTCCTGAATATTTTTCCAGGCGACCCGTTAAGATATACTCTTGCCGCAAATCTTCCCGAAACAAGAGATACGGATTTTTACTGGAAAGAATTCCAGTTGAGAAATAACAGCGAGCTTGCAGACATTCTTGGCAATTTTATAAACCGTACGCTAACGTTCGTCCACAAAAATTTTGATGCGAAAATTCCTCCTAAAGGCGAACTAGAAAAAATAGATTCGGAAATGTTGAACTTAATTTCGGAATATCCGTCAAAAATCTCTGAATTGTTTGAAACATATAAAATCCGCGATGGTGTCCTTGAAATCATGAATCTGGCAAGAGCAGGCAATAAATATTTTAATGATTCGGAGCCGTGGAAAACTCTAAAGTCTGATAAAGAAAAATGCGCTACAACTCTTCATGTCTGCCTACAAGCAATTTATACTTTAGCTGAATTAATTTCTCCGGTGCTTCCTTTTTCTTCCGAGAAAATATTTAAAATGCTGAACGCTGAAAAGACCGGCTGGAACGAATGCGCTAAAGAGAATTTAAAAACCGGTCACGAATTAAGACAACCGGAAATCATTTTTCCCAAGATAGAAGATGAAATTATCGAGAAACAGATGGAAAATTTAAATAACAATGAAACAGCGCTAGAAAAACCTCAAGAAGAAAATGTTTCAATAGACGACTTTATGAAAATAAAATTGAAAGTCGCCGAAGTGATTCATGCAGAGAAATTGGAAAAAAGCGAAAAGCTTTTGAAGCTTAAAGTAAAGCTTGATGACGGAGAAAGACAGGTAATAGCCGGCATTGCAAAATATTATGCGCCGGAAGAAATTGTTGGGAAAAAAATTGTAATGGTAGCTAATCTTAAACCTGCAAAACTTATGGGACAAGAATCCAACGGAATGATTTTGGCGGTTGAAGATGAGAACAACAAACTGAACGTTCTCTCTGTCGGCAATTCAGTAAAAGTCGGGACAAGAGTTAGATAATTTTATTCATTAAAAAAAGAATTATAATATTGATTTTCAAAGGCTCTATCACTAAAATAGCCAGCCTTTTTGATCGAACTTAAAATATAGGAGAAATAATAAATGTATTTACGGATCACAGCTTTACTCTCAATTGCACTAATGTTCCTTTTAGCTTCTTGCGCACCTAAGCAGTCTCAAATTGTTTTAGCACAATTCGGTAATCAGAAGGTTACTATGAAAGAATTTGAAGATGCTTATGCAAACAACGTTGGCGGATATGATGTCGCTAAAAATGACAGTCTTTCAAAATTAAAAAATTTTCTTGATCTCTATGTAGATTTTAAAATGAAATTAAGAGACGCATACGTTAGAGGATTTGATAAAGACTCTTCAACAAACAGTGAATTACAGGATTATAAGAAGAAAGTCGGAGTCAGCTATATCCTTGAGAAGCAAATAGTTGATCCTGGAATTAGGCAGTTGTGGGAAAGACGAAAATGGGAATATCGCGTAAGTCATATTATGATCCGTCCAGACTCCGCCGGGTGGGAACATGCAAAACTTGTAGCAAACGAAATTTTAGACAGCTTAAAGAACGGAGCTGACTTTGCCGCTATGGCTAAAAAATATTCTCAGGATATATATTCCAAAAACGACGGCGGAGATTTGTATTATGTTACTGCCGGTCAGCTACCATACGAATTTGAAGATGCTGTTTACGCTACTGAACCTGGTCACATTTATCCTAACGTAGTAAAAAGTCCGTTCGGCTATCATATTATTGAAGTGACTGCGAAGAGAGAAAGAGTGCCTGAAATTCGCGCAAGCCATATTCTTGCTGCTTTCTCAGATTCAACCGGCAAGATTGATACGGCGCGTGCGCTCGCAAAAATTGATACCGTTATGTATCAGTTAAAACACGGCGGTGATTTTGCAAAGCTCGCTGAAAAATATTCCGATGATCCCGGCTCAAAAAAGCGCGGCGGCGATCTCGGATTTTTTGAAATGCGTATGATGGTCAAGCCTTTTTCTGAAGCTGCTTACGATATAAAGAACATCGGCGATATTTCCGGCATTGTTAAAACAAACTATGGGTATCATATTATTAAATTGACCGGCAGAAAACCTTATCCTACTTTTGAAGAAGACAAAGATAATCTCAAAAAATTATTCCAGAGAATCAGATATCAAGTAGAATACGATTCTCTTGTAGCAAAGCTAAAGAGAGAATATAATTATCAACTCAACGAGAAAAATCTTTCCTCTCTAATTGGTAATGTTGATACTTCTAAAATAGGAGAAGATTTTCCGCGATTTGATTTCATAAAAAATCTCGAACTATTCACCTATGACGGCAAATCTGAAACGGCAGGCGACTTCTGGGAAAGAATGGGCGCAAAACCGGAATATGCAAATCAAAAAGCTACGGCTGGCTTATTAACAAACGCCTTGAACCAAATCAGCGGAGAAATAATGCTCGAAGAAGATGCGCTTAATCTTGACAAGACTGATAAAGATTTTGCCAATCTAATGGAAAACTACCGCGACGGAATTTATATTTTTAAACTTCAGAACCAGGAAGTCTGGAACAAAGTTACCATCGATTCTACAAAGCTGTATGACTTCTATCTCAAAACAAAAGATAATTATAAATGGCCCGATCAGGTCGATTATGCGGAGATATTTACTCCATCCGATTCTTTAGCTAAACATTATTATCAAATGCTGAAAGACGGTGCTGATTTTGATTCGCTTGCAGGGCTTTATACAGAAAGACCCGGATTAAAGGATAAGAAAGGCGACTACGGTTTCCAGGATGTTCACGCTTCCCAGCTTTCCGCAATAGCAAGTTCTTTAAAAGAACCTGGAGATTATTCTGATGTTTTTGAATCAAACGGCGGCTATTCTATTGTAAAATTAATTGCAAGGAAACCTGCGCATCTAAAAACATTTGAGGAAGCAAAAGCTGAAGTTACCGGAGCATATCAAGATGCTGAAAGCAAAAAACTGGAAAACGAATATGTACAAAGCCTGAGAGACTTATATAAACCAAAAATATTTTATAGCGAACTTGATAAAGCATTCAAATAAAATTAGCAATGCATTTGTATTTCTTGTAGCCGCCTTTTTAATAGGCGGCTGCGGAGAAAAAAAAGTTAAAAAGGACTTTGTAGCAAGAGTAAATAATTCCTATTTGACTAAAGAAGAACTTTCTTCTATGATGAATAATGAATCCGGGAAAAATTTTTACCGCGAGGAAGTTATTCGTAATTGGATTAATAGAGAAGTCCTTTATCAGGAAGCTGTCAAAAAAGGAATATTGAAAGAAGAAAATTACAACCGCATAATCGAAGATGAAAAAAAAGAGCTTGCCGTTTCTCTTTTCATGCAGAAATATTATGAATCGGAAAAACCTTCTTACGAGCCTAAAGATGTTGAAGATTATTATAACAAACACCAGGATGAATTCAGGCTTTTGTCGGATTCATATTATATAAATTTGATTGACTTTAATAATGAAGATGACGCTATTAAATTTAGGTCGATAATTCTTGAAAGCGATTGGAATAAAGCCTTAAATATTATTAAAAACAAATCGTCGATAATAAAAGTTCAAACCGGCGCTTTGCTTACGGCTTTCCAAATTTATCCCTCATCGCTTCAAAGGATTGTTACTGATCTAAGCCCGCAGGAAATCAGCATTGTTTTGAATTACCTGCCCGGTCATTATGAGGTAGTTCAAGAGTTGCAAAAATATGATAAGGGAACTGTTCCGCCTTTCTCGGCGGTTAGAAATGAAGCCGAAAAAAGATTCTTGGCTGATCAGAAGGATGAATTTTTGAATAGTTATTTAAGAGATCTTTATTCAAACAACGACATAGAAGTTAAAAATTAGGAGTCAGATGAAATTTAGAATCATTTTATTTTTTTTATTTGCAGCGATAAATATTTATTCTCAGCAAGTGGTCGATAAGATTGCTGCAATTGTTGATAACGAAATTATATTGAAAAGCGAGGTTGATTATCAAGTAAGATTAATTGCTGCTCAAAAGAAAATTGATCCGTCAACTCCGGGATTAGAGCAGCAAGTGCTTAATACAATGATAGATGATAAGCTCGCCTATGCACAGGCTCAGCTTGATTCTATTGATGTTTCGGACGACGAAGTAAACGCGAGAATCAATTATCAGATTCAATATTTCGAACAGCAGTATGGCTCAAAGGAAAGGGTTGAACAAATATACGGGATGAGCGAAGAAAAAATTAAGCGCCAGCTTGAAGAGCCTATTAGAAAACAATTAATGGTTCAAAAGCTGGAAGAGAAAAAATTCGGGAATGTTAGTGCAACTTCGCTTGAAGTACAAAAATTTTTCAAGACATATAAAGACAGCATCGGAGTCATTCCTGAAAAAGTTCAAATCGCACATATATTTAAAGTTCCGAAACCATCTGAGGAGATGAAGGAAGTTTATAGGAAAAAAGCCGAAGCAATTTTAGACTCTATTAAACACGGCGCAGACTTTGCCGCCATGGCGAAAAAATATTCTGAAGACCCTGGCAGCGCTTCTGCCGGCGGCGATCTCGGCTGGGTTGGCAAAGGCGTGTTCTATCCTGAATTTGAAGCTGCCGCATTTGCATTAAAGCCTGGAGAGCTTTCCGGCGTTGTAGAATCGCCTGTCGGATTTCATATTATTCAAATGATTGAAAGACGCGGAGATAAGATCCACGTCAGACATATTCTTATAAAAATTAAAACCGGCGACCAGGCTGATCTTAAAGCTATCGAATTCCTTTCTAACCTACGCGATAGTATTATGCAGGGCAAAGGAACATTCAGCGAATATGCAAAAAAATACAGCGACGATAAACAGTCCGCACCTTTCGGCGGTGATCTCGGAACTTTTTATCTTAACCAGCTCGATCAATCAATGCTGGATATAGTTTCAAAGCTTAAAGAAGGCGAGATCAGCTTCCCTAAGCGTGTTGACTATGGCAGCGGCAATTACGGCTACCACATTGTTCTTCTTGAAAAAAGAACTCCACAGCATGAAGCAAGTTTAGATACAGATTACAATGAAATTCAAAAACTTGCAGATCAATATAAGAAGCAAAAAGAATATGAAAAATGGATTGAAAGCCTGAAGGATAAAATCTATTGGAAAATTTTATTGTAGTCTCTTTCATATTAACTGAAAAGGAAAAAAATTGAAAACCAACGAAGCAGCCGCTGATGATGTTCAGCTAGTAGAAAGCCTTAATGATACTGTAAAAAAAATTAAGAGCGAGATTGCAAAAGTTATTATTGGTCAGGATGAAATAATCGATCAGCTTTTGATTTCTCTGCTTTCAAGAGGTCATTGCCTGCTTGTCGGCGTTCCCGGTCTTGCAAAAACTCTTCTTATAAAAACGCTTGCTGAAGTTATGCACCTCAGCTTTAACCGGATTCAGTTTACTCCCGATCTTATGCCGAGCGATATAACCGGGACAGAATTGGTTGAAGAAGATCCATTATCTAAAAAAAGAAATTTCAGATTTGTCCCGGGACCGATATTTGCGAACGTTGTTCTTGCAGATGAAATAAATAGAACACCTCCCAAAACACAATCAGCTCTGCTTGAGGCAATGCAGGAGCACAAAGTGACAACTGCCGGAACGACATATTCTTTAGCCGAACCTTTCTTTGTGCTTGCTACTCAAAATCCGATCGAACAGGAAGGAACTTATCCTTTGCCCGAGGCGCAGCTTGATAGATTTATGTTTAATCTCTGGCTCGGCTATCCGTCATTTCATGAGGAAGTAAAAATTGTTCAATCAACTACTAGCGAATATTTACCGAACTTATCTAAAGTTGTTAACGCCGATGAATTGATCGGCTTTCAAAATTTGGTAAGAAAAGTTCCTGTTGCGGAGAAAGTTATAGAATATGCCGTAAACATAGTAAATAAAACACGTCCTGATAACGACGCGTCACCACAATTTATAAAAAACTGGATTAGCTGGGGCGCCGGACCGACAGCTCCACAGTACTTAATTTTAGCTGCCAAAACCAAGGCGGTAGTTGAAGGCAGGTTTACTCCTAATGTAGACGATGTAAAGTTTGCAATGATACCAACTCTGCGTCATAGAATAATTACGAACTTCAGCGCCGAAGCAGACGGCGTTAATTCCGTTGAAGTAATAAAAAAATTATTAGCCGAATAATTTAAATCCCTTATAGCTTCGCAATCTTATAATTCTTATACGCAAAGTATATTTCTTTTGCAGCCGTTCTAATTACTGAAGCAACAGGCACTGCAAGAAGCATCCCGATTACACCAAACAATTGGCTTCCCGTGATGATTAAAAGTATAATTACTATCGGATGCATGTCTACGCTTTTGGAAAAGACATAGGGCTGAACCAATCCGTTGTCAATCATGTAAACCGTCGCCATTAAAAGAATAATATGAGGTACGTGAGAGAGATCTCCATATTGTATTATTGAAATTGCTATTGCAGGAATGCCGCCGATTAATGGACCAAAATACGGGACAAGATGACCAAGACCGGAAATCAATCCAAGCGGCAGGGCATTGTTAACCCCAATTACGTAATACCCAAAACCGCATGCTACGCCAACAAATGTCGCATCAAAAATCCATCCTCTTACGAATCTGCCGAGTTGTATTGCAACTTTTTTTGTAATCCAGTATGTCATTTCAAAATATTTATTGGGCATTAAATGAAGAAGCCCCTTCAGCAGCACTTTATTATCTTTCAATAAGAAGAATGTCGTGAAAGGAACAATTACTACCAGTGCAATAATAGACACTAAATTCGTAAGCAGTATTGAAATTCTATCAACAGATCTGATTATTTCCGATGAAATAAATTCTTCCACTCTCTTTGTCAAATCTCCGAGAGTGAAGAAGGGAAGGTAATAATAAATCTTTTTTTCTACTGAAAAGATTTGCTCATGCAAAGTATGAACATGCAGTGTCTGAATCAATTGATTCATCTGAAGCATGAACTGAGGAATCAGAAATGAAAGACCGAAATAAAGAAGTAAGCCTATTACTAAAAATACAGCAACCGTAGATGCAAGACGGTTAATTCCTTTGCTTTCTAAAATATTAATCAGCGGATTAAATATAAGCGTCAGCAGGATTGATAAAGATAATATAATTATTAGCTCTGAAATTAAATACAATATATACGCAGCAATTAGGACAACTACTGTCCAAAAAATTATTTTCGCTGCCTTATTTTGAGCAACTTCATTCATTACTGATGCCGATAATTATTTTTAATTTACCGCTTCTACTCGTTTAATTTCGGGAATCTGCCGCAGCAGTGAGCGCTCTATTCCTGCTCTTAAAGTCATTATCGAAAGCGGACAAAAACTGCATGCGCCGATGAGCTTTACCTTGACGATCAGATCTTCGGTAATTTCTATTAATTCTACATCGCCGCTGTCGGATTGTAAAAAAGGCCTGATTGAATCAAGAGCCTTTAAAACATTTTCTTTCATTTCCGGTTTCATAGTTTTCTTCTTATTCGTCGTCACCCAGGATAATTTCAAGATCAGATGACTGCCCGCCGTTTATGTTTCTGAGATTAACTTGTGCAGATAAGTTTCTTGAGATCTCAGCCATAATTTTAGACTGCACAGAGCCGGGCGAGTCAAATGCAATAGGCACACCGTTATCGCCTCCAATCCTAATCTGAGGTTCGATTGGCAAACCGCCCAGAAAAGGCACTTCAAGTTCAGCCGCTATTTTCGAGCCGCCGCCGGTTCCAAATATGTCGTACTTCTTTCCAGTATCCGGTGCAATAAAATAACTCATATTTTCTATCACTCCCAGTACAGGTACGTTTACACGGCTGAACATTTTTAACGCTTTACGCGCGTCTATCAAAGAAACTTCCTGCGGCGTTGTTACAATAACTGCTCCTGTCAATGGTATTGTCTGAACCAGCGTCAACTGAATGTCGCCCGTTCCAGGAGGAAGATCAAAGATGAGATAATCAAGCTCGCCCCAATCTACGTCTGTCATAAATTGTTTTACAGCGCCGCTTGCCATAGGACCGCGCCAGATCACGGGCGCATTATCATCTACAAGCACTCCGATTGAAATTACTTTTACACCGTAATTGGAAAGCGGGAGTATTTTCATCGAATGCTGACTTTGAAAAACTTTCGGCTTGTCTTTAAGCCCAAGCATTAGTGGAATGCTCGGTCCGTATATATCCGCATCGATCAACCCAACTGTTGCGCCGTCTTGAGATAATGCAACTGCAAGATTCACAGCAATAGTGCTCTTACCAACACCGCCCTTGCCGCTTGCCACTGCAATTGTATTTTTAATTCCCGGCAGCACAGCACTCTTCTTCTTATCCTGATGAGCAGTTACCTTCTCATCAATTTTTATATCAATTTTCTTTAATGACGGAAAATCTTCATGGATCAATCTTATAAACTTTTCTTTCAGATCGTTTGAGCTGTTTTTATTTATAAGCGGAACAGTTATTTCAAAGCTTAACTCTTTCCCTTTTAATTCAAAGTTCTTAATTGAATTCAGTATCAAAAAATCTTTATTCAGATTTGTATCTTCTGTTTTTTTTAATGTATTTAATATTTCACTCTTTGTTATATCGGACATTTCTTTTCCTGTAATTTCTTAATTCACACTCAAACATAGCAAAATTATAAATCAATTTGAATGAAATAGAAATCACGATGATTTATATATATGAAATATTTGTAAAGCATCATAAAGCAATTTCAAAGCAAAGAATATTCAGAAACAGCTTATGAAAACGGCGAGGAAGGAGTTGTAATAATTATCCGTCAACAAAGCTTTTAAAATAAAAAAGCCGCTGTAGTCAGCAGCGGCAGATTGAAAAAGTTCTCATTTAAACATTGGCATTTGTCATTGCAAATATCTTCTGGAATTCTCGGGACTTTCTTTCTCTCCAGGCTCCTTTATGGTAAGCATAGCCGGCGATTAGAGGCATTGCTATTGTCGCTTCTGAAAAAACCATCTGTTCAAATGTGGTTTCAACTTTTCCCCACGAGCTTGCTTCTTTAAGTGTAGAGCTTGATAGTGCGCCGTCTCGAACATCTGCGACGGTTATTTGAACAGCGTATTTGTGCATGGGCGCATCTTCTTTTAATATGTCTGCGGCGACCACAATATCCTGCGTAAAGTTTTTCGGTACGCCACCGCCTATCATAAATATTCCGGTTTCATTGCTGTGCAGCTTAATCTTCGTAAGTTCTAAAAAGTCCTTAGCGGAATCAATCGATGCGTGTTTATCAGGATTTTTTGTTTGGTGCATAACGAATCCGAAGCCCGCGGAACAATCGGAAAATGCGGGAACAAAAATCGGAACGTTCTTTTTATACGCTGCGTAGATAACTGAATCGCCGCACTTTGGTCCGCCGTTTTCGTCAAGATATTTTCCAAATTCCCATAACAGCTCGCGCGATGAATAAGGTTTGGGTTCAAGCGAATCAAATATTTTTGCGGTAGTTTCATCGCAAATTCTTAATTCATCTTCATCAATGTAAGTGTCGTAAATTCTGTCGATGTGAAGCTCTCTCAGTTCATTATCGTCGCTGAACGGGGTGCCGACGTAGTGTTTAAATCCAAGCGCTTCAAAAAAATCTTGATCGACCATCAGCGCCCCGGTAGACACAACTGCGTCAACCATATTGTTCATGATAAGATCATAAACGACTCTTTTTAGTCCAGCGCTGAACAAGCTTCCGGCGAGCGTTAAAATAATTCCGCAGTCTTTGTCACGGAGCATTCTATCATAAATATTTGCTGCCCGGTTCAGATCTCTTGCAGAGAAAGCCATTTGCTTCATCGAGTCAACGAGATCGATAACGTTGTGCTTTTTAATATCAATATGTTCAATCGTACTTTTTAAATAATCTTTTTTGCTTGACATAACTTAATCCTTTCATTCATGTAATTTTAATATAAAACTTTGTTGTCGAAATTAAAAGAACGCTTTAGCGATTCTTAACAGCCCCTGCTTCCAGGGAACGCGGTGCGTCACTCCTATGGAATTCTTAAAATCATTTTTATGCTCTTTGTACCATTTATAATTTCTAATCAGAGCATCTTTATTTGAATATTTGGGAGAATAGCCGAGAATCTTTTCAGCCTTTTCTATCGATACGAAAGAATCTTTTGATGCGGTTTCATAAACCCATTTGTAAAGCGGTGAAAGCTTAAAAGCTTCGAGGATTTTGAGAAGCGCAATTGCAGGTTTTTCAGGCAGAGCAACAATTTTTTTATTGAAGCCTGCATAATTTAGAACAGCCTGGTAATCTTCTTTCATTGTTGTATAAACTTTTGCACCGATATTAAATGTGTCGTTGACTTTTTCTTTTTCAAGAGTTGCGCAAAGTAAAATTGCATCGCAAAGATCTTCGACATCGAGAAGCTGATAGCGGTTATTGCCGCTGCCTATCATCGGGAAACCTTTGCCGTCGTACGCCCAATCGTACAGAAGATCAAAAACACCAAGACGCTCAGGTCCGACAAAAGATTTCGGACGAATTATTGAGACACACATTCCTTCTTTTCTATATTTTTCGCATTCTTCCTCGGCTTGAATTTTAGCTTTGCCGTAAGGACCAACTCCGTCAAGTTTATCTGTTTCATATAAAGGATGGTGATCGGGAATTCCATAAACGGCAGTTGAAGAAATATGAATAAATCTTTCAACTTTATCTTTTGCTGCGGACTCAAGCAAATTCTTTGTTCCGCCTATATCTGTAGATAAAATTTCTTCGGGCGAATATAACGGCAGCGCCGCAGCTGTATGAACAACTACGTTAATATCTTTCATTGCGTCATCGACTGCCTTTTTATCTCGAATATCCCCGGTTATGATTTTTATTTTATCATTCATATCGGGATAATCGAACTTCACGATGTCTATCGAAACAACATCGTGCCCGTGCTGTTTTAAGTGTCTAACTAAATTTATTCCAAGGAATCCTGCTCCGCCGGTTACAAGAAATTTCATTTCAAGCCTTTTTACAGTTTGTTAAATTAAGATTGTAAAATTAAATATTTTGTATCTGCCTTCAAAAAAGAATTGTTATATTTTAAACGAAAGAATGAATAAATTATTTTGAGTTAGATGAAACTTCAAATTGGATTGGAAAAGGATAAGATATTTAGTTCTTCGGCATCGCTGCTGCTGCATATTGCCTCGCTGTTTTTGGTAATAATTATTTTAAATGAAACTTCGGATAAGCCGCACGCCGGCAGAGGATTTATACAAATTACTTCAGATGATTATTTACAAAGTCAAACATCCTCGCAAAACGGAAAAGATAATTTCACTTCAAGAAATAATGAATCTTCAATAAAAAAAGTTGATGAAGAAAAGAAGATCCTGGATAAAACAAATGAAACTGAAGCGAATCAATCCTTTTATAATTTTTCAAACTTCCCTGTGGATACTACAAGCCTGGACCAGGTCTACCACGAATCTACATTAGACGTAACGCTCCGCTATCCAAACGGCTGGACTTATGTTGACTCGGATGTGAAGAATAAACTTGACGGCGTAACGTTTTGGTTTACACAAACCAATATTTATCCGCCTCCCTACGTTCATCTTGAAGTCGAGGATAAAGATTTATTTGATCCGCAGCGTTATAAACACAAAACTGAAATTAATGGTTATGATGTTTATTTTAATGATCCACAGGAACTTGAAGGACAAATATCGCAGACAATTTATATTCATACTAATTCCGATCAGGATTACAGCTTAAAATTAATAATGGAAGGGAAGCAGGCTTTTAATGCATTCCAACCGGTATTTTTCGGAATGGTTAAATCATTCAAGTTCGGCAAGTCGTTATTTTAGCCCAAAAGTAGTTGTTGATGCATATATGATAGTTCTAAATTTAATTATTATTCAAATCCTTGACTTTCTTTCCTGTAACCCTTAATTTTCCACACTTTATTAAAAAGGATTTTTGATTTCGGAGAATATTTTAAATGAAACAAGCCAAAATGACAAAGTTTATCGCAACTGCTGATGCTGATAGAAAGTGGTACGTTGTTGATGCGAAGGATCAGATTTTAGGACGCCTTGCTACTAAAGTTGCAAGAATAATTCGAGGTAAAGAAAAAGCTGCTTTTTCACCTAATGCAGATACAGGAGATTTTGTTGTTGTTATCAACGCAGACCAGGTTAAAGTAACCGGCAAAAGAGAGTCGTTAAAAACTTACGTACATTATTCAGGTTACCCGGGCGGTTTGAAAACTAAAAGCTATCAGGAACTTAAGAAGAATAATGCTGAATATATTATTGAAAGCGCTGTTAAAGGCATGCTTCCCAAGACCAGGCTTGGTAATCAATTAATTAAGAAATTAAAAGTATACCCCGGTGAAAATCATCCGCATCAGGCGCAGAAACCGGAATTAATTAGCTTATCGGAGAAATAATGGCAGATCAGATTTTTGTTGGAAGAAGAAAAACTTCAGTTGCAAGAGTAATTTTAAGAAACGGCGACGGGAAAATAACCGTGAACGGCAGAGAGTTTGAAAAAGCTTTTCCGCAGATTCTGAGCCGTGAAGACATTGTTAATCCGTTTAAGGTGACAAATACTTTTGGTCAATTTGATGTTATGGTAAATGTAGTTGGAGGCGGCACAACCGGTCAAGCTCAGGCAATAAGGCTTGGAATTGCGAGAGCATTGATCTCACAAAATGCCGAACATAGATCCGCATTAAAGTCGGAAGGATTTTTAACAAGGGACCCAAGAATGGTTGAGCGTAAAAAATACGGTCAGGCAAAAGCAAGAAAAAGATTTCAATTTTCTAAACGTTAATTTATTAATTTATCAATCATACTTTCCGATTTACCGCCTGTGTCCCTGCTGAAAAGGGATTGTAGGTAAAGATGAAGAGAGTAGAAGAAAAAAACAGGAGCTTATATGAAAAAGCTTGATATTACCCAGCTTATAGAGTCTGGTGCACACTTCGGTCACTTAACACGCCGATGGAATCCTAAAATGAAGCCATATATCTTCATGGAGAAGAATGGTATTCATATTATAGATCTAAAGAAAACGCAAACCCAAGTCCATGATGCTGCAGACGCTTTGTCTAACTTAGTAGCCGACGGCAAGAAGGTTCTTTTTGTCGGAACTAAAAAGCAGGCAAAGAATGTTATTGAAGCGGAAGCGAGAAGATGCGAAGTAAATTGGGTAAGTGAAAGATGGCTCGGCGGAATGCTTACCAACTTTTCTACGATTAGAAAAAGTATTAAACGCCTTAACAATATTGAGAAGCAGGAAACAGACGGCACCTTTGATATGATTACCAAGAAGGAAAGACTTTTCCTGACGAGAGAAAAAGATAAGCTTAAAAAAGTTTTGGAAGGCGTTGAAACAATGTCGAGGCTTCCGGGAGCAATGTTTGTAGTTGACATCAAGAAGGAAGCAATCGCAATTAAAGAGGCTAAAAGATTGAACATCCCGGTGTTTGCGATAGTTGATACAAACTGCGATCCGGATGAAGTTGACTTCGTAATAGCCGCTAATGATGACGCCGTAAAGACTATTGAATTAATAACAAATATTATGGCTGAAGCTGTAAATGAAGGCGGCGTTAAAGCAGCGGAAAGAAAATCCGAAGAAGCTGCCGAACATGAAAGAGTTAGAAAAGAACAAGAAAAAAATAAAGCTGACGAAGGAAATTCTAAGTCAGAATAAAGATTTAAGGGATAAAAATTATGGCAATAACTGCTGCACAAGTAAATGAATTAAGACAAAAAACCGGCGCCGGTATGATGGACTGTAAAAAAGCGTTGACGGAAGCCGATGGAAATTTTGAAAAGGCAATCGAAATACTGCGCAAGAAAGGCGCTTCTGTTGCTGCGAAAAGGGCAGAGAAATCCGCTAACGAAGGTTTGGTGTTGACCAAGGTTTTGGAGAATAAAGAGACCGGTATAATTGTAGAGGTCAACTGCGAAACAGATTTTGTCGCAAAGAGCGATGACTTTACGAAATTTGCAAATAATGTTTTGGAAACAGTAAGCGTTGCAAAACCTTCAAGCGTGGATGATCTGCTTGAAAAGAGCAGCGATGTTAAAAATCAATTAAATGATCTTCTTGGAAAAGTCGGAGAGAAAATACAGGTTACTCGTTTTGCAATTGAAGAGGCTCCGGGCGGCATAATCGTTGATTATGTTCATCTTGGCTCTAAATTGGGAGTGCTTGTTAAGTTCGAAAATATCGGCGCTAAGAAAGATGAATTTTCTTCACTGGGCAAGGATATTGCGATGCAGATTGCTGCTATGAAACCGGTCTGCGTTTACCGCGAAGAAGTGCCGAAAGAAATAATCGAAAAAGAAATTGAAATCTATAAGGAGATTTCCCGCAAAGAAGGCAAACATGAACAAATCCTTGACAAGATTGCTCAGGGCAAGCTGAATAAATATTATCAGGAGAATTGTCTTTCGGAACAAGCTTTTATTAAAGACAATACAAAGACAGTTTCCGACTTGATCAAAGAATTTAACTCAGCGCAGGGAACAAGTGTGCGGATCGGTCTTTTCCGCCGTTTCCATTTGGGCGATGAAAAAAAATAAAAATTTCAGAAGGTCTTAATTTTAATTAAGACCTTTTTTTTATCTATTATTTGATAAGACTAAAAAATAAATTTATTAAAACAATTATAATATCGTATGAGCAGTCTAAAATATAAGCGTTTGCTTTTGAAACTCAGCGGCGAGTCGTTAATGGGGAAAAAAGGATTCGGAATTGATCACAATGTACTCGATTTTTTTTCTACGGAAGTAAAAAAAGTACATGATATAGGTGTTCAGCTTGGAATTGTTATAGGCGGCGGAAATATTTATAGAGGATTAAGCGCCGGCGATCAGGGCATTGATAGAGTTACAGGCGACCAGATGGGAATGCTTGCTACTATGATAAATTCGCTCGCGTTGCAAAACGCTATAGAGCATAAAGGAATTCATACAAGACTTATGAGCGCGATCCACATGGAAGAAATTGCCGAACCTTATATAAGGCGGCGCGCAATTAGACATTTAGAAAAGGGTCGTGTAGTAATATTCGGAGCCGGAACCGGTCATCCGTATTTCAGCACCGATACCGCGGCTTCGCTTAGAGCTGTTGAAATTGAGGCAGATGTAATTGTAAAAGGCACCCGTGTTGACGGCGTCTTCGATTCAGACCCGGAAAAAAATCCCGATGCTTTTAAATTTGAAAATATTTCATACATAGATGTTTTGAAAAAGAATCTCCGGGTAATGGACCTTACCGCTGTAAGTCTATGCCAGGAAAATAATCTTCCTATGGTGGTCTTTAATATGGATCAGCCCGATAATTTATTAAAATTAGTTACCGGGGAAAATATCGGCACTGTTATAAATAAGTAACAGAGAAAAAAAATTTTGCCCTTTATCTTTGCTCTGTTTAGTTTTAAAATGTTGAAAATAAAATTGTGTGCCCTAAAGAAATTGAGTAAATAATTAACGAGGTTTTTTATGGAACAAGTAATTAAAGATGCAAGAGCAAGAATGGATAAAACTCTAGAGGCTCTAAGAAACGAACTTGCAAAGGTAAGGACCGGCAAAGCAACTACGGCTTTGCTTGACGGGATTAAAGTGGATTACTACGGAAACATGACTCCTATAAATCAGGTTGCTAATGTGACGGTTCTTGATGCTCACACTTTGTCTATAACTCCGTGGGATAAATCAGTTGTAAGCCATGTGGAGAAGGCTATTCTTGAAGCTAACCTTGGTTTTAATCCGGTAAACGACGGCACAAACTTAAAAGTTCCCGTTCCTCCTTTGAACGAGGAAAGGAGAAAAGATTTTGTAAAGCTCGTGAAAAAATTCGGCGAGGATGGTAAGGTTGCGGTGCGAAATGTTCGCCGTGATGCGAATGAACATCTGAAGCGCGAAGAGAAGAACAAAAAAATATCCGAAGACCAGTTGAAGGAAGCAGAAGATAAAGTTCAGAAGTTAACCGATGAACACATCCAAAAAATAGAAGATCTTCTGAAGCATAAAGAAAAAGAAATAATGGAAGTTTAGACTTCTTTGATTTTATGAAAAAAACAAAACCCGGCTGTTCTTGCTGGGTTTTTTTATTTGTAATGAATAAGTGTGTTAATAAAAAAAATATTATAACGGTGTTATGTCAGCAAGAATTAACTTAAAAATTAAAATATTTTTAATTAAATTTTAGGACAGAGAAATGATATCCAACTGTAATTGTTTCAAATAAAGCTTTGTTGATGAAAGAAGGACAGCAAAAGACAAAAAAAAAAATAAATTCTTATTTCTCGGCATATATTAATAAAAATATGCTGAGGAATGTTGTTTTTTTTAGCGGTGGAATAATTTTGTTTGTCGCGGGAGTAATTGTTTACGGTATAGTATTAAACCTGCGTGAGGTTCCTTTATCAATAGTAATGGCTCGTAAAGGATTTTCAAAGTTAGAAGACGCTAATATCGTAATAGACCGCCAATCGTATTCTTTGCAGTTATACGACGACACAGTTTTAGTTAAAACATACAGAGCAAATTTCGGAAGAGATGTAAACTCACCAAAGAAGAAAGCAGGCGATCTTGCAACGCCGGTGGGCAATTATAAAATTTGCGATATTGATACTAACAGTAAATATTATAAATTTTTTATGATAGATTATCCAAATATTTCCGATGCCACCGAAGGTCTGCGCAAAGGCTTGATCTCGCAGGGACAATTCGATTCAATAAAATTTGATTTGCATAACGGAAGATGCCCTGACCAAAACACGGCGCTTGGCGGAAACATCGGTATACAAGGAATCGGACGTCTGGATTATCTTTTTAAATATCTTCCATTTGTTTATAATTGGACAGACGGATCAATAGCTCTTAGCAATGAAAATATGGACGAACTTTATTCAGTAGTTAAGAAAGGGACTAAAGTTGTCATCAAATAAAACAATTTTTTTCGTTTTAATACTTCTCCAGGCATTAATTTTAATTTCTTGCGGAGAAAATAAAAATAATAATCAGCCGATAGGCAATCAGCCGGATTTTAATAACCCGGAAGTCGTTTTGCAGCAAGCTAAAAATATTCTTGGCGATAATGTGAAGTTCGCTTACAAAGGATATTTCGATAACGACAGCACAGTTGAAATAGCGGCGGGTACTGAAGTGCAAAGCGAGAAAAACTACGGCATTAAATTTACACTTCTAAAAGAAATCAACGGACAGCTAAGCACGGTATATGAGTCTCCGGTGCTGAACGGGTCATTTAAAGAATGCCTCGTAAAGAAAATAAAGTTTCCAATGTTTAATTACGAACTCGTTTACTATAATTCGCAAAGCTTCTATCTTGGCAGCGGAGGCGGCGAAGTATTTTCTTACATTGTTAATTATAAAGACAAAAAAGTTTATTACGCTCACTTTATATCCGTTCCCTCGCATCCGGTATCTTTGTACCTTTCGGATAATATTGACGTGGAAGGAATAAAAAATTTCTTTATAAGTATTTTTAAACGCGATTATCCAACCTTTAAAGTAATCGACAAAGACATAATTTTGAAGTATTAGATTATTTCTCGTATTTCATTGTGAATGAACCCTTTAATTTTATGTCGAAGAAATTTCTAATACTTTTATTTTGTATTTTGATCAGCGATGCCGCGCTTGCACAGCAGAGGGCGCGGTATGAAATTAATTCAATTGAATTTAAAGGGAACAACACTTTTTCCTCTTCATCCTTAAAGGAAGTTATTTATTCACAGGAAACCCCTTGGTGGTTCTGGAAATTTCTTCACTCGTTCAGCAGCCTTGGGAAAGAACCTTCATACTTCGATTCTTCAGTGATTGCTATAGATCTAACAGATCTTAAGGATTTTTATAACGACAACGGTTTTTTTAATGCGGAATTTTCTTGTTCATATAAAATCGATACTGCAAACAAATTTGTCGATCTTGAATACAATATAAACGAAAATAGTTCTTCAGTATACGGGAAATATATTTTAGATGGATTAAAACTTCTTCCACATGATGTGCTGTCTTCAATTTACGATGAGATTAAAATAGATACTGCTCAAAGGTATTCGAAAGGTGACGTAGAGAAAAATACCGCTAAAGTTTTATCTGTATTGCTGAACAACGGTTATTTATTCGCCAAGCACGACAGTACAATAATTGTCGAGGATACCTTACAGAAAAAAGCTGATGTAAATATTTATTTTACTACCGGCGGGCGGTTTACTATTGATACGGTGCTTATTCAAAAAAGCGGGGAAGGCGCAAAATATGTTTCCGAACAGCTTCTAAGAGATATTTCAGGAATAAATACAAACACATTTTACGACCAAGACGAACTAAGGAGAAGCCAGGTACGATTGTACCGGACCGGCTTGTTTGATTCGGCAATACTCTCTGCCGACGATGAAGATACTACAGATCATAAAGTTCCAATAAAATTAGTAGGGAGCATCGGCTTAATGAACGAATTGTCGCCGGAATTAATCTTGAACAATCAGCAGAATGCTTTTAACATAGGTCTCGGGGCTTCGTATATAAGAAAAAATTTTTTAGGTCAAGCAAGAAAACTTACGATAAGTTCAACGTTTGCCGTGCAGGATATTTTTAAAGCCGATATTCCCAACTTGGTTAAACATTTTTCATATAAGGATACAACACTGCTCGGCTACGTAGATTCGCATCTTACGATAGAACAACCTTATCTTTTTAACAAGCCTATATTCGGCTCATGGGAGACATATGCTAAGATAGATAAACAGAGCACATACAATAACACAGTCTACGGCACCGCATTCACTTTAGATTTTGAACTTCCGACTTATACTTTTTTTAACCATCTAAGCACATCATACACGGTAGAACAATCAAACGAAGTTTATAGAACACTTAACGATAGCTTGTCAAGCAAATTAATTTCTGATATCGCTGCTGATATTGGCTCATCGACAGCAGACAACATTCTTTTTCCAACACAGGGCTACAACTTGTCTTTTCATATTGAAGAAGCTAACTCAATTCCATATTTAATTTCAAAAGTATTGAAGCAGAATTATACCGGATCTTTATTCTATAAAATTTTAATCAGCAGTTCATATTATATTCCGCTGGATAATAAAAAAAATTCAATTGCAGCTTTTAAATTGAAAATAGGAAACCTTCATCCATTCTACGGAAATTTTTCGGGCGTTCCAATCAACAGAACTTTTTATGCAGGCGGAAGCAACTCTGTGCGTGCATGGCGTTCAAACCAGTTAGTTCCTGAGGGAAGCGACAGCGTTCTGTCAATATATGGAGTTACCAATGTTACAGGCGGCGGCTTTCTTTTGGAAAGCTCGATGGAGTATAGATATAAACTTTCGGATAGCTTTGGAACAGCGCTGTTTACAGATTTAGGCAATACTTGGCTGAGATATGACCAGTTTAGATTTGACGGGCTTGCAGTTGCTGCAGGAATTGGTTTTAGATACTACACTGCGGTAGCTCCATTCAGAATAGATTTCGGATTCAAATTTTATGATCCTCATGATCAGAGATTTATATTTCAGCATAAAGTTGTTTTCAAGCAGCTTGAAATTCAATTCGGTATAGGAGAAGCTTTCTAAATTATAAACAGAGTCTGAGAAAAAATTAGATACAAGCGGGAAAACATTTAGGAATTTCCAATTAATACTCCTGCTAAAAAAACAAGTATTCCTCCAACAACAACCTGAAAAACTGCCGTACCAATAGGCGTATCCATATATTTATTCCTGATCCAGGCGATAACCATTAATTCAATAAGAACAATAATCACCGCAATCATTGTGGCAGTATAAACATTTGAAATAAGATAAGGCAGAGTATGTCCGAGCCCGCCCACCGCGGTCATCAACCCGGTTATAACGCCGCGCATAAATGGATGTCCTCTTCCGGTTAAAGTTCCGTCGTCGGAAAGTGCTTCAGCAAAACCCATGCTTATTCCGGCGCCGATGGCTGCTGCAAGTCCGACTAAGAAAGTGTAGAAGCTATTATGCGTCGCAAATGCAGCGGCAAATAAGGGTGCAAGCGTAGAAACAGAGCCGTCCATAAGACCTGCTAGCCCGGGTTGAATTACTTGAAGAATGAATAATCTTTTTTGAGCGGCATCTTCGGATTCAATATTGGCGGCAGCTTCCATAGTTTGCGCTATAGAAATATGTTTTCGCTCCTCATTTGCAAGGTCGCCGAGAAGCTGACGAATGCCGGCGTCTGTAGTTCTACGTCCAGCAGTTTCATAAAAGCGGCGGGTTTCAAGTTCCATTTCCTGAGCTTGTTTACGAGCGATAGAAATTTTCATAGGGCGGATAAGCCAAACAGGCTTGCGTTCGACAAAGCCTTTAATATCCTGTCTTCTGATGAGAGGAATATGATCTCCAAACTTTTGGCGGTAAAGATTTAAGAGCCTATGGCGGTGGTCATCTTCGTCTTCTCTCATTTTTACAAATTCATCCGCTTGATGCGGAAAGTCTGTGCGAAGACCATCTGCAAGGTCGGCGTAAATACGAGCATCTTCTTCCTCAAGAGAAATTGCAAGAGCTAAAATTTCCTGCTCACTTAAACTGTCAAAAGAGCGCATAACTTTTCTCCAATTAATTTATATTAATTTATTCAACTGGAACTTTTATTACCATTTTCTTTATTAGTTCCGGTTCGCTGCCGGATTTTACTTTCGGCATATGTCCGTCGTCGGGAAAAACTATTATAAATTTACCTTCATCTAAATTTAGGAGGTTGACATTTCCTTCAAGTTTGCCGAAATCTTTTTCTTCATCAAATTGTATCTGCCTGCAATCTTCAATTTTGCAGAAGCCGAATTTTTCTTTCCCGGACAAAACAATTTGGACATCAATAAATTTTTTATGATACTCAATAAAACAATCTGAAATATCTTTGGTCATATATTCGCTTACCGAAGCAGATGTTTTACTGTTTATTTTAAAGGTTCCTAAACGCAGGTCGTTAATATTTTTTCCTTGAAGAAAATTATTCACATCGGCGAAATGAGGGTTGACTGAATTATAGTTTGCGAAGTTTGATAACGAGTCGAATACCATTTTTTTCTCTTAATATATTATAAACTTAAAAAGCGAATTAGGAAATTAATTCTTAAACAAAAATAACAACACCGGGTGAATTCTCATATTATTTTTTAATTATTATCCAGGGAAAAATAATTCTGTTAATGCCGGTAAATGTTTTTAATATTTTTTGGAAAGAAAGATTATTCTTGTTTACGACTTTATAATTAAAAGTTTTCAGTTCATTCCATGAACGGTGGAAATAATAATTTGCCGCCGAAGGAAATCCAAGTTTATTAAAGTACTTTGAAGTCCTTTCTGCTGCTTTCTGGAGCTCAACGCCATCATAAAAGAAACTGTCGATTATATGAATTTCACCGTCAGGCTTTAGGAAATAAAAAGCTCTGCAAATTATTTCCATTAAGTTCGGGAAGTACTGGATTGAGCTTGAAAAAAATATAACATCAAAAATTTCTGCGGGGAAAATATTTTCATAAATATTTCCATACACGAAATAAAGATTTTCGTTGGCGCCGAAAACTCTTGCGGCTTGAATTAATTCATGCTGGTTTAAGTCCAGTCCAGCGACAACATTTTTAGTATTTGAAGCAACTCTGTTTGAAAGCCAGCCGTTGCCGCATCCTATTTCTAAAAATATTTTCCCATTTAGTTTTGAAAAGTAACTAAGTAATTTGTCTATTGACTTTTTTCTTATCAGCCATTCGCGTTTTAGCGGATGATCGGAAGCAATCAGCGGAAGGTTTTTAACTATTCTATCAGGATAAAGCCGACCTTCCTTTTCTCTAATTGATAAATAAGTATCTTCATCAAAATTTTGATGCGCGGGATTGGTGTAATAAAAAATTCCATTTATCTTTTTAGACAAGTCAAACTGAAACATTTGCATCACATAATTTAATATTGTTTTACTATATATATTAAAAAGAAAATTAAATAAAAAATGTTTGAACAAGTTAGAGAAGCTTTTAATCGTCAATCTGAGATCTTCGATTCATACGAAGAGCGGAATGATATTTTAAAATGGATGCGCTCGATAACCAGAGAACACATTTTAAGGCATCTTAATACTGGAGATAGAATTCTTGAACTGAATGCGGGAACAGGCTTAGATGCCGTGTTTCTTGCGGAGAAGAAATTTCATGTTCATGCGATAGATATTTCCGAAGGGATGCTGAAAAAGCTGGACAATAAAATATTACGCATGAATCTTCAAGACGACATTTCATTTGAAAAATTATCTTTTACCGAGCTTAATAAATTAAAAATTAATTCGTCTTTAAAATTTGATTATATATTTTCAAATTTCGGCGGACTAAATTGCGTCGATGATCTTACGAAAGTGACGAAGCATTTCAGAGAAGTGTTAAAACCAGGCGGCAGAATATCCCTTGTAATAATGCCTCCGGTTAGTCCCTGGGAAATTATTCTCGCACTGAAAGGGAAATTCAAACCGGCGTTTAGAAGGCTGCATAAAAACGGCGCCCTCGCAAATGTCGAAGGAATTAAATTTCAAACTTACTATCATTCTTATAGAAAACTTAAAAAATCATTGGGCGGCGATTTTAAATTATTAGAATTGCAAGGTCTTGCTGCAGTTAGTCCCCCGCCTTATCTGGATAGCTTTGCGAAAAGTCATGAAAAATTTTATGAGTTTCTAAAATCTGCAGACAAAATTTTATCTCACGTTTTCCCGTTTAACAGATGCTCTGATCATTTCATCGCAACTTTTAAATTGAATAATATCGACGGCAAATAAAAATGCACGTGCTTATAATTACTCCCGGTTTTCCACAAAATGACAATGACGCCGAATGCATTCCGCCGATGCAGGAATTCCTTCGAGAGCTAATAAAGAGTTATCCTGAGATTACAGTTTCCGCCGTTGCAATTCATTATCCGTATAAAAAATCCAGATACAATTGGGATGGAATTGATGTTTTTGCGTGCGGAGGAAATAGCAGCAGGCAGCCGTGGCGAACTTTATACTGGATCCGCGCAATTTTTTATTCTCTTCAGATTAATAAAAAAAATAAGATAGATCTCGTTCACAGTTTTTGGCTTAACGAAAACGCTTTCGTTGGTAATGCTGTTTCAAAGCTGCTCAAGGTTAAACACATCAACACGATGATGGGGCAGGATGCAAAGGCAGGAAATAAATTTTATAAATTAATAAATCTAAAAAACATTTTTAAAGTTGCTTTAACAGAATACCAGGCAGATTTCTTTCGAGAAGCGTGTAAACTCGAGCCGGATATGATAATTCCATGGGGACTAAAATCTTTTGAAGCCGGGAACCATTTGAGATCGATTGATATTTTAGGAGCTGGTTCATTAATACCGTTAAAAAATTTTCAGCTATTCATTGAGATTGTTGTCGAAGTGAAGAAAGAATTTCCAGGAATAAAATGCGCGATAATTGGCGATGGCGAAGAAAAGGGTGTATTAAGAAAAAAAATCTTTGAAAATAATTTGACGGATACTATTCTTATGAAAGGACAGCTTCCGCGCGAAAGTGTTTTGTCTGACATGAAAAGGAGTAAAATTTTTCTTCATACTTCAAATTATGAATCTTTCGGATTTGTAATAGCCGAAGCATTAGCTGCCGGATGTTATTTGGTCAGTAAAAAGGTTGGTTGTGCAGTGCCAAGTGAAAAATTATTTGTCGCCGAAGAAATTGAGGATTTTAAAAAAATAATTTGTAATCTTTTAAAGAGTAGAAAAGAATTCAGAGCTTCAAATATTTTTCCTGTACAGGAGACCGCAAAGGCTTATGCTGACGTCTATTTTAAGTTAGTCGAATAAAATGAATAGAAAAGTTAATTCTATTTTCCGGCAATATGAATCTTCTGGCGGGTTTGGACTTCGACAGATTTTAGATATTTAAATCCTGCATTGATAAACATATCTTTAAATTCTTTTGAACTGTACATTTTAACATGTTCGGGTTCAAACATCTTAATTATTTTGTCCAAAAATTTTATGAGCCATGAATCGGCTGTAGGATCTAAAATATAAATTTTCCCTCCGGCTTTAAGCAGCCTGTAAAATTCGTTCAGCGCCTTGCCTGGATTTAAATAGTGATGAAATGAATTTGTGCTTATAATGACGTCAAAGAATCCATCTTCAAGCGGAATTGATTCGGCATTGGCTTTTATAAAATAAAAATTTTCCATGCTTTGAAAATTTTCTTTTGCTCTTTCGATCATTTTAGTTGAAAGATCGACTCCAAAAAATTTGCCGGAAAAATTAAATCGTTCGGCAGCTTTGCCGATTGCCCAGCCTGTACCGCATCCTACATCTAAAAAGTGAATATCGTTTTTAATTTCCAGCAAAGAAACTACGCCTTCCTGCGCCTTTCTGAGAAACTCATTGCGCCAGCCTTTTCCGTCAAGAGATTCGGACCATTTGTCCCATTTTTTCTCGTTCAATTTTATGTGGTTGAATTCTTTATTCATAATCTTCAATAAATATTTTACCGTAAAAATACAATTTATATATTAATATATTATTGTTTTTGGAAAGTTATTGGAAATTTGGATTTTTCAGGTTTGAAGCTTTTTTTATCCTTATCGTCGCTGATTTTTAACCATAAAAGCGGGTTTGCTAAATGTTTTTCAAACATAATTTGCCTCCTTTGAGTGATTATAGGATGTTAAACGAAAATTAATTAGTTAAATTATTAGTTTATTATTGTTCCGGTTAAGGAACTTGAAGAAAAATTCGTATTTATTGTTTTTCCTGTTTGAGAGTATGAACAAATTCCCTTATACATAGGCACTCCCGTTTGAGAGTATGAGTAAATTCTCGAATATATTGCCACTCTCGTTCGAGAGTATGAGTAAATTCTCGAATATATTGCCACTCTCGTTCGAGAGTATGAATAAATTCTCGAATATATTGCCACTCTCGTTCGAGAGTATGAATAAATTCTCGAATATATTGCCACTCTCGTTCGAGAGTATGAGTAAATTCCCGTATACATTGCCACTCACGTTTGGAAATATAAATTTATTTTTGAATTTATTGATTTTCACATTTTTGTACGGAGTAAATAGTCGTATTTGCTGCCCTTCGCGTTTGTGAGCATTAACAAAAATTTCACTTTATTCATATTCAGATGTTAGTATTGTTTTAAACTTTAGATAAATAGGTTACTTTTTATTTGGCATTCCCTCTTCGATATATACCGGTCAAACCTCAACGCAAAGATACAAGGATCGGATCAAATTGTTTTTATCGGATTATTCAGTTAATTTTATCATCATTTTTATATTAAGGTTGTTAATAATTGGAAGAAAATTTAATTCCGGAAAACGATACTCCGCGAGAAAGCAGCGCTAATCAAAACGCCAGGCAAGGCGATGAAAATACGTCATCAAATAAAAGCAGTTATAGAAAATCTCATTATTATAACCGAAGAAGGAAATTTTACAATAACCGCCAGACGCAGCAGCCGCAGAGTTCATCTTCAAACAGAACATCTTTTAAGAAAATTTCTATTGTTCTGCCCCTGTACAACGAAGAGGAATCTATAAATCCGCTGGCAAATGAAATAAGAAAAGTATTAAGAGCGGCTGAAGTTTCTTTTGAAGTTATTTTTGTCGACGACGGCAGCACCGACAAATCCTTAAAAGTAATTAAAGATATTTGCAGGCAGGATAGGAGATTCAAGTACATAAGCTTTAGGAAGAACTACGGAAAATCCGCGGCGCTTCAAATTGGATTTAAAAATGTAACCGGCGAAGCGGTAATTACAATGGATGCAGATCTTCAAGATGATCCGAATGAAATTCCGAGTCTTCTAAAAAAATTGGAAGAAGGCTTTGACCTTGTCTCCGGATGGAAGAAAAAACGCCATGATCCATTCATCAAAAAAATCTCTTCGCGCTTCTTTAATTTTGTTACGCGCTTGATGACCGGAATAAAAATTCACGACTTCAACTGCGGATTAAAAGCATACCGGAAGGAAGTAACTGATTCGGTTAAGGTTTACGGCGAGCTTCATCGATATGTTCCTGTGCTGGCGGACTGGGAAGGATTTTCTGTTTCTGAAATAGTGGTAAAGCATCATCCACGCAGGTACGGCAAAACCAAGTTTGGCATATCAAGATTCTTTAAAGGATTTGTTGATCTTATTACCGTTGTTTTTTCTACACGTTATATCAAACGCCCTATGCACTTTTTCGGTTTCTTAGGCGCATTTTCTTTCATTGTGGGATTAATTGTTAACGGCTATTTGACTTATGATTGGATAATGGGAAAAGCGTTGAGCAACAGACCGATGTTATTCCTTGGAATGCTTTTAATAATAGTCGGCGTACAATTTTTCTCCGTAGGATTACTTGGGGAAATGCTTGTTCATAATTCAATGGACGATAAAGAGTACATAATAAAAGATAAAGGCTAACGGCTCAAGTTCGCTTCAGTAATTCTTGTAAAAGCAGAAAAAATTAATGAAGATAATAATCCTTTCTACTGCCTATCCATTACGCGGCGGGATAGCCCATTTTAATGGTCTGCTTTATAAGGAACTGATAAAAAAAAATGATGTAAAGGTAATAACCTTCAAACGTCAGTATCCTTCAATATTTTTTCCAGGCAAATCTCAGTTAGAAGCAGGCGAAAGCGTAGAAAAAATTCCGACAGAAATTTTAGTTGATTCCATTAATCCGATTAATTGGATCAGAGCCGGATTAAAAATTAAAAAAGAAGAACCCGACGTATTAATTTATAAATACTGGATGCCTTTCTTTGCGCCTTGCTTTGGAACTATTACGCGAATTGCAAAGCGGAATAAGAAAACTAAAACGCTTGTAATCTGCGATAATGTAATTCCCCATGAAAGAAAGCCGGGAGATATTTCGTTAACAAAATATTTTTTTAACGCAGCAGATTATTTCGTGCTTCTTTCTGAAAAAGTTAAGGACGATTTACTCAGATTATTTCCGGCAGCCAAAAATAAGGTTCTGCCGCATCCGGTTTATTCTATCTTCGGTACGCACGTAGAAAAATCGGAAGCTAAAAAATATTTAAATCTAAGTGCCGAAAAAATTATTTTATTTTTTGGTTTTATCCGGGATTATAAAGGCTTAGATATTTTGCTGGAAGCGATGTCGCTTCTAAAAGATAAACTGGATGTTAAACTTTTGGTGGCGGGCGAATTTTATTCAAACGAAGAAAAATATAATAAGCTTATTGAAAAATTCGGACTTGAAAATTTTATTTATCTCCGCACAGAATTTATACCTACTTCTGAAGTCAAGTATTATTTTTCTGCTTCAGATTGTGTAATTTTGCCGTATAGAGATGCAACTCAAAGCGGCATTGTACAAATTGCAATGAATTTTAAAATACCAGTTATAGCTTCTAACGTTGGAGGAATTGAAGAGGTAATTACTAACGGAGTTTCCGGTTTTATCATTGAAAAAGAAAACCCCGAAGCGTTAGCGGCAGCAATAAATAAATTCTATTCTGAAAGTAAAGAAATGGAATTTGTAAAGAATATTAGCCTTGAAGCGAAAAAATATTCATGGGAAAAATTTGTCGACGGATTTTTTAAATTACTAAAAACTTAAACTGCGGCACGAACTTGCACATAAACTTAAAATAAGCCTAATGTATTACGATCCGATAAAAGATATTTTTGCAAATACAATTAAGAAATTTCCAGTTCTAAGAATAGCTTTTTACAAGCTGCTGGACATAATGTTCCTTCGTTCATGGTATGTTAGAAGAGAATTATTAAACCTTAGGAAAACTTTTGGCGACAAGGAAATATCTATTTATGATGCCGGTACAGGTTACGGTCAGTATTCTTATTTTATGTCAAAAAAAATGCAGCCTAATAAAATTTATGCGGTTGATGTTAAAGAAAAATGGATTAAGGACTGCGAAGCATTTTTTAGTTCCAGAAATATTTCAAGTGTGTTATTTGGAGTGGAAGATTTAACTGCGGTTGATCATGAAAATAAATTTGATCTCATAGTATCGGTTGATGTAATGGAACATATAGTTGATGATGTGAAGGTCTTCCAAAATTTTTACAGAGCGTTAAAGCCCGGCGGATTTTTGTTAATTAATACGCCGTCAGTATACGGCGGCAGCGATGTTCACGAAGAGTCGGATGAAAGCTTTATCAGCGAGCATGCGAGAGAGGGATATTCGTTTAAGGATTTGGAATCAAAACTTGAGCCCCTTGGATTCAAAGTATATCGTTCAAGATATACTTACGGTAAATGGGGAGACAGAGCGTGGCGGCTTGGAATAAAATACCCGATTCAGATAGTTAATATTTCTAAAATATTTTTAATAGTTTTACCGGTATATTATTTATTCACATTCCCGTTTACTCTGATAATGATGTATGCCGATTATTCGGGCACAAACGAAGTTGGAGCAGGAATTAATTTTATAGCAAAGAAATAAACAAGAAATAATATTATAAAAAGTAAGAAATTTTATGGCTAAATCAACAAAAGGAACAAGGAACAAAAAGGTTGAATCTAATAGCTTCATAGCTAAATTTAATATAGAGGATATACTTCCTCAAAAGTATCATGTACTTGCGGTATTACTTGTAATAATAATACTTTTCCTTGCTTTTCTGAATCCATTATATTTTGGAGGCAAAACTTTTGAATCTGGAGATATAATTGCTGGAGCGGCAATGTATCCCTATATTCAAAATCATCATGGCGGATTTACATTATGGAACCCTTTTATTTTTTGCGGATTACCAGCCTATGCCACTGGTACCCAGTTTGCCTGGTTTAATCTTATTGCCGTTGTCTTTACTGCTATTAGATCTGCTTTCTCTTATTTCTTTTCTGTGGATTATGCAAAGTGGGGATTTTATTTAATTATACTTGCTTTCACTTCTTTTTTATTCATGAAGTATATTACTAAAAATTCTCTTGTCAGCTTATTTACAGCATTATCAACATCCTTTAGTACTGGGTTAATTGTATTCTTGTATATTGGTCATGTTACAAAATTAACCTCGATAGCTTGGTATCCATTAATATTTCTTATGCTCTTAAGACTTAAGGAGAAAGTTCGTATAACAGATTTTTTCATCCTAATTATAACTATGCAATTGTATTTAGAAGGTTTTCATGTGCAGATTATTTATTATACTTTTCTTGCTGTTGGAATTTACTTTCTTTACTTTTTTTTAAGAGCAATAACAAGGAAGGATACTATATTAAGAAATCAAATTTTAAAATCAGCAGGAGTCTTTGTAATTGCTTCTGTCATCGCATTGCTGATTCAATCTGATAGTATTTCTCAAATATACCAATACACTCCATACTCAACTCGGGGGGGAAAGAGTATCGTAGAAAAAGAAGGAACATCGGATAACCCATCATCATCAGCATATTATGAGTATCATACAATGTGGTCTTTTTCGCCGCAAGAAATGCTGACATTTATTGTGCCTTCATATTATGGTTTTGGTAACTCAACTTATTCTGGTCCATTAAGCCAAGATCAGCCAGTTGATGTAAATACATATTTCGGTCAAATGGAATTTGTTGATGTAGCTATGTACATGGGTGTGCTTATATTTTTCTTGGGTATATTTGGTGTTTTTACTTGCTGGAAAGACCCATATGTTAGATTTTTAACTTTACTTTCTGGGATAGCTCTTATAGTTTCTTTCGGTAAAAACCTACCGGTACTTTTTAACTTATTCTTCTATTACTTACCTCTTTTTAATAAGTTCAGAGTACCTTCAATGATATTAGTACTATTACAGCTAAGTTTTCCAATACTAGCTGGATATGGTCTGATGAAAATAATTTCTTTAAAAAGAGAAAAAGATGTTAAACTAATTAAAATTATAAAGAATCTCGCTTTTGTTATCACATTGTTATTTGTAATTTCTCTGATGCTAAACAATTCGATATCCGATTGGTTCGTTGATAGGGTAAATGAATATGCTGGTAGTTTGCAGCAAAGTCAACCACAGCTTTCTCAACAGTTTATAGCGTTAGCACAATATATAGCGGAAATGTTTACTAAAGATTTATTAGTTGCATTTGGAATTCTTACTATTGCTTTTTGGTCTGCTTACGCTTACATAAATTCTAAAATAAGTCAAGATATTTTAACTCTAATACTAGTAGCCCTTACTATTTTTGATCTCTTTAGGATAGATGCACGCGGCGAAAAATATGTTAATAATCCGGATATTAATAAACTATTTAAAATACCTGATTATGTAAGTGTAATAAGAAATCAGGACGATAAAGATCCATTTAGAATATTGAATATAAAACAGGATCGCTCTTTAGGTTCGATAAGTAATAACTCAAATTATAATGCGCATTTCTTACTGGAAGATTTTTACGGCTATTCCGGAATAAAACCTCGTTCCTATCAGGATCTAATGGATGTAATAGGCAGCCCGGTTAATCAAACTTTATGGCGTATGTTAAATGTAAAATATATTATTGCTGATCAACAAATACCTTTCCCAGGCCTGGTGCCAATATTTCAAAGTGGTAAAGAGATAGTTTATAAAAATAATGAAGCTTTACCGAGAGTATATTTTGTTAATAATGTCAGTAAAATTAGCGACGACTTGAATATGTTAAAGGAAATTAAAGATAATGCTTTTGATCCCAAAGGTAAAGCGTTTGTAAATGAAGATATTCCTAATATCGATGTACCTGATTCAACAGCACGTATTAATATTACAAAATATGATGATGAGAAAATTGATATTAGTGCAAAGGCAAGTGGAAATAATTTTCTTTTCCTCGGTGATACTTATATACCTACTGGATGGAAAGCTACTATTGATGGTAATAGAACTAAAATTTATAAAACTGATCATGGGTTTATGGGCATCGTAGTGCCTAGAGGAAAACATGAAATACAGTTTCAATACGCGCCGACTAGCTTTTATCTATCTGAATATTTAGTTCTTTCTTTAAGCTCTGTAGTTTTGTTAGGTCTTGTAATATCTATTGCAGTAGAACTGATAAAGAAGAACAGAATTAAAAATTCCCATATAAGTGCTTGAAATTTTCTCTCAGTATAATTGATGCTTAACAATATAAGAAATTTTTTAAGGCATTCAGTTGTATATAGTATAAGTAATGTTGCTGTCAAAGCAATGGGAGTAGTCTTACTTCCAATATATACAAAATATATCAACCTTGAAGATTTTGGTAAACTCGCTATTATCGAAGTAAGCCTTACTATTGCAGTGGAAATTCTTCTCATGGGACAGGGGCAGTCGATAATAATGTTTAACGACCTCAAAGAATTTAAAGACAAACTAAACTCAATTTTCTTTTCGCTTTTTATTCTTTTATGTATTCCGGTGATGACATTATTTATTGCAGTATTTTTATTGCAGCCTTTCTTACCTTCAATTCTTTATGTTGCGCCGACCAGTTTAGCTTATATTAAACTTGGAGTTGTAATAACTTTTTTAAGAGTTCTTAATACCTTTTTCCTTGAAAAGATTAGAGCTGAACAACGACCATTAACTTATACTTTAACAAATATTACTAAACTTATTATTTCACTTCTTGGCATAATACTTTTTATTGTAGTGTTGCAATATGGTATAATAGGTATTCTCTATTCCTATATAATTGCAGAGTCGATTATCTTTTTATATTTGTTAACCACTATGATACCGAAAATGAAACCTAAAATAGAAAGGGAAGTGATTAAGTTAGCTTTCAGGTTTGGATTTCCATTAATTTTTTCTTCAATTGGTTATTTAGTACTGAGTGTTAGTGATCGATTTCTAATAAAATATTTAGAAGGAAACAAGTCCGTAGCCCTATATGATTTGGGTTATAGAGTTGCTGGGACGCTTAATATGTTTTTGATTATGCCATTTACGCTAAGTTTCTTGCCGAGCGCATACAAAATGTTCGGAGCACCTGGTGATAAGAGATATTATAGCAAGCTTATGACTTATTTAAGCTACGTTTTGGTTTGGGGAGGACTAGCCTTGTCATTATTTAGTGAGGAGTTGATAAAAATATTCGCACTAAATCCAGAATATTGGCCATCTTATACAATTGTTCCAATAATTATTTTTTCATATGTATTTAATGGATTAATATTGGTTGCATTGTTGGGCCAATATTTGACTAAGAATACGAAAAACATTGCAATCACTACAATTGTTGCAGCGATACTTAATGTTATATTAAATATAATATTTATACCTAAAATGGGATATATTGCAGCTGCATATACCACACTTTTATCTTATTTTATTCTATTTATTGTTTCGTATATATTGTCAAATAGATATTACAGAGTACCTTTTGAAATATATAAGATAATTCAGGTTTTTATTGTGGGAATATTTTTATATAGCGCAGTACAGCTATTTAGAAACGAACATGAGTTGATATTTATTTTAATAAAATCGTTTTCTATTATAGCATTCCCATTTGTCCTATATTTTTGGAAATTCTACGAAAATCAAGAAATCAATGCTATAACGGGATTTATTAAAAAATGGATAGACGTCACTAAGTGGAAAGATAACTTAACAAAAAGAAAATAAATTAAACTCTTATGGCAAAATTTAAAGAAAATAAATACATATTATCCATATATTATTTTTACATAATCTCGAAAGAATATTTTAATCTAAGTTTGGTAGGATTTATTAAAAGTTTGATATGGTATTTCTCGGATTATATAAGTTATAAAGCAAAATCAAGAAGATATAAAGATCTGCCTAAAAACTTTTATTTGTATCCGCAGTTAAAAGATAAAACAAGATACACTCCGATTGAGCCAACTTACTTCTTTCAAGACACATGGGCTGCAAAAAAAATTTTTGAGATAAAGCCGAAACATCATTACGATATTGGAAGTTCGGTAAAAACCATGGGTATAATCTCTCAATTTGTCCCAACTACAATGGTTGATATTCGCCCTCTAGGAGTAGAGTTAGAAAATCTTTCTTTCAAACAAGGTTCTATATTAAATTTACCTTTCGAGAATCATTCACTGGAATCTGTCTCGTCTTTGTGCGTAGTTGAGCACATAGGGCTAGGCAGATATGGCGATGAGATAGATGTACTTGGAAGTGCAAAAGCAATTAGTGAACTGATCAGAGTCTGTGCAGATAACGGAACTATTTTATTCTCTGTACCAATTGATAATGAAAATAAAATATTCTTCAATGCTCATAGGGCTTTTACTAGAGAGTATATAATGAATCAGTTCCAATTCTGTGAGTTATTAGAAGAAAAATATATCTACAGTAATAACTTATATGATCATTATTATCCTGATAAAGGTTTCGGGACAGGTCTATTTTTATTTAGAAACAAATGGAAAAATTAAAGTGAGTATATTATCAAAAGAAAACGTTCTTTCAGTACAAACTAACAATTTTATAAAAAAGTTTTCCTTGTCTGCCAGAAGAGAAATTAAAAAATCTAAAGAGTTCTATTCTCAATTTATAAAACCCAGCAGCTTGTGTTTTGATGTCGGAGCAAATTTAGGCAATAGAACATATATTTTTGAAAAACTAGGTGCTAAGGTTGTTGCTATTGAACCGCAGAATTTTTGTCGTAATGTCCTAGAAAAATTATTTGCAAATAATAAAAGTATAACAATTGTTTCTAAGGCTTTGGGAGAACAGGTAGGAACGGGACAAATATCTATTTGTGATGAAGCAAATGTAGTATCATCAATGTCAGACAGGTGGATGAAAGAAGGCAGATTTTCAAAGGCTTATCATTGGAACACATTCCAAAAAATAGAAATTACAACCTTAGATAAATTAATTGAAGAATTCGGAGTACCGGATTTTTGTAAGATTGATGTTGAAGGTTTCGAGAAAAACGTATTAAGAGGTCTTTCGTACAAAATAAAAGCCCTATCTTTTGAATTCACAAAAGAATTATTCACTGATTCCGTTGAATGTTTGGATATTCTTGAAAAAATTAGTGACTTTGAAGCAAATTACTCACTTGGTGAATCTATGATGCTGGTTTTAAATAAATGGGTAAAAAAAAATGAGATAATTAAGATAATAAGTGATATAGATGACCATGAATTGTGGGGTGACATTTATATAAGAACCAAATAAATCTTCCAAGTATTTCCGTAGTAATATTGTGAAAATATTCTTATAATAATATAAAAATGTTAAAAGTTAGAAAAGAAAAAATATTTATGAAGCGATTGAAAGATGTCGTATTTACATTTTTTAATCGTCTTGAGAACAATAATAACGCAGTCTTTTCTTCAAATGGCGAAGAGTTTTTCTTAGATATTTATTTGAAGAATGATGTGAGTGTTATCTTTGACGTGGGTGCAAACATGGGAGATTATTCGAAACTTCTGTTGAAGAAATCTAAGATGAATAACATAAATATCGAGCTTCATATATTTGAACCTCTTTCGACTTGTTTTAGAAATATTCAAGAAGAATTTTCTTCAAAAGACAAAATATTCCTTAACAATTTTGGCCTTTCTAATGAAGAAGCAGAAACAGAAATATTTTATGATACAGAAGGAAGTTCCCTTGCCTCTTTATATGAGAGAGATCTTTCTAATATTAATAAGAAACTTAATAAAAGAGAAAAAATAAAGCTAATTAGATTGGATAAATATATTACTGAAAATAATATTTCCAAGATTGATTTATTAAAGATTGATGTTGAAGGTCATGAAGTTAACGTACTGAAGGGAATTGGTAAATTCCTAATGCCGGATTTTATAAAAGTTATTCAATTTGAATATGGTGGTGCAAACCAGGACTCAAGAACATATTTGAAAGATTTATATACAATGCTTACAAATAAAGGATATATTATTTGTAAGATTATGAAGAATGGCATTGCGCGTAGAGAATATGAAAGCAAAATGGAAAATTTTCAATATGCAAACTATCTGGCAATAAGCCCGGCTTTAATAAATGATTGAATTAAAACCAAATATTTATAAAAAATTTACTTGTCCGGAATGTATGTCGTCGTGCATTGAGATAACCGACATCGTTTTTCCTGGTATTCATATATTGGCAGACTGTACTTGCAACAACTGCAAGTTGCAATTTTTTTCTGATTTCCCTGTCGGACATGCGTTATTTTATCGTGTCAGCTTTAACAAAAATAATCTGAAAATATATAGTAATGAAAACATAGATTGGTTTTCAAAATCGCTTATTAATTCATACGTCGAAAAGAATAATACACCGGTGATAATTCAGAAGAAAATATATAATAAGAAGGACAAAGTTGTATTACTTAATTGCATTGATTATTTATATGGGCATGTTCTCTTAAAACTGTTCAATGCCCAAGAATATCTTGAAAGGTATGATGACAGAGGGGTAATTGTGCTTATTCCGAAACAATTTGAATGGCTTGTGCCAGAGGGAGTCAGTGAAGTATGGACTGTAGATATAAAGTTAAAACAAGCCAGAGACTGGTTTGTTTCTGTTGATAAATTTATAAAGAATGAATTAAAGAACTTCTCTACGGTATATCTTAGTATTGCATTCTCACATCCTGAATTTGGCAAAATTAATATTGAAAAATTTACAGGGACTAAGCCTTTTGACATTAGAAATTTTGCCAAGAGAACTCCTACTTTTACTTTTATTTATAGAGAGGATCGACTCTGGACTTCCGGAAGATTTACATCTTTTATAGGAGAAGCAATAAATCAAAAACCGTCATTAAAATTATTTAAACGTTTTTTGGTCTTGAGACAAAATACAAAGATTGTTAAAACATTTCGTGCCTTAAAAAAAATTCTCCCGAATTCCGTTTTCAATGTTGTTGGATTAGGAACCACTGGAAATTATCCTGTTTTTATCAATGACTTAAGAACAAATAATACCGATACTGATACTGAAAAGAACTGGTGTAAAGTATACAGCGAAAGTCATATAGTAATTGGGGTCCACGGTTCAAATATGATTTTGCCTACGGCACTTTCAGCAGGTTTTATTGAAATACTTCCTTCCTCAAGAGAAAATAATTTTCTTCAGGATATCGCAAAATCATTTAAAGATAGGATGGATGTTTTCCTTGGAAGATTTAGTATTGAACAAGTAAGCCCGACAGAGTTGGCAGCAAAAGCAGCTTCAATAATTAAGATATTCCCTAAAGCTTATGTTAGATATCATAGCTCATTCCTTGTGCATAAACTTTATGAAGATATAAATATGTGGGAACTAGATGACAAATGAGTTAGCGCCTGTCGTATTGTTTGTCTATAACAGACTTTTACATACACAAAAAACTATAGAAGCATTAAGTAAAGACAAATTGGCTATTGAATCAGAGTTATTTGTTTTTTCCGATGGAGCAAGAAATAATGATGATGAAAAAGATGTTGCGGATGTAAGAAGATACATTAAAAGTATCAAAGGTTTTAGAAAACTTTTTATAACTTATAGTGAAAAAAATCTCGGTCTTGCTAATGCAATTATTTCAGGAGTAACCTCAGTAATAAATAGATATGGGAAGGCTATTGTTTTGGAAGATGATCTTATATGTTCTAATGACTGTCTTACTTACTTTAATAAAGCACTAGATTTTTACGAACATTATGAAAATATCTATTCTATAGCGGGTTATTCTCCACCTATTAAGATCAGTCGGGATTTTGAATTTGATACCTATTTAATTCCCACAAGAGCAGCATCGTGGGGTTGGGCAACATGGAAAGAAGTTTGGAGTAAGGTGGATTGGGAAATAAGGGATTACAAAATATTCAATGATTATATTTACGCTCAAAAAAAATTTGATTTTATGGGAAAAGATATGACAAGAATGTTGAGAGCGCAGATGAACGGAAAGATTGATTCGTGGTCAATTAGATTTGATTATCATCATTTTAAAAATGACGCTTTCTGTATATATCCAGTTAATTCCAAAATATTGAATATAGGGATGGATGCTAGCGGTACTCATGCGGGAATTACTAATTATTTTAATGTTAGACTATCTGAAGAAAATAAAATTGAATTTAAATTTAGTACTAAGCAGGATAAAGAAATTATCGAAAAATCTAGGAAATTTTATAATGCTAGCTTGAGTCTTAAAAATAAAATTAAGACTAAAATTAATTTAATTAAATATAATTTAGCAAAAAGGACAGTAGGTTAACCATGCTTAAATTTCGAAAACAAAAAAGAATAAAAAGTTGGTCAGTACAAAGACCTAGAACAAGAGAAGATTTCAATAAATGGTATAGCGAGAATAATGATGACCCTTGGGGTTATAAAAATTATAAGATTCAATCAAGACTAAATGAATCTTTAGATTTTATACTGAATTATCTTCCACAAGATTTTAGTGGAAACATTATTGAGATTGGAGCATTCAGGGGAGATTTTAGTATACTTTTATGTAACAAATATAAAAATGCAAAAATTTATATAAATGATATTTCAGATATTGCACTAAAATATGCAAAAGAAAAAACAAGTTCATTTAATAATGTGTCTTATTTTATGAAAGATCTATTAAAAATAAGCATCGACGATATTGACGATAATAGTAAAGATACTGTATTAATTCTTTTAGAATGCATTTATTATTTGTCGAATGAAGAAAGAGAAATTGCCTTGAAAAATCTAAGGAGAAGTTTTCCAAATGCATCTATCTTTATATCCGCTCCTATGAGCGGAGGGGTTTATTTTTTAGAATACCAATTTCTATATATGATGAAAAACTGTGGTTATAGACTCAATGGTATAAAGGTCTTGAATCTTAAAAAACTTTCTTTTCTAAGAACAATATTGAAACCTGTTGCAAACCGTTCAAAAAAGGTAAGGGAAAAAGTAGCTCGTCAAGTGATATTTTATTTTACTTAGCCAGAATTGAAATGTTTTTCAAATTATGAAAAATCTAAAGCATTTAAGAATAAAATATTCTAGACTAATAGTCAAAAGAATAAATATTCAATGAAAGTTCGGTGGAAAGTAAATTGAAAAAAATCGGGATACTTGCTTTTGTGAATAAAGAGGCGGGCGGAGTTTACCAATATACCCAATCTTTAATTGATGCTTTAGCTAAAGATAAAACTAATAAATATATAATCTTTGTAGATTCAAATTCTGGTGATATAAATTCTTACGATCTTGATGTTAGAAAAGTTAATTCTACGAAACCAAATGCAATAGTCAGAATTTTAAAAGCAATTCAACTTTTACTGTTGCTCAGAACATCCTTACTGGAAAAAGTAAAAAGATCTTGCTATGACGACATTGATTTGTTTATTTCTCCGCGTGTAATAATGTACACACAGTTCTTTGCGGTAAAGCCTTTTGTTCTAACTCTTCACGATTTGCAGGAATATTATTTCCCGGAATTCTTTACCCTTCAGGAAAGAATAGTAAGATTTGTAACAACCCGTTTTCTGTCCCGAAAGGCTCAGAAGATTATATGTGAATCGAATTACGTTAAAAACGACATTAAAAAGTTTTTAAAAATAGAAGATAAAAAAATTGTCGTCTTGCCTGCCCCTCCTCCGGCAAATGTTATGAATATTCAAATTACCGAAGAACAGAAATTGACTGTAAAGCAGAAATACAATTTGCCTGATAATTATATTTTTTATCCGGCAGCATTCTGGCAGCATAAAAATCATATTAAGCTTGTCGAAGCCTTCAAAATTCTAACAGTAAAACATCATGATTTACATTTAGTTCTCAGCGGTTCAAAACAAAAAAATTATTCGTCGGTTGTCAATAAAATCGTTGAGCTGAATTTAAAAGATAAAGTTTTACTTCTGGGTTATATAGAGTATGTTGATTTGCCTTATCTATATCTTTTATCCCGGATGCTGATTATGCCGAGCTTATTTGAAAGCATAAGCATTCCAATATATGAAGCGTTTGCTCTTAAAGTACCCGTATGCGCTTCGAATATTTTAGCGATTCCGGAACAAGTTAGCGATGCTGGTTTATTATTCGACCCGTATGATGTAAACGATATTGCAGAAAAAATTTGCTCTTTATTAGAAAATGAATCTATGCTGGGTAATTTAGGCAATAAGGGATATAATAAGATAAAAAAATATTCACATGAAAATTATTTGGCTAATCTCTCGCAATTATTTAATTGATCAAGTTATTGTCTACAATAAAAGTGTCGCTTCATAGTTTTCCCATACGCAGTTAGTCAATTTGTTCTTACAAGTTAAAATGTGAATTATTGCCAAACGACAAGTATCTTTTCCCCTGAAATAGTTGTAAATGAAAATTATTTTTTATAAAATTCACCATATATAAAAACAATATTTTGGGAGGAACGGGATGAAACGCATAATAAGAATTTTATTGTTAGTAACAGTAATAATCGCAAGTGGTTGTTCGCGAAGTACAATCACCTCGCCGAATAATAACACATCAAATACAAACGGAAAAATATCCTTACGCATAGATAAGACTAACGCTCCGCAGAATGTAGCCACAGTAATGGCATACTTAAGCCGAGCAGGTTCTGATACGTTGAAAGGATTCATGGATTTACGATCAGACACAACAGCAGATATAACATTTGACAGTGTAGCGGTAGGTACATGGCATTTAATAGTCAATGCAGAAGATGCCAATGAGGTGGTGGTATATTCCGGCCAAACAGATGTAGAAGTAGTAGAGGGGACGACAACGTCAGTAAATTTAACATTGGTGCCGACAGGAAATGGAACAGGTAACATATATATTTATGTAACATGGGGAACTATGAACACAGCATGGATAGACTATAGCAATAACCCTGTACTTATTAATAACAGCAATGTTTGGGGACCTTATGGAATTGGAAATCCTAAAATACTGATCGATAATAATAATATAAAAATGTGGTTTAAGTATCAGGATTATAATGGACTTGCATATGTAGGATTTGCTACGTCGAAAGACGGAATTACATGGTCGATAAATAGTAACGGTCCAGTACTTTTACCTGGAGACTCTACAAGCTGGGATGCAGGAATAGTTACAGCAGGCCCAGTTATCAAAGATAATGGCATTTTTAAAATGTTTTATAGCGGTGCAAAAGATCCCCATCTTAGTGCTTCAATAGGGTTCGCTACTTCTTTAGATGGTGTACATTGGACAAAATACCCGTACCCTGTAATAAAACCTGACAATATTGAATATAGTATCAATGCCTCTGATATTATTAAAATAAATAATACTTTTTATATTTATTACACTTCATATAATCCAGCGTTTGGATATTGCACAGATGTTGCAACATCCACAGATGGAATCAATTGGGTAAAGTATTCAGGTAATCCAATTTTAAAAGCTGATCAACAATGGGAAGGAATAGGAGCATATAGTCCAACGGTTATATATGAAAACGGATTATTTGAAATGGTATACATGAATTATAAGGATGGTAACTTTGGTTTTGGTAAAGCAACATCGTCAAATGGATTTAACTGGAGTAAGTCGCCCGGCAATCCTTTTTTTACTAAAGTTAATGCTTCTAACTATTGGACCGGGAAACCTATTTACCCGTGTTTAAGGAAGTTTAATAATGGATATAGACTATACTATAACTCAGATGATTACGAAGGTATCCCTAATAATGAGTCTATCGGATTTTTAAGTTTTAATAATTTTTAAAGTAATTCACTATATATAAAAACAATATTTTAGGAGGAACGGGATGAAACGCATAATAAGAATTTTATTGTTAGTAACAGTAATAATCGCAAGTGGTTGTTCGCGAAGTACAATCACCTCGCCGAATAATAACACATCAAATACAAACGGAAAAATATC
>JAKAKL010000112.1 GCA_021824565.1 Bacteroidota bacterium | reverse complement strand
CGAATGATAAATAAAATCAGCAACATCCACTGATGAGGCACATTCCTTAAAACTATTTGGTGCTATTAATATTTTCATCGTTTTACATTAAAAAATAAACACATCAAGAGAGAAATATTTTGGTAAGTTGTTTCCCTGCAAGTTCTCAATCAGTCCCCCCTAAAACCCCGTAAATCATCCATTCGTTCATGACCACCCATGCTCTTTTATATTGGCAGAGTAAAAAAAACTTACTTCCTTTATCAACTTCACTTTCCACCCAAATCTTACCCTGATTCTTTTCAATAAATTCTTTGCAAAGTATTAATCCCAAACCGGTTCCTTCTTCATTAGCTGTACCGCGTGTTGAACAAGTAACATCCAACCTGAAAAGTTTATCCATTGTTTTTTCATCCATTCCTACGCCAGAATCAGAAACGCATATTTCTGAAAAATTGTCTCTTGCTGTAGCACTTACGGAAATAATCCCTTCTGTGTTGCTGAATTTAACGGCATTTGTAAGAAGATTGCGAAAAACCGTATTGAGCATTTCTTCATCGGCGTTAACCGCCATTGCCGGTGGAACCATGTCTTGAAGCCGGATTCGTTTTTTCTCCGCCGCATTCTTTAGAAGAAGAAAATTCTTATTTACTAAATTAATTAGTTCTAATCTTTGGGGATTGAATTCAATTCTTCCGGTTTGAGAGCGCGACCATTGTAAAAGATTTTGTAATAGGTTATGAGACAGCTCAGCAGTATTTTTCATTTCTTCTAGATAGAATAATCTTTCGTCATCGGAAAGCTCTGTGTAATCGGATAAGAGCAAATCAGAGAATCCCATGATTGTGATAAATGGATTTTTAAGATCATGAGCAATGATTGAAAAAAATCTGTCTTTAGTAGCATTTATGCTTTTAAGAATTTCTTCAGATCTTTGCAGTTTTTCATTCTGCATGCTTATTTCTTTATTAAGAATTTCTTTTTCATTATTAATCCTGGTAAGTAATCTATTGGTTTTAACCTTGGATTTATATTGATAAAAAATCGTAGTACTAAAGATCAAAAGAATCATCGCAATTATGACTAGTGAATTTCTTAAAGTCTTTTCTTTCTCCGCTTCCAGGACAGATAATTTCTTTTCCTTTTCTAAAATTCTAATTTTGTTTTCTTTAAGTTCAGACTGGTATTTTGCATTAAGCTGTGCAACTTGTTTAGAAGTTTCTTCATTATAAACGTCATTATAAAGCAACGTGTATTGATCATAATATTTCAAGGCTGCAACATAATTTCCATCCAACCTTTCGGCTTCAATTAAATTTCTATAGATGTTCAATAAAGCTGGCTTCATATTTATCTTCAATGCAATCTTAAGCGCCGCAATAAGATTATTGACGGCATCTTTATATTCTAAAAGTACAATTTGAACTTCACCAATATTATTTAACGTTATTGCAATGCCCGATGAATCCTTGAGCATCCTATAATACTTCAGCGCTTGATCAAAATTCACTAACGCCTTGCTGTTTTCTTTTCGGCGTTTATAGATATGACCAATATTGTTTAGATTTTCAGCGATAGCTCCAAAATCATCTTTCCTTTGTGCGATGCTTAATGATTTATTAAAGTATTCCAGCGCTTTGCCTAAATCGTTTCTTTCTTTATAAACTACCCCGGCTATTGTATAAGCGTCGCTTAATTTTTCAGCTATACCAATTTGTTGACCGATTTTGATTGCCCGTAAGGCTGAAGAAAGGGCATCATCGGTTAATTTTAAATACTTTTGAACAACAGCAACGCCGGTTAAATTGTCGACAATGAAACTACTATCCTTTAATTGCTCCGAAAACGATAATGATCTAAGATAGTTTTTCAAGGCATCGGGGTAATTGCCTACCTTTTTTTGTGTTCTGGCTAAATGAAGATGCGATTTTAATTGCCCCGCAGTATCTTTTAAAGCAGCAAAAATGTCAATTGCCTCTTTCGCATAGCTGAGAGCCTTGTCATACTTTCCAAATATTCTGCATAATGAATTTAGTAAATCCAAATTTTTAGCATAATAACTTTTGTCGGATATCTTATTCTTCCAGTCGAGACCTCTTTTTGCAACATTATAAGCTTCTTCGGTTCTGCCAAGTTTTCTAAGCGTCAAGCTCATATTGTAAATTATTTCTACAATTTTATCAGGCTCGTTAAGCTGAACGGCAGTTTTATAAGCGTCGCTTAACTGAGATAAATAAATTTTCAGAGAGTCATTGCCGGTTCGTGTTTCAACGGTAGATGTTTTTTGAAAATCTGCAAGAATAACTGCGCCGTTAAGAAAAATTGAAAAAATTATAAATTTTATTAAAATATTTATCATAAACACCTCTTAGACCAACCTCTTACAAAATACTTTTGAACATCAGCAATCTTTAATTTTTCTTGATTAACCCTCCATCTTCAGCAATCTGCACTTTTATATCATTGTCTCCAAAATCTTTCTCCATTCCGTAAATTACTTTGCCTATAATAATCGATTTTTTAATTTCGGTAACCATGGGATCACTTGCAAAAGCATCTTTTACATCCTGGCGTGCTTTTTCGGACACTGATTTCTTAGTATCAACAACAGAATTAATTATATTCAAAAATGTTTTCTGTACCGCAACCGGCAGATCTTTCCAGTATAATCTCCCTTCTTTTTCTTCACTGCTCTGATTGGAATTTAGGTATTCTTTCTGCACGGCAGTGATTTTCTTAATTACAAAATTGTCGAACACTAAATTCTGTGTGTAATAAACTTCAGTGCTTTTTTCTGCATTGCCTACTTCAAAATTTTTAAAAGTTATATCGTTAATTGTTTTTGAAGGTAAGCCGAAAATTCTCATTCCTTTTTTTGCAAAATTACATTTGACGTCTTCAAAATAAAAGTTATTGAATTCAGACGGATGTTTTCCTGTTGCGGCCCCTTTATAATCTAATTGAATAAGCGCGGCATGATTTAAGCATGAATCAATAGAAATATTTCTTACATAAACATTTTCAACAGCGCCGCCCCGATCGGTATTTGACTTAATATAAAAAGCTTGTCCCGCTTTATGAACATAATTATTCTCGGCAAATACATTTCTAACGCTGCCGGACATTTCACTTCCAATTGAAATAGCTCCGGCTTTACTTTCAATAAACTTGTTATTTCTAATAATGATATTTTCGCTTGGTCTGCCTCCGTTTTCATGCCAAGCATCGTTGTCCCTTCCGGCTTTTATTGCTATGTTATCATCGTTTGTAAAAAATGAACAGTCTTCTATTAATACATCTTTGCACGATTCCGGATCACAACCGTCGTCGTTGGACATTCCTTTTTCAACAGTAACTTTTCTTACTATCACATTTTCACAAAAGACGGGGTGGATAGTCCAGAAGGGACTATTTTTAACTGTAATGCCTTCGATAAAAACATTTTTGCATTCGTATGGCTCTATTAATGTTGGTCTTAGGAAATGTCCTTTACCAAATTGTCTTTTTTCAACCGGTACTAAATGCGTTCCCATATCACGCAAAATTATTTTATCACGGTCATGAATTAATTTCCATAATTGCCAAAATTCGTTAACACACCCATCGAGAGTTCCTTCACCTGTTACAGCAATGTTTTCTTGCCGGTAAGCATAAACTAAAGGCGAGTAATTATAACACCTTGTTCCTTCCCAGCGTACAAGTACGGCGGGTAAATAATCATCCGGATTTACACTAAACTTTAGATAAGCGCCTTTTTGGAGATGAAGATTTACGTTACTCTTTAAATGAATTGGTCCGTTTACTTTGTAATTCCCAGACGGGATAATTACCCTTCCTCCTCCTTCGGCATTACATTTATCAACCGCCTTTTGTATAGCTGGACGACAGTCTGTTTCATCATCAGCAACAGCACCAAAATCCTTTATATTAAAATCTTTATCGGGAAATGTTGGCGCCTTGATTCTCGCCAGTATATTCGGCACCATAGACCATCCATTATCTTGCTCTATTTCCGGAGAATCTTTATAGGCGCTAGATGCAGTTAATAAAAGCATTATAAATAGAGCAATCACTTCGGCTATAAAAGTGATTTTCTTTTTTTGCATTTTCTCACCAAGATTTTTTGTTAAAAATCATAAAAATTGTTTCAGTCCGAATGGACCTCCCCTGCGCAAGTAAAAAATCTATAATAATTTATTGGCTAAAATGCGCGCTTGACCATCACCCAATCTTGATCTAAACCTATTGAAGAGCTCGTCCTCATTCATCTTATCGGCAAAACTTTTCAATATTTTATCCTGCAAAACGAATGCTCTCTGTGTAACATCTTCAGGATTCACTTGCTTGTAAAGTATGTCCCGCAGTTCTTTCGCAACGTCTTTTGCGGAAGGATCGTCAATCCGGTTACGCTTCTCATCCGGGTCTTCTTTGAGATTGAAGAGGTAATCTTCGTAATATGAAAAATGAATCAGCTTCCAATCTCCTTTTCTAATCATACACGAGCCGGTGGGATTTCCTTCACAATGAGATTCGGAATAAACGAACTGTGGACCGGCTCCCGTTTTGCCATTTACCAACGGTAATAACGATGTCCCTCTCAGTTCTTCAGGAATCTTTATGCCCGCCAGTTCGATAAT
>JAKAKL010000019.1 GCA_021824565.1 Bacteroidota bacterium | reverse complement strand
GTATCCAGAGCTCTTTCCAAATCCTAAACTTTTTAAACCAGTTGTCTTTACCCGCGTCAATCTTAACATAATCTATTCCAGCCACACTTCCCGTATCCTTGGCGCTTGATGAACTCGAGTGCTTATCTAAACTATGAGTTATTTGAAATTTTTCAGCTATAACTGTTACACTGTGACCTTTTTCCACTAATCTTTTACCAATTTCTAAAGTATGCTTCTCTACTCCACCAATTTCCGGATAAAACCTTCTACTAAAAAATAAAATGCTCATAAATAATCTTTAATAAAGCATTTTACATAATTTAGATCCTATTGACAAGAATTCAAAGAAGTATTAAAACATAGTTAAGGTGAAAAATCCGATTGCTCTGAGGATTTTTATTCTTTTAGACTTAGTATTAGCTTTATTGCTAATTCTTCCCCCTTTATTTAAAGTGTCTGCTTCTGAAATTATATTTCAAGATAATTTTGAAGATGGAAAAGCAAATGATTGGAATGTTACATCTAATTCATGTACCTTCAATGGTATTCCTGCAGAATGGAAGGTAGTTGAAAATAAATTAGGAATAAAAATCGATGGAGGAACTTGCTACTCAGAAATTACACCCAATGACAACTTATGGAATACAACAAAAAGTGATTATAATGTTGAGTTTGATATGACACTAGTCAGCGGTACTGATCATCATTTTGCATTCAGATATGCAAACGTAAACGATTGGTACAATTTTCATATCCAATCTCCAAATAAAATAATATTTCAAAGGATGAATAATCCATCAGGTGGAAATATAATTTATGACGATTTTAGCAATGGACAAACGATTCACTTTAAACTTACAATAAATAGAGATCATCTACAGGTATATATTGGTCAAAATCCCCAAAAATTAATTTATGATAATCCACAAATGGGAAATTACTATCGTACGGGGAAAATCGCTTTACAAGGTACTGCCGGAAGTGATCCAAGTTCAGAAACATACTTTGACAACATAATAGTAACTAGTATTGACGAGACAATTCCTCCATTTGACTTGAAAGTTCCGCTTATTAAGCAGATATCTGATCCATGGCAATCTCAAATTTACGACAGCGCTATTAAATGGTCCTCTAGTCCAACCATTCGTTCTTGGGGGTGCGCGTTAACATCTGCAACTATGATTCTAAATTATTATGGCATAAACAAACTTCCTAATAATACTCCTCTTGACCCTGGAACATTAAACACATGGCTGAAAAATCAGAAAGACGGATATATTGGCAATGGATTTATAAATTGGCTTTCATTATCAAGGCTCTCTAAGCTAGCGAAGAACATAAATAAAATTACAAACTTTGATGCATTGGAATACTCCAGGGAAGGTTTTGCAGATAAAGAAAAGCTTAGAGATAATATTAATAATAATATACCTAATATACTTGAAGTACCAGGACATTTCGTGGTTGGAAAAGGAATTAATGGAAATACTTTCAACATAAACGATCCTTTTTATAGCAAATTTTCTTTAGCCGAATATGGAAACACTTTCAATAGTATGGGTACTTATACTCCTTCCAATACTGATCTTTCCTATATAATGTTAACTGTTAATCCGGAAATCAATCTTGAACTAAAGGATGAAAGCGGAAAAGTTGTAGGAACAAATTTTGTACAAGAACCTATTACTAGCGATAGCAACCTAAATCAATCAAATCAAAAAATAAGAATATTTTATCTAAAAAATCCTATCAGCCAAAAATATAAGTTAAATATTATTACCTCTAAATCTATTACCTATCTGCTTAGATTTTATTTTTATGACATAAATGGAAATGTATCTACTTCGGAACAAAATGGAATAATAGATACAACAAAAACAGATTTGTACGAAATTCAATTTAATAAAGAAAACGCTGAGCAATCCAAAAATTTCAGGATAGTAACTTTCCAGGATTTAATTAATGATATAAATCAATTTAAAATTCAAAAATTAATCATTCCTTGGACGGCTAATAATTTGATTACTTTTGCAAGAAATGCTGAAAAAGATTATCAAAAAGGGCATAAAAATATTGCAATTCTAAAACTCAATTTACTAGAAGAAATGACAAAATCTTTTAGAAGACCTCCTTTAATCAAAAGTGAAGCTTATAATATTTTAATTTCTGATATTGAATATCTAAAGAAACATTTACAAATTAATTAAAAAAAATTAAGCAATTATTCTTTAGCAAGGTATTTTTTCCAACCGTAGCCGATTACAGCGTAAACTGCTAAATCAATTAGCCAGAACCATTTACAGAATATGCTTGCGGAATTTACAATAATCCACCAGAATCCCTGTCCTAAACAGTCTCTATTTATAAGAATAAATATTATGTATGCAACTATTGGAATTGCCAGTCCCCAAACAAACTTTCTTCTTAAGTATTTCTTTCCTAATTCTCTATTAAACACAAGATAGAAATAAACTATCAAGGCTATAATTTCTCCTAATATAATTGGCCACCAGATACAACTGCCGCAGGAGCTCACTTTTACGCTTTGACTTACAGACTTCCCCAAAACCTGTTTTATTGGTGTAGGAGAGGGAGAAATCGCAGCGCCTAAAACCTCTTCTCCTCCGCCTATTCCGCCAACTGTCACCGGACCCGAAGGGTCTCCCTGCATGCATCCGTTTACTGCCCTAACCCAAAAGAAATACTGCCCAACGGGAAGCCCTGAAATAATATATCCGGTTACATTACCTGTATCGTTTACTCCCCATTTTTGTGTATCCGGATTATCGGAATAGCTAATAGAATAGGTCGTAAACGGACCGGCCGGCGGTCCCCATCTTAAAGTTACCTGTCCGGGGCCCGGCCCAGCAGCCGCAGTTAAACTAAGCGGAGTTCCTACGGGTTTTGTGTCCGAACAAACCGAAGAACCTCCCCCGCCTCCTCCTCCATTGTTACTCCCCCCACTCCCGGGCTGATTAGGTTCTCCGCCGGGAGGAGGTGTAGGAGAAGAACTAGGATTTAGATTATTATTAACCGAACACGGGTTTCCCGAAGAATTGATTGTATTTGTATTGACACAATTCGATACTACCGTCCCGCTTGAAGCATTATTTGTCGTAATACTTTCTGCAAAAACATTAATACCACCGGCCGTAGAAAAAAAACCAAAAATTAAAATAAAACCTAATAATTTAAATGCTTTCATAAAAGAAACATTTTTAATGCTCTCATTCTTTCTTCCAAAGTGATCTTTTTTCCAAATATGGTTATAAATTTGTCTCTCTGTCTAAATCCTCTTAAAGCTATATATGCCATAATAACCGTTACAAAAGCATATAACGGGCCATAATCATTGCTGTGGCTGTCATTTTTTAAAACAGACGGATATTGGGCACCCAAAACCTGCTGATTATTTTTTGGCGGATTTGTGTTTGAGGAAAGTAATGCATTACTCACAAACCCCCCGCCCAAAACCGTAAAAAAGCTGTCCGCAAATCCGGTAACCGTTGCGCTATTGGGTCCGACTTTTCCGTAGGCCAATGCTCTAGCTGTATATATTCCTGCGGGAGTATTTGGCGACAATACAATACCTGTTGAAACTTTAACCCCCTGCCCAGCAGGTATGTCTCCCAAATTATAAGATGCTCCGCCCGCCGGAACACCATTTCTCATTAGATATAAATCTAAATTTGCTCCGTACACTGTCCCCGTACCTGTATTTTTTACATCTATAAAAAATGTAACGGTATCGCCGGGCTTAACAAAGCTTCCCGTGTTATTACTCTGTGCAACAGAAAGCATTCCTCCGGATTCCATCGTTTGGGAATTCGTAGAAGAAGTTTCTACAATATTACTCTGGTTCTGATTTTGAACGGCAAATTCTTTTTCGCCTCCTATATTGCCTGTCCAATTTCCGAATATATTAATGAATCCGAAAAATCCTACAGAATTAATAAACGTACTGTTTATAAAATTAATCAGGGAAATTGCGCTATATGCATTTCCGGTAAGAATGAATCCGTTTCCAAGTAAAGAATTTCCTCCTGTATTGGCAAACGATGAAATATTATTATTAACAATTGCCGTATTATTTACATTAGTCTGTGCCGAACACGAAGCGCATAAACTGGTATTGTTAGGACCTAAACTATAGAAAACCAGAGTTGCGCCCCCTGATTGCGGAGCCAAATTTCCCCATCCAATAAAATTTCCGTTCCACGAACCATAATCATTTATATATAAAACCTGAGCGTTTACTCCTACTAAGTTCGTATTAACTATATTTAATGTATTCACGGCACTTGTAGCATTTCCGGTATTTATAGAAGCGCTTCCGGTTGCCGTATTTTGTCCGGTAACGGCGCTGGAGTTAATATTATTATTTACAGACGCGTTATTATTTACATTCATATTAACTCCGCAGTTTGCGCAATTACTGGACTGGCTTAAGTTGGGAAGTATAATGTTGCCGTTTAACTGTCCGAACAAATTAATTGTAATTACATGAATTTCGGAATTAACAACGGTAAAGTTAACTTTATTTACTAAAGAAACAACGGAATAAGCATTTCCCGTATTTATAATCGCGGACTCCGTAGCCCCATTTACAACATTATTGCCTGTATTAGCAAACGAAACCAAATCGTTGGATAAATAGGCATAATTGTTTACTGTTGTAGCCGAAACGTTTATT
>JAKAKL010000062.1 GCA_021824565.1 Bacteroidota bacterium | reverse complement strand
TTTCCACCAGTATACTTTGTGGACAGTCATGCTTCCACCAGGTCGAGCAGAAGATTCATCATTTACAAATAAAGATTTTAGCGCTTTTTTTATTTCATCTGCGTCAGTGTCTGTAAAAAATGTTTTTGAAGCAAGCTGCGGATTAATACTTCCATAAAAAGTATAAACGCCGTGATTTACTCTGTGTTTCATTCCCATTGTGTCGGACGCTTTTTTAGCACCGTCGCCTTCGCCGCTAACACTTTTCGTTATCTGAATACTTGCAACACGATCATTCACTGGAACAATCGAGAAAGCAGAATGAACAGAAACAGGTCCACGTATTCCTATTGAAACACCAGATTCTTCTGATTTTTCTTCTTGTCCTTCTGAACCTTCTTTTACTTTTTTGGTTTTCTTAGCGGCTGCTTTATATGCAAACACTTGTCCAAATGCTCGGACATCAATCCATTGCTTACACGCGGCTTCGCGATATATTTTATCATCGCTCATGTCAATATTCTTTAATACTCCTTCAGCTCGTGAACGGAGACTTTTATAATCGTCTTTTTTGTTATCATCTGATTGTACAAAAATATCTTGACCCATGTCCATCAACCTGTTTCTAATTTTTCGTTTGATACATACATCTGAAATTTCTCCATAGCCATCGTAATCAATCCTCGGTCTATTGCCGCTTAATGGATCGCCGTTTGGATTAGCTCTTTTTACAGTAAGGATTACTGCAAAGTCGATTTTGTGATTTAATGTTTCCATGACTTAACTCCTTTTTTATTTTTATGAAATCTTTTTTTGTGTATTTACTTTTTTATCTCACTTACAAATTATGTTTCATGCTTCTTCAGTTGAATTATCATCCGCTGCGTCGCTATTGCCTTTCCATAACTCAGCGCGTTGACAATGATAGCCCAATAAAAATTCACCGCTAAGTGCTTTATCGCTGTTAAAATCTTCTGGCGAAAACTTGCACATTATTTCATCTATTAGTTTTGTGAAATAATGCGCACCTCCAAGCCGTGCTTTGTAAGGAGATAGTGCGAGTTCAATTTGCCGCCAGGTTTTAAAGGGATGTTCGGCAAACAATTGCATATACCTTGCAGCATTTGTTTCTCTTTTCTCTTTTGCTTTGTAAAGTGCTTGACCTTCGAGCCGGTCGGCAATAGCGAGCAATCTTCCGTAGAGATAATCACGAGTTGTTCTGTTTTCATCAAGATACATATTGAAGTCCTCCTTAGAATATTTTTTATAAAGTGAACATGCTATACTTAATGTTTTAGTCCATTCCCATTCTTCCATAGTAACTGGTTTACAAGCGCGTTTTACTGCTGCTTCAACAATGTCCCTTGGAATCGGTTTCCCATCGATAATGCAAGGGAGAAGGCGTGCAACTGTCGCTTTTTTTATTTTATCATCGGTGTCACTACCATAAGCCGCCTCTGCTATATTAATAGGCGCTGGTGCACCAATAAAAGGTTGGAAATACGTTTTCCTCTTGCCTGTTTCTTTTTCTGTTATAGTCTTATAACGATAATCATGTATCCATTCGCATGACTTATGCCAATTTTCTATCCTTTGTATAAATTCTGATCCGGATAAATCTTCACGGTAATATGTAATTGCTAAACGACCTTTTGTTGCGGAATCCAAGCACATAACTATAACATTATCTGTGTTACCGATTTCAGTCGCATATCCCAGCATTCGAGTATTAAATTTTTTTGCTACATCTTGTGCGGTTGATATTTCGATTGGTTCATCATTGGGTAATTCATCGAAGCCAATAACGGTTAATGGATCATCGGTTGGTTTTGGTATCGGCTTTCCTGAAATAGCCCATGAAACAACCGTCAATGCAGGTTCTTTTCTACCGCCGTTACCTTTTACCCAAAAGACTTTCCCTTGTTTATCAATAAGCCAGATTAATGCATTATGTGCTTTTTGCGATACTTCTGCACCAACGCTACATGATTGATTTATAGGGAATTTTTTTCTTATAGCTTCCTTATCGCTTAAGAAACGACCTCGAAATGTGAAATCAGTTGTATCATTAGCAGAAATTATTTTTGCGCCGTCTCCTTTTGCTCTGATGTATTTCGGATGAAGACTTGTTAGAAGGGCATTTTCACCGGTAACAAAACATAATGGTTCTTTCTTTTTTGTGCTGAGGTAAAACTCACTCCAACTTTTCCAAAGTGATTTATCTTTCCATGCTTTCGCCCCAAGCTCACTTTGGTCTTCAATAATCCACCTAATAAATGCATTATCCTGAGAACCAGCAACATCAAAAATATCCTTCGATGCGTTTTTATCTTTTTTTGTGAGCCGTTTCATCAAGAGTTTTTCTGCAGTATCAACAAATAATATTTGATGTTCGACTAAATCCTTAATGAGAGATTTCTTTTCGATATATCTTAAGACTGCTTGTGCTTTAGGATGTTTGTAATCTGAGTTACACCAAGCTGTCAATAACTTAATAAAATTATTAAACGGCTCTTCAGGATTATCAGCAAACCCAGAAGTTACTTCGCCTCCGTATTTCGTAAAATCTCCGGCTACATATTGAAGACCATCACATAATGGATGACACTCCGGTTTGCTACCTGCTCTACTTGCTGAATTTTCTGTCGCTGGAATAATTGTAGACGCATCATTTTTTTTGTCAGTAATGATGCTTGCCTTAATAAAATTACCTTCTCCATCAATTGTAATTTCAATGTGAGCTTGAGCTGTTATATGAAATATTGGAAGAAGTGGCCTTTCACTTTCATCTATAGAATATCCTTTCATCCCCTCACAGTTATTGTACGTTTCATAAAGCTTTTGTATCCAGCTCATATTCTCGCCTCCTGTTCTTCATAACCTTCCAATAGCCCTTCTTCAGCCAAACCGATTGATTGAATATTCTGTGACGACATTGGTCTTACTAATTTTTTTATTGTGCATTCATAAGGGCTGGGGAATTCTACTATACCGTTCTTCATTTTCGCCCACCAAAAGCGGGCTATAAGATTCACATTGTCGCCTTCATCGGGATATTCAAATCCATGAAACATCAATCCAAATGCAAGTTCCGGAATATCATCGTAATGTCCTTTGCCTTCACCGAACTTGCATGGCTCTACATATCCTTGACATTCACGCGAACCAAGAAAAATATCTCTTCGTCCGCCGCGTTCGATCATCCGTTTTGCTACGTACCAATGCTTGTTTTCGTTTCTGTCCTGCTCTAAATCTTTGCGCTTCATGTTAAATTCAAAACGTGCTTGCACCTGGTATTCAACGTCAGCAAGATATGTATAGATGGAAAGTGAATTACCCCCGCTATAAATAACCGGTTTGGCGCTTTTAGTCTGCGTTTTAATCGGTTTCATTATTCGGACTTTATCTATAATCCAAATAATCGTAGGCTTCCAGTAAACCGAACTGATAATGCCTTTCAATCCTTCGTATGTTGGTATTTGATAAGTACACTTTTCTCCGCCAATCTTTGTGAGAGGATCGGTAAATAACGCATACTTACCATATACCTTGAACTCAACATTGTTTTTGAATTCCATTCTTCCTCCTTAGAAAGTTAAATTTTTCATTTCAGTTACAATTTCTTTACTCCATCCAAATTCGCTGCTGTAGTATTGATAATTCATATAATATATGCCGGAATCTTTCTGAACTTCGCGTATTGCTTTTTTCTTTTCCATTTCCTCAAAATCATTCGGAAAAAGATTCACAGAATATTTTTGCGCCGATTTTAAAAGTTTATACTGCTTCTCTAGCATCACGGCATCGCATAATTCATTAATAATATCATCACCTTCTTTACCAAACGGTACGATAACTCCACGAGTAAACGAATCAATCGCATAAAATGCTTTTGCCGCACTTTGAAAAGATTGCTTTAATGGTATAGTAGGAAGATTGTTTTTATTAATTCTTTGATACGCTTGGATGGAAAAGTTATTAAGAGAAAGCAAGTCGAATAGATTATCATCTCTTCCAATTTCTTTACAGTTACTTGTTACCGGATAATTCATTTGTTTTTTGCGGTTATAGAAATAATAGGTATAAAACTGTTCCATTGCTTTTAAGCCGATCCTGTCATTTTCAAAATCATCTGCTTTTCTATCATAATCTCTAAAGAATCTTTCAGTACATTCAGATCCAATTTTAATGTCCTTCAAAGAATCTAGGTTTTCATCTTCAGGATTTACTATATAGACTCGCCCTAGTTTTTCTCGCTTACCATTTCTATTACATCTACCTGCTGCTTGTGCAATCGAATCTAGACCTGCCATGTAGCGGATGACTGTGCCAAAGTCGATGTCAACGCCCGCCTCGATTAATTGTGTGCTTACGCAAATAAGCGGTTGTTTCTTTTCAAGTCGTTCTTTAACTGTTCCCAATACATTTAGTCTGTGTGCCGGACACATATTGGTGCTTAGGTGAAATGTTTCAGTCGACTCATCTTCCGAAAGTTTTTGATAAAGTGAGCGTGCAGATTCTTTCTTATTGACAACGATAAGTACGCTGCCAGTTTCTTTTAATTCTTGTTTAGTCAAGTTAGCCACTTCGTCAACTGTCCAGCCGCCGATATTTTTTCTCTTGTCGAATACATCAACCCGTTTCAACTTTCGAAATAATTCTTTTTCATTTCGAATTATTTTTTGTTCTTGTGCGATACTTAATGACC
>JAKAKL010000141.1 GCA_021824565.1 Bacteroidota bacterium | reverse complement strand
AAAATCATTATTAGAAAAAATATTATTTTCATCTCTGGCGGAGACCGAGGTTTATCAAATCATGTAAATGAACTATTCCCTTCGGCTTATTCTCATCATCGATGATCACTAATGAAGTAATCTTAAAATTTTCCATCTGCTGCAATGCAAACGACGCAAGCAGGTTTTCCTTCATAACTTTTGGATTGCGCGTCATTATATCATTTGCAGCAAGATCTTTTATCTCCATTGTTTTTTCAAGAAGTCTTCTTAAGTCTCCGTCGGTAATTATACCGGCTAACTTGCCTTCCGAGTTCACCACGCAGGTAGTTCCTAATCTTTTAGAAGTAATTTCTAAAATTACATCTTTAATTGAAGCTTCTTCTTTTACTTTTGGAATTTTGTCTCCGGTAATCATTATTTCTTTTATCTCAAGCGACAGCCTTTTCCCTAAGCTTCCTCCGGGATGTAGGAATGCAAAATCCTCCGCCGTAAAGCCTTTCAATTCAAGCAAAGCAATTGAAAGCGCGTCGCCCATTGCAAGCGTAGCTGTTGTTGATGCGGTAGGAGCCAGGTCATGCGGGCATGCTTCTTCTTTTACGCTTATGTTTAGAAAAATATCGCACTGAGAGCCTAACCTCGAATTTCTCTCTTCAGTCATCGCGATCAATGTAACATTCATTCTCTTAAGCATCGGGAGAAGATTCATTATTTCTTCTGTCGCGCCGCTTTTGGAAATTAGTATTACAACATCTTCTTTGCGTACCATCCCTAAATCTCCATGAAGCGCGTCCGTTGGATGAAGATAAATTGCCGGCGTGCCCGTCGAGTTTAATGTAGCTACAATTTTCCTGGCAATTAAACCCGACTTCCCCATTCCGCTCAATACGACCCTGCCCTTTGAGCTGCATATAACATTAACTGCGTTCGCAAAGTCTCCGTTTATATTGCTCGCTAAACCTGCTACAGCTTCCGCCTCAATTCTAATTACTTCTTTCCCCTTTTGTATAATTTCTTCGTTCTTCAATTATGAACCTTTCTTAAATATATTGAATATGCTTTTTTTCTTTTCAACAGTTTTTTGACTTTGAAAATATGAATAATCAAAATTTATTCTTCTAAAATTTTTGTTATAAAGAACAAATGCCGAACTAATTTCTTCATCGCTGTAAACGCTTAACTTTGTGAATAGCGAATTCGGTTTCAATGCAATATCGGGGTCACTTATTCCTTTCACAAGCATCAGGCTGCTGTATAAATTGCTTACCGGAATTATATGATTAACCATGCTGTCAAAATCGTGAACCCAGATTTTTTTATGTACCGGTGCTATTGCAATTAAAAATTTACCTGGTAAAAATACAACTTCTCTGACAAAACTTTTATCACCCGGCGCTTTTTCACCCGGATTCCATTCAGAATAATTGTATGACATTATCTTCTCCTGATCTTGTCCTCTCTTTAATTCCGGTGAAATGTCGATTTCAATTTTATTATCAGCTTCTTCGTTAATAACAGTATTAAATCCTTCTTCATCAAAATAGACCACACCCATAGCAAAAATATGAGATGAAGGAACGGAGTTATCCGGCTCATCGTCCTTCTGCCCGAGTATCAAATTTCCCTCTCTGAATCGTCCGTAGCCGATTACAAAAAGTTCTTCAACTTTCTCTCTATAAATTTTATATCCGGGTTTATTTTCTGGAAGGATAGAAAAAAGAAGATTCTTTTCCTTTGCAGTAAGTAATCTTGGAAATTTCTGCGTCTCATTTCCGTTACCGGGAAAAATATTTTTATCCAAGTGCGGGTCCTAATTCTAATTTAATATTATTAGTAACGCTTAACGGCTCTATCGATAGCGCTAATTTCTATAAGCAAACTCTTAAGCTCGTTTAAAGGCAGTTGACTTGAAGCATCGCTTAATGCTTCCTTAGGATTTGGATGAACCTCAAGGAACAGCGCATCGATTCCAACAGCCGCTGCGGCTCTTGCAAGAGGCTTTATAAATTTAGGCTCGCCGCCGCTTGTGTTTCCTTTGCCGGGAAGCTGAACCGAATGTGTCGCATCCATTACCACCGGGTATCCGAATTCTTTCATAATTACAAACGACCGCATGTCTACTACAAGATTATGATAGCCGAATGTCGTTCCTCTTTCGGTAAGCATAATTTTATTGTTCCCTGTAGAAGAAATTTTTTCCGCTACATGCTTCATATCGTCGGGTGCAAGAAATTGTCCTTTTTTAACATTTACAATTTTACCTGAATTGCCCGCAGCTAAAAGCAGATCGGTCTGCCTCGATAAGAATGCAGGTATTTGTAACACGTCTGCGGTTTGCGAAGTTTTCTTAATTTCTTCCGCAGTGTGAACGTCCGTCAATACAGGAAGCGAAAATTCTTTCTTTACCTTCTCAAGAATTCTTAGCGCTTCATCATCCCCTATTCCAGTAAAAGAATCTACGCTTGTCCTGTTTGCCTTTTTATAACTTGACTTAAAAATATAAGGTATATTTAACTCGCTCGTAATTATTTTTATTTCCGCTGCGGTTTGCAGTATCAGCTTTTCATTTTCAATTACACATGGACCCGCAATCAGCACAAACGGCATTCCGCCGCCGATTTTTATGTTGTTTATTTCTATCATAATTTTTCTTAGTCTTAACTCTATCTTGCTTTTTCTTTCAGTGAAATATAAAGAATTTTATTTTATTTAAGGAACTATTTTTCTTAGCCGGCAGCTATAAAATCCTCTCCGTTTATCCCGGCGTCCTCTTAACCGTTTGAAATCTCTTTTTCTAATCAATACCTTTTAGCTTTTTCTTGTCACTCGTTACTTGTCACTCGTCACTCTCTTTTATAGAAATTATTTCGTGACAAAGATTACCGCATTGTAATCATTGTTTTCTGAAATTTGCTGGGATTATTAACCTGAATTTTCACAATAACAGTAAAAAAGTTTATGCAAAAAATCATCTCGTCTTATGCCGGAACATTATTTATATTGCTCGTCATTTTTAATATTAACACGATCAAAGCGCAGCCCGCTCCAGTCATGAATTCATCGCAGCTTAAGCTTGCAATCGAAAAGTTGAACGTGCTCGGCAGCGTTTTATATATTGCGGCACACCCCGACGATGAGAATAACGCTTTACTTGCTTACTTCGCCAAAGGCAAAATGCTACGCACAGGCTATCTTTCTTTAACCCGCGGAGACGGCGGACAAAATCTTCTCGGTACCGAACAAGGTGATTTGCTCGGAGTTCTTCGTACCCAGGAGCTTCTTCAAGCAAGAAAGATCGACGGCGCCGAACAATACTTCTCCCGCGCTGTCGATTTCGGCTTCTCTAAATCAGCTGAAGAAACTTTGAAGTTCTGGGATAAGAAAAAAATTCTCTCCGATGTAGTTTGGGTTATTAGAAAATTCAGACCGGATATTATTATTACCAGATTTCAAGGAACTAAAGCCGATGGTCACGGAAATCATACTGCGTCTGAAATCCTTGCCGCCGAGGCTTTTAAAATTTCTGGCGACTCAACAAAATTCCATGAACAGCTTAAGTATGTTAAACCATGGCAGCCAAAAAGAATCTTATGGAATGCATGGCTTCCAATTCTTCAAAGGCAGCACGTCGATCTTTCTAAATTACTTAAGATTGATGTCGGCGGTTACAATTCCCTGCTCGGCAAATCTTATACTGAAATTGCCGCCGAAAGCAGAAGCATGCATAAGTCCCAGGGTTTTGGTTCCAGTAGCAGCTTCGGTCAATCAATAAATTATTTCGTCCCGATAGACGGAGCTAAAGCGGTTAAAAGTATATTCGATGGAATAGATATGACGTGGAACCGGGTTCCGAACGGAGATAAGATAGGCGCGCTTCTTCTAAAAGCAAACAAGGAATTTAATCCCGATAAGCCATCGCAGATTATTCCGGTTCTTTTGAATGCGTTAAATGAAATGGATCAAATAAAAAATAATTATTGGGTCGAAGAAAAGAAAAAAGAATTACTTAATGTTATCCGCTCTTGTGCCGGAATTTTTATAGAAGCTGACGCTTCGGACTATACAGTTTCACCGGGAGATGAAATAAAAGTTACCTCGTCTATTATTAACCGCTCGACTTTCCCTTTCAAACTTGATAAGGTAGAAGTTTCATATCAGAAAAAAGAAAATTTAATAAACGAAGAGCTCAAGGATGAAAAGTTAATTTCTGTAAACACTGATTGCCTGGTCCCCTCAGATGCCGGATATTCTCAGCCATATTGGCTCCGCAATGAACATGGTATCGGCAGTTATAATATCGATGATCAGTGCCTAATCGGCTTGGCGGAAAATCCGCCGGCTCTTACAGCAATGTTTTTTGTTAATGCCGGAAATGAAAAATTAATTTTTTCTACGCCCGTATATTATAAATGGACTGATCCTGTCAAAGGAGAATTATTTAGAAATCTAATAATAGCTCCGAAGGTTATAATAAATCTAAAAGATAAAGTTTATCTTTTCCCGAACTCCAATGCGCGTGAAGTTTCGTTTCAATTAACAAGCAATGAAAATAATTTGAACGGCTTGCTTAAAGCGAAGGTTCCCAAAGGCTGGAAAGTCTCGCCCGAGCAAATTCCATTTATATTTAAAAATAAATACGACGAAAATATTTTTAACTTTCAGGTTACCCCGCCTGATAATTTTTCCGAAGGTAAGATATTTGCATTTGCTAATGTTGAAGGTAAGGTACTTTCTCTCGGCGAAGATATAATTAGCTATTCCCATATACCTACGCAGACTGTATTTTATAATTCGGAAGCGAAAGTAATTAAACTTGATGTGAAAAAAGTTGTTAATAATATCGGTTATATTATGGGCCCCGGCGACGAGATACCGCCTATTCTAAAAGAGCTTGGCTACAATGTTACTATGCTTACAGATAATGACATCGAAACAAAAGACCTTTCTCAGTTCGATGCGATTATTACAGGTATCAGACTTTATAACACGGATAAATTAATTTCCTTCGAACAGCCGAAGCTGCTTAATTATGTACAGGACGGCGGTACTCTCGTTGTTCAATACAATAAATTTTTTGATCTTGTTACAGATAAGATTGGTCCGTATCCTTTCCATATCTCAAATGATAGAGTGACGGATGAAAATTCGGCTGTAACTTTTTTGGACAAGGACAATCCTATTCTGAACTATCCGAATAAAATTACGGAAGACGATTTTAACGGCTGGATTCAAGAACGCGGTTTGTATTTTGCAGATTCATGGGATAAGAATTATTCTCCGGTTATTGAATGTCATGACCCAGGTGAACCGGAAAAAGAAGGCGGGCTTTTGTTTGCGCATTATGGTAAAGGCGTTTTCATTTATACCGGCTATGACTGGTTTAGAGAGCTTCCAGCGGGCGTTGCTGGCTCATATCCTATTTTTATAAATATGATCTCGGCGGGGAAATATTATAAACAAGAAAATAGTAAATAGGAAATATTTATGTAAAATATGGTTTGTCAGAAAAATGATATGGTAAAGGTAAAGGTAGAGGTAGAGGTAAAGAAATAAGTTAGAAGAAAGTAATAAATTTATTTTAAAGATTGAACTATTTTATTGAGATCATTGTATAATTTATCCAAGATATAACTTAATTTTTCTGAATCTGTTTGATTAATATAGCCCACACGTGATCCATATTCTAAATGACTTTGGGTTTCAGTAATGGAACCTCTTGCATAATAGTAGAATTTAATTTTATCTAGCGAATGATTTCTACCATAAGCTTCGGCAATATTAGCTGAGATGCTCAAAGCGGCTCTCCTTAGTTGCGAAGTAAATACGTAATCTTCTTTTTTAGGAAAACTTTCCGATAGATTAAAGACACTGTAAAGCTTCAGATGGAAATGGAATTTCGTAAATTACAATTAGTGTAAAAAATATATAGGAGATTCCATGAAACAAAGAAAGCAGTACACAGCAGAACAAAAAGCAATAATCCTTAGGGAATTATTAGATAACAATGTCCCTATTAGCCAATTGGCAGAGAAGTATCAAGTCAGACCAAACGACATCTACAATTGGAAGAAAAAGCTATTTGAGTCTGCCCAGGATATTTTTAAGCCGAAAGCTTCCAACTCTCAGCAGCTTTCTGCAGAACAGAGAAAGATCGAGAAACTCCAGTCTAAGCTTAAAGACCGGGATGAGGCAATTAGTTTTCTTCTTAGGGAGAATATCGAAATAAAAAAAAGTATCGATGGGGACAACTAAATGCTCAGTGGGTCGAGCCTGACATACGCGATAACATTGTTGAGTTTACTCTAATGATGACATCTAAAACAAATATTCCAACCGGTAAGCTCCTTCAGCTTATAGGTATCAGTTCCAGTAAGTACTACTCCTGGGTTGACCGTAAGGACAAAGTCAATAATCATAACGGCATCATACCAAAGCAGCATTGGATACTGGACTGGGAAAGACATGCCATTATTAACTATGCCAAAGAACATTTTGGTGAAGGATACAGAAGACTGACCTATATGATGATTGACGATAACATAGCAGCCGTAAGTCCTTCTACTACTTACAGAGTCTTGAAATCAGCCGGCTTGCTTAACCGTTGGAACCAGGTTAAGAAATCATCTAAAGGCAGCGGGTTTATTCAACCGACAGCACCTCACCAGCATTGGCACAATGATATTAAGTATGTTAACTTCCGCGGCACGTTCTTATTTCTTATATCTGTTATTGATGGTTATTCACGTTATATTGTCCATCATGAGCTAAGGCTAAATATGCAGGAGTACGATGTAGAGCTTACGGTGCAGAAAGCTTTAGAGAAATATCCCGGTGTTAAACCCAGACTCATCACTGATAATGGACCTCAGTATATCTCTAAAGACTTTGCCGAGTACTTGAAGCTTGCCGGGCTGCAGCATATCCGCACTTCGATTGCTTATCCTCAGAGTAACGGTAAGATTGAGCGTTACCATAGGACTATTCAGCAAGAGTGCATTCAGGCTACGTCTATGATAAACCTTGATGATGCCAGAGAGCAGATTGCTAAGTTTATCGATTATTATAACAACAAGCGCCTGCACAGCTCTTTATTTTATCTTACTCCGAATGACTTCTTAAATGACAGGATTACTGAGAAACTTGATGAAAGAAATGTTAAATTACTATTAGCTAAAAAAGCTCGTTATGAGGTGAAGAATGCCAGTTGATTTTTCACCTTACTTAATCAACATGGAATTCCATTTCACGCTGAACCAATACACATCAACGGCTAAGTTCATCGCATCCTCCCACACCGGCATTTCCTTAAAAGATTTATACATTTCTTTTTTCCCTCTACCTCTACCTTTTCCTTTACCTCTGCCTTTTTACCTCACCACTATCTCAAGCACCTTTCGAACTATTAAAATTACCAGCAGTACTAATCCAATGTAAAATAAAAAATATCTAAAGTTGGTTTTAGTAAACTTAAGTGTAGAAATATATCCCCGCCATCCGCAGTTTTTGCACCGGTAGAGTTTAAAAAAGGTAAACTTTTTTATTATGTTTTCTTTTAAACTTCTCGCTCTCGATCTATGCAGTGTATTAGGCTGACTGCATGAAGGGCAGCGTTCATAGATAGGGTTCCTCTTCATTGAAAACTGTTTAAACATGTGCCTCCTTCTTAATCTTCTTTCTCATTTTTTTGATCTTTACCTCTTCCTCTTCCTTTGCCTTTTCCTCTACCTTTACTCTTTTACTTTTTACTATTTACCTTTTAACCTTTTATCCGATTTACCTTTTTTAAGTTCATCCCCTCTTTGCTTTTAATACTAGTTCAAGAAACTCCACAATACCTTCTTCATCATTATTTTTTTGCGTAACAAAATCTGCTTTATTCTTTAGTTCGGGAATTGAATTATCTGGAGCTACTTTGAACGCTGAAGTTTCAAAAAGACTAATATCATTATACCAATCTCCTATAACTACAGATTCTTCAGGCTTGATTCTAAGATTTGTGAGCAGTTTTAGGAATGATTTTCCCTTACTTGCTCCCTGCGTCCTTAGTTCTAAATAATAAATTCCTTTATGATGCTGGGATTTATAAAAATTTAACCCGAGACCAAAAGTATGAGGAAAGCTTAACTTATCCTTTACATATCTCAAATTTTCTTTATAGTCGCTTGCAATTACGACTTCGAGCGTTTCTTTTAAATAATTATTGTAGCTTGGAACTTCCTCGTACCTCGCGCCGAGTTTATCCATTATCCTCGGTATAACAGAATTATTTTCCGTGTAATAAATTGCGTCAGCATGGCATAGAGCAACATTTAATAAAAATCTATCCGCAAAGTCTAAAGCTTTAACAACATACTTTTGCTTTACAAATGATTCAAAAATAATTTCGCCGCCGGGATTGCTTTTTATCATACTCCCGTCCAGTGAGATAAGAGGAATCTGCAAGTCTAATTCTTCAGCCAAATGTATAAGCGCAGAATGAAGTCTCCCGGAAGCTAAAGAAAATTGAACGCCCAGAATTCTTAATTCGTTGATAACTCTTTTGGTCTCAGGACCAAGCTTCCCCTCATTATTTAGTAGACTCCCGTCGAGATCGGATACTATAATTTTTATCTTCTTAAGTCTGTTTTTATCGATCATTTTTTATAAGAGCAAATTTTTTATACAACAAACTTATGAAAAAAACACTTTAAGAAAAAAACATTCCGCTCATTTTTATAATACAATAATATATAATTATGACACTTCAATTAACTTCTTATCTATCCGAAAATGTCTTTAAAAACAAAAAACCCGCAATTAATTATTGCGGGTTTCTAATATTCAATAAATTTAGCTTTCTACTCTAAACCCCTCTACCTCCATCTTTACCTCTGCCTTTTCTCTTTCTACCTCTCTACCTTTTCCCTTCTTTTCCTCTACCTCTACCTTTTTACCTTTAACCTATTCACCTTTTAACCTTGTTACTCGTTACTCGTCACTTGTTACTCGTTACTTTGTTACCCTTACTTTTTTTCCCGTTAGTAGGATTAGAGTAGTAATAATAATATTTATAGTAAGAACCGTAGCCGCTTTTATAAGTGAAGTTATTCAATACTGCTCCTATAAACGAAGAGCCGCCGTTCTTAATTAATTCCGCTGCTTTCGTCATTAGATCAAACTCAGTTACTTCAGCAGAAACAACAAGAATTGTAGCATCAACAAAAGTAGTTAAGATTTCAGAATCTGTTACGGCAATAATAGGCGCGGAGTCTACTATAACTACGTCAAACCGCCTTCTCATTTCGGCAAGAAAATCCTGCATCGGTTTTGATTCGATCATCTCTGATGGATTCGGCGGAATTGTTCCGGATGGAACATACTTCAGGTTTTCCAATTCAGTAGGTCTAATAATTTCTTCTAACGTCGCCTGACCGAATAAATAATCGATCATGCCAGGGTATTTATTAGCGTTAAATACAGAATGTATCCTCGGTTTTCTCAGGTCGGAATCAATTATTACAGTCCGTTTATTCGATTGCGCAAATGTCCCCGCTAAGTTTACGGCAAGCGTGGTCTTTCCTTCGGAAGGCGCAGATGACGTTACTAAAATAGTTTTTAACGCGTCGCTCCCTATCTTTGAATACTGGATTCTGGTTCTTAGCGCTCTGAAAGCTTCGCTTGGTATTGAGTCCGGTTTCTTAGCTACTATAAATTCAAAGTCTTTATTGCCGTTCACGCCTAAACTCTCTATCTGCGGTATCCAGGCAAGCACGTTAATATTTCTGTTCTGAATATCCTCCGGAGTTTTTATCGTATTGTCAAAATAATTCTTTATAAAAACAAACCCGAATGCTAATCCGGATCCAAGCACTAATCCTATTAGAACAATTAATATTCTATTTGGTTTCGAAGGTGAAGTTGGAATTAGACCGTAATCAACTATAAAAACATTTCCTGGCTGCGACTGCTCATTTACTACAGCTTCCTGATATTTTTCCTGCAGCAGTGAATATAATTTTTCAGAAGCCTCCATTGTCCTGTCAAGACGCGCGTATTCTATGGCTGTGGTTGGCAGCTTGTTAAATTGTGCGTCATATTTACTTACAATATTGTTTAGTTCGTCTAATTGAATTGAATATGATTTAGCCTGCACTTCTGCGTCAAGTACTTTACCCGTCAAGTCTTTTACTTCATCAGGATTGCTGGCAAAAATTCCATTCTTAATTATCGCTATCTTATCGCTTAGCTGCTTCTTTAAAGCATTTATCTGATTATCGTAATCCTGCGTTGCCGTAGATTTATCTAACTGTGAATTATTTGCGAGAGCAATCTCTTTATTAACTTCTAACTTTGCTATGCCGTCCTGCAATGCCTGTATTGATGATTGCTGTGATAAGCTTTCAAGGTACGCGGTCATCTTCGGGTTCTGCTGGCTGAGTTCGTCTTTTAATTGATTCAATACCTTATTCGTAGCCGCGTACGTTATTTTAACATCGTCTCTCTGCGCCTCAAAGTTTGCGAGCTGTGTTATCAATGCCTGCGATTGAGCGTCTAAAGCTATTATTCCGCTCTTTGCCTGGAACTTGCTTAAATCATCTTCTGCTTTTAAAAGATCGTTTTGCTTATCCTTTACCTGGCTCGCCAAAAATTCTCTTACCACTGTTAATTGATCTCTTGTTGCCTCCATATCGAACAGCCTGTATTGATCTGCGTAAATATTTGCTATCAAAGCTGCTTCAAACGGCGACGGCGACTGTACTGTAATATCGACAATGTCAATTCCTCTTTTCTGTTCAATATCAACTGCTTTCCCTAAAATTTTCGCTATAGTATTAGGATCTAATAATTGGCTTTTCTTCTTGGAAGAATCAAATTTATGATCCAGTATTATATAAAAACTATCGGGCTGCGCCATTACCTTGAAACTGTCTATTAACGCTGTGGCAGTATTATATCTAACGCTGTAGCTTTTCATTACTTCAATTTCGGTTGATATAAATCTGTCGTCGGTAAAGCTTTGTAAATCAGGCATAATTGAAGATGACAGCAGGCTGCCTTGAGGCTTTTCTATTTTTAACGAAGTAGTAGATGAATATATATTTCTTGCTATCACTGCGTAAATAATTGCGGCAATTACTGCCGATCCAGCAATTATTATTACAGGCAGCAGGTTATTGCGGACTAAATTAAAATAGTCTTTAAGAGACTTTTGGTCCTCAAGACCGTTATGCAATCCGTTGTTATTTAGTTCCATTAAATTCTTTTCCTCGTTGTGTCAATTATGAAAAATTAATAATGCTTTGCTAACAAAAAGAATGTCCCTAGCGATATAAGCGCAGAAAGAGCCGTAATTATTATAGAAAAATAATTTGAGAAGTACAGCCTCGGTTCGCCGCTTACGATCAAAACATCTCCTGGCTTTAATGAAGGCGCCTTTATCATACTTTTTACATCATTGTTTATTACTATATCTTTATACTTTATGTCTATCATTGTTTGAGTCGAGTCAGCGCCCATTCTCATTAATTTCAAATCCTCAAGGTGCGCCGCGTCCGTAGGTCCACCCGCGTATGATAGTAAGTCGTTTACATTGCTATAAGCCGGTATAATATATTTTCCCGGGAATCTTACCCAGCCCCATACTGCCACCTTAATATTTACTGCTTGCGGATCAGAATAATCATAATAACCGCCCGCAGGAGTCGTTCTCATTTGGTTCAAGTTACTGCCCAGCTGAATTCCTTCATTTTGGGCGTAAGTATTTATCTTTACTAAAAATAATACCGCAATTAACAACAGAATTTTTTTCATCAGCTTGAATTTCCTCTAAAAATAGGATTTGAAAAATAACAAAATTATATCTTAACATCAAAGGTAATAAAGTAACAAGTAACGAGTAACTAGTAACTAGTTTAAAATATTCTCATCGAGATGTCTTATTAAACCCAGAATCATTCTTCTTAATTCAGTTAGTTCATTTTGAATTTTATTTGAATTATCTGCATCTATAAATTTTAAGTTTTCACTTATTATAATTTGTGTTTCCAATTCCGATATACTTCCCAGTGAAATATATAAAAATTGAACAAATTCTTTCGAATGTTTTCTCCCAGCACCTTCACTTATATTTGAAGGAATTGAAACCGCAGACCTTCTAATTTGATTAGCAAGTCCATATATCTCTTCTTTCGGAAATGTCTTAGTCATTTCATAAACTACAGTAACAAGAGAAACGCTTCTTTTCCAAACATCTAAATCTTTATGCGATTTCATTCTCTCACTCGTCACTCGTTACTTGTTACTCGTTACTTCTTAAAGGATTCCATACTCCAGACTTACATAAAATTCATTCAATCTATGATCGCTAAATGAAAGGTCCGCCTGCTGCGTCGATATCTTTGTCGTTTGAATTTGAAGCTTAGCGCTAAAGTCATGGGTAATTTCATAGCTTACGTTCGCGCCTAAATATGAATAATTGGTTCTTAAGCCGAATAAGAATGGCGGCTGTGGATTTGTGTATTGTTGGTCTGCGGTCGCTGTGGCTCCCTTTCTAACATACTGTCCCCACAATGTAGCGGTTAAGCCGTGTATCAATCTGTAATCCAAAGCGCCGTAAATTCGGTCTGCATTATTTCCCATCCAGTCGCCAAGGTCGTATCCGTTGCTCTGGTATGTTAACGTAGGAATATAATGAGTATAAACTCCGGGATATATTTTTGTGAACTCTGCCGTCAATGTTAAATTGTCTATAGGCAAATCCGTTACTGATCCTCCTAACGTAAAACCTATCTGCATGTGCTGCTTTTGAGAGTTGAAAACATTTTCAATCGTGAATTCATCTATGAAAAGAGTTCCGTATAAATGTGTATTCTTCAATTGATTCCTTGAACTGACTCCGAAAAAGAATGATGCGTTACCGCCTGCATTATTACTATTCTGACTTAGATAATGATCGGCAAGCCTGAAAAACATAATCGGAATTAAATATGGTATCTCTAATTTATCTGCATATATCATGGACTCGCCAATTGATAAATCCAAACCAGTCTCAGGAGTAACAGTTATAGAATGGGAAACAAAATATTTATCTCTAAAAATTGTTCTCGAAGTATTTTTTTGCAATGTTGCATAATCGGATGTTGAGTCAATAACATTAGAATTAAGCCATGCGTGAATATAATTGAAGTGCAGCCATTTTACGGGATGTATATCTAATCTTATATATGGAAAAGAAGGAGACTTATCCGATAAGACTAACAAGCCGCTTCTGCCGTATCCCCAATTTAAAAAGTCTTTACCAATTGCAGCATCGCCCCATGACCAGTCAGTTGCTATATTTGCTTCTACCTGATCATACTGAATATTATTGTTGTCCGCCTTTGTTATTGATACCCCGGTAATGGGAGTAAAATTCTTTGTTCTGTCAATTGTAGTTCCGTTTTCAGAATTATCATTAAACCTTAAACTGTATCCAATCTTGTCGGCAATGTACCCGTATAAATAAACGCCGTTCCATGAATGTGAATATTTTGCCCCGTCTCTTTTGCCTGCCTGATATCCTAAAATAGGATCGGCATTTAATTTAAATAAACTGTCTTCGTATGAAAACATTCTCCATCTGCCGTACGGATCCCAGTTCAACAAAGTAGTTTGTGATAAGTTGTCTGTGGTTGAAAGCGTGTCCGATGAAGTTTTTACGTAGGCGGATTGATGGTTGGTGGTTGGTTCATTCAGGCTATTGACTTCTGACTGCTGACTACTGACTTCTTTGAGTTCCATCCCGAAGTCTTTCAAATAGAAATACAGATCCTCCTTCTCCACCCCGGTTAATTGATATTCCTTCTCGTTACTTGTCACTCGTAACTTGTCACTAATTTCTTCAAGCTTTTCAGCTATATATTTCCTGCTCACCGGTCTGGCTATATCGCTGAACTCTATTATCCCTTTCTGCGCCATCCTATCTAAGAAATCATACACACTGCTCTGCACCGGTTCAAACACCGTCTGTGCGTAAGAGTTAGAAGTAAATAGCAATAAGCTTAAACTTAGAGTAATAAAAAATAAAATAATTGATATATTTTTATTTGATACTGTTTTTAAAAATAATTTTTTGATCATAGACTTCATTAGTACTGGATAAATATCTTGTCTCTCGTTACTATTTAATAGTTCTCATCAACAATTAAAAATTAACAATTAATAATTTGCCTCCTTGCCTTTTCCTCTTCCTTTTCCTTTTCACCTCTTAACCTTTTTCCTATTTTCTCGTTACTCGTTACTAGTTACTTGTCACTTTATCTTTCTAATCACCCTTGCCGGCACGCCCGCAGCAATACAGTTCGGAGGAATATCTTTCGTTACGACTGCTCCTGCGCCAATAATTGAGTTCTCTCCTATTGTAACACCGCAGAGTATTGTTGATGATGAACCTACTGAGGCTCCCCTTTTAACAAACGTTTCTACTACTTGCCAGTCTGCTTCAGTTTGCAGTTCGCCTTCGCCGGTAGTTGAACGGGGATATTTATCATTTATAAAAGTTACATTGTGCCCGACAAATACATTATCTTCTATATGAACACCTTCACAAATAAAACTGTGACTGCTAATTTTACAGTTCTCCCCTATAGTAGCATTTTTTTGAATTTCAACAAAAGCTCCTACTTTAGAGTTATCTCCTATTGTGCAGCCGTAAAGATTTACAAAATCAAAAATCTTAACGTCCTTGCCCAATATTACATTATTTATATTCTTTTTTTCCATAAAATCCGTTTATTTTATTTCTATTAATTTACCTTTATTCTTTATCGACTTTTCACTTGCTTCTAATATTTTAACTACCTTCAGCCCGTCGACGCCATTGGTAATAGGCTGGCGGTTTTGTAAAATTGAATCAACAAATTCTCTAACACCTAAGCTCAAGGCTTCTGTCTGGTTTACTTTGGGAGAATGCATATCCCCGGTTCTATATTGCGCTAACGCCTCATGCATGCTTTCGCTGTTATTAATCTCTACGCTGCTGTCGTATACTTTTATCTTTTCAAAGTTTTCCATGTCGTCAAAGACCAGCATTTTCTTTTTTCCCCCTACAATCATTCTTCTTATTTTTACCGGCGAGGTCCAGTTTACATGAAAATGTGCAAAGCAGTTATTTTCAAAATAGACAGATAGATGAGCTATATTCTCGTGATCATAATAATTTGCAATTCCGTTTGCTGTAACAGCCGCTACTTTTTTATCAAGCAAATAATTCATTATTGATAGGTCGTGGGGAGCCAGATCCCATATAACATTTACATCATGTTGAAATAGCCCTAAGTTAATACGCACCGAATCAAAATAGATAATATCTCCTAATTCGCCGGCTAAAATAATTTCTTTAATTTTTCTTACTGCACCCGTATAAATGAAAGTATGATCGACAAATATTTTAAGATTATTCTTATCCGCTATTTCAATTAATTCTTCCGCCTCTTTGGTCGATGAAGTAAAAGGCTTCTCTACCCAGATGTGCTTCCCGGAGTTTAGCAGTTCTTTTCCAATTTTATGGTGCGTATCTACCGGAGTAGCTATAGCTACCATATCAGTATCGCCTTTCAATAAGTCATGATAATTATTTATCGTTTCTACAGACGGGAACCTGGATTTAATCCATTGCAGTCTTTCATTCTTTATATCGCAAGCCGTTACTTTTTCTATTTCAGGATTAGAAATAAAATTTCTAACTAAGTTTGGACCCCAGTAGCCTAATCCTATTACTCCAGCTTTCATTCTTTACCTTTTTTGCATTTATATTTGATTAAAATTGTGAAATTATCTGTTATGAAAAATTCCGGCGTTATTTATCTGCCGCCTCTGCCTAATACCATTACAGGAACGGTCTTGAGTATAAGCTGGAAATCTAGCCACGGGGACATATTATTAATATAATATAAATCCAGTACTACAGAATCATTAAATGAAACGTCGCTTCTTCCCGATACCTGCCACACTCCTGTGCATCCGGGTGTAACAGCGACTCTCTTTTTATGCCACTCGTCATAGTTTTCATACTCGTAAGGCAAGCATGGTCTTGGTCCTACTAAGCTCATATCGCCTTTTAATACATTGATCAATTGCGGTAATTCATCTATTGAAGTTTTTCTAATAAATTTTCCTATACCAGTTACACGGCTGATATTTATAATTTTAGTACCGCCGATTTTCTGGCTGTCTTTTGCTTTAATAAACTCTATCATCTGCCCCTGGCGTTCTTTATCCTCAAAATCGTCTACCGTCATAGAGCGGAACTTATAAAACTCGAACGGCTTACCGTTCTTCCCTATTCTCGTTTGTTTATAAAATACCGGACCTTTGGAAGAGAGCTTAATTATTACTGCGAGCGCTATAAAAAACGGAAGCAAAATTATTAATCCAATTATTGCGCCAATTATATCTATAATTCTTTTGAACACTAAATTAATACTTCTATCTATCCTTTGTGAAATTTCAATTACCGGGATGCCTGAATATGTCTCGGTAGCAATTTTCTGAGGCACTATCTGGAATAATTCCGATGTCAGTTTTACGTTGACCTCTTTTTTACTGCATAGCTCGGAAATTTCTATGAGGCGTTCGTAATCCACATTATCAACAGCTATAATGATTTCATCTATTTTCCCTTTGCAGTCAAGATCGTTTATATAATCCTGATTACCTAATACTTTTAACCCATTTAATATTTTTTCTCCGGGATTCTTGTAATCATCGATAAAGCCCACTACATTAAAATTATGAGGACTCTCCATTATTAATTTTACCGCTAACAACTGACCGGACTTACCTGCTCCCCATATAATAACGTTTCGGGTTAAAAGACTGCTGCCTTTTAAGCGTATATATAATTTCCTCAAGATAATAATTCTAACTACCGCGAAATTAAAATATGATGTTATGGAAAAAACAAATACAAACAAGCGCTCATCGTGGAAAAGAGGAAGTTTAACTATAAATGATATTACCATTAATAAAATTATTGCCCAGAATATTGCCCTTGTTAATGCTATAAAATGCTTTGACCGGGTTAATAATATATTTTGTTTGTATAAATTATTGCTTTGGAATATTAACAGGAATGTTACGCCGATAAAGATAAATAGACTTGCGAGGTAAAAGTTTGAAAAGAAAGTATGCTTAAAGTAAGTTGTTCTGAAAAATGATACTATTATCCTGGTTTCTACAATAGAAAATATCGCGACTAAAAAGTCAAAGTAGGCGTATAAATATTTGTATTTTGGATATCGCATTTTACTTAAGTTTTAAGAAAAAATTTTGAAGAGATAATATAATCAAAAATTTTTACTGGTTGATTTTCTACAACTGATTAAAGATATTAACCTGTGGTTCAAAATTGATAATAAACCGTCGAAACGGTTCCATAAGCATTGTTATTTTATTAGTAAATAAGTTCCACTATTCAACTGTTTTACCTGTCCGGCATCGACGGAACAGTTTACCATTTATTACATTTATTTCGACAATGGTATATTACTAATTTCATCATCTTTTTGCATTAAATATTTTAAAGATTCAATTTCACATAAAGTTAATGAAGTAATTAATTTTAACCAATAGCGGGTTTCTAAAACTTCCTGGACAAAAATTCTAATTCTTTGAGAAAATTCATTATGCGTTGTACTTTATGACTCTTCATAATTTGCTCCAATTAAAGTAACTGATTTTGAAAGTTGATATCTAAGAACATCATACTCAATATTCATGGGAATCTATTTAATTAATTCAAAGCACTTAACTGCAAAATTCAACAACCTTTCACTCATAACATTTCCCCTTCTTCTCTTTTTTTCTTTTTTCTTATTTCCTATTTCTTATCTCTTATTTCTTAAAAAATTCTTTTATTCTTCCGCAAACATACTCAATTTGTTCATCAGTCAACTCTGAATACATTGGCAATGACAGTCCTTGTTCTGCTAACCTTTCTGCTTCAGGAAATTCTCCTTTTTTGTAACCAAGATGCTCAAAACAAGGCTGCGTATGTAGAGGCACCGGGTAATGCAGCCCCGTAGCAATTCCATTCTCATTTAAATATTTTTGCAATTCATCCCTCCTCTGACTTCTGACTTCTGACTTCTGACTTCTGACCTGTATTACAAACAGATGATACACATGCTTTGCATATTCCATTTCCTTTGGAAGAATAATTCCTTCGATACCGGAAAGCAGCTTGCGGTACTTTGCTGCGGCTCTGCGCCTTCCATCCGTCCAGTCATTAATATGCTTCAACTTAACTCCAAGAACGGCTCCTTGTATTCCTTCCATCCTGTAATTATGCCCATAAGAAAGATGGACGTATTTCTGTTCCGCTCCGTGATCGCGTATCATTTTGAATTTCTTTGCAAGCCCTTCATTGTTAGTCATAACAGCTCCGGCTTCGCCATAAGCGCCAAGGTTTTTCCCTGGATAAAAACTAAATGAAGAAGCTATACCTATACCTCCTACCTTTACTTTTTTATATTCTGCAATATGAGCTTGCGCGCAGTCTTCTACTAAATATATTTTCTGTCCTGTCTTAGTATTTACAAAGACTCCTTGTCCTTCCAACAACCAACCACCACCAACCAACGACCCACTAATCCCATCCACATCCGCCGGCTGTCCGTATAAATGCACCGCTACAATTGCTTTTGTTCTAGGAGTTATTGCCGCAGTTATTTTTCCCGGATCAATATTATAACTTTCAGGATGGCAGTCAACAAATACCGGCGTAGCGCCGCATAATGTTGCTCCCCATGCTGTTGCTATAAACGTATTTGCCGGTATAATCACTTCATCGCCGTGTCCTACTCCTAGCGCCCATAATACCATGTGGTTTCCATCTGTTCCTGAACTTACTCCGTAACAATATTTTGCGTTGTGCATTGCTGCAAAATCTTTTTCGAATTCCAGCACTGGCTTGCCTAATACATAAGCTGTATTATCCAGTACGCTGTTTAGTGCGGGTTGTATTTCATCTTTAATAGATCTGTATTGTGCTTTTAAATCTAAGAATGGAATGTTCATTTTTTGTTCCTCAATTTTTAAATAAGACATATTTATACACATTAATCAAATAAATAATTTGTTTTTGCCACGACAAAACTTCGTCAACTCTCTTTTTTCCAGCTCTTCCCATTTGTATGCGGCAATCTTTATCGATGATTAGTTTCATGATTCCTTCAGCGAAAGCATCAACGTTATTATTCTTAACATACATTGCCGCATCTTGAGCTGAGAATTTTGCTTCCGTTAAGTCGAACGAAACAATTGGTTTACTAAGAGACATAAACTCCATGACTTTATTCATTGTAGAACTGTCATTGAGGGGATTAAATGGATCAGGTGAAAGACAAATATCGGCTGTCGATAAAATTTCTAAAGCAGGTTCGTCTGGAATTCTACCAGTGAACTTAATGTATTCTTCCAGCTTAAAATCAGCTGTCATTTTCTTTAATCTATCAGTATCACTGCCTGATCCGATTAGATAAATAATGAAATCGTCAAATTTTTTCTTTTTTATTAAGCTATTGGCAGCATTTACTATATAGTCAACCCCATCCTGAACAGCCATAATACCTATATAAGCAAAAAGATATTTTTTGCCTTTTTTTAAATCTTCATTTACCGGCACTGACTTAAACTTTCTTGTATCCGGTCCATTTCTTACAACAAATACCTTATCTTTATTTTTGCTTATTGATTCTACTGCTCTTTTCCTATAAGATTCATTTGTAGAGATTATCGCATCGGAATATTTATAAGATAAAGTCTGAAATAACCTCAATATTTCATATATGATTCCAGCTTTTTCTTTGCTAATTTCAAACCTGCTTAATAAAGTCTCCGGCGTTAGATCATGTTCGTCAAAAATAAATTTTATTCTCAATATTTTGCAATAAAGCGCTAATGGCCAAAAAATATCCGGAGGATTTGCGACATGTACAACATCGAATTTCCCTTTTTTTAAGAGTTTATTAAATAAGAATATTGTCTTCACAAAGGCTATAAAATATTCATAGATATAGCCAATCTTACTCCCGCTGGAAAACCGGAGGTTATATCTAAAAATATTTACTCTTTCTACAATTTCAAATTTATCTTTATCAGTTTCATATATTGGCGCTATAACACTTACTTCTGCCCCGGAATCTTTTAATGCAAGAGCTTCCCTCCATACTCTCTTATCAAAGGGTACAGAATTGTTTTCAACTATTAGCAAAAAATGTTTACCAGCAAATTCCTTCATAGAACTCATAATTTTTAAATTTTTCTGTTACCCTTACTAAATCTACTACTTCTTTTTTACCTAATACTCTTTCATTCAAAGCGCTTATGTTCTCACCTTTATTAACTACCACAATAATTTCGACCGAACTTATAAATGTATCTAAATCATCTTGCAATATTTCATTTATGTGGGGCAGTTTTTCAAAGAGGAAGTTTTTATTTTTTCCCATTAATTTAGAGATGTTAATATTCTTATCATATATTCTTACCCCATAGCCTTTGCCCAGAAGTCTTTCCGCAACTTCTAACGCCGGGCTAAATCTTAAATCATCAGTGCCATCCTTAAAAGATAATCCGTAAAAACCTATATTTTTTTTGTTTTTATTTTTAATCAATTCAAACGCATATTCAATGTGTATCTGGTTGCTGATTTCAATGGATGAAAGTATAGGAGTTTTAATGTAGTTATCATGTGATATTGTGTTGAGAGCTTTTAAATCCTTTGGCAGACAAGAACCGCCATACGCAAATCCAGGTTTAAAATAAGCTTGCGAAATATTTAGCGATGAGTCCTTTACAAATAATTCCATTAAAACTCGGCTGTCTATATTTAATGATTTACATATTCTACCTATTTCATTAGCAAAGGCTACCTTTAAGCCATGGTATGAATTGTTTACAAATTTTATTAATTCAGCTACTCCTATTGATACTTTAATAATTTCGGAATCAATATTTTCATATACTTTTTGCATCTTTTCAATTCCCTTCTCAGACTCCGAAGCTAATACTGTATACGGAGGATTAAAAAAATCTTTAACAGCAGTCCCTTCTCTTAAGAACTCCGGGTTTGATACAACACAAAAATCTTTTATATTTTTCTTCCCGCTCTCAAGCTCTATTATTTCAGCAATCTTACAGTTTGTTCCTGGTATTACGGTGCTTCTAACAGCTATTGTAAAAAATTCATTTTTATTCTTTATGGCTTGCCCAATATCTTTTGAAATAGAATATATATGCGACATATCTAGATGTCCATTTGTATCGTTTGGCGTACCTACGCAGATAATAGCTATGTCTGTCTTTTCTACTGCTTCACTGCAATTTGTAGTTGCCCTAATTAAATTACTGCTGCGATTTTTTTCTATTATCCCATCAATTTCCTTCTCAACAATTGTCGCTTTGCCATTATTGATTAGATTTACTTTCTCTACATCAATATCAACTCCGATTAGTTCGTGCCCAAGTTCAGCTAAACAACCAAGTCCTACACAACCTACATACCCAAGCCCGAAGATAGAAATTTTCAATTCATTACTCCTATTTTTTTGTAAAATTCATTATACCACAACTCTAATGATAAAAGTAAGAATATTTGTCTTTGGAAGTTTTCTTTCCTTTTTTTATGAAGCTCAATCATTTTGTTTATTGCTTCAATATTATATATAGACCTAGAAAAAGAGCCGGAATCATTCAACAAATCTCTTGCTGTATCGGAAAAATCATTTTGAAGCCACTCATCCATTGGAGTTGCAAACCCCCGTTTTTTCCTATATATAATTTCATCCGGAAGCCATTTTTTAACTGCCTGTTTATGAATATACTTATGTATTCTGCCTTTAAGTTTAAATGATGATGGCAGTGATTCTAAAAATTTTATTAATTCAACATCTAGGAATGGCACTCTCATCTCTAATGAATTTGCCATTGTCATTTTATCTCCAAATAACAAAAGATCATCCGGTAAACTTAATCTTGTATCCAGAAATAAAATCTTAGATAAAGAATCACCTAAGTTCTTTGAGTTATCATAGGCTTCCTTAAATAAGAACTCTCCATTAGTACTTATACTTTCCGAAAATTCTTTCTTAAAAATGTTTTTCTTCACTGTCTGATTAAATATGGTATATATCGCTATAAATCTGCTTAGTTCATTATTAAACTTTGATGAGTAAGCCGCTCTTTTTAATTTTTCATTTCGGGGTATTATCTTTATTATTTTATCAAATGCGATATACCTTAATAACGTACTATATCTATTTAAAATTTTTTCCCCGTAATATCTATCATAACCTGCTAAAGGCTCATCAGCACCTTGACCGGCTAACACTACCTTCACATGCCTTGAGGCTAATTTTGAAACATAAAATAATGCCGGTATTGTCGCTTCAGCAATTGGTTCTTCAGTGTAATAAAACGATTTCACAAAAAAATCTAAATATTCATTCTTCGTTAGCGTTAGGTCATAATGATCACTTTTTATAAAGTCCGCAGTTTTTTTTGCGTCTGAAAGCTCGTTATAATCACCGCTGCCGCTAAAGCCTATTGAAAAAGTTTTGATCCTTTCGGCAGAATAATCCTGCATCAGTTTCCCTATCACTGCCGAATCAACGCCTCCGCTTAACAATAAGCCAACCGGTACATCGCTTATCATCTGTCTCTTTACTGCTTTTTCTAGAAGAATTTGGTATTCAGTTAATGCATCATTAAACGAAATTTTATTGTCAGTATATGGCTTATAATCCCAAATTGATTTTATTTCAAGCGAATGAGAAGAATTAAATTTCAAGTAGTGCCCGGCAGTTAATTTCCTTATACCTTCAAATAGAGTTTGGGGTGAAGGATTATATCTGAGCGTTAAAAAATTATTCAGGGCATCAAAATCTATTTCTTTCTTAACAAAAGGAATTTTCATTATAGATTTTATTTCAGAGCCAAAAATCAAAGTATTATTTTGAAACGTATAATAAAGAGGCTTCACTCCAAAATGGTCTCTTGCAAGTATTATAGTATTGTTTCTAGAGTCGTAAATTGCAAATGCAAAGATCCCGTTTAATCGATGGAATTCCTTTTCACCGTACTTTTCATACAAATTAATTATAACTTCGGTATCTGAATTAGTGTTAAAATTGCTACCTTTTTGCTGTAATTCTTTTTTTAGTTCTGGATAATTATATATCTCTCCGTTAAAAACTATCCAAATTTCTCCGGTACGATTCGCCATTGGCTGATGACCGGATGATAGATCGATTATGCTTAACCGTCTATGTCCTAGACCGACTGTCTTGCCCTCATTTATGAAAATTCCATCATCGTCCGGTCCTCTATGCGTTAAACTTTCCGTCATTTGTTTAAGCTGCTCTTTGTTAATTACAGACGAAGAATTAAAATTTACTATCCCAGTTATACCACACATCTATTCTATCCTTTTTTTTATTAGTTTAGCGGGATTCCCGCCTACAATAGAATATGGCTCAACATCTTTAGTTACCACGGATGCTGCAGCAATGATCGCTCCTTTGCCTATTTTTTTGCCAGCATTAATGATAGTTCTAGCTCCTATCCATACATCATCTTCAATAATTGTTTTTTGATAATACTTTTCACCCTGGAATCTCATATGTAAATCTGTTTTTTCAAAATTATGCCCAGAATGTAGAATATATACCTCAGGGGCAATCATTACGCTGTCCCCGATAATGACGTTTCTCAATCTCGAATTCTCGTTTATTTGAACATTTGAACCTATCCGAATATCATCAAATTTCCCAAGTAATACTTTCCCTTCTATTTCTAAATTTACGCCGCAATTCTTTTTTAAGATCAGTTTTACTATTAATGCTCTAAATTTAGAAAAACTCTTCCCGAATGGAAAATATCGGCTTGGTAAATTATAGCCAATTAAATAATAAACTAAAATAAGTATGTATTTCATATTTTAGTATTTTCTGCCTCTTCAGCATATAGCAATGCAAGGATCATTGGAGTTTGTGACCATCGCATATAGAATTGTTTGTTAGTAATTAACCTTGTTTTTTTATAATAAAAGTAACCAGTCTTATCATAAAGTAAGTCAACCACACTTTCAACTACTTTTGAAAGGCTTCCGATTGTATTATATCCGACTAACATTTTAAGCCTTGCTAAAGTCTGTATAGCTTGAGCACAGTTTTGGGCTTCAACTGGGTATGTGTTATCATTCAAATATTTTGGGACGTAATTTTCAGTAAATAGATTTTTTAAGTAAAAGTTTATTCCTTTATCCAGCATTCCTTTAACCATAGGAAACTTTGACTCCTTATCAAAATACCTAATTACAGCAAGCGCTTCTAAAATAAATCCCGTATGAAAGCCGTCAACCCAGGTGCCTTTTTGAGTTGTTGTGTAAAACCACGAGCCATCT
>JAKAKL010000124.1 GCA_021824565.1 Bacteroidota bacterium | reverse complement strand
AATAATTAGCAGTTAAGACTTATAGTTTTGCAAATAATTTATTCTTTAATTTTAACCAGGCTTTATTTGAATCATAAATTATCTCCGGGCGGATTAGACCGGAAACATCGCCGTTAAATTCATCGTCTTTAAGTTTTTCTTCTACGTTGGTTATTAAATCGGTACTTGAAATTGTTAGTCCATCATTTGAAATATATTTATGAAAGCCTTCAATTATGTTTTTTATTTCAAGGTTATAGCTTTGATCTGCATACCAGAGGTCGAATAAATCTCTTCCTTTTCTTCTTTGATAAAGTGCGCGAAGCTTTGTCGCAAGCAATTCCTCAATTGTAAAGGAAGTGATGTTATATTTAGCTGTAAACCACTGACTATTAACCGAACGTTCAATTTTCTGAAAACCAAATACTGAGAAATGTTCCCGGGTATTGATCTCAATTTTAAGTTTTAAATTTATGACAGGCTCAGACTCAGACTGAATTTTATATATTAGTGTATTATTATGATTAGCAGATTTGAAATTTGCCTTACCAAGGAATGATAGTTGTCTGCGTAAAATAGAAAGCAGATCTCCTATTGGCTCTTGATTAATTTGTATGAGATCGATGTCTTCCGAATAACGAGCAGCAGGAGAAAGATAAAGTTTATGAAGTGCCGTGCCGCCACGAAATGCAAGCTGAGTATTTAAATCAGGATGTGAGAAAATTTCAAATAGTGCTCGCTCAATGATCAAATCCTGTTCAACCTGGTAATCAGATTTCCAGGGTGCAAAGTTTTTCCATTCGGTTATGTAGGCTTTAGGAATCAAAAGTCAGTCTCGATTTTATAGTTTTCAATTATCTTCCAATCAGGATTAACCGGGAAGTTTGATTTCTTAATGCCGGGTTTAAGTGGGACACGAAATATTTTTTTACCGGATAAATAATTTTTAAGTACTTGAGCCAAAGGCTCATCTCCGCCAGAGGCGGATCCCAAGAATCGGGAAGCTTCCGGCTGAGAAGAAATTTCTTTTCCCGGATGTACCGGGATCGATTCCGATTTATCGAGCGCAACATCTCGCAAAGCGATCGATTTCGATAGAATATAACCAAGTCTTTGAATTGCAGAAAGCGATGCTTTGTTCTGTAAAATTAGTTTTAGTTTTTCAGGCTGCATTGATTCAGAAAGCTCGTAAATGATAGTGGAGATACGATTAAGTCCGCCAACACGCTGCTGGTATTCAACTAAGTCTAGTGCAGTCAATTCCGGACCGGAAATATTTAAGTAGCCGGCTGCGGTTTTTCTTTGTTCCAAACCATGTTCCGGGAATTCGGATTTTACGACATAATTAATTTTTATTCCTTCAACTTTGGTTGGGCGTATCGGCGGTTTATTAATGAAAACATAGGATTCCATTGCCTGCTGGTGTGAAGCACCGTGCATTGCTGCGGCGGAAAGCAAGCCAAGGTAGTAAGGACGATCTAAGTACTTGAACAAAGAATCAAGAAATAATTCAGGGGGGAGAATTTTCCTTTGTGAATATTCAGGGGGAATAATTACATAAAAACCTTTATATACCGAAACAATTTTCCCTTTTTTAGATAAACGATTTAATGACAGTTTGATAGCATCTAATGAATAAGAACTAAATTCATTACGCAACTCCGCCAGACTGAATGATAGCTTACCATTAGACTGTAAGGAATTAATATTTTGTTCAAGGTAATTATATATCTTCTCTTTTTGCATAGATAGCTGAGTTTTTGTTTGCTAAAAGTATCACATTGTAATAATTATTGCAAATGAAAACTTATTAATTGTTTTTTTGGCTTGATATCCCGATTGAATCGGGAAAGGCGACAGAACCTAGTTAGAGTCTATAGACTCTGCCGGAGTCTACGACAAAAAATCAAGACCCGGCTTAGTTCAAATAAATCGGAACTACGCCGAGATAGGTCCGGCTTCGTCTTTTAGACTTCGCCGCGACAGGCGGAATTTATTTGAGGCCGTTACAGAGACGGAAAAAATGTAAAGCAATTCTTTTAAGGCGCGAGATGAAGCAGCAATGGAAAACTCAGCTTGTTAAAAATTTATAAGATTTGTCAGAAATGACCGCTTCGCGGTTGGATAAGTGATTAAGTAAAGTTAAATTGCTTTACCAAAAAATAAATTGAAGGGAGAGAGGTTATTTATTGCACGCTTGTAATCCAATTTATTTATCAACATTAGTCTAAGTTAAGTTTAAAATGTTTACAGGGAAGAAAATATGTCCTTAGCTGGAATTGAGCCAGTCCGAAGGACTCCTGTCGGAGAGGCTCATCAGCCTTCGGCTGAAGATAAATACGCAGGACATAGAGAAAGACTTAGGGGACGATTTGAAAAATCCGGATTAGAGGGGTTTAATGATTATGAAGTTTTGGAATTATTATTGACATATTTAATCCCCAGGAAAGACACTAAAGACATATCTAAAAATCTACTTAAAAGGTTCGGATCACTTAAGGGGGTTTTATCTGCAGATACGAACGAATTAAAGCAAATAGAAGGCTTAGGCAGACAGTCGGTAATATTTATTAAATTTCAAAATGAGTTAATGAAATATTATTTTGAGAACCAGGTTGAAAAGGGTGAAATTCAATTTACATCACTTGAACAAACAGTAACATATTTAAATGCAGTAATTGGAAATAATAAAAATGAAGTTGTAAAAGTTTTGTATCTGAATTCGCAGAATAAAATGATTCACAAGGAATTAATTGACGCAGGTACAGTAAATGAATCGTACTTAAATTACAGAAGAATTGCGGTAACGGCTCTCAAATATGATAGTACGTCTGTTATAGTTGCACATAATCATCCGAGCGGGAACCCTGAACCATCAGGGTATGATGATAAAATTACAATAAAAATGGCTGAAGCACTAAAAGTTGTGGATATAGATTTGCAAGATCATATAATAATTGCAGACGAAGGTTTTTTTAGTTATAGAGAACAAGGGATATTATAGATAGCCCCTATCCGCCTTCGCTGAAGCTTCGGCGGACAGGTAAATTACACCCAAAGGGGGAAACTGGTAGGTTCTGAGATTAATCAAAGGGATAAAATGAATTATAATGGAAATCCAAACAGAAATGACCCAAATAGTGGTAGGCACACCAAGAGTAACCTAGAAAGAAAAGTAACATTAACAGTAGAAAAGATACTTAACAAGTGTGAAAAGCTGAAAACAAAGGATGAAAAGATTATATATCTTAAAAAAGTAATAAGCGATTACAATCATGTTATTAAACTGGCTGAGGAATTAGACGGCAAATATTTAGATGAAAATTTAATAAATAAGATTGAAAAAGATATTGATGAAAATTTGATCTGGTTTTTGGGCATAGGAGGAGAATTACATCAGGGAAAATATAATAAGCTAGTTAGGGAAGAAAGAAGATATTACCTAGTTTCAAGGGCAGGAAGTAATGTAGTACGAGATATTCAAAACTTAATCGAAGGCCTGAGAAATATAGAGGGAGTCCTGGAAGATGACGTAGCTGTAATTGAAACTACGGAAAGCAAGGAAGAAAAGGCGACATTGGGTACAGGAGATAGGATTAAGGTAAAATCCGGAATGACCGATGTTGTAAGAATATTTGAAGCAATGAAAGAAGAAGGAGTAATTTCGAGCAAAACAACGGTTAAAGACATCGCAGAATTGTTCTTCAGCGAACCTGCAGATAAATATTTGTTTGAAAAGAAATATAATTCGATAAAGAACCGGCTGAAGAAGGATGGAAGCTCGTCCAACAGTGAAGAACTGATAATGTTTGTAATTACATTATGCAGGAAAAGCTTTTATGATAAAGAGTATGCCCTGGAAAAGATTATTAAGAGCCTAGATGAATTGCAAAAAAACATTACCTCACGAATATAACAAATTTTAAATTTTATTTTTATTTAATTGGTATCCCGAATAAAGGAAGGGATATCAATCATGAGCAAGAGCAAAATTTTATTATTGCTTGAGGAGATTCTAAATCTCCTAAAGAAAAGGGAAAGCAAACTCCTAAACGCAACAGAAACCGCACAGTATTTAAGCATATCAAATTCACACCTATACAAATTAACAAGCCAAAGAAAAATTCCGTTTCATAAACCGTCCGGGAAGTACTTGTACTTTTATAAGCATGAGCTGGATGAGTGGATATGCAGGAATGATGATCAGGTATTGACGATTGAAGATTGCCGATTGAGGAATGAGGAACTAAATCCGGATAATCAAATGGAGATGTTTGAGGAAAAAGATGAAGAAGAAGAAACGGAACCGCCATGAAAGCAATAGAACACGGATGACACGGATAACACAGATTTATACAGATAAGAATGTTCAAGTTTAAGTTCAAGTTAAAGAATAATGCAAGAGAAGAAAGATGGAAGGATTAACAAGTTTGTTGGGAAATCTGAGCATTGAAGATTTAGAGAAGCTGAAGCTTCTTTTGTCTTTGATGAATGAGGGGAATACCAGGGAGGTCGTTACCATAAGAGTGTTTGCGGATGAGTATAGGGCTTTAATTAAAAATAACAGGTCGGCTTCTTATTTAAGGTCTGTGAACATTTCACTTGATTATCTTGAAAAGTTTTTCAAACCGCAAAAAGTAATAAGCAATATAAATCTAAAAGATATCGAGAACTTTTTGGTGTACCTTCAGCAAAATGATAAATCAGATAAAAATAATAGGAAGCGAAGCGGAAACGGCTATGTGGTTTATTTCCGGAATTTGAAGGCTGC
>JAKAKL010000069.1 GCA_021824565.1 Bacteroidota bacterium | reverse complement strand
CGATCTCTTCCGGTAAATTTTAGCCACGCTTTATTAAAGTAGTTGAACTTCGCAGCCGAATCGGAACGCCACACAGGATTTGGAAAATCATCGAGAAGTTTAAGATAAAAGTCGCGCGAATTTTTTATTTCTTCTTCAATATTTCTTTTTTCGGTAAGATCGCGGGTTACATTAAGAAAACCGTACACATTGCCGCTGTCGTCTTTTAAACCAGATATAACGGCATTTGCCCAATACGTTGAGCCGTCTTTTCTAAGCCGCCATCCCTCCTCACTATTGCCATTGTTGGCAAGAGTTTTCTGCAGTTCCAAATAAGGGATATGGTTTTTACGTTCCTCTTCCGTAAAGAAAACGGAAAAATGTTTGCCGATTATTTCTTCAGCAGTATAACCGTAAATTTTTACAGCTCCTTTATTCCACGATAGGACATTGCCTTCCGAATCAAGTATGAAAATAGCTACATCAAGAACACCGTTGACAAGAGTATCGAAGCGATTTTCAACTTTAGTTTTTTCCTGCTGAGCGGAGTACATCTTTTTATAGTTATCAACTATATTCTTACGCCAAATAAAAAAGAGAATAACAGCAAAAAATAAATCGGCGGACACCGCGGCAAGAAAAATCAACCTGGCTAAATTATTAACCGGTTCGTAAAACTCTGTGTTATTAATTTTTGTAATTAAGAACCATGCCGAGGAAGGAACCTTTTGAATGTAAGCAATAACATTATCATCCTTGTAATCGGTGGCTTTTACAAATCCCGGCATATCTTTAATGGCTGCTGTTTCCCTGAGAGCTTTGTTTGAAACATCGTACTTGAATTCTTTTCTTCTGTTGGAATACCGCAGCTTATTCAAATACACAACACTGTCGCCAACGGCTTTCACCAACAAAGCTTCAAGCGTGGGAGATTTATCCAAACTATAATTCAAAATCGCGTCGAAATATTTTTGAGGATTAAGTTCGAGAATTAATACAAGTGGATTTTTATCCAACGCGCTAGTCTTTTTGAACGGTACATAAAATCTAAGAAATTCATCGCCGGCGGTTTTTTCCTCCGAATCCGAAAATCTAATTGAGTTGGAATCAGCGGCGCTTTCAATAAGCAGCGAATCGGATTTTGTTAAAGCCGGCTTCAAAGGTAAAATGCTGAATATAATTTTAGCACCGGCATTTGTGAAAACAATATTTTCATAATCCGAATACTTTTTTACGAGAGACAGCCAGTTCTTAACATCCTGAGTTATGCCTGCGCGGGAATCCGTTATGTTGATAAACGGCGAGCATGCTTTCACAATTTCAAGATTAGCGTGTTTTTCCTTCAGCCAATTTTCAATTTGTGAAATTTTATAATCTGAAATCGAACGCAAATAAACAAATCTTTCTTTTTCAATTTGATCTTTTTTATAGAAGAAATAAGCCGCTCCCGTTATCGAAATTAGAATGGTAACCAGGATAAATAAGAATAAAATATTTGCACGCGGTTGATGCAAAAGATGACTGTAAATATTCTTGATTCTTATTTTCATTTAGAGATTCGATGTTCAAAAATCAATATAACAATTTAACATAAATTAATAGTATATAGTTTATTAATCTCGAAAGGATTAGTAATGTGTTTTAGGCTACTATTTTTTTATTCGGTAGTATTCTTTAAAGGCGTAGCCCGTGCGGGCAAACACGGGCTACAGTGTTGAGGGGTGTAATGCAAATGCAGTAAAAGGAAAACTTTAGAGCTTAGGATATTCCTTTACTGTTAAGGTGCGACGAATATTTTTTATCGGTTCCCATAATATGATTGCCGAGCCAGTCTTTTAGAAATGTCATAACTTCCATAGTAAGTACTGTTCTGCCGCCTTCATAATCGTTTTTTATTTTTTGCACCTGCTCAACTAAATCCTTGTGAGCTCTTTTATGCAGATTCACTTCAGAATATTTAGCCGTTTCCATTATTTTTTCCTCGTAGCCAAAATGGTAAACGGTATATCGAACGAGCTCATTGAGAACTTCTCCGAGTGTTTCTTTTCCCTTCCCCAGTTTCATGCCGTCATGAAGTTCATTTATTAAGTCGACGAGTACTTTATGCTGTTTATCAATTTCCTGAACGCCGACCGAGTATGTATTATTCCAATTAAATAATGCCATAAATCACCTTTTATTGATTATGTGATACCTTTAGAATTTAAAAATGATGAATACTCCTTATCCGTATGCATAATATGATTGACTAACCAATCCTTTAAAAAACTCATTAAATCTTCTGTTATTGAAATTTCTCCGCTTTGATGTTTTCTTAAGTAATCTTTCAATTTGTCTATAAATTCCGAATGCATACTAAAATGTTTGGTTACTTTTTGATAACCGGATCTTACAAGTAGATTTTCCTCAAATCCAAAATGGTAAACAGTGTAATTTACCAACTCGTCAAGCACTTCTGTAAGCGTAAAATCGTAATTAACCGCAAGTATTCCATCATGCAGCTTATTGATAATCTCCAACAGTTTTTTATGCTGATGATCTATCTCTCTAACATTTACGGAATACTCTTCGACCCAAGAAATAAATTCCATTTTATCTTTCTTCTATTACACAACACCTTTACCGTTCAGAAATGAAGAATAATTTTTATCCGCGCCGACTATATGATTTGTCAACCACTCTTTAAGAAAATCCATCACCTCTATAGTCAATATTTTTTTACCGCTGTCAAAATTTTCTTTATACTCCAAAACCTGCTGAACAAGATCTGCATGCTGTCTTTTATGCACAGCGGTATCCGGGTAAGAAAATTTATCGAACAACATTTCTTCGTATTTAAAATGGAAGGCGGTATATTTAATAAGCTCGTCGAGTACCCTGCTAAGCACTTCTTTACCTTTGCCTGCTTTCATACCGTCATGAAGTTCATTCATAATACTAATCAACTGTTGATGCTGTTTATCAATCTCTTTTACATTTACAGTGTAATTTGAATGCCATGTCACTAATGCCATATTGGTTCTCACTTAATTAGTTGATATTTCTGTTATTTTATTACTTGTTAATTCAAAGTTAAGGCAACTACTTCTTATCTCTATTATCGCACAATAACCCCGTTTTTAAAGTTGTCGCTGGGAAATAAAACAATCTTTCCAAAAAGGACTTTCTTTCCTTATTGGTATATTTCAGTCGATTAAATTTTGAAAAAGAAAAATGACTTATATACCGGGCTATTTAAAACTTTCAAAATCGGGCGAGCTTGAAAAACAAGCGGAGAAAGCTATAACCATTCTTCGTTCATGCAGAAGTTGCCCCCGTAATTGCGAAGTGGACAGAACAAACGGCGAGTACGGCATTTGCCAAAGTCTCGAACTGCCGATTGTATCTTCGTACACGCCGCATTTCGGAGAAGAACCGAGTCTATCCGGTTCACGCGGCGCGGGAAATATTTTTTTTGGAAACTGCAATCTTAGATGCATCTTTTGCCAGAACTACGAGATCAGTCAAAACTGGAAAGTCGAAAGGAAAAATGAAGTCAGCTACGAAAGACTTGCCGGCATAATGCTCGAACTCCAGGAAAAGAACTGCCACAATATCGGGCTTGTCTCCCCTACTCATTTCTCCGCTCAAATATTAAAATCGATTTCTATTGCTGCCAGTAAAGGATTAAAGCTTCCCGTCATTTATAACACTAACGGCTACGATTCAATTGAAATGCTAAAACTTTATGATGGAGTTATCGATATCTACCTGCCGGATTTCAAATACGGCGACAATACCTACGCAAAAAAATATTCAAGGGTCGATAATTATTTCGAAAGTACGAAAGCGGCAATTAAAGAAATGTTCAATCAAGTCGGCGATGAACTGGTGTATGATGGCAGCATAGTGGTAAGAGGATTAATCATCAGGCATCTTGTTCTTCCAAACGGATTAGCCGAATCCGAAAAGGTGTTTAAGTTTATCGCTGAAGAGTTAAGTCCAAACGTTCATATCTCGCTGATGGCGCAGTACTATCCAACCAATAAAGCTTATAAAGATATTCTGATTGACAGGCCTATCAGGGCTTCAGAATATGAGAAGGCAATTGATCTGATGGAGAAATACGGACTAACAAAAGGGTGGACGCAGGAATTGGAAAGTACTTCAAACTATCTGCCCGGTTTTAATGAAGACAGGGCGAATCCGTTCGGCAATTAATTAGACTCTAAACGCTACAAAGTGTTTCTCAAGAATTTCCGCAATACGACTTTCCAGAAACATTATGAATTCGGATTTAATTATATAGTCGCTTATCCCCAGGGTTAGCATTTTAGCCACAATTGTTCTATCGTTATTGCAGGTCATAACCACAACCGGTATCTCTGTATTTTCCTTTCGAAGCTCGGTTAAAAACTCGATGCCATCCATTACCGGCATAGATATATCGAGAAATACTAATTTCGGATTGTGCTGCCGGCAGAGTTCTAGACCTATGGCGCCGTTTTCAGCTTCGTAAACTTCCATCCGGAATTTTTTTTCAAGAAGCCGCCTTAACAAAAACCGTACTTTTGAATCGTCTTCGACTAGTAGAATTTTTTTCATTTTGAATTATGAAATACTTTGGAAACCCGTATGATATTATCGAAAAAAAAGCTTTTAGTTTTAATCTAAAGACAAATTTGAAGAATGAAAGATTTATTTCAATTCAATTAAAAAAGTTTTTATGTATTTTTTTCAAAATGTTGATAATTGATTCTCTTACTTATCTTGCTAAGACAATGAACCGTAATAT
>JAKAKL010000129.1 GCA_021824565.1 Bacteroidota bacterium | reverse complement strand
ATTCAGCCGCAGTAAAAAATCATTTATCGAGTTATTTATTTTTTCCATTCCAGTCTGGTGGCTTTTTGAAATCCTAAATTATTTTACAAAGAACTGGATTTATTTAGGCAGAGAATATTTCACCGACATTCAATTCTTCCTTTTAGCTTCACTAAGCTTTTCAACGGTTATTCCCGCAGTATTTGAAACAGCGGAATTGATCAGCGCATTTAAACGCGCCGGAAATAAAACTTCTAAAAAAATCATTCTGACTAAAAGAGCATCTGCATATTTACTGCTTATCGGGATCATCACTTTAATATGCATAATAATTTTCCCGGAATATTTTTATTTCTTAATCTGGGTCTCATTATATCTTATTATTGATCCTCTAAATTTTATACTCGGTAAGAAAAGTCTTTTTCAATATTTATCTCTCGGGAACTGGAAACCCGTTTCATCGCTGATAATAGGTTGTCTGGTTTGCGGCTTTTTCTGGGAGATGTGGAATTATTTTTCATATCCCAAATGGATTTACATTTTGCCGGGGGTAAATTTCCTCCATGTGTTTGAAATGCCGCTGCCCGGCTATCTCGGCTACATTCCGTTTTCTCTTGAGCTTTACGCAATTTATAATTTTATTGACGGAACTTTATTAAAAAGAAAAACAGAGATAATTATTTTTTAATCCGCCGGAAAATTTTTTATTAATAAAATGGAAAGCACAATAGAAAATATTAATATATTTATCCTTACAAGCGAATGGCAGGACATTCGAGGGAAAAATGTATTAATATTTTACGGTAAGTCGGAAGATTCAACGCCGGTTGAAATAATATTTGATAATGTGAAACCGGTATTTTTTGTAGACAAAGCTGCGAATCTTGAAAGTATAAAAGTATCGTTTCAAAGAAAGCCTCTGAAGTTAAAATCGTTTTCCGGTGTGGAAGTGGATGGATTATACTTCAATACGATGCGGGAATTAAAAAACGCCGCGGATGAAATACGAGCGCAAAATATTTTATCATTTGAATCAGACGTTGACCCGGTGCGCAGATTCTTAATGGAGCGTTTTATTAATGCGCAAATGAATGTCACCGGTAAAGCGGTGAAGAAAAATAATTTGTTGTCCTTCGTGAACCCGAAAATAAAGCCGGTTCAAGTTGATGTAAAATTTAAAGTGCTTTCAGTTGATATAGAGACAGGCGTAAATAATGGGATGCTGTATTCAATCGCGGCGCATTTAACCGGCGGCTGCGATGAGCGAAATGTTTTCATGCTCGGCGATCAATCGAAAAAATTAACGAAGCATATTCAAATATTCCAGACGGAAAAGGAATTAGCAGAAAATTTTATTAACTGGTATAAATTATCCGATCCGGATTTCATTATCGGCTGGCATGTAATCGGCTTTGACCTTATGTTCCTTGAGAAGAAATTTCAAGAGCTTGAAATTCCGTTTGATCTTGGCAGAGGAAAATCAAGAACAACGCTGAGGAAAAGAAAGTCCGGCGGATATTTTGCATACATTCCCGGAAGAGTAGTTATTGACGGACCGCCGGCATTGCGGGCTGCTTTTTATTCGTTTGAAGATTTTAAACTTGATACAGTTGCAAAGGAATTGTTAGGCTCCGGTAAAACAATTACGGCGGATCAAAATAAAATTAAAGAAATAGACCGCCTGTTCAATCATGACAAGAAAAAACTGGCGGAATATAATTTGAACGACGCTGTTTTAGTATCGCAAATATTTCAGAAGACCGGCTTGATAGATTTGTCTGTTAAGCGAGCAAAGCTTTCAGGACTTTTATTGGACCAGCTTGGAATGATGACGGCGGCATTCGATCATTTCTTACTGCCGAAGATTCACAGGCTGGGTCTTGTCGCGCCGAACGTGATTGATCTTGAATCGTCTGATCACGCAGCCGGCGGCTATGTAATTGATCCCAAGCCTGGTTTGTATGACGACGTTATCGTGCTGGATTTTAAAAGCTTGTATCCATCAATAATTCAGACTTTTAAAATCGACCCTGTTTCGCGCTTATATAATGAAAGCGATTCGAGAAAAACTCCCGCCGGACTTAAATTTTCTTATACAAGACATTTCCTGCCTGAGTTTATTGACGAACTTATGCAGAAAAGATCGGAAGCAAAGAAGAATAAAGACGCTCATCTTTCACAGGCAATTAAAATATTGATGAACAGCTTTTACGGAGTGATGGGTTCTTACGGCTGCAGATTTTATCATCCTGATTTACCGACAGCAATTACAGGAACTGGACAATGGCTCCTGCTTCAGAGTAAAAAATTTTTGGAAGAACATGGATATGAAGTCCTCTACGGCGATACGGATTCGCTGTTTGTAAAATTGAAGCAAGGAGAAGGCATTGATGCAGATAATAAAGGAAATTTCCTTGCCGATGAATTAAATAGATACTGGCTGCAGACTTTGCTTCAAAAATTTGATGTTAAGTCCTGCCTTGAAATCGAATATGAAAAATATTACCGCAAATTTATTTTAACGCATGCAAGAGGAAGTGAAACCGGCGCAAAGAAACGCTACGCAGGTTTGCTCTGCGAAAAGGGAAAAGAAAAATTAGACTTTGTCGGGATGGAGTTTGTACGATCAGATTGGACAAGGCTTGCGAAAGATTTTCAAGTAGAGCTTTACCAAAGAGTTTTTGAAGAAAAAGAAATTCCAAACTGGCTTAGAGATTATGTCAAGCAAGTTTATGATGGAAGACTTGACGACAAGCTTGTCTACAGAAAAAGATTGAGAAAGGAAGTCGATCAATACATTAAAAATGTACCGCCGCAGGTAAAAGCCGCAAAAATGATTGGCGCTGCAAGCGGCTACGTTGAATATATAATTACAAAAAGAGGACCGGTTCCAATTGAACTTGATTACAGCGATATTGATTATCAGCATTACATCGATAAACAATTGAAACCGATTGCAGATTCAATCTTAATCCTGCTTGATTTATCCTTTGATGATATAGTATCAACAACACAATTGAATTTTTTCGATCAGATTTAATAAAAGAAATCTTATAGCTATTTTGAAGTCCAGATGTTGTTAGCTGGATTTACATCCGGCAGCATGCCGTCGGGATCAATAATAACTGAATCAATCTTGCTTGTTGAATTATATTTAAATGTCCACAATCCTCCGCGCTGCCAAATTTCCACAGGCAGTTTTACTCTTCCGGTTTTACCATTTGATTCTTTGACTTCAATTTCAACGGGCATAACCATTTGATTTTTATTTTCAATTGTAATCAAGCTTCCTTTAGAAGCGTCGCCGTCGATATATTTTACGCTGTCGACAGCTTGATCGAGCGTGTAAGTTTTGCAGAACCATTCTTTCCAGAACCAGTTTAAATCTTCGCCCGAGGCATTATTCATGTCTCTAAAAAAATCAAAAGGAGAGGGATGTTTATAAGCCCAATCCGAAATGTAATTTCTAAAAGCATAATCAAATCTGTCTTTGCCGAGCACAAAATCGCGAAGCATCACTAATCCAAGCGCAGTTTTATAATAGTAAAGCGTGTGTTCGTATTTTCCCGGGATATTGTCGGCATAAGTTAAGATAGGCAGAGAATGAGGGCTCATTAAAAACGGGACAATTTCTTTTGCGGGATTGCCGCCTTTAGGCGCATATTCTCCGTCGCGCTTTACTCCGAATTCATCATTGTTAAATTCAGCGTAAGAATAAATGTCGATGAAAGTATTGAAGCCTTCATCCATCCAGCCGTTTTCTCTTTCGTCGGAACCGACAAGCATCGGAAACCAGTTATGCCCGATTTCATGATTCGTAACCATCCAGAGCACTTTGCCGGAAGCTTTCCAGTGGCAGAAAATTATTCCGGGGAATTCCATTCCGCCGACCGGTCCGGCGACATTAACTGCGCTGGGATATGGATATTGGTACCAATCTTTTGAAAAGATTTCCATACTACGTTTTAAAAATTCAGTAGAGCGAGTCCATGCGCTGTCGCCGCTGCTTTCAACCGGATAAACGGACATAGCAAGAGACTTTTTCCCGTCAGGCAAATTAACTTTCGCGGCGTCCCAGATAAAAGCTTTTGAAGAAGCCCAAGTAAAATCTCTTGTATCATTCATTTTAAAATGCCAAGTCAATCTTCCATTATGCACCGGTCGCATATCAGGATTATTAATCTCATCTGATTTTACAATAAAAATAGTTTTATTACTTTCCCGCGCCTGCTGAAGTCTTTTAATTTCTTCTTTAGTTAGAACTTCGTTTGGATTCTGCAAAGTTCCGGAAGAAACCACAAATTGATCCCACGGAACATTCAAATAGACATCATAGCTGCCGTAATCGAGATAAAATTCTCCGGCGCCTAAAAATGGAAGATTGTTCCAGCCTATCAAATCGTCATAAACAGCCATGCGGGGAAACCATTGAGAGATTTCAAAAATCTTTCCGTTCTTTGTTTCAAGATACCCGCATCGTCCGTAATTCGGCGGAGGAATTAAAAAAGAATAGCCGATATATATTTTTATTTTGCCTCCATTCGGTTTCATAGATTCAGGCAGCCTTATTTGCATCCTGGTATCTGTAATGACGTAATCCGCTTTAGTTTTTTTGCCGTTATATTCAATTTCGACGGAGGTGATATTGTCGCCGCCGTAAAATCTATTCGGGTTCATTGACGGTCCCGAAGTTAATTCTCCGCGAGAATCTTTTTTAAGATTATTTTGATCAAGCTGAAGCCAAAGGTAGTCTAATCTATCAGGGCTGTTGTTCGTATAAGTAATTACTTCCGAACCGGAAATACTATTAGTCGTATCGTTAAGGCTTGCATTAATTTTATAGTCGGCAGTATTCTGCCAATAATCAGGACCGGGCTGACCGCTTGCGCTCCTGTACGATGTTCCGGTGTTAATGTCGAACATCGGATCAAATACTTTTCTTGGATTATATCCTTGCTGGGAAAAAACAGAAGGGGCTAATAAAATGATTCCTAAAAATACAACTCGCATAGCGATCGATTCTAAAAAAGTGCTGGTAGATGTTTTCATAAATATTCTTCCGGATTTTTTTCTGTGAATATAAAATAAAAAATTTAAATTATTAGTATACATCGACAAAAATATTAGCGGAATAAAAAAAGCGTTTAGCGTGTTCATGAATGTGTTTTGCGGTCTCTCGTTTGGGAATACGGAATAATTGATATTTAAATTTTAAGAATTCTTTTGAAAATTGAGCCTATTAATTATTGAAAATTAAATTGTTTTAGCGGTCGAAACCTTTTCATAGATGCTTTTTATTTGGAATAATTCTTGAAACAATATCTCGGCTGACAAAGTAAATATTAGGAAGGAGTTATATATGGATGTTGTTTTATTATCGAGAATTCAATTTGCGATGACCGTTGGATTTCACTTCCTCTTTCCGCCAATTTCAATTGGTTTAGCTTGGCTGCTTGTTATTATTGAAGGCTTAGGCTGGAGAAGGAAGGACGAAGCTTACATTACGCTTGGAAAATTCTTCGGAAAAATACTTGCGTTAACTTTTGCTGTCGGAGTTGCTACGGGAATTGTAATGGAATTTCAATTCGGGACCAACTGGGCGGAGTATTCAAAATTTGTAGGTGATATATTCGGCGCTCCTTTAGCTGCCGAAGGCGTTTTCGCATTTTTTCTGGAATCGGGTTTTCTCGGCTTATATTTATTCGGGAGAAACAAAGTTTCCAAAGGAGTGCATTTCTTTTCAATCATCATGGTTGCAGTAGGCGCGACAATTTCGGCATTCTGGATAATTGTTGCCGCATCTTGGATGCAGACGCCTGCCGGTTACATAATTAATAACGGTCGGGCAGAACTTGTAAATTTTTGGGCTGCCGTTTTTAATCCTTCGACAGTGATAAGATTTTTTCACACAGTTGACGCTGCTTTAATTACAGGCGCATTTATGGTTGCCGGCGTTTCTTCATATTTGATTTTGAAAGGAAAGGAAATTGAGCTTGCAAAAAAATCAATGAAGATCGCAGTAATATTCGGTCTTATTGTATCTCTTCTTGAACTATTTCCATTGGGTCATGAAAGCGGAAGGGAAGTTGCAAAAGATCAGCCAGCAAAGTTTGCCGCAATCCAAGGATTGTATTCAACACAAGACGGAGCGCCACTGGCTGTTTTTGCGGTACCGGTTATGCCTCCGCCAGAACTAAAAGCAAAGATAGAAATACCGAGACTTTTAAGCTGGCTTGCATTCGGCGATCCTAACGCAAAAGTTTTAGGGATCGATCAATTTCCGCAAGAGGATCTGCCTCCGTTGTTTTTAACGTTTGTCTCATATCATAATATGGTAGTTCTTGGAATGCTTTTTATACTTATCATGCTGATAGCATTTTACTATCTCTTAAAAAATAAATTATGGGATAAGAAAAAACTTTTAAGAATATTTGTTTGGGCAATACCTTTTCCTCTATTTGCATGCGAACTTGGCTGGATTGCCGCAGAAGTAGGCAGACAGCCGTGGATCGTCTACAATGTTATGAGGACTAAAGATGCTGTTTCGGCTAATGTACCTGCCGGCGATGTTATTTTTTCAATAATACTTTTTGCGTTCATATATTTATTTATAGGCTCGCTCTATGTTTATCTTCTTTTTAAAGAAATAAAACATGGTCCCGAGATGTTAACTGTAAAGGAGGTGCATGAATAATGGATCTTAATGTAATATGGTTTTTACTTGTCGGCGTGCTGATTATCGGTTACGCAATTTTGGACGGATTTGATCTGGGAGTTGGAGTTCTTTATTTGTTTGTAAAAGATGAAAACGAAAAAAGAATTTATTTAAATTCTATTGGTCCGATATGGGATGGAAATGAAGTATGGCTGCTAACTGGCGGCGGAGCATTGTTTGCAGCTTTCCCGGTTGTTTATGCGACTGTGTTCAGCGGATTTTATTTAGCGTTCATGCTTTTATTAGCCTCATTAATTTTTAGAGCAATCTCATTTGAATTTAGAGGAAAAGTTTCTTCTCAAGGGTGGAAGAAATTGTGGGATTTATTATTTGCAATCGGCAGTCTGCTTCCTTCAATACTATTCGGAATTGCAATTGGAAATATTCTTCGCGGTCTTCCAATTAATATGCAGGGACAGTACCTCGGTTCGTTTATTGACTTATTAAATCCGTATTCAATATTGGTCGGCTTGGTCAGCTTATCTCTATTTACATTGCACGGCGCACTATATCTAACGCTGAAGACCGGAGATGAAATAAGAAACAAAATATTGCCTTGGATTAGTAAACTCTGGATAATATTTATTCTGCTTTATGCAATGGCATCTTTCTTTACAATGTTTGAAGCTCCGTATTTATTTGAGGGAGTTTTAAATAATTTCCTATTCTGGATATTATTTATTTTAATGCTTGCTTCTGTCATCATGATGCCGGTGTTTATAAAGAGCGGAAAATATTTTATGGCTTTTCTTTCTTCATCAATAATGATTGCAGCGATGATTGGATTATCAGCGCTAAGCTTATTCCCGCGATTAGTACCTTCAAGAATTAGTCTCGACTTCAGCTTAACAATCTATAATTCTTCATCTTCTCAAAATACGTTGATGACTATGCTGATCATAGCTTTGATCGGGATGCCGTTAGTTATAGCCTATACGTTTTTTATATACAGGGTATTTAAAGGAAAAGTCGTTCTTACAAAAGAAAGTTATTAACTCTTCGTATCGGTCAAACTTCGGGGTCGCTTTTTTAGACCCCGAAGATGACTGCAGGAAAACAAACAACCTGATTATTAAATCTGTCCGCTTAATCCTTTTCATTATATTCTCTTTTTCGCTCAAATTCCGCTTTTCTTATTTGAAATAGCACTATTTTTAATCACAAAAGCGCTTTTATAAATTAGGAAAGCACTATTCTTAATTACAAAAGCACTTTTATGAATTAGGAAAGCACTATTTTTAATTACAAAAGCACTTTTATGAATTAGAAAAGCACTATTATTAATTACAAAAGCACTTTTGTAAATTAGAAAAGCACTATTCTTAATTACAAAAGCACTTTTATGAATTAGAAAAGCACTATTCTTAATTACAAAAGCACTTTTATGAATTAGGAAAGCACTATTTTTAATTACAAAAGCACTCTTAAGAATTAGGAAAGCACTATTCTTAATTACAAAAGCGCTCTTGCAAATAACAAAAGTACTCTTGTTAATAATAATTGGGCTTTCATTAATAACAACTCCGCTCTTGTTATTAGTGAAAGCACTATTGTCATTTGTAAGTCCGTTATTCCAAATCAGAATTCTGCTCTTATAATTTGTAATAGTGCTTTTGAGAGTGGCAACTCTGCAATTGCCATTTCCAGGAGCACTGTTACAAATAATAACTCCGCTCTTATTAATAACAGAAGCGCTCTCATTAATAACGAAAGCGCTCTTGCTATTTAAAATACCGCCTTATTTTCCGGCATAAAAAGAAAGAATGAATAATAAGATTAACAATGCCGGAGGTATGGCAAAATTAACTTTAATGAATTTATTTTTTTTATTTGAATGAGGGCAGGGGTTTTTACCCGCAGAGATTTAATTTCTAATAAAAATATTCAGCCAATTTAATTATATAGCCGGAGATGAATTTTGATCGGGGAGATGATGCTTCATTGCGAAGGTTCTTACTGTATCTAACTAATTCCCGACTTATAAATTATCTCTCCATTTTTTACGGTCATATAATTCAAATTTTTGCCGATAGAATAAACTATGTCGGCATAATCTGTAGTATCAAAAACGGCGAAGTCTGCGCTCTTATTTATTTCAAGGCTGCCGATTTTATTATTCATCTTTAATGCCTTTGCTGAATTTATTGTAACTGCCGAAATTGTTTCTTCAATCGTCATTCCCATTTTTAATGCTGCAAGACTCATAATAAAATTTAATCCGTAAATATGCGAAGAGCCGGGGTTGAAGTCAGATGCAAGCGCTACAATGACATTATTCTCAATTAGCTTTCTCGCCGGAGCATAGTTATAGTTCAGAAAAAAAGATACACCAGGCAGAAGAACACAGACAATTTCCGAATTAGAAATTTTTTTTATATCGCTTTCGTTTATCACTTCAAGGTGATCGGCGCTTGTAACGTTATGTTTAAGTGCAATGTCGAGTCCGCCGATAGAATTAAATTGATCTGCATGAAGCTTCAAATTCAAATTATGTTTTTTAGCTGAAGAAAAGATCAAATCAATTTCTTCGGCAGAAAATGCGGTGCTTTCGCAAAAGCCGTCGCAGAATTCGGCAAGATTATTCTTCGCAACAAAGGGAAGCATTTCTTCTATAATTAATGAAATGTATTCCGCACGATTACTTTTATATTCATTTGGAATAGTATGTGCGCCAAGAAAAGTAGGCACAATATCTATCGGATAAATCTTATTTAGCTTTTTTATAACTTCAAGTATTTTTATTTCACTTTCGAAATCCAAGCCGTAGCCGCTTTTTATCTCAAGCGAAGTAACGCCTTGAGAAATAAAATATTCAATTCTTTTTCCGGCAATTTTAATTAACTTATTAAAACTTGTCTTGCGCACAGACTCAACAGTATTTGAAATGCCGCCGCCGCTTGCAGCAATCTCTTCATAACTTTTTCCATTTAGCTTTTCGCGGAATTCATTTGCCCGCGAGCCGCTGAACACGGTGTGTGTGTGGCAATCAACTAATCCAGGAAGAATAATCTTATCTTCTAGATTTATTTTTTGGTAAGGCGAATATTTATAAACAGATTCATTTGGAATAAAGTCTTTTATTTTTTCGTTCTCTACCAAAATTGAATATCCTGAAAGTACATTAATATCTTTCAACCTTTTTCCGCGCTTAAGATTTTCTCCGCCGGTATCAATAGTTATTATCTGAGAAGGATTTGAAAAAATTTTAAGCATAATAAAAAACTTATTGAAAAATATTTATCTGGGTACTTATAACCTTAGCTTCGCCGAATCCCATTTGCTTAAGCTGGTAGCTTAGATCGTTGGCTTCATCTATATTCTTAAAGTCGCCGACCTGAACTTTATAAAACGGCGGATCAAAAATTATGTAAATATCTTTTCTGCCTGTTTTAGAAGTTATTTCAGCTTTAATATTATTTGCATCATCAAGGTTGTCGCTGGTAAGCGTCAACACACGAAATCCGAGAACTGTTTTTACGACAGGTTTATTCGAAGAAGTATCGATGGGATTTTTATAGTTATACCATATTTCGTTTTTTGCCGGAATAGAATCTTTTTTTACATCGGGCAGCAGTAGTTTAGCGCGGTAATTTGAAAGATCGAAATTTTCGGCATACTTTATTTTTGCGGTATCAATTTTTTTTGTCTCACCTTTTGAAGATTCATATCTCGTAGCAATGGAAGTTCCGCATGAAATAAATAAAAAAGGCAATATAATAAAGATGACGATTGAGTATAAATTTTTAATCTTCATAAGGTTCCGTTTAATTAAGATTTTAGTTAATTCTAATATAAAACAAAGATAAGAATCATAAAAATAAATATAGTTACGGCTTAAAGAATCAAAAAGGCTTATTTGATAGACTGTAAAATGTTGTTCAAAAAGAATTTATTTAGTAAATTTGCGCCAACAAAAACAAATCTTTTAGCAAATGTCAGTAAAAAAACTCAAAATTTTGTTTGTTACATCTGAAGTTGTCCCATTTGTTAAAACGGGCGGATTAGCAGATGTTTCCGCAGCATTGCCTCAAATGCTTGCAGAAATGGGGCACGAAGTTAGAATAGTTGTCCCCAAATACGGCGCTGTCGACACAAGGAAATTTAAAATTCATGAAGTTGTACGACTTAAGGATTTGCATCTTAATATAGGCGGAAAGGATGTTGTATTTTCTTTACAGTCGTGTTTCCTGCCGGGACAGAAAATAAGAGTTCAAATTTATTTCTTAGATAACCATGAATATTTTAAAAGCCGCAACAGTCTTTATGTCGATCCAATTACCGGCGCAGATTATCCTGATAATGACGAAAGATTTATTCTGCTGGCTCATTCCGTGTTTGAATTGATTTCTAAACTTGGATGGATACCGGACATAATTCACTGCAACGATTGGCAGGGCGGCTTGATACCCGCTTACCTCAAGACTATCTATAAAGACGATGAAGTTTTCTCTAAATTCAAAACCTTATTTACTATTCATAATCTTGCATATCAAGGCGAATTTCCAAAGTCTTCTTTTAACAAAACCGGTTTGCCTGAAGAATTGAATTCAGATAAAGGAATTGAAATCTACGGGAAAATTAATTTTATGAAATCCGGCTTAATGTATGCCGATGTTATCAATACTGTAAGCGAGACGTACGCTAACGAAATAAGAACAGACGAGGAATTAGGCGCGGGACTTAGAAGCGTATTGGCAAAAAGGAAGAATGATCTTTTTGGAATTGTGAATGGAATTGATCCGAAAGTATGGAATCCTGAAAAGGATAAATTGCTGCCAAAAAAATATTCGTCAAAAAATTTATCCGTCAAATATGAAAATAAAATGGAGCTTGCTCAAAAGTTCGGATTTGAATACAATGAAAATATTCCGATCATAGGAGTAATATCAAGACTGTTTGCGGCTAAAGGATACGACCTTATCAGCGAAGCTTTTCCTGAACTTATGAAACTTAATATTCAACTTGTAATTTTAGGAACCGGCGATCGAAAATACCATACTTTCTTCGATAAAATGAGTAAAAAATACCCGCAAAAATTTGCATGCTACATTGGCTTTAATGACGAACTCGCTCATTTAATAGAAGGAGGCGCAGACATTTTTCTAATGCCATCGCGTTATGAACCGTGCGGACTTAATCAAATGTACAGTCTTGTATACGGAACTGTTCCGCTTGTTAGAGAAACCGGCGGACTAGCTGATACTGTTGTGCGTTATAATGAAAAGACTGACGAAGGAAATGGTTTTGTGTTCAAGCAGTATGAAGTCGATGCTTTAGTGAAAGAACTTAAAAGAGCTTTAAGATTATTCGAGGATAAAAAAACCTGGAATAAAATTATGCGCAATGGTATGAAGTGCGATTTTAGCTGGAATGCTTCGGCAAAAAAATATATTGATCTTTACAGAAATATACTGAATCACGATTGATGTTAAATGCCGCTGTCTTTCTTGACCGTGATGGAACTTTAAATGAAGATCCGGGGTATTTAGGCAACCCGGATGAAGTTCAATTATTTCCAGGAACAGGTGAAGCCCTTTCTTTATTAAAAAATAATTTGAAGCTTAAGCTAATTGTTATTTCCAATCAATCAGGTATAGCGAGAGGAATTATTACTAAAGAAATGGTTGAATCTGTTAATAAAAAAATAAATGAACTCCTTGAGAACTACGACGCTGAGATCGATGCTTTCTATTATTGCCCGGCTCATCCTGATTTCAGCAGCGTTGAAGAATGCTCTTGCCGAAAGCCTTCACCCGAACTCGTTTTTAAAGCAGCAAAAGATTTTAATATAGATTTAAGCCGTTCTTTCTTTGTCGGTGATATGATTACCGATATTCAGTGCGGGATAAACGCCGGGCTGAAAACAATCCTTGTGAAAACAGGTTATGGAGCGGAAAGTTTTTCTATCTTGAAAAATCAAAATATATTTCCGACTTTTGTTGCCGAAAATATCAAAGAAGTTTCTATTTTTATTCAAAAAGAATTTATCGGAGTTAAATAATTGTTCAAACAAAATGTCCTTCTAATCATACTCGGGGTTATATCCTTAACTCTTTTTTCATGCAGTAATAATCCAACTGCGATAGGCTCTGACTTTGTAAGCAGCGATCTTATTAATGTAAAAACCTTAGACTCGTATGCAGATTCCTTAAAACAGACATCATCATACTTCAAACAGCCGATCCCGCTGTGGGCATCTTCATATTTATTTTTAGGGAAGAAGAATAACGCTACTGCTTCTTTCCTCTTAAAGTTTCTTGTTTCATTGCCCGATTCTGTTAATAATGATTTAAAATCAAACGCTGCGCAAGTAGTAAGTTCAATAGTCACGCTGCCTGGCGGTTACGTGTATGGAGACAGCACTGCTAATCTTGATTTCAATGCTTATAAAATTACAAGTCCATGGACGAGCACAAATTTTACATCGGATAATTTGGGCACCTTGACTTATGATCCAACCGACGTTAGCAGCAATAGAAATATTTCAGCCAACGATTCGCTGACAATATTTAATGTTAGCAATTCACTTACAACTACGTGGTTGGTTGCTGCGGCTGATTCTGTTGACTCCACTATTTATGGAATTTATGTAGTGCCGACTTCAAACTCGCAAAAAATACTTGGATACACTACATCGACTGCAAATGTGCCTGAAATTAATTTGCAAGTAGTTATTCAAAAAACAGGCGCTTATTCAGACACGGTAACATTTTATCCTGAACAATATACAAGCGCTGTAAAAGGAAATTTGCCGGCAGTAAGCAATGAAGATATTGTTGTTCAGGCTGGAGTTGAAATAAATTCAAAACTTTGGTTTGATGTTTCAAAGATACCGGTAAATTCTGTAATAAATCATGCTGACTTAATTTTATCGCCCGACTCAACATACCAGTTGTTTGGCAATACTTTTTATAACTCGATAATGGCTTCAAGTTTAAAAGACAGTTCCTCGGCTGTAATTGATTCTTCCTCATATAATTTTTATAACCAGGTGCTTTCTCTTACCAACGGACAATACGTAGGAAACATAGCATCAATTGTTCAGAACTGGGTTTCGACAAAATCAAATCAAGGATTGCTCCTTGAAGCAAATGGTAATCTTCTTGGTTTAGAATTATTTGCACTGAAAGGGAGCAGGGCTTCTAATTTACAATTGCGCCCGCGTTTAAGAATAACTTATTCACTCAGAAAGTAACTATGGATAAACACATAAAAATAATATCAATAATAATTTTTATTACTTCGATAAATATTTTCTCACAAAGCAGTTCGATTTATTCCAGGCTTGGAATTGGAGATATGGTTTATTCATATTCTGCAAGAAGCTTAGGAATGGGACAATTGGGCAACGCAGATGCTGTTCCGGATTTTGTGAATACTTTAAACCCGGCAACCTGGTCGAGAATAGATAAAACTCGTTTTGAAATCGGTGTTGATTATACGGGGCTATCTGAAAGTGATAACTCAAATAATGGTTTTTACGGCAGAGCAGAATTTAGAGGCTTTACTCTCGCTTTCCCGATTAGTTCGCAATATGGAATTGGTATGTCAATGGGCTTGATGCCTTATTCGCGAGTTAGCTACAATGTAACTTATAATTATCCTTCTCCAACCGATAATGTTTCAAACTATCAGATCAGCTATTTAGGATCAGGCGGATTAACTAAAACATATATTGGTACCTCATTCCAATTTCCTTTCGGACTTGCTCTAGGAGCAACCATGGACTATTACTTTGGAGATTTATCATATTCCTCGCAGGTAAATTTTTCAAACTCTTCCGATGTCTCCACAAATTATCTTAAGACATATAGACCTAACGGATTGGGTACAACAGTCGGACTGATTACACCAGATATTGCTCCGCTGTTCAATTCCAAATTTGTTGAGGATATTAGATTAGGTTTCTCCGCAAGCTATATTTCGGATTTAAGTACTGATACAATTGCGACATCAAATAATGTTATAGCATTAGACACGCTTGGTACCGGAACGGTAATGATGAAGATACCTTTACGGGTTTCAGGCGGAATCAGTTTTGTTTTAAATAAAAAATATTTAGTCACTTTAGATTATTTAGATCAGCCCTGGCAGAATTACTCTTTTGATAATGTTAAGTCATCATATCTGCGGAACGCTTATAAAGTAAGTGCCGGATTTGAATACAGACCTCTTCATGATATTGGTTCAACTTTCTGGCAAAATGTAATTTGGCGCGGCGGCTTAAGCTATGAGCAAACTCAATATAATATTAATAACACCGGCATTTATCAATATTCGGTTTCCGGCGGTTTCTCGCTTCCTTTGAGTTTTGAAAACACTTTGGATGTCGGCTTGCAATATTCAACAAGGGGAACAACGGCAAATAGCCTTGTGAAGGAAAATTCATTTAGATTTGATGTCGGACTTAGCCTCGGCGAACTTTGGTTCGTAAGCGGAGAAAGATATTAAAATATAATTTATAATCAGCATGAAGAATTTTATGTATAACAACTTAAAAAAAGATCAAGAAATTTTCGACGTGATGAAATTGGAAACAAAACGTCAGCAGGAAAATTTGGAATTAATAGCATCTGAAAATTTTGTTAGTTCAGCGGTGCTGGAAGCTGCCGGCTCCGTCCTTACAAATAAATATGCCGAAGGCTATCCAGCGAAAAGATATTATGGCGGCTGCGAATATGTAGACCTGGCTGAAAACATAGCAAGGGAAAGATTAAAAAAACTTTTCAATGCCGAATATGCTAACGTGCAGCCGCACAGCGGCTCGCAGGCTAATATGGCTGTTCTGATGACGCTGCTTAAGCCGGGTGACAAATTTTTAGGTTTAAGTTTAGCTCACGGCGGACACTTGACTCATGGATCGCCTGTTAATTTCTCGGGACAGCTTTATCATGCTGTCGGCTATCAATTAAATAAAGATACTCATCGTTTGGATTACGATCATATTTATGAACTTACCCAAAAGGAAAGACCAAAGTTAATCATTACCGGAGCCAGCGCTTATTCGCGCGAATGGGACTATGCTAAATTTAGAGAGATTGCAGATTCGGTTGACGCTTTTTTAATGTGCGACATGGCTCATCCTGCCGGATTAATTGCCAAAGGATTTCTCGACAGCCCGCTGCCTTATTGCGATGTTGTTACTTCAACAACACATAAAACTTTAAGAGGTCCTCGAGGCGGTATTATTCTTATAGGCAAGGACAAAGAAAATCATCTCGGAATAAAAACTCCGAAAGGAGACAGATTAAAGTTGATGTCTGAAATATTTGATAGTATGGTAATGCCCGGAATCCAAGGCGGACCGCTGATGCACATAATAATGGCTAAGGCTGTTGCCTTTGGTGAAGCATTGGAAGATTCATTTAAGGAATATGCAGAACAAATAATAAAAAATGCGCAGACGCTTGCATCTAAATTAAATGAATACGGCTTTAACATTATTTCAGGCGGCACGGACAATCATTTAATGCTGATCGACTTAAACAATAAGAACATTACTGGCAAGGAAGCAGAGAACGCTTTAGGAAAAGCTGCAATTACAGTGAACAAAAACATGGTACCGTTTGATCAGCGAAGCCCTTTTGTAACCAGCGGAATAAGAGTCGGAACACCGGCAATTACGACTCGCGGAATGAAAGAAAAAGAGATGGAAAAGATAGCTGGCTTTATTGAGAATGCGATTAGCAATGCCGCGAATGAAAATATTTTAGCAGAGATTAAAAAAGATGTTAATAATCTTTGTTCAGAATTCCCTTTGTATTCGGGATTGAATTAATAATTGGTTAAAGTTTGGCTACCGAAGAGATAACAACTTACAATCCTTCTGAAGAAAAAGAAGAAAAGGAAATGTCATTCCTTGAGCACCTCGAGGAACTTAGGTGGAGAATTATTTACTCATTAATTGGCGTCGGTGCAGGAACACTAATCGCGTGGATATTCGTGGACTTTTTGGTTGATGATGTTTTGCTGATGCCCGCCAGACGGGTCGGGCTTGAGCTGCAGAATTTAAAACCATTCGGTCAGCTCATGCTGTATTTTGAAGTTGCCATGGTAGCCGGAATAATAATTAGCCTGCCTAATATTTTTTTTCAGCTTTGGAAATTTATTGCTCCCGCTCTGCGGAAAAATGAAAAGAAATATATTTCGTCAATTGTAGCTTTTTCGACTTTATGCTTTTTGATTGGAATTGCTTTTGCTTATTTTGTAATGATTCCATATTCGATGAAGTTTATAAGATATTTCGGCTCATCAAATATTAAAAATGATTTTGCTATCGATGAATATATGACGATCATTTTAAATATCATGCTGGCAGCGGGCTTAGTGTTTGAATTGCCGATGATATCTTTTTTTTTAACGAAGCTTGGAATTTTAACTCCTCAATTTATGAGGAAGTACCGCCGGCATGCTATCGTCATTATTTTTATTGCGGCTGCTTTTTTATCGCCCGGCACGGACCCGGTTTCACAAATTATTCTTGCGGTTCCATTAATTTTGCTGTATGAAATAAGTATTTTAATTTCAAAATATTCTAGAAGAAAATCTTGATCAAAAAAGGATTATCAGAAATAAGTCAGCCAATTGAACAAGAGCTTGACGTATTCGAGGAATTATTCAAAAAATCAATTCGCTCCAAAGTTACACTTGTCGATTTGATTGCGCGTTATATCATTCGCCAGAAAGGTAAAAAAATTAGACCGCTGTTAGTTTTGCTTTCTGCAAAAGTAGCGGGAACAATAAACGAACGAACTTACCGCGGCGCTGTGTTGGTTGAACTGCTTCACACTGCAACACTTGTCCACGACGACGTTGTAGACAACGCAGACAAAAGACGGGGCTATTGGTCAATCAATGCAATATTTAAGAATAAAATTGCCGTTCTGATGGGAGACTACTTGTTATCGCGCGGCTTAATGATCGCCGTTGAAGGTAAAGATTATGATTTCTTAGAAGTCATTACGAGGACTGTTAAAAGAATGTCCGAAGGCGAACTTCTTCAAATCAGAAAAACAAGAAAATTAGATATTGACGAGCAAACTTATTTCCAAATCATTTCCGATAAAACGGCTTCGCTTCTTGAAACATGCTGTCAAATTGGCTCGTTAAGCGGATCATCAAACAGCGAGTATCATGAGGCTATGAGAATTTTCGGCGAATCAATCGGGATTGCATTCCAGATCCGGGATGATATTCTTGATTACGAAGGAAGCCTAAGCACAATAGGAAAGCCGGTTGGCGGAGATATCAAAGAAAAGAAAATTACTCTTCCTCTAATTTATTCTTTGAATCAGGTTCCCAAAAATGAAGCTGACAAGATCAGAAAAAAAATTAAAGACAGCTCTAAAAAAGAAAATGTAAAGGATATAATAGAATTTGTTCGGCGCAGCAACGGCATTAACTACGCTTTGGAAACAGCGCATAAATATTCTTTAAAAGCAAAAGAAGCACTGAAAATTCTACCGGATTCACAAAGCAAAATCGCGCTTGAAGCATTAGTGGATTTTGTGATAGATAGAAAGAATTAATTTTCTTTTTTCTTTTCTACTTTGTAGTCAAATCCTTTTACCGGTTCGCGCAAGGTTAAAACAGGGCACGGAGCTTTACGTACAACCTTTTCAGCGGTGCTTCCAAATAAAATATGCTCGACACCGGTATGACCATGTGAAGCAATTATAATCAAATCAACATTTTCTTCCGAAGCCGTTTCAATAATTTCGATAAACGGCTTTCCTGTTTTCACGACTGTTTTAACTTTTATTTCATGCGGGATTTCTTTCACAGCAAGTTTCTCAAGTTCTTCAACTGCGCGCTTGTCAATCTCCAGATCAACCGAAGGAATGGCAATCTGTCCCATGCTGAAATCCGGCGGATAAATAACAGGTTCGACCACATATATTAAAGTCAGCTCGGCATTAAATTGCTTAACGAAATTTACGGCGCAGGTGAGCGAGTTTTTTGAGTAGTCTGAAAAGTCAATCGGCACTAAAACTTTTTTAATGTTTGGTTCCATTTTAGTCTCCGTTTTTTTGTGAATGATTTATCTTTAAGAATTCATTGTTTATTTTTCTTAAACGGTAAGTTACAATTTGAAGAATACCTTTCAAAATTTTAATTCCTTTGGATGGATATTTTTCTATGAACTCGTCAATATCAGGTTTAAAGATAACAGCAATTTTAGCGTCTGTTTTTGCAATTGCAGTTGCTGATCTTTTTTCACCATCTATTAAAGCAAGCTCGCCGAAAAAATCACCTTTAAATAAATAGGCAAGCGGAAGATTTTCACCCGAAGAATTTACTTGCGCGATAGTAACTTCACCTTCGCGAATTAAATATAAACCTAACCCCGGATCATCTTGATAGAAAATAAATTCTCCGGCGAGATAATTCCTATAGTGAATAAGTTCGGTAATTAACGATAAATCTTTTTTGCTTAGTTCTTTAAAAATTGGAATTGCCTGGAGGCTTTTTAGCATGTCTGATTTTTCAGTTGGAGCGTTAAAAAGATTTGACCAGAAACTGCTGTGAATTACTTCTTCGTTTTTCTCTTCCATATAAATTCCTTATTGAAAAATTCCCGATTCGGCTACGCGCCACATTTTTTGACATGGGAATCTATTTTCATAAAGTGCGCGTCCGATGATAACCGAATCAACGCCGAGCGGCATCAAATTTTGAACGTCCATCAGCTCATCTTTGTTTCTAATTCCGCCCGAGTGTGTGACTTTCTTTTTAGTTATTTCGGCAACGTCTCTTGTGTATTCTAAATTTGGTCCGCCAAGAACACCGTTTCGAAGAACATCGGTGACTATAAATCTTTCAACACCAATCTGAGCCATCTTCTTTGCAAAGTCGAGGTATTCTATTCCAGTCTTAAGTCTTCTGCCTCTGATAACTACTTCTTTATCTATTATGTCGATGGATATTGCTATTTTTGATGGACCATAGAATTCAAAAGCGGAGATGAAATCTTTTGGAGATTCGATTGCCATTGTGCTTAGTATTAATCTGCTGATTCCCACATCCATAATTGCTTTAACATCTTCAAGCGTTCTAATTCCTCCTGCAAACTCTACAGGAATAATAACTGAGGAACAAATTTTTTCAATAGTCGAAAAATTTTTTCGACTATGTTCTGCTGCCGCGTCAAAGTCAACAACATGAATAAGCTTGGTATTTTCAGCGCGCCAAATTTTAGCCATTTCTACGGGATCATTTCCGTATTCATTGCAATTGAGTTCAGGAATTCCCTGTACAACACGCACGGTTTTGCCGTTCTTAATATCAATCGAAGGTATGACCAATAAAAAGCTCATTTATATTTTCCACCTTCCGTTGCTTTTAATTGTCTGTCTGCTGATAATTAATTTTTGGATCTCATTTGTTCCTTCAAAAATTTTTAATATTCTTGCGTCGCGATAAAATCGTTCAAGCGGAAGTTCTCTTGAGAATCCCATTCCGCCGTGAATTTGTATGCCTTTATCGGCAACTTCAAGCATGGCTTCGGAGCAAAATAATTTTACGATTGCTGATTCTTTAGAAATATCTTTTTTCAAATCATAATCATGAGCGGTTCGGTAAATGATGCTTTCCATCGCATAAATTTTTGTTGCCATTTCCGCAAGCATAAACTGAATCGCCTGGAATTTTGAAATCGCCTCTCCAAACTGCTTCCTTTGTTTCGAATATGAAGTAGATATTTCTAAAACTTCTTTTGAAGCTCCGAGACAGCACGCACCAAGTCCTAAACGACCAGCGTCCAGAGTTGACATTGCAATCAAAAAGCCTGAACCGTCTTTGCCAATCATGTTTTCTTCGGGTAGTTCAACATTATCAAAATTAATTGAGTTTGTTACACTTCCTTTGATGCCAAGTTTTTTTTCATTCGGACCTACAAATACTCCAGGCAGGTTTGCGTCAACAACAAATCCTGTAATGCCTCGATCAGTACGTGCGAAAACTGAAAATAAATCTGCGATTCCTGCATTAGTAATCCAAACTTTTGAACCGTTTAAAATCCATTTGTCGCTTTTTTTTACAGCGTAAGTTCTTAAATTAAAAGAATCCGATCCTGCTTCCGGTTCGGTAAGCGCGAAAGAAGCTATTTTTTCGCCTGAAGTCAGCTGAGGCAGGTATTTCTTTTTTAGTTTTTCAGAGCCTCCGATAAAGATTGCATTTGAGCCGATTGATTGATGCGCGCCAATAAAAGTTGCAGTTGAACCGCAGGCTCGTGTTACTTCTTCTTGTGCTATGCAATAACCGGTTTCGCCGAATCCGCCGCCGCCGTATTCTTGTGGAAATGCAGTTCCGAGTAGACCAACCTCACCAAGCTTTTTAATTAATTCTCTTGGTATTGATTCAGTTTCATCAATTTGCTTTGCAAGCGGTCTAATTTCAGAATCTGTAAATTCCTTGACGAAACCGCGCAGCATTCTTTGATCATCTGTAAAGGAAAAATTCATTTGGATTTTCTCTCTTTCTGTGAATTAAAAAATAATCAAATAGCTTATAAAAACAAAAAATGAAAAACTATTAAAATATTCAATTTCTTGACTTTTCTAAAAGTAATAAGCATATTTGAAACCAAAACAGCTAAGATTTAATTAAACAAGGACACTTTATGCAACTTAGAGAAAACTTAAGATTCAATAAACTAAATCAGTTAATAGCAATTTTAAGCTCATCGAAAATATTTTGGATCCTTTCGTTTACGTTCTTAACAGCAGTCGCCGCTGAAATAACCATACCTGTTACGCCAGTTCCTTTTACATTGCAGACGATGGTTGTGGTTTTATCGGGCGCTTTTCTTGGGGCTAAAAAAGGTTTTTACAGCCAGGTAATTTATTTACTGCTTGGTTGTACGGGACTTCCTATTTTTGCACAAATCCCGGATTCATCAATCGGAATTGCAAGATTATTCGGACCAACCGGCGGTTATTTACTTGCCTTTCCTTTTGCGGCATTTTTAACAGGATTTCTTGTGAAGTTTAATAAATCCTATCTCTGGATTATATTTTCAATGTTTATTGGAAATACATTTATTTTAATAACCGGATCATCTTATTTAGGGATTGTTTATCTAAAAAATCTTTCTCAAGGTTTTGAAGAGGGTGCAGTTCCGTTTTTCATCTGGGAAATAGTAAAAGTTTTTATCGGAACAAATATTTATTTCGGAATTTCAAAAACGCATTCCGATTTTTCTAAATAACAAAAATTACAAAATTTTTTGTTGAAGGAAATCTTTTTAAGATGGAGCTAAAAAACGTCATTTTTATATTGGTCTTTATCTCTGCAATAACATACTTTGTATGGAACAGCAGGAGAATAATTAAAAATCTGTTCGTAGGAAAAAAGATTGATAACAGACTTAATAATTTTGGGCAAAGACTAAAAAATGTTTGGGTAATCGCTTTCTTACAAAAAAAACTGCTTAGAGATTTTAAAGCCGGTATTCTTCACTTCTTTATTTTCTGGGGATTTGTTCTTTTCCTTTTCGCTGTCGTCGAAGCTTTTATACAGGGCTTTTACTCTCAGTTTTCTTTAGAATTCTTAGGGCCGGTATATTCAATAATCACGCTTATAGAAGATGTCTTTGGATTATTAGTAATTCTTTCCGTTCTTTACGCTCTTTATCGAAGATTTGTTATTCATATACCGCGGCTTGAGGTAGGGAAAGAAGAGAAAGTTGATGCAACAATAATTCTGCTGCTAATTATGATGGTTTGTATTGCAATGTTTGGCGAAAATATTTCTCTTATTGCCAGACACAACTTCCAGCTTGGCTCTTATGAGTTTAGACCAATTTCTGCAGCATTAAGTCCGCTTTTTTATTCTAACAATTCCGCGAATGCACAATTATTTTTTGAAATATTTTGGTGGATGCACGTTCTTGTTGTTTTGACTTTTCTAAACTACCTGCCTTTCTCAAAACATCTTCATGTGCTGACTTCCGTGCCGAATACTTTTTTTGCAAACGTTAACTCAATACGCAATACAATAAAGCCGCTAAATTTAGATGATGAAAGCATAGAAATTTTTGGTGCTGCAGATATTGAGCAATTTTCTTGGAAGCAGATTCTTGACGGATATTCATGCACACAATGCGGAAGATGCAGCTCAGTTTGTCCGGCTGCTACTACAGGAAAATCTTTGTCGCCAAGAAAAATTATTGTAGATATTAGACATCGCGTGGAAGAAAAAGCTCCTTTGATTTTAGAAAATAAAACGGACGAAGAAATTTTTAGTAAAACCTTAGTTCACGATTATATTACAGATATGGAACTTTGGGAATGTACAACATGTATGGCATGCGTTCAGGAATGCCCGGTTATGATTGAGCATGTTGATTCAATTGTCGATTTAAGAAGAAATCTGGTTTTAACAGAATCTCAATTCCCGTCGAACTTAAATAATGTTTTTAAAAGTTTGGAGACGAACTACACTCCATGGGCTTTCAATCAAGCAGATAGAGCCGCGTGGGCTGAAGGAATGAATATAAAAACTATGGCTGAAGACCCAAATTGCGATATCCTTTTCTGGGTCGGCTGTGCAGGTTCTTTTGATGAAAGGTATAAAAAAGTTACAAAAACATTTGCATCTCTGATGCAAAAAGCTAATATTAACTTTAGAATTTTGGGGACCGAGGAAAAATGCAATGGAGATACTGCGCGAAGGCTTGGTAATGAGTATCTTGCTCAAATGCTGATAAAAGAAAATATTGAGACTTTAAATAATTACGGCATAAAGAAAATTGTAACAGCTTGTCCTCATTGTTTTCATTCACTTAAAAATGAATATAAGCAGTTCGGCGGAAATTTTGAAGTTGTTCACCATACACAAATGATAAGTGATATGTTGTCGTCAAATAAAATTCAATTGAAGGATGAAGATTCGGTAAGCAAAGTTACTTATCATGATTCTTGTTACCTCGGAAGATATAACAGTGTTTATGATTCTCCGAGGAATGTTCTTAATAATGTTCACAGTGTCGACTTGGTAGAAATGAAGAGGAATAAGAGCAAAGGTTTCTGCTGCGGCGGTGGCGGCGGAAGAATGTTCCTCGAAGACGAAGAAGGCGGAAGAATTAATATTGAAAGAACAAAAGAAGCTTTGGAAACAAATGCTTCAACTATTGCTTCGGCGTGTCCTTTTTGTATGACTATGATGACTGACGGTGTAAAACATTTTGAAAAGACTGAGCAGGTATCCGTTAAGGATATTGCTGAAATTGTCTTTGAAAATTCTAACTAGTTCTATTTATTAACTTATTTAAGGAGGTATCTTATGAGTAAATTTGATGATTTGTTGCAAGCAGTAAAAAATCTTGAAGTAGATTTTGAAAAATTCTACGAGAAAGGACAAGCTGCTGCCGGAACACGCTTGCGTAAAGGTTTGAGCGATTTAAGAAAGCACGCTCAAGAAGTACGCAAAGATGTTCAAGATGTGAAGGCACAAAGAAAAGCTAACAAATCGTAATTCTTTTATATACTAGGCTGGATTAGATATAAATTTAATTCAGCCTAATTTTTTATGAAGCCCCAAAATTTACTTCCACTATTAATAATTGTTTTATTCTTTTCGAGTCTTTCATTAAATAAAATTAATAAAAAAGTACACTCTGCCTCCGGACAGGATTCAGTAATTACAATTTCAATTTCTGCTGTCGGCGATTTGATGTGTCATATGGATGAGGCTGATTATGCCAAGGTCTCCGCAGATAGTTTTAACTTCAATCCTTACTTTGATTCTGTAAGAAAATATATTGAAGCATCTGATTTCTCTTTTGCTAATCTTGAAACTGTTACCGCAGGAAAAATAGCTCGATATTCCGGATATCCTAGATTTAATTCACCAAAAGATTTTATAACTGCAATAAAAAATTGCGGCTTCAAATTAATTTCGACATCGAACAATCATGCTTTAGACCGCGGTGAGCTGGGCATTCTAAAAACTATTGATGATCTAAAAAAAAATAATTTAAATTATAACGGAACATTTGTATCTCAAAGCGACCGCGATTCAATACGAATTTTTAACATAAAAGGGATAAAA
>JAKAKL010000140.1 GCA_021824565.1 Bacteroidota bacterium | reverse complement strand
GGATTATCATCAATGAATGAATAATTCTTCGGTGAGTTGCTGTTGCCATTACCTTTCACAAAGCCAATCTTCAACCATTGAGGATTCTGACTACTTGCGCCAGAGGCGCATCCGCCTTCGGCGGAGACTTCTGTCTTCTGACTTCTTTCTATATCAAATCCATAATTATTTACTTCCGTCGCGGTTTGCCACTTCAGTTCAACCTTGTCGCTGAAATTCGTAGCAGTAAAGGTTGTAAGTTCTACCGGCAGCGGACTGCCGCCAGTATTCTGCCATGCTAAATATGGATAACCGCTATTAATATTGTTATCCAAATACCATATACTGGAATCCCATCCTGCATTTATATAAGTTGAATCCGACTTCATCTGTGCTGTAGTTCTGCCGGATGATTGGGATGTGTCATTAGCAGTTTGTTCATTGTAAAAGCAATTGGTTATAGTTCCATTCCAATTATTTGTAGTATAAAATGGCCCGGATCCTCCATTATCTCCATAAACGGTAAAGCAGTTTTTTATTGTTCCCCAATTGCCATCTACAAAACCGGCTGTATATTCAATCAATGTGGTGTCGATACAGTAACAATTTGTAACCGTTGCTGTATTCGATGCTTCGTTTGACCCGTCCGATACTAGCCCAATGAATTCTCCCGGTGTACCTCCCCAAACATCTACATCTAAGCTGTAGCATTGGTCAATTATAGTTGATATCCTTGCCCAACCAGCAACGCTGCCGACAGGACTTGGAGCAGATCCGCCATAAACCCAACCGCCTATAACAGAACAATTAGACATGCTGCATTGCTGCAAATATCCCGCAATTCCGCCGCCGCAATAACCAGTTTTGATTTTTACATTTATTAAGCGAACATTTTTTATAGTAGCACCAAGGCATTGCCCGAATAATCCCTCGTAGTGGTCGCTCAAATAAGAATATAATCCGGTAATAGTATGTCCTCCGCCGTCATATGTACCCGAAAAATATGTTGTGTAAGAATTCCCTATGGGAGGGAATCCTTTGTAATAGTAATTACTCCCGCCGGCATTGTAATAAAACCAGGTACTGGTTGGTGATGCATCAATATCCGCCGTCTGCAAAAAGTAGGAACTCCATAAGCTTGTATCCTGGGTTATCCAGTAAAGATTTGCTAAAGAATCAATTTGATATGGATCATTCGCAGTGCCGCTGCCCAATGGCTGAACAGCGGTCTGTGAGAACAATGTCTGACTAATTATACATGCAAATAATATTATGAATGCAGCTGCTCTTAATACTGTGCTCAATTCCAGTTTCTTTCTTGAATTGGAAAATATATTTAGATTATTATCCGAAGTTGTTAGATTAAAAGTAAGTTTGCAATCAATATCAAATAATGATTCGTAACTTCACTCAATAATTATTTTGGATGAATCCGCGGCTTAAAATATAATAACACTAATCTTATTCACGCAAGAATATTTAATAGCTTTCTAACTTAAATCACATACTTTCTAATTTGTAGAAATTTAAAATGAAGCTGAAGCTGCACCAAAGTTATGCTTAATTACTTCAACAATAGATGAATGAATGAGTGGGGTTTATTTGTAGAAAAATTTGTCTGTTATTAATCAACGTACGTTAGAAAGAAAAACACTGAATACGTTAATTTTTAAATTTGACAACCTAATTTCCATATTTCTTTTACTTCGCATTATATTTCAGTTACTCCCCACAATATTTCAGTTACATCCCGCCATTTTCATTTTGCTTCGCATCATTTGCGGGTTGCTTCGCATCACTTTTCAGTTGCTTCGCATCACTTTTGGTTTGCTTCGCATCACTTTCGGTTTGCTTCGCATCATTTTCGAGTTGCTTCGCATCATTTTCGAGTTGCTTCGCATCATTTGCGGATTGCTTCGCACGACTTTTCAGTTGCTTCGCACCATTTGCGGATTGCTTCGCACGACTTTCGAGTTTCTTCCCGAGATTTTTGTTTTACTTCCCTGCACTTAATTTTTTCTTCCTATGACTTTTCATTTCCTCCACAGCATTTTCGTAGGGCTTTTCATAAATTATATCTTTAATCCAAATAGATTATTCTTTTCACCTCTTTACCTTTTTTCCTTTTTTTACCTTTTACTTTTTCCTTTAACCGAATATTTCATATGCTTCCCATCAAACATGACATCTTTCTAAAAGATGTCATGTTTTTTCTCTAAATATTCTAATTCTACGCCCGACATATCGTTGGTTTATTGTGACACTTTGCACTAATAAATTTCTTGTTATTTCTAAATTTGGGTTGTGAAAAATTTAGGAATTCAACTAGCACTGTGGGCGGCAACTCTATTTCTATTTTTAATATGGCTCGTGGGAGTGGTATTTAAAATTGGGATGGGAATTTTCCTCCATATCATTTTATTTTTAGCGCTTGTTCTGCTGATTATAAATTTATTTAGAGTCGCACGGACTGGCTTCCGCTAATTTATTACCCTTTTAAAGCAAAGCTGCACATTTAATAATTGCCGTTTCGGTTCTCAGCCTGTTCTCCGCAATCTTATATTTTGAAGATTCATCAAATAGCGACAACTCTTTTTCGGACAATCCTCCCTCAGGTCCAAAAATAAAATAGCAGTTATCAACCGGTTTCAAATTTGCCTTCTTGAACTCTTGCGTTGAGTTTTGCTCAAACACAAATTTTGTTCCTCTATATTTACTTATTGCCTCTAAAGAATTCTCATATAATATTACCGGCAGAAAGGCACGCAGAGACTGCTTCATTGAAGAAAGCAGAATTTTATTCCATCGTTCATGCTTGTCTCCAAGCGGCATGGCTTTGTCAGCATTAAAAATTATAAAGTTTGTTACTCCAAGCTCGGTGCATTTCTCTAAGATAAACTCAAACCTGTCTGCGTTTTTCAGCTTAGGTATACAGAAGAAAATATTTTCGAAACGGTTTTCATAATTAAACGCTTGCTCGACATTTGCTTCGGCGGTGACTGTAGTAAACTTTGTAATTGTGGTCTCAAATATGGTTCCGCATCCGTTGGTAACATAAATCCTGTGTCCCGGTTTATGCCTCATCACTTTCATTAGATGTTTGAAATCATCCTTCTGAATTTTGATGACTTCTTCAGAGCAGCTTTCGGGACTGGAATAATATAGCTCGATCTTTGAAAAATAATTATTCAATGTTAGTTCCTGGATGTTAAAATATATTTTGTCCCTTATTTTATAACGGACGAAATATTGCACTAACTTTTCTTATATAAGATACATCAAGAAAATATAATTAGTCAACAGTTTTTTTATTTTTTTCTTAGGCTGTTGGGTGAGATTTTAAAAAGATATTCCTATATCAACTATAAGTTCGGAATGATGATAGGGATTGAAGGCGTATTCTAACCTTAATATGTTATACGGCAGAAACAGGAAAGTTAAGCCTCCGCCGTAGCCGGGATTAAAATCGTTCACGCTTAAGCTTTGTCCCGACATGCGTGTTGCACCGGCGTCGGCGAACAGTTCAGCATAAATTCCGAAACGGAAACTAAGCAATGATTTCGGAACGACCGGCACAAAATCAAAGTGCATGTTAACATCGCTAAGCACAGGATAGTTCATCTCGAATGAAGTTAAATAAATATCATTCCCCTCCTGTTCCTGGCTGAAGTAGCCGCGGATTCTTTGAGTGTATCCGAAGAATGAATAATCATGATACGGTACAAGCTTGCCGAATGTCAATCGGCTTTCAAAGCGGCATTTTAAAATCAGCTTTTCGAGAACCGTATAGTACTCCCGGATATCTAAGTTTACGATCTGATAATTTATATCGTTCATGCCGAGACCTTTGAAAGTAATGTTAGACAATCCGTAGAATCCTGAAGATGGAAACTGCGCAAGGTCGCGGGTATCAATTTCATATCCGGCGCCAAGCGAGATCTGCCTGTCTATTCTTTCATTCGACGCCGATATTCCTCTGATGAAGACAGGGTTATCAATATAATCGTACCCGAAAAACACATTAACTTTATTGTATAAATTTAATCGCTTTGCAAAACTGATCTGACCGGTAATAAATTTTTCATCGAAGTCGCCGCCGTACAGCGCTTTTGCTGTTTCGCTTTTATTTTTAGCGTTCTGATATGTGAACTGCGCGTTGAAAAAAATATTCTGCGATCTGATTAAATACGGTCGGTCGTATGAAATATTTAGCATTGGATCATAACCTAATGCGGCGAGTGCATATAAAGTTTCATCCTCGCCCCTAAAATTGCGGATGAAAAGATAAAACCCGTATGAGATCTTTTTCCAGTCTCTATCAACTAACTCCGCAAAAGGAAGCGGATAGATATACCAGCTTTCGCTTACGGTAATGTAAAGAATGTTTAATGAATCTTTCTTTACCGGCTGGAGCAAAACTCTTGTGAATATCCCGAGACTAAATATTCTTTCCTGATTAAATAAAATTATTTCGGGAGTTACGGTATCGCCAACAGAAAATGTCATTTCTCTTGTGATGACATCAGGATCGGTAATGCTGTTGCCGGAAATTTTAATTGAATCAATCTTAACTGAATAGCTGCCGGAATAAATCAGAGAATCTTTTTGCTGTGGGAATATTTTTGAGACTAAGACAGTCAACAAAAATATTAAGAGAAAATTTTTCAACATTCTTTATCCGGAAATAAATTAAGGATAGATTCAGCGTCGATCATAATCATCGCCGCACTTATTAAGAAACACTTTCTTCAATATAATCCGAAACCGGATTGCAGCTGCAAACTAAGTTTCTATCGCCGTAAGCATTATTCACTCTTCCGACACCCGGCCAAAACTTATTCTGCTTCGCCCACTCTGTTGGAAATGCAGCCTTCTCTCTTGAATATGAATGCCGCCAATTATCAGATACAACGCTTGCAACAGTATGCGGAGAATTTTTTAATACATTATCGCTGGCGTCTGCTGCACCGGTCTCAACTTCTCTAATCTCTTCACGGATAGAAATCAATGCGTCGCAGAATTGATCTAATTCTTTCTGCGATTCGCTTTCGGTTGGTTCTACCATCAAAGTTCCCGCAACGGGAAAAGAAACAGTCGGCGCGTGATAGCCGTAGTCCATTAATCGTTTTGCAATATCTTCGACTTCAACGTGCGCAGTTGTTTTAAAACTCCGCGTGTCGAAAATTAATTCGTGGGCAACTCTTCCTTTTTTGTTCGCGTACAAAACCGGGTAATGAGATTCGAGCTTGGCTTTAATATAATTTGCGTTTAGAATTGCATATTTAGTCGCGTTTGTTAAACCCTCGCTTCCCATCATCTTGATATAAGCATAAGAGATGAGTAAAATATCTGCGCTTCCCCAGGGCGCTGAAGCTACTGCCGAAATTCCTTTATCGCTTCCGATTTTAACTACAGAATGAGTCGGCAGGAATTGAACAAGATGCTTCGCAACTCCAATTGGTCCCATTCCAGGTCCGCCGCCGCCATGCGGTATGCAAAAAGTTTTATGCAAGTTCAGATGGCAAACGTCTGCTCCTATCATCGCCGGACTTGTTAACCCAACTTGAGCATTCATGTTTGCGCCGTCCATGTAAACCTGTCCGCCGTTATCATGAACAATCTTGCAAATTTCCTGGATGCCTTCTTCAAAAACTCCGTGAGTCGACGGATAAGTTATCATTAACGCAGCAAGATCATTTTTATGAAGCTCTGCTTTTTTTCTTAAGTCGGGAATATCCACATTGCCGCTGGAATCGCAGTTAACAACGACAACTTTCATCCCAGCCATTACAGCGCTTGCGGGGTTTGTTCCATGCGCAGATGAAGGAATTAAAGCAACGCTGCGGTTTGTTTCGCCTCGGCTTGCATGATACTGACGAATAACCATTAAGCCAGAATACTCTCCTTGAGCACCGGAATTCGGCTGAAGTGAAATTGCAGAGAAGCCGGTAATCTCGGATAAATCTTTTTCAAGTTCTTTAAATAATTCAAGATAACCTTTCGCTTGATCCAGCGGAGCAAACGGATGAATGTTCGCAAATTCAGGCCACGTAATTGCAGCCATCTCTGCCGTGGCATTCAATTTCATAGTACACGAGCCAAGAGGGATCATCGAGTGGGTCAAAGATAAATCTTTATTCTCGAGACTCTTCATGTATCTGAGCATTTCAGTTTCGGAGTGAAATGAATTAAAAACCTTATGAGTTAAGAATTCGCTTGTCCTCATCAATGATGCCGGGAATTCCGCATCAATTTTTTCTGCAGCATCTTTTATTTTGTCAATAGATACTTCTTTGTTAGCTGCTTTTGCAAAGATAGAAATCAATTCAACTACATCTTCAAACGAGGTAACTTCACTTAAAGAAATACCGGCAGAATTATCATTGATAAATCTCAAGTTTATATCTTTAGCAACTGATTCTTCTCTTACCAATTTTAATTTGTCTTGATCGGTGAAATTAACTTTGAGAGTATCGAAGAATAATTTATTCTCTTGCAGGAATCCAAATTCTTTTAAAGATATGTCGAGAAGTTTAGTAAGCTTGTGAATTCTCCCGGCAATTTTTTTAATGCCGTCCGGGCCATGATAAACAGCGTACATTGAGGAGATAATTGCGAGAAGAACCTGCGAAGTACAAATATTGCTAGTAGCTTTTTCTCGTCTTATATGCTGCTCTCTTGTTTGAAGCGCCATCCTTAACGCACGGCTTCCTTGAGCGTCAACTGATACTCCGATTATTCTTCCGGGTATTTGCCTTTTGTATTCGTCTTTGGTTGCAAAATAAGCCGCGTGCGGACCGCCGAATCCCATCGGCACGCCTAACCGCTGTGTGTTTCCAACAACCGCATCCGCGCCAAATTCTCCAGGCGGCGTTAATATTGCAAGGCTTAGAATATCAGCGGCTACTACTGTATAAATATTTTTTGCTTTAGCTTCTTTGAAAAAATCCGAGTAATCGACAACTTCTCCGTTTGCATTCGGATATTGAACTAAAATGCCAAAGTACTCGTCGGTGGGAGTAAAGCTTTTATAATCTCCAATCTCAAGTTTTATGTTCAGCGGGTTCGACCTGGTTTTTAGAACATCGATAGTTTGAGGAAAACAATCATCAGAAACAAAAAATTTAAGCGCATTCGGATTTTTCCTAATTGAATGGAACATTATCATAGCTTCCGCAGCCGACGTGCCTTCATCAAGCAGAGATGCGTTTGCAATGTTCATTCCCGTAAGATCGATAATCATCGTCTGAAAATTTAATAGAGCTTCCAATCTTCCTTGAGAAATTTCTGCCTGGTAAGGAGTGTACTGAGTATACCATCCCGGATTTTCAAGAATATTTCTTTTGATTACTTCCGGCGTTATAGTTGGATAATAGCCTAACCCGATATATGATTTAAAAACTTTATTCTTTTGCGCCAGAGATTTAAGATTATCTATCAGCTCAATTTCAGAAAGAGGCTCCTCAAGATTTAATTGATGCTTGAGTCTGATTTGTTCAGGAACTGTTTCGTTTATTAATTCTTCAAGTGAATTAACTCCAACTGCTTGTAGCATTACGGGCAATTCATTTTTCGCCGGTCCGATGTGCCGGTCTTCAAATTTATCCGGGTGTGGAAGTAAGGTCATGAGATTATTTTCCTTGTTATTTAAATTTTATCGTTCAAAAATAAATAAAGTTTTTCTTCAATAAAATGATTAAGTATTCCTAGTGAAGAAATATCTGAAATGAAATGGACTTAGAGGAAGAATAGGAGATGCTAAGCTTGCGTTCCGTTTTCTTCATGAATTTTTCTAAGAGCCTCGTGAGCCGCGCTTTGTTCCGCGCTCTTTTTATTTCTCCCTTTGCCTATTCCGAACTCAATATCATTGATAAAAACAGATATTGTGAAGGTTCTGTTATGCTGCGGACCTTCCTCTTTTAAAACCGTGTAAACAGGAATGGACATCTTATTAGCTTGAGCGTATTCAAGAAGCTGGCTCTTAAAGTTCTCGTCGATCAAATAAACATCATTTTTAGAATTAGGCTCAATTAAAACGCGCTCGATAAAGTCTTTCGCAGCTTCCAAGCCGTTGTCTAAATAAATAGCTCCGATCAGTGCTTCCATAGCATCAGCTAAAACCGTCTTTGATCCGGCTTTAAAGTTTGAAGAAAGATTTTTACTTACGAGCAAAAAGCCGGCAAGGTTTATACGTTCAGCGGTTTCGGCAAGTGCGAGGCGGTTAACAAGCTTCGCGCGAACTTTAGTTAAAAAGCCTTCATCCTTTTCAGGGAAAGATTCGTAAAGATATTCAGCCACAGATAAGCTCAACACCGAATCACCAAGGAACTCAAGTCTTTCATTTGAAACATCGTAATCAAAATTTTGCTCAAGGAAAGAGCGATGCATCAATGCTTGAATATAATAAGATTTATTTTTTATGCTGAAGCCGATAAGCTTTTCAAGCTCGGCAAATTTTTTGGGCGTCAGAAGGCGGGAAATCGCTTTAGATTTTTTTTGAACTTCCCGCTGTTTTAATTTTTCTATTATCCAGTCTAACAGCTTGCCCACGGTTATGCCTCGAACTTCTTAAATAATATTGAAGCATTATGACCGCCGAATCCGAAAGTATTGCTTATAGCGCAATTAATTTTTTTATTAGTTGCAACGTTTGGGCTGTAATTAAGATCGCATTCGGGATCGGGATTAGTTAGGTTAATTGTCGGAGGAACAATATCATTTTTAATAGCTAAAACCGTAGCAACCGCTTCAATACCGCCGGCGGCGCCAAGCAAATGTCCGGTCATAGATTTAGTCGAGCTGACAATCAATTTATAGGCATGGTCGCCGAAGACAGTTTTAATAGCGGTAGTTTCGTAAGCATCATTATAAGGCGTTGAAGTTCCATGAGCATTAATATAATCTACATCTTCCGGAAGCATTTCGGAATCTTGAATCGCCGCTTTCATTGAACGAACGGCGCCTTCGCCGCCTGGAGCCGGCGCAGTAATATGAAAAGCATCTCCTGTTAATCCTATTCCTCCAATTTCGCAATAAATTTTAGCCCCGCGGTTGAGTGCGTGTTCCATCTCTTCCAGTATTAATGTTCCGGCGCCTTCACCCATTACAAAACCGTTACGGTCTTTATCGAACGGTCTGGACGCTTCGAGATAGCGATCGTTCCATCGCGATAGAGCTTTCATGGCATTAAAGCCGCCGATCGACATTTCTGTTATTGCCGATTCGGTACCGCCGCAAACCATGAGATCCGCGCTTCCGCGCTGAATCAGAACTAACGCATCTGCTATTGAGTGAGACGATGTCGCACACGCTGAGGTTGTTGCGTAGTTCGGTCCTTTTAGTCCGTACTTAATAGAAATTTGTCCGGCAGCCATGTCGGATATCATCATTGTAACGAAGAAAGGACTAATTGCCCTAGGGTTTTTTTCATCGTAGTAACTCCACAGCTGCTGCTGCAGCGTAACCATGCCGCCGATGCCGCTGCCGTATATTACGCCGAATTTTTCTTTGTTAATTTTGTCGAGATTAATTTCAGAATCTTTGAATGCCATTTCCGAAGTGGCAAGCGCAAAGTGAGTAAACGGGTCCATCCGCTTGATGCTTTTCTTATCTATATAATCTTCAGCAGCAAAGTTCTTAACTTCAGCGGCAAACTGAGTATCAAATTTTGAAGCATCAAATTTTGTAATAGGACCAACTCCGTTTTTCCCTTTTAGCAATCCGTCCCAAAATTCTTCAATGCCAATACCGATAGGAGTAATTGCTCCCATACCGGTTACAACTACTCTTCGTTTTGTCATGTTAGACTCCGATGATATCTTGTGTTAATAATAAATAGCTTGAAGTGAGAAGAAGTAAAAGTCGAGAAAAAATTCTCGACTTTAAAATTATTTACCAAGTTTTTCTTTTAAGTATTTAACAGCATCGCCAACGGTGCCGATTTTTTCAGCGTCTTCATCGGGAATAGAAACCTGGAAAGCGCTTTCAAAGCCCATAACAAGCTCAACGATATCAAGCGAGTCCGCGCCAAGATCATTTGTAAACGAAGCTTCGGGTGTTATTTGAGATTCCTCAACACCAAGTTTGTCGATGATTATTTCTTTTACTTTAGCTTCAACGTCCATTGTATCTCCTACATTTTTTTGATTGATTATTAATTAATTTAAAATCTATTACATCGCCATGCCGCCGTCAACAGAAATGACCTGCCCGGTTATATAATCCGAATCGCTTGATGCTAAAAAAGCAACAACACGGGCTATGTCTTCCGGAGTTCCTATTCTCTTCACAGGTATTTGAGAAATTATAATTTCTTTTTGTTTATCATTTAACTTCTCTGTCATATCCGTAGAGATATATCCGGGTGCGACAGCATTAACACAAATATTTCTTGATCCAAGTTCTTTAGCTGTTGATTTTGTAAATCCAATTACGCCGGATTTTGACGCAACATAGTTCGCCTGTCCCGGGTTTCCAATTAAAGCAACAACCGAAGATATGTTAATAATTTTTCCGTATCGCTGGCTTAACATTGGTTTTACAGAAGCCTTTGTATAATTAAAAACACTTTTCAAATTAGCGTTAATAACTTTATCAAAATCGTCTTCAGACATTCTAAGTAATAAATTGTCTTTGGTAATGCCTGCGTTGTTCACTAAAATATCTAAACCGCCTAAATTTTCCAAAGAAAAATTAACTGTTTTTTCCGCTTCTGAAAATGAAGCGGCATCAGCTTTAAAGCCTAAAATTTTGACATTATATTTTTCTGCTTCAGCTTCAAGAGATTTTGCCGCATCGTAAGAATTTTGAAACGTAAATACTACACTGCATCCTTGAGCGGCAAGCTCAAGCACAATCGCACGACCGATTCCGCGCGTTCCTCCTGTTACAACAGCTCTTTTATCTTTCAGTTTCATGCTACCTCTCTTGAATTTTCTCCATTAAGAAATTCTTTCCTGTAATCCTCAAGTTCCGCAAAGCCATCCTCGCCAAAGAGATGAATTAGTTCATCGCGGCAGGCTTCGTAAATAGAAATTTCCTTCACCGGATTTTTGTTGCAGGTTTTTAACCGATCAATATGTTCGTCGTCTATCGTCAATGCGCCTTCAAAGATAGTAAGCGGAAATAAAACGCAGTAAAGCGGTTTGTATTTCCATTTATGTTCATTCTCTTTTAATGCAAGTTTCTGTAAAGTACAAAGTCCGTTCTCGTCGAGGAAAACACATTTGCCATTAAATAATTCCGTTCCGACTGCTACACCGGATTCGAAGTCTTCATCTTTTTCCGGGGCTTCAAACCATTTGCTAACGTCGGTTGTTTGAGAGTCATCCATCAAAGGGATTATTTTATCTTTTATATTTATAATCTGCTGATGTTCTTTTAAGTCCGTGTACACGCCGTAATAGCAGCATTCCCCATTGCACAAGCAATGAAATTTAAATGTAAAAATTGACGGATCAATTTTAATTCCTTTAATTTCTTTATTGGCTTTAATTGTACTCAAAGATATTTCTCCACATCGGAATATTTATCGATCCCAAAAATTTTAACATCAGAATTTATTCTTTTAACCAATCCCTGCAAAACTTTTCCCGGACCGATCTCATAAAACTCTTCGATTCCGTCCTTAATCATATTCTGAATGGTTTCTTCCCACCGAACCGGAGACGTTACCTGTTCGTAAAGAAGATTTTTTATTTCATCTTTCTTCACTGAAGGCTTCGCGGTAACATTTGCATAAACCGGAAAACGAGCATCATAAATATTAGTATTATTTAACTCGTTTAGAAGATCGGCTTTAGCGGACTGCATAAGCGGAGAATGAAATGCTCCGCTTACAACTAATTCCTTTACTAACTTTGCACCTTTAGCTTTGCAAATTTCCATAGCTTTTTTAACGCCGCCTACTGACCCTGAAATTACTATTTGTCCCGGCGAATTATAATTTGCCGCTTGCACGATGCCTTCAGCCGATGCTTCAGCGCAGCACTCGTTCAACATATCAGGCTGCAATCCAACAACGGCAGCCATAGTTCCGATATTTTGAACTCCGGCTTTCTGCATTGCAACTCCTCTTGCACGAACAAGCTTTACTGCGTCATAAAATTGAATTGCACCTGCAGCAACCAAAGCAGAATATTCTCCGAGTGAATGACCAGCTGCGGCATCCGCGTTTAGCGTTCTAATAATACTTGAAAGAACAACACTGTGAAGAAAAATTGCGGGCTGCGTATATTCAGTTTGCTTTAGCTGTTCTTCAGGTCCTGAGAACAAAATATACGAAAGATTAATTCCGAGAGCTTCATCGGCAGTTTTAATCATCTCTTTGGCTTCAACAGAATTATCATAAAGGTCCTGTGCCATGCCGACATACTGTGAACCTTGACCTGGAAATAGAAAAGCTTTTTTAGACATAAAGTATAATATTAAAATTCATCTTTCAAAAAATTAAATCGCCCACACCAAGTATGATGCGCCCCATGTATAACCTGCTCCGAATGCCGCAAGTATCAGCTTATCTCCTTTTTTAATTTTTCCGTCTCTGTAGTATTCTACAAGGCAAAGCGGAATAGTTGCAGCAGTAGTATTTCCATATTTATCAATATTGATCATAACTTTTTCTTTGCTCAATCCCATCCGCTCTGCTGTCGCATCTATGATCCTCAAGTTAGCCTGATGCGGAACGAGATATGCAATGTCATCCGAAGTCAATTTATTTTTCTGCATAATATCGTAAGAAATATCAGCCATTCCCTTTACGGCAACTTTAAAAACTGCTTTTCCATCCTGAAAAATATAATGCATTTTTTTATCAACCGTTTCATGTGTCGGCGGGTTTAAGCTTCCACCGCCGCTCATATAAAGAGAATTTTTTCCAGAACCGTCAATTCTTAATAAAGAATCTTGCAGCCCAAGATTCGTTTCTTCGGTCGGTTCAATAAGAACAGCTGCCGCAGCGTCGCCAAACAATATACAATTGTTGCGGTCAGTATAATCGGTTATCGAGCTCATCTTATCCGCGCCAATTACCATTACTTTTTTGTAAGAACCGCTTTCTACAAGCGAGCAGCCCGTTTGAAAAGCAAAAAGAAATCCCGAGCACGCTGCCGACAGATCAAAGCCCCACGCATTTTTCGCACCGATCTTTTCTTGTACCAGACAAGCTGTCGCCGGGAAAAACATATCCGGAGTAACAGTAGCAACGATAATTACATCAATTTCATCCGCCGAAATGTTTTTGTTTTTCAATAAATCTTGAGCGGCTTTGGCTGCAAGATCACTTGTCGCACCGTTTTCGAGCAATCTTCTTTCGCGGATTCCTGTCCTTGTACGAATCCATTCGTCGTTTGTATCAACTATTTTTTCAAAGAATGCGTTGTCTAAAATTTTATCCGGGACATACATACCAACACCGGTAATGACTGCGCTATATTTTTTATCTTTTGCCATTAAACTTTCGCTCAATTAATATTAGAATATTTCTTAATAGAATTTTCAATCTTAGTTACTAATTTTTTCTCGTACATTTCATACGCACGAAGCACCATGTTTTTAATTGCTTTCGGCGTGCTCGAGCCGTGCCCGATTATGCTTATTCCGTTTACGCCTAACAATGGAACACCGCCATATTCCTGATAATCAAAATCTTTTAGTATTTCCTTCATGCTGCTTTTTACAAGACCGATCTTCATTTTATTAACAAAAGCCTGACTGGCATATTCTTTAAATTTGAATTTCAAAAAATCCAGAACACTTTCTCCGAATTTAATAAGAATATTTCCAACGAAGCCGTCGCATACAACAACGTGAACTGTGCCTTTCAGAATATCGCGCCCTTCAACGTTGCCGACAAAATTAAGATTTGTCTTTTTAATCATTTCAGCCGCAGCAAGTGTAACTTCGTTACCTTTTGATTCTTCTTCGCCTACACTTAAAATTCCGACTTTAGGATTTTCTATTCCGTAAATTTCAGAAGTAAAAATCGTTCCCATGATTGCGTATTCCAACAAATGTCTTGGTTTTGAATCGACGCTTGCGCCGACATCAAACAAAGTGGAGATACCTGTTTCATTCGGCATTGCCTGACCGATTGTAGGTCTTCCGACACCCGGAATTCTTCCCATAATTAAAGTCGAAGCCGCCATCATTGCGCCGGTGTTGCCGGCACTAACGAATGCATCTGCTTTTTTTTCTTTAACCAAATTTGCACCGATAACAATCGAAGAATTCGGCTTAGATTTTATGGCATTTGTAGGAACGTCACCCATTTCAATGACTTCATCGGCGTTGATAATTTTTTCGTCATCAAACTGAAGTTTATTTTCAGACAAAACTTTTTTTATTGCAGTTTTTTTACCGACGAGAAAAAGCTCAAAGTTTTTCTTTTCCGAATAAGCCTGCACAGCGCCGGTCACTGCGTTTTGGGGGGCGAAATCGCCTCCCATCGCATCGACAACTATTCTGCATTTTAAATTGTTCGAATCAGAATTGTACATTGAAAGGATTTTTATTTGAATTAGCTTTTAGGCAAAAACATAGAGCGTTCATTATAGTAACCGCAGGAAGGGCATGCACGGTGAGTTAATTTCAACTCGCCGCAGTTTGAGCATGTACCCATCGACGGAACGGTAGCTTTATAATGAGTTCTGCGTTTGTCTCTTCTGCTTTTTGACCATCGTCTTTTAGGATTTGGCATATCTTTTCCGTTTATTAATTAATATTTAACTTATTCTTCAAATCTTTTAACGGCAACCATCTATCGTCTGTCTCTGTTTTTTCACAGCCGCAATCTCCTTCGTTCAAGTTCTTGCCGCATTTGATGCAAAGTCCTTTGCAGTCTTCTATACACAATTTTTTCATCGGCACAGCAAGCACTGCAAAATCTCTAACATCCTTATCAAGGTTTATTTTATCAGCATCCACCGGAAGATAAGTTATATTCATTGAAGTATCTTCAGCTTCATCTTTGCCAAAAAGATAAACCATTTTAAATCCGGTTTCTAACGTCTGCTCGAATTCTTTAGTGCATCTATCGCACTCAAAATTGGCTTTTAATGTTAATTTTGCATCAAGAATAATTTGATTATGAGATTTTTTCAGCTCAACATCTGCTTGGGCTTCTCCGGTGAAATATTCTGATAGACCAATTTCTTTTACCGGCTCTTTGAAACTGTAATTATGAACACCATCGCTGAGGTTAGAAATCTTTATAATCATTGCTGTCCTCAATAAGAAGCAAAAAAAACGACTGAAAATATAGACATACTGAGATTGATAATCAAATTTCCAGAAGGTTGTTTTTGCCAACCCTTCATCGGAAACGTAGTTTATAAATATTAATTGTATTTCCATTAATAATTTGTTTTTTGATAGCATAAATTCATGCAACTTTATATTTTAGTTTTACTTATTTTTCAAATAAAACATTGGCGTAAATTATGGAAATCCAGTTTATAGGAGCTGACCGGACAGTAACCGGCTCGATGCACAAGTTAAAGATCAACAATAAAATCTATCTTCTCGATTGCGGGCTTTACCAAGGCAAGCGTAAGGAAGCTTACGAAATAAATAAAAATTTTACTTTCTTTAATCCGGAAGAAATTGATTACTTGATTCTATCGCACGCCCACATTGACCACTGCGGTAACATTCCTAATCTTGTAAAGAAGGGCTTCAGCGGTCCGATATACTGCACCAAAGCCACGAAGGACCTGGCTGTGATCATGCTGAAGGACAGCGCGCATATTCAGGTGAAGGACGTTGAATATGTAAATAAAAAAAGAATGAAGCACGGACAAAATCCGTTCGAGCCGCTGTATAATGAAAAAGACGCCGAAGCTGTGTTCCCTTTGATGAATGGGATTAATTACCATCAGGAAATTAATATAAGCGATGAGGTGTCCGTTCAATTTTTTGACGCGGGGCATATTCTCGGTTCAGCGATTGTTTATTTAAATATTAAAGAGAACGGGAAACTGACTCGCTTTGCATTCTCCGGCGATCTGGGAAGACCAAATTTGCCTATCTTAAAAGATCCCGAACAAATCCCGGACGTCGATTACTTTATTTGCGAGAGCACCTACGGCGGAAGGCTTCATGATAAGATCGAAGGCAGCGAAGGAAAACTTGCCGAAGTAATAAATAAAGCCGTCACTCGAAAAGGGAAAATTATCATTCCGGCGTTCAGCGTCGGCAGAACACAGGAATTGGTTTATTCGGTTCATAAAATATTTGAGAGCAAATCGGCTCCGCGCATTCCTATTTATGTCGACAGTCCTTTGTCGGGCAATGCGACTGAAATATTCCGCGAACACCCGGAATGTTTTGACTCGGAAACCATTGAATTTATGAAAAAGTATGAAGACCCGTTCGGATTTAATCAGCTTAAATATATTACCGATGTAGAAGATTCAAAAAGCTTAAACGATATGCCCGGTCCGATGATGATAATCTCCGCTTCGGGCATGGCTGAAACCGGGCGGATACTTCATCATCTTGCCAACAATATAGAGAACGGTAAAAATATTATTTTGATGGTTGGCTACTGCGCCGAGAATACTTTGGGCAAGAAATTAATCGAAGGAATAAAGGAAGTAAAAATCTTCGGCGAGGAATATAAAGTAAATGCCGAGGTTATTGTCATAAACTCTTTCTCCGCACACGCGGATTCAAACGAGCTAATGGATTTCACTTCGAGACTTGATAAAAAAATGCTAAAAAATATTTTCCTTGTGCACGGCGACTTTGACCAGCAGCAGAAATATTCACAGAGACTGACCGCTGCAGGCTTTGGTAAAATTACTATTCCATCGAGGGGAGATGTATTTGAAGTATAATTTACTTTATCAATTTTAAAACTAACTCAGCGGTTTTCAAACAGCTACGGCAATTAATATTTTGGTTAATAAATTTTTTAATATTCCTATCAAACAATTATTTGCGGCATCTTCCTTCCCGGCTGCATGCATAATAATGCTATGCTTGTTTCTTTCCGTAAATATTTTCGCACAAGAACAGGTTGATAGTTTGGACTTTATTCATACCGCGCCGCAGCAAAATATTTTATCCAGCGTCTTCGATAAACAATTAAACATTTATTCCTTAAATACAATCTTACAGTTTCATAAAAGCTTCGATCCGTTGCTGCTTGATGTTTCGGAAAATTATAGTTCGACTTTTATTAAATCTACACAGAACAGCACGAGAGACGAACATTTTTTCAGCGCCTCCGGGAATTATCTTTTATTACCCGAACTGAGTTTTGGAATTCTTGCTAACAATAACATTTATTCCGACAGCCGCCAGATAGATATTAATCAAGCTTCATCTTCAAGCGTTACAGCTTTTAGCCAGATCATGCCGCAGCAGAGAATTACTATTGCGCCTTTTGCAGGTTATACAAGCAACAGCCAGGTAGGTGAAGTAAATAACGGTCCCGTCTACGGAGGCGAGGGGTTTATAAACGGGCTTTCATTTTCCGGGACAGAAATTACTTCACTGCTAAAATTTAAGAATGAAGACATTTCTCCGCGCAAGAATACATTAAGATATATAGATTTTTCCGCGGTCAACGTTCTTGAGAAGAATGTTTCAGACAGCATTACTTATCAATACTACGAAGATAGAAAGGATTTTTACTTTGAAGCGGACTCGATAACTTCGGCTCAGTTTAATGTTGTTAATAATATCCAAAGCAGGATCGAAACGGATAACATCTTTCAGAACATACTTAATTATAACCGCTTCCTTGAAGGCTTTAACGAAATATTAGTCGGTACTGTTTCATGGAAGACAATAGACCGCGATACGAGATACCGTTCGATCTTACTGCCGTCTTCTTCCATCTTCGACACGAAAGTAAATGAAATGAAGCTTGAGCTGGAAACAACCACAGAATATCACACACAAATTTTTAACGGCGCTTTAAAACTTAATTATTCGGAAAGGGATGAAAACCATATTACAAAAAACTTTCCCGGCATCAACCAGGTTTTCTATCTTGAAAGACAGGATATTGAAAGCCGGAAAAATAATATTGCAAAGAGGATTGCACTTTCTTTAATCGGATTTATTAATCTCTCCGATGATGACAAAATATTCTTCAGCTTACTGCAAAATAAATTGAGATACGATACTCCAAGCCCTGAAAATTTTGACGACCGCGATGAACTCCTTTCCATTGCGAGAATAAAGTACATAAGAACCATTACTCCGTTTTTTGATGCGTTCATAAATCTTGAAGGGACGTTAAACCATATTGTTTACATTTATTCAGAGTCAAGCTCAAACAATAATATTAATAGAATAATCAAGCTTGAATCCGGCGGAGATTACCACGGCAAAAATTTCTTTTCGACCAACAGCTTCAGCGTCATGGCAAATTATACGGTATATGATTTTGAAGATATTAATCCTACTTACAGAAGTTTTTCTTTCCGCCAGTTCTCAGCTAATGATTCTTCAAGAATTATACTGACAGATAATCTAAGCTTTATTCATAACGGTTACATAAAATTAAGCGAGCAGGGCGATTTGAAGTGGGCTTCGTTCAGCACACATCCAACCCGCTTTCTTGAAGAAATATTTTCCGAGCCTAAGTTTGCCGCTTATTTAGGTCAGCTTTCATTTACATTTGGAGCAAGATTTTTTTCATTGAGCACTTTTGATTATAATGGGACGCAGAAAGTTTTGAATTCAAGCTATGTCAGCGTTGGACCATTAACAGAATTTTCGTACAGCATTTATAATAATCTATCTTTTATTTTGACAGGCTGGTTTGCATACGTTTCGGTAACCAACCTTGCGAACAGCGAGCAGGCTAATTTAAATATGCAGCTCAACTGGAAATTTTAAAATTGAATAATGTTTAAAATTTATTATTTTGCCATTCAAAAAACGGACGTACATTGGCTGAAAAGAATTATTATCTTGAAATAGAAAGCGACCCGAATAATTTAATAACGGTCGAAGAATTTGTAAATTATTTTTTCGTCGATCTAAACATTGACCAGAAGAAGCTTCCAGGTCTGCTCCTTGCCGTAACCGAAGCAACCACTAACGCCATAATACACGCCAACAAATCAGATGTAAATAAAAAAGTAAAGATCAATGTTGAAGTTGAAGATAATAAGTTATACATCCACGTAATCGATGAAGGCAAAGGCTTCGACCCGGCAAAAGTTCCTGATCCAACGGAGCCTGAAAATTTACTAAAGGATTCCGGGCGCGGCTTGTATTTGATGAAAGTCTACATGGATGATTTGAAATATAAAGTTACACCTGAAGGCACCGAAACTATTCTTATCCTGAATTTAAGTTAATTCATTTGAGAGAACATAAAAGTATTCTTCTTTTCTAAATATCTTTATTCATATTTTCTTCTTTTAATTTTTCGTTAAACTTCTGTATTTTTAAAACCAAAAGTAGACGCTTCATGGCTCTGAAATAAGATAAAGGACCATAGAAGAACATGCCTTACTAAGGCGTGATAAACAAATCCGCATAAGCGGGAAAAATATTTAGGAGTTTATATGGCACGTAAAAAAATCGCTCTTATTGGCGGCGGACAAATTGGTGGAGTCCTCGCTCAATTGATTGGCGCAAGACAGTTAGGGGACGTTGTCCTCTTTGATATTGTCGAAGACCTTCCGCAAGGAAAGACACTTGATATAGCCGAAGCCGCTGCCGTCGATAATTTTGATGTCAGCGTTACAGGCACAAACAATTATAAAGATATAGCCGGCTCTGATCTTGTTATCATTACTGCAGGCTTGCCCCGGAAGCCCGGTATGAGCCGAGACGATCTCTTATCTACAAACGCAAAAATAATGAAGAACGTTGCAGAGAACGTTCGTGAGTTTGCACCAAACGCAATCGTTATCATTATTTCAAATCCTCTGGATGCGATGGTTACTCTTTTCAAAAAAGTTTCCGGCTTCCCCGCAAACAGAGTAATGGGACAGGCAGGCGTTCTTGATTCTTCAAGGTTTGCAACTTTCATTGCATGGGAACTCGGAGTTTCTGTTAAAGATGTTAATGCTATGGTTCTCGGCGGACACGGCGATACAATGGTTCCGCTTATCCGTTATGCAAATGTAAACGGCATCCCGGTAATGGAAATGCTTGAAAGAAAATATAAAGACAAAACAAAAGCCAAAGAAGTAATGACAGCTATGGTTGAAAGAACAAAAATGGCAGGCGGCGAGGTAGTAAAATTATTGAAGACCGGCTCCGCTTTTTATTCGCCGGCTTCGTCTGCAACTGCAATGGCTGAATCCATACTTCTCGATGAAAAAAGATTATTGCCGACATGCGCTTTGTTAAACGGAGAGTTTGGTGTTAACGGATATTATGCCGGAGTTCCCGCAGTACTCGGCGCAAACGGTGTTGAACGTGTTGTTGAGTTATCTCTCGACGCGGAAGAACAAAGCCTGTTTGATAATTCCGTAAACGCAGTGAAAAAGCTCGTCGAAGATATGGCAAGACTCGGCTTTTAATTTTTTGCTTGAAAATAATTGACGCATGTTTATTAGCCCGTGTATTTCGGCACGGGCTAATAAAGCGTCAGAAATTCCTTATGCTGTAAATAAACGAGAGCAGATAATACCTTCCTAAAACATTTGTCCTTACATCCTCGACATAAGAATCGGAAACATTGTGCTGAATATCCGTGTTCTGGTTCAGAAGATCATTTGCAGAAAATCTTATCTCGCCGCTTTCATCGCTGAATATTTTCTTGCCAATGCTGAGGTTCCATAATAAAATATTAGGCTTGTACTGGCTCGGAAGACCTTTGTTGTACTGATCGTTGAATTCATTCTGGAAGACAAATCCTTTCCATATATCCCAGTAGAATTTCAAATCAGTAGTTTGCGTGAAATAATTTGTATTGCCGGTTTGCAATTCATTGCTTACGTTGTTTATGCTGCTGAAGCTTGAAAGAGTAAAATCAACTTTCTCACTGATGTTGCTGCCGACGACAAAACCAATTCCATATATCGCAGAGTTAGAAAAGTTCTTTACACCGTTAATTATTCCAGGCGTGCGAGAATAATTGACGCTTAGATGTAAGTTGATATTCGATTTGATGAAGCTTACCGGCAGCCCGTAAGCAATAAATGATCTTAGGTTCAAGTAGCCGTTAAGGTTTTCGGGAATAACCAGCTTGGTTCCTCTATTTAAAGAAATATTATCTACAACAGTATCGCTCTGCGCTAAGATCGTATTATTGCCGATATAGTTCTGCGTAACAGTAGCGCCGATCATTCCGAATAATGAATTCATGCGGCTGAAATCCACGTGCATAAAACGAAGGACAAGATTATGTTTATAATCCTGGCTTAAGTTCGGGTTGCCGATGCTTAACTGCGTAGGATTGGAATTGTTCAAAACATTTTGAAGCTGTGTAATACCCGGATCATCGTTAGCGGTTGTATAGAATAATCTGATATTATTATTTCCTGAAAACCTGTAATGAAGGATCGCTGAAGGAAGAACGGAATGAAAAGTCCGCTGCATATCGCCGGTCTGGGGGAAAGTTTGATTATCGATAAGCTCTGCGATATTATAATTAAGATTTAGCGAAAGTATTAGATTATTTTTATTGTAGCGGTAGCCTCCGCCGAAGGATTGAGTACGATAAATTTTTCTATAAACATTGCTTAAAGAAGAATCCATCGAATAGCTGTTATTCGAGAGGCTGAAAGTTTTCTGATCGCTGTTGTCCTGCGAATAATAAAGCTTCGTATTAAGCTGAAGAAGACTGAATGAACTTAATGGCTCGGTATAAACAATATTTGCAGAGCCGCTGTAGCCTTTTGTAGATAGATTAGAATTTTGATTAAGCGAATCGGTTGTGTTTGTGCTGCCGTAATAAACATCATTTGCGAGAAGATTGTTATTGCCTGAGTTATTATTCACACTGGCGTTGAAGTCTACTGAAAAAGTTCTTCCCTGCTTCGCAAATTTATGACGGATCAATAAATCATTTACGGAATTAAGCGCGGTAAGCTGCGAGTTGAACAAACTGTTTGTAGAATTAAGCATGCTGCTTCCGGATGTTGTTCCGCCGACGACATTGCTTAATCCGTTATTTATCTGCGCAGTAAGCGAAGGCGTAAATAAAATAGAATTCTGATCGTCTATTTGATAATTAAGCCTCATGTTAAAACGGTGATTTATGTTTTGCGAATTGGTAGAATTGTTTTCATTATAAACCTGCTCTTGAGGCGAAGTCAAGAAATAATTTCTATTAGTAATTGATCCGGCATTGTTGTTTGAATAATTAAAGAAATAACTTCCGGTAAGATCAACTTTATCGCCCCATCTATTTGAATAATTCATACCGAATGCTTTTGTAGTAACAAGCCCGGCGCTTTGATTAACAAGGAAGTTTGAGATACCTCCTCCGCCAAATCCGCCGGGACCGGCTCCGGGTCCTCTGCCTCCTGCAAAGACTTGACCTCCGCCGCCGCCTCTAAACGCGCCGCCGATCATCCGTATCATTCTTCCGCCGCCTGACATTACGCCAAGCAAATCTTCTATCGAAAAGTTTTGCTGATTAACGTTATTTATTTGAGCGAGCACTGTAATCCTTTGGTCTCCATTAAAGAGATTAAGTGTTCCGCCCGCGGCATATCTTTGATCATTTCCATAACCGCCTGTAAACTTTCCAAATGATCCGGGCTTATCTTTTAGCTTAGTCACTATGTTTATTGTCTTACTTGTATTGCCGTCGTCGAAGCCGGTGAATTGCGCTTGATCGCTGGCTTGATCAAACACCTGAACTTTCTCAACTACTCCGGCGGGAAGATTTTTTAACACCGCATTCGGGTCGCTGCCGAAATACGGCTTCCCGTCGACTAAAATTTTATCAACATTTTCTCCCTGAGCCTGCACAGTTCCATTTTGAATTGTTACGCCCGGCATCTTAGTAAGCAAATCTTCCGCATCGGCGTCCTTGTTTGTTTTAAAAGCTCCGGCGTTATATTCCGTAGTATCGTTCTTAACGGTAAGAGGGATCGGCTCGGCGGTTACGTTCACGGTTTTCATCTTTATGTTTTCTGGAATAAGATAAATTGTTTTAAGATCGATCGAAGTATTTTTTATCTCTATTGTTTTAGAAAAAGTTTTATAGCCGATGAAGCTGACGTTGATTGTATATTTACCAGCGCTCAAATAATTAAAAGTAAATCTGCCGTTATTATCAGCAGCCATACCAAACTCAATTTTACTCGGATAGAATGTTAAAGTAACATTTGCGCTGCCGAGTCTCTTCTGCCCGTTTTGGTCTTCGATTTGCCCCGTTATTGAAAAAGACTGCGGAAAAATATTTATATAAAAGGCAAGCGAAGCAATGATCAGTAATAATTTTTTCATAACAATATCAGCCGGATAATTTTCTTTATTAGTCAATCTATTGTTATTGTGGGTTTAAACGGAAGTCAATTTAGAATGAAGAATAGATAATGCAGAATTAGGGCGATATATTTACCGGGCTTGTGCGGGAAGTGATTTATAAACATCAGTTATCTTATAACGCAAAATGAAGTTGAGAAGATGTGCCAGGTTGTTTAGTAAGCAAAAAGCGAATAATACAAGAGAAATAAGCAAAAATCGCGTTTGCCGGAGGGGTGTTTCATATTGCGGAAGGTAGTTTTCTTTTCCAGGTTCGTTGTTTCCTTTTCGCAGCTCACAGATTCCTTTTCCAGGTTCGCTGTTTCCATTTCACGGCTCACAGATTCCTTTTCCAGGTTCGTTGTTTCCATTTCATAGCTCATAGATTCCTTTTCCAGGTTCGCTGTTTCCATTTCATAGCCAGTCATTTTATAATTACAGTTGCTTGTTACATAAATACAGTTGTCTGTTTCATAAGTCAGGGCGGTAATTTTAATAATTGGAGAGGAAATTTTATAAAGCAGGAAGGCTATTTTAAGAATGAGGAAGCGTGTTTCATAAAGTAGGAAGGTTATTTCATAAATTACGGAGCGGATTTCAATAATACATGAGATTTTAATAGTGTTTTGACGTGCAAGAACCTGGAATTTGTGGGGGAAAATTTTATTTCCCCCGCAATCAGGTTATGTGAAAATACATTATAGACAAACACATGTACAATTATCTATTCCACTCCTGGCGGAGTTCCGATGATTGTGAGATTAACTTGTGCTATAATAATTCCACTCCTGCCGGAGTTGGATTTTTTGTCTTGTCGTGAAATAGGTTGCGAAAGAGAAAAATTTGATATCACAATGCAGACTTCAGGCTTTAAGATTAACATTTCTGCAGCATATAAAACACAGACTAAAGTCTTGCAGGGAGTTTGAGAGGCTGTAAACTCAACCCCCTTCCCCCTTCTCTTGGAAAGTAAATTATTAAGTAATAAAAGTTGTCAACTTTTTTCAGGACGATACATACTCCTCTCGCCCTTTGGGAGAGAGGTTGGGAGTGAGGGTACGCATTGGCTTAAGCTTAACTTAATGACATTACTCTTTGGGAAAGGATTAAGGTGAGGGCGTGTGATTAATCCGGCAGCATTTCTATAAAAGATTATCTCCCGCTCAATTCTTTCTAATTATTGACAAAACGGTTTTTGCATAGAGCGGCGTGTAAGCATCCAGCATCTGCGAAGTGCTGTCAGACTTCAACGAACTCGTGGCGGACATCTTCGAAGTGCTGTCTACAAGCTTTTCTTAGCTTAATAATGTTCTTTGTGTAACTTTTGCTTGAACATTAATCACAAGCTGGAAGAGTTAGGCATGATTTATATAAAACTTTGGACGGATCATATTTACGTTAGAAATATCTGTAGGAATTTGATTAATCAAATTCCTACATAATCTTTGCCACGCCCTTCGTGAGAAGCCCTTCTACGCGGAGACCGCAGAGGAAGAGAATTTGATCCGTCCAAAAAGGAAGAGAATTTGATAAATCAAATTCCTATGTAAATAAATTATCTTGATACTTCGCGCGGAGAACACAAAGGAACAACTATTTTCAGCAGCAGCATCTTCTTTATCGAAGCAGCGAAAAGATTGATAGCCGGCATCTCATCACGGAGAGATCACGTTTATAAAAATCACTCTATTTGGGTAGTATCACAGTTTAATTTTTAGTATTAAGTTAGCCTCCAATTCAACCGGATATATCAACTTTGTTATTGCTAATTAATTCCTGTTTGAATAAATTCTCAGCCGCGGATATTCTTTAATAATAATTTATCAGAAATCGTTTGAAGAACTATTTTCAAAATATTAACTGCGATCTATATTCGTTTACTCTTCTATTTAAAAAGCATTTTAAAACAATCAATTCATTTAACAAACTATCCCTAAGGAGTGAGCTATGAAAAAATTAGCTACTTTATTTATTTTTCTTTTTTTATTAGGCGAATTAACCCATGCACAATATGTCAGCACACCACCTGTGCAAGACGGTACTGTTACCTCATCTGAATATTCAAACAATAACTCCGGCAATTGGTATATGACATGGGATGCAGACTCGCTGTACTTCGCAAAAATTGGCGGAGTAACGACCGAGCCGGTATTAATGTACTTCCAAATAAATCCTATTTCACCTGTTGACGGCGGAACAAATAGTGATGGAGATTTAACCGGTAAATTGGACTATAGTAATACTCCTAATCTTCCATTTAGGGCAAATGTTAGAATATACATTTCTCAAAATTATATTGAGTATACTCTTAGTAATGGAAGCGGTGGCTGGGGTTCTGCACAAACCGGCAACATGACTTCAATTACCTCATCAACGAATAGAGAAGTTGCCATTGCGTGGAATGCTATAAATAACAACAGCGGAATTCCAACTTCATTTAACTGGCTTGGTTTTGAAATGAGCACAGCAAACCCAGATTATGTTTATGATCAAGTTCCCTCAAGCAATTATTCTGGCAATAGTACAACAACACCAACCTTTAACTATTATTTTACGGTTTCTTCTACAGTCAATAATGCGAGCACTAATCCATTTGGACAAACAAGCTACGAATTGAGAGGTACAACGGGAACAGTTGGTACTTCGCCTATATTTGACGCTTCCCTAAGTAACGGCGCAGACTTTGGCACATCTACCACTTTAAATGGGACTTTGACAATTGAATCGGGAGGATATGCCAGCAATAGTCATTCCCCGGCTTATGGAGCAAATTCAACTTTATGTTATGATAACGGAGGAACATACACAACAAGTTATGAATGGCCTTCATCTAATTCACCACATAATGTTACTATAAAAAATGGCTCAACAATAACACTGGGCGGAAGTGAAACTATCGCCGGCACGTTGACTTTAACGAGCGGAACAATAACGCTTGGCGCGGATAATTTAACAATACAATCTCCAGGCACAATCAGCGGAGCTTCATCTTCTAATTATATTATCACAAACAGCACTGGCAGTTTAATTCAGTATCTGATGAATACAGGTTCAAATCCAGTTACATATCCGATTGGGCCATCGTCTACGAGTTATAACCCTGTTATAATAAATTTAGATGCATCAGGTATATCGGGAAATTTTAATGCTTCGGTTGCAACTTCAACAGCGAATGTTTCTGACGCAACAGGAGTTGTGAATAAACAATGGACGATAACGCACACAGGGCTTTCCGGTTCAATTATACTTCAATGGAATGCCGCTGATGAAGGCGGAACATTCTCACCTTCCGGCGCTCAGATTGAAAATTATACCGGCAGCGGTACCGACTGGACTGCACTAACGACCAGCCCGGTCAGCGGTTCGGGACCTTATACTGCTTCTGGTACAATTGCAGGATCAGGTACTGTTTATACGATTGGTAATCCTTCTGCTCTTCCAGTAGAGTTAACTACCTTCACTGCTTCACTAAACAACAGCGCGGTTGAATTAAGCTGGAAGACTGCTACGGAAGTAAATAACTATGGATTTGAGATTCAAAGACTAAACAACAGTCATTCGTCATCGGTCAATGGTCAATGGGAGAAGATAGGATTTGTTAAAGGCGCAGGCAGCAGCAGTTCTCCAAAGCAGTATTCTTTCACTGATAAGAGTGTTTCTTTCGGGTCTTATTCTTACAGACTAAAACAAATCGATGTTGACGGACAGTATAAGTACAGCAGTGTTGTAAACGTTAATGCAGGACAATTGCCTAACGGATTTGTGCTTAATCAGAATTATCCAAACCCGTTCAATCCAACTACTCAAATCCAGTTTGGATTTAACGACAACACAAGAGCATCGCTTACAGTCTACAATGTACTGGGACAGAAGGTAGCAAATTTGTTTGACGGATTAGCGCAAGGCGGACAGTTATACAATGTTACATTCAACGGAGACAGGTTTGCAAGCGGAATATATTATTACAAGCTGCAAAGCGACAACCATGTTGAGATAAAGAAAATGCTGTTGATGAAGTAAATTATTGAAGGCAGGCTTGAAGGTTACTTGAAAAAGTAACCTTCGTATGTTTGACCATTCAAAATGGGTAGGTATTTAAAATATGATTGATTGAAAAAACACCATATTTGGGTAGTTTCGCTGTTTGGTTTTAAATGTTAAGTTAACTGCCAGTTCAGCCGCGTATCCAAGTTATGTTGTTATTATTTTATTTCTGTTTGGGAAAATATTTTTTAGCGGCTTAAATTTTATAAAAAGTAATTTAACAGAAATCATTTGCAGAGCTATTTTCAAAATATTAACCGCGATCAATTACCGCTAACTCACTCATTTAAAATATATATTAATTCAATCAATTTATTTAACAAACATTCACAAAGGAGAATGCTATGAAAAAATTAGTTACTGTTTCTTTTCTTCTTTTCGTTTTCTCAATTATCAGTTATGCCCAGCCAACTGTTAATGGAGATCTTTCCGATTCACAATACACCACAATTGCTACAAAACAAAACTCAAACCTAAATTGGGGTAGTATTGACGTAAGTAAGATTGTTTACTACCCTGACGTTACCAATTCAGTTTTGTATTTAGGAGTTGTTGGTAAACTTGATGTTACAAGTAATAATGGAATAGGTATCTGGTTAAATGTATCCGGAACTGGTTCTCCAACCGGCATTGCTGCTGGAGATACCTTAAGCGTCTCGGGCGGCGGACATTATATTGGCGGTAGCGGAGGCACTAAATTCAAAGCAGATTTTGAAGTTGATTATGAATTCGCTTTTAATCCAGGCAGCGGCAGCACCAGTGTGTATTGGGATGCTTCTAAATTAGTTGGTACCGCTAAAAATGAATATCAAGGCGCATGCAACCAGACTGGCACTTCTGCTACGAACAGCAATGCAAGCGGCAATATCTTTACACAAAACAGCATAACATTTGCTTTCAATAATGATGGCGGTACAAATCATGGACTTGAATTGGCAATACCTTTTGCTCAAATAGGCGCTACCTCAGCTATGAGTATCCAAGTTTTTGCTTTCATAGTTAGTAATACGGCATATTTTTCTGATATAACTGTCCCTGGAAATCTAAGTAGTGATCCTGGAAATAATGCTGATTTTAGTTCTTTATCTACGGGTCCTTTCCATTCTAATCCTGTATCTCCGCTCCCAGTTGAGTTAAACACTTTCACCGCAACGGCAACGAACAGTTCAGTAGAATTAAACTGGAACACGGCAACAGAAGTTAATAACTATGGATTTGAAGTTCAGAGAGCTATTAGCAATAAACAAAATGAAAATTTGAACTGGGAAAAAATAGGATTCGTTCATGGCGCAGGCAACAGCAGTTCACCTAAGCAGTATTCTTTCACTGACAAGAGTGTTTCTTTCGGTTCTTATTCATACAGACTAAAACAAATCGATGTTGACGGACAGTATAAGTACAGCAGCGTTGTAAACGTTAATGCAGGACAATTGCCTAACGGCTTTGTGCTTAATCAGAATTATCCAAACCCGTTCAATCCAACAACACAAATCCAGTTTGGATTTAACGACAACACAAGAGCATCGCTTACGGTCTACAATGTATTGGGACAGAAGGTAGCAAATTTGTTTGACGGATTAGCGCAAGGCGGACAGTTATACAACGTAACATTCAACGGAGACAGGTTTGCAAGCGGAATATATTATTACAAGCTGCAAAGCGACAACCACGTTGAAATTAAGAAAATGTTGTTGATGAAGTAGGAGAAGAGGTAAAGGTAGAGGTAAAGGTAGAGGTAAAGGTAGAGAAATGGTAGAGGCAAGAGCAATACCTTTGAAGGTGTATTAAACTTCTGAGACGGGGCAGCGCCCCGTCTCTACATTTAATGTAGAGACAACCCGGTGGGTCGTCTCTCTATTATGATGGAAGACAAGCACGAAGAAAATATTTCCTAAATTAGTGTGATTTTAACCTGATAAATAAAAAAGTATTAAAAAAAATTATTAACTTTAGCACCGGATATACGGCTGCTATGGTAAATGAAAATAGCAAAATCAAATGAGAACAAATAGTACTATGAATCATTCAAATAGAATAGTAATTGAAATAGCGGCGGGCATTCCAAGTTATTTAGTACAAACAAAGAAGAGAATTTTATTTTTTGAATTCTGGTCGACAGTAAAAGAGCGATACAATCACCGCCAGCGTAAAATGCATTTCGACACTGTTGAAAAGGCAAAGACGTTTATCAAGGAACAACTTGCTTAAGAAATGTTAAAACAAGAGAATATTTATTCAATCAAGAGCAAAGCAGATAAAGTATTAGCAGTAATAATATTAGCTGCCGCTCTGCCGTTTAGTCTGCTTACTGCTATAGTACTGACGTTGATATTAAAGTCAACGCCATTGATTGTCCAGGAGAGAGGGATAACCGAGGAGAACAAAGTATTTAAGATATACAAGTTCAGGACAATGAAGAGGCAGGCAGAGAGCAGTAAGGAAGAAAAGGAGAAGGACATATTATATAAGCGTTATTTAGCAGAGTATGTACCGGTATTTTGCAGATGGCTTAGGAAGACGGGTCTTGATGAACTGCCTCAGATAATAAATGTAATAAAGGGAGAGATGAGCTTAATAGGTCCAAGACCGTTGATGATGAGCGATCTGGAGATATTAAGGAAGAGGTACCCGGAGTATTACAGAGTAAGAGGAGAGATAAAGGTGAAGCCGGGAATAACGGGGTTGTGGCAGGTATATGGGAGGCGTGAGGAAGGGATAGAGAATCTTCTACATCTTGATAGAGAGTATGACAGGGAAGTTTCATTCGGATTGGATGCAAGGATATTTCTTTCGACGATACCATTGATATTCAGGGGAAAGCATTCGGATGCGGTAATATCCGGGATGAGAGATGAAGAAAGAAAACAGAGCAGCCGGGAAGGAATTGTAATAAACAGCGTAATATCATGCGAGGGATAAAAAGATGATAGAACCGTTAATAAACTCCGTCAGCGGAGTAAAGAGAATAGAAGACAGGAAGCTTGAAGAGATAAGCGCCGTTCAAAAAATAAAGAAGACAGCAGAGGTAAAGCTGCCGGATGACTGGTGGTACTCGGTATCGACCTTTGAGGTGCTAATACCAAAGAAATCTTCTCCGGTATATAGGCTGACTCAAACAACCTCGCCGTACAAACATAATGAAGCCGGAGTTCAGGCGGAAAGGATAAAGCGTCTTCCGAGGACAAAGTACTGGGAGATAAGGCAGGGCGATTACAGGTCGAAAGCTGAAGAAAGTAAAATGCTCAACAGGAGAAAGAACAAAGCGAGGAACGAGTTAATCGGGCTTTCGTTAACAACAATTTTTTCAACAATTCTTGTAATAATAATTTCTTATTTAATAGCCAGAGCGGTTTAAGCGTTAAAAGCACATAAAGAGTAGTCCACAATTAAGTGATTGAGAGGAAAATTAATTTCTATAAACCCTCATGTAAGTATTAATATCATAATTTTGCCGACTCAGGATTGAGTACTTCGATTTCAGAATAAAAGGAAAAGTCTTTATCGTTATATGTATATAGGCGGGCAACATTATTTGACAGCATAGTAGCAACTAGTTGTAAGTCAAATATGTCTTGAGCGCTTATAGGGTATTTTTTGAGCAACTCAATTATTTTATCAATTGTATTTCTTTGGACAAATACCAAATCGCCGACACCTTTAAGGAAATAATCTTCTATCTCAGAAATAGCATTTTTACGGGATAGGACCTTTGTAATTTGTTTCGGGTTAGTTACAGTTGCAAAAAATTCTGAGAGAACTTGCGGGGTAAAACAAATTGATATTTCACCATTCAAGCCTGCTTCTACAAGTTTACGGGATGCATTATGCTGCTTCGCATTTTCATTTATTGCATAGACAAGAACATTGGTATCGACAAGACCAGTTTCAGAGGTAATCATAAATTTCTTTGCGGCTTAAGGACCCACGCACAGCACCTAAACTGTATGTTGGAAGCTTAATTCTTTTCTCTTGTCTTTTACCGCTTATTTTTTTCATACTCCCTAGTTTTTTTTCTTTTAGCAGATCAACAAGCTGTCGAATAAACTGAACATCTTTTTCTGGAAGATCATGCAGGTCTATTATACTGTTCATATTATTTTTCTCATTCACATATTTTAATTAAAAGAGAAATTTATTTAATATAAAAGTTAAAATTTTTATTAAAAAAAACAAAAGCCCCGAATAAATCGGGGCTTGACTTTGTGCTCCGCGAGCAGGGCTCGAACCTGCAACCCTTCGGTTAACAGCCGAATGCTCCACCATTGAGCTATCGCGGAATATTTTTTCTTAAAAAGGCTTTCAAAATTAAAGACTATCTCCTTATTTGTCAAGGCTGCATATCAAATATTTTTGATTGTTTATTCACTTTAAGCAGCGTTGTTAATCTGAAATAAAATTTTCTGCAATTTTATTCCTAATAACGTAAAGACAGACGTGCTTAGCTCCTTCTTTTGAGTAATGAAATTTATCCGCAAGGTTTTTTATTAAATAACTGACCTCTTCCTTTGTTCTATTATCATATACTTCAAATTTCGGCGAGCCGTATTCTTTTATAGCGCTTTCAAAAGCGGGATACTCCATAAAGGGCTGAAAAATGTGTTCTCTTAAATTATTTATATAATCGGAATATAATTCATTGTAGATAGCGGTATCCTGCAGATTGGCTGGCTCAGTCATTTGCTGAATGCTCATTCCTACCTTGACGGCGGTTTCTTCGCGGAATTTTCTGCGTCCTGAGTTAGAAACATTATTCGGAAGCAGATATTGTTCTATTGAATTCAAGAACTGTTCGGTTATCTCGATTGTTTCTTTTGTATAAGGGCAAAGCAGCTTTTCGCCTACATCATAGTTTGAGGCAAAAAGATAATTCTGAATATCCTTACTGATTCTTTCTTCGTTCTGATGGAAAAGAGACTCCTTAATTTCCTGCATTACGTTGTAGTTATACAGCCTAATTATTGAATCAATAAATCCTTTTGGAATCCGTTCGCAATAATGCTCATGCTTTTTGAAGAATGAGTGAATATCTTCCATAGTAATTTTAGTGACTTCCTCGTTAGCATTGCCATTCGATTTCTTTATTGAATTAAAGAACTCGTCAAAAATATATATAGATTCCCTTCCCGAAAAGCCGGTCTTTCCTTCTTTATCAGACTCTTTAATAATCCTGAGACGTATTTTCTTATCAAACTTTTTACGATCTTCATCCGTGAGCCAATCGGGAATTTTATTCGAGTATATGCTCAGCTTCAAAAGCAAAAGATTATCGTCGCAGTATTTTGCATATTGTTTTGCATCCTTAATCCATTCATTGATCGCGGAAGAATTAATATTCAAGCGGGAGCTTATAATTATCTTTGCAAAATTTTCCAGCACGCCGGGAAGAAAATATTTTTGTATCTGATCGCCGAAAGAGTGAAGATAGATTTTAACTTCTTCAGAGTAATTTAGAATATAGTTCACATTAATCTCTATAATTCTATCTTTAAAGGATTCTAAAGAAGATATCTTCTGCTTGTCTTCCGGATTCATCACGGCAATGAATAATGAATTCACGTTCTCTTCGATGTCTTCAATTTTATGAATGCCTTCGCTGATAATTCCGTGAAGATTTAAAAATCTCTTTTCGTTATAGCCTTTAACATCCATAATAGCAAAAACCCCGTTGTTGGTTCTTGCATAACGTGAAAACAAGTACTGTATCAGATTGCTGTCTCGAAACCGAAAGCTTAATTGTCTCTGCAATTCTTCGTTGGTGAAAACAATTTTTTCCGGCTCGTTATCGGCGGTATTAAAAACGCTGATGCCGTATCCAAGGCGGCGGTTATAATAATACCGCTTTGCGTAAAGCATCTCAAATACTTCTGCAGGAGAACTGAGTCTATTAATCAGCGCGTCATACATTGAAGTGCAGATAGTGCATGCGTTATCAGTAAAGAGCCACTCATATTCTTTTTTATAAAATATTTTTAGGCGGACGTCATCCTTTATAATTTTATTTATTATCTCTGCACGGTACTCCTTTGGTATAACAAGTATTGGATGATCGTGGCTGGGACACGGCACTTCAAGAAAGTCTGATTGCGCGTGCGTATGATCGTTTTGCTTTTTGTAATATTCATCCAAAGCTTCCCGTACTATCGGAGCAATGCTGTTTCCTATCTTACTATTGTCTAAACGCCATAGGACTTCATAATTAATTCCTTCGGCGCTGTGTGTGTACTCTTCAAATTTTTGCAGAAGATTATTTAAGAATGTACTTTTTCCGCTGCCTGGAGGACCAATAAAAACATAAATCTTATTCTGCTGTGCGCCTTCTTTAAATGAATCCGCAAAGCCCAGCAAACGGTTGGCAAGCGGAAGATCGGCAAAGAACGGTGTGTCGGTGCCTTCGATAAATAGCCTTTTACAATCAACTGTTTTATAATTAATACTTTCCGGGTCGTCTTTATATTCGTCTTCAATGTCGATATAATAATAGAGCATATTGCTGAAGAGCTGGAAAACATTTCTAAAATAATGAAGCGGGTCGTCATGAGTTTTTGCTAAGAACTCGCTGAAAGGGATAATAGATCCTTTCTCACGCTTCTTGAGTTTTCCATCGAGCAGGTTAATTATATCTTTCGAGTTATAAAATCTTGAGGTCATAATAAAAATTATCTTTTAAAGAACTTCTTTTTTTACTTGCTTATTTTCAACGGTATATAAAACCTTTCTGAAAAGAGGATTGATCGTTGCAATATCATCCGGGCTTTTGCTGTCGGTTTCTTTATTCATTTTTTCCCAGTCGAGTTCCATCGTTTCAAGCTGAACTTTGCTTCCCCATAAGTATTCAAGTCCGATCATAGTATTCGCGATGTAATCTCTGTATAATTCTTTTTCTTCAAATTTATGATTAAGATAAAGAGTGCCGTCGCTCTTCGTAGTGAATTTAACATAAGGCGGATGATACAAAGAATCGATTATCATATTCTTGTAATCCTTCATCTTCCTGCTTTTCACATAATATTCTTTACGGTTTTTAGAAGGATTAATTCTTTGTCCCACCACCATTAATTTATGCTTATCGACAAACTCCTGATCGATAAATGTATTAAGAAAAGTTTGGTCGCAATAATTCTCTCTGACTTTAAATATAAAGTCAAGCCCCTTGCCTGCTTTTGAATTATATTCATCCCTCTTATCAATGCTGTTTAAACGTCTGTAATCATTTGAATATTTCCCTTTATTTGCCATGTCTTCAATGTGCATGAACAATCTCCAGCCGATTGCATACGGATTTAATCCGACTTTTGATAGTGAAGTTACTCGTGCATTTACCTTAGCAAATGCAACTTCATTTCCGCGAATACGGTCGTCTTGAAGAAAGAGCTTTTCATGCCAGTAGCTTGCCCATCCTTCATTCATAATTTTAGTCCTAATCTGCGGCGAAAAATAAATCGCCGTATCGCGTATAATGCCGAGCACAGTTTTCATCCACAAGTTTTCTTCTTTATTAATGAAGCCGCTTTCTTCCGCTATATACTGGATTAAGTCCATCTTTTTATTTTGCTGCTGTTCTTTCTTGTGCTTATTAAGCATCTCTTCGAACTCCGGATTTTTCTCAATCACATCAGCAAAGAAAATTTCTTCTTTGGATTTATTATTCGTGCCTTGAATGCCATTGTACCTTTCTATTTCCTTCAGGTACATTTGCATTTCCATCGAGGGCTTGCTTTGAAGGAAATGATTGAAATAAAAATCTACCTGCTCGGGAAGCTTAAAAAGGTCGGTCTCTTCCTTTTCGGTAAGCTCGTTAAAATATCCGACAAGATTATCTATCCCGCGAGAGAACTCAATTAAATAATCTACAACACGTCCCTTCTGTGACCGCAGCTTTGAGATAATTCTTTTCTCAGTCAGAGCTTTTTCTTTAAAATCGTAATCCCACGTCTGCTCAAAAAATTTATTGTTCTGAAAAAAATCTATATGAGCAATTACGTGATAAAAGATCATCACATTCATCCAGTCGGGATTTTCATTATTATAAAACGAAATAGCAGGCCTGGTATTGATAACTGTTTCGTAAGGATTGTTAGGATAGTACTCATATTCTCCTTTACCATGAAGGACTTCGATATCCTGAAACCAATAATCATAAAGAGTAGGGATCATATTTTTGGGAGAAAGCTCCAGCAGATCAGTATTTGTAACCATGTATTCCAAAGTTTCTTTGCCGAAGCGAAGCCCTGCATCAGCCGCGCGTTCTTTGCAGCCTTCCATGATCCGCTTTGTATGTTGATCTATTAATTCCATTTTAAATCAGCTAATTAAGGCTTTAATACTTTGAATAATTCTATCTTCGGTAGCTTCTTCAGCATTAAAAATATCAACGTGAAGAACGTCAGAATATTTCTCAAGCAACTTTGATTCGTTAAGATAATTTTCAACTACGGTGGTGCTTCGCATGGAATAATTATTTTTAGCGATTGTAATTCCGAAGCGGCTTGCGTACTTCAAAATTTTCTCAAGCTCGCGAACGGCTTCTGATTCCTCATCGTCCCAGTCATCACCATCGGTGCCGTGGAAAACATAAATATTGTAATCGCGAATCAGATGTTCTTCTTCAACAATTTTATTAACGAGTCTATAAGCGGAAGCAATATCGGTACCTCCCGCAACAGATTTATTAAAGTAAGTGAAAAAGTCCGGAACCTCCTGCGCTTCTGTATCGTGAACAATAAACCTGCTTTCTACCTGACGTTTGTATTGATAAACCAGCCAGCTATGAATATATATATGCTGAGAAACGATCACCTCAGTGGGCTTGCCCTGCATAGAGCCGGAATAATCGCGCACGAAGAAAACTATCGCTTGCGATTCAAAATCTTTTTCCCGCGATAAGATATGATAAATTCTGTCATCAGGCGAGAAAACAATCTTTTCAGAATCTATCGGTTCATCCTTTGAAATATTTCCAAGTGCCAGATTAGTTTTAATTACTTGCTTAAGCGTGGATTTCTTATCAAGAATTTGACCGGTGCCTCTCATTTTATCGGTAAGCTCATAAGTGAATTTTGTAAGCGAAGTTTTTTTACCTTTCTCCTTTATGTTAGGAAGTTCAAACTGCTCGGTTAAGATACGTCCGATTTCATAAGCTTCAGCGCCTTCGCCGTGCTCGCCGCCCTTGCCTTGCCCGGCTCCTTGTCCTTCGCCTTCTTCTTCCCGCAGCACTTCTTCGCCGATTACATCGCCTTCTTTTTCTTCGCCGCTTCCGCCTGTAGACGGACCTTCATCACCGGTCGGCTGTCCGCTCCAATGATAAAATTTTTCTTCACTTGTTGTAGGAATAATTATAGTCCTGTCTTTACCGTTTTTTGAAGGCTTAACGAGCTTACCGAGTTTTATTTTTCTCGGGAATCCATCTTTCTCACGCAGTTTATCACGCTCTAATAATTTATCGAGAGTAAAGAGGCGGCTTAAAGAGGTTCCTTCAGCAGTATAGTTTATAAGATATTCCGTATCTCTGTAGTCATAGAAGCTGAGAAATCCTTTTTGAGGTCCGCACAAATTCGGGCATTCAAAAATTTCAAAATGCTTCTTTGCAGATTCCAGGCGTATCATATCTTCCCGCTTTCTGTTTCCCTTATGATCGCTATATAATAATTTCTTATTTTTCATTTAAGATGTAATATCAAGTTTGATGATCTTGAGTACAGAAAAACTCAATCGTTTTTTGTGCACAAGTAGTACAATAATTCAGTTTACTTTTCATCGTTGTTACAATTCTGTTGTACAATTTCTCATTGTCTTCATTAGTACGATTTGCCAAAGCACCAACTAGCCCACCGGCTGAAGCAATATCGGAATTAAGCCGGGTATCGGTAACAGCCTTTACCAGATCAACGTTATCCATAAAGTCATAGTTCTTATCCGTCTGAAGCCGCTGCGCATAAATTTTTCTTATTTGTCCTCTGAAGGATTCTTTCTGCTCATGCGTTTTCATTTCAAGTTCATTCTCAACCGCATTTACAAAACGCTCGTCAATTTTGATGGGCTGCATTTTATTTGTCTGAGGATCGCGGTAAGTAATAATCTTATCCGGTCCAATATCGGAGCGCCCCATGCCCACTATCATGTTAACATACATCAGCACGTCTTTTTTAATTGCCGCCGGTTCGTCCATAAAAGCGTTGAACATTTCGGTGCGGATTCTTTTTCTATAAAGGTCTTTAGCAATATTTAAATCCTCAAAATATTTTGCGCGTTCGGTGTTGTCTTGAATATAATCGAGGATAACTTCCTCGGCAGCTTTAAAAACGTTTAGAGTAAACATACATTTACCTTCGTTTGTTTCAGAGTAGCTGCGCTGCGTGTTTATAATGCGGGCAAGATCGCGCTGCCCCAATCCTTTTTGACCAAATCTTTTTGTAGTGTCTGATTCATGCTCGAGCTGGTCAACTATTTCGGCTAAAGTTTTAACGCTTTTCTCACCGGCAACTTCGCCAGCGGCAAGCTTCATCATTTCAACCGGAGTAAGTTTATCTTCCGAGCGCGGAAGCCTGCTGAGAGTAACTATAACCGATAAAGTATAAGAAAGGTTGGGATCGATATGAAGCTTTTCGCCCATAAAAGTTGTTTTATCGCCTTCGCCTAAAGCATAATGTGTAAGGTCTTCTTGAAGTTTATAATTGGTATTATGAGCTACGTAGCAAAACTTACACCTATCAAGAATAGGTTTTTCTTCATCGTTAGCTCTGAAGTTTTGAACGTCGGCGTTATTACTGGTGGCGATAATAAAAGTGTCAATGGGCCATTTAAATGCATCGATCTCAATAACTCGGTTTTGAACAACACCGAGATAAATTTTGAGCAGGTCGGTTTTGTTCTTAAAAATTTCATCGGCAAAGTGAATGCCGCCGCCGCTGACACGCGCTAATGCGCCTCTCCTAAGGTCGAATCGGTAAGGATTATTTGTGTTAGTAATGTGCAAGAGCCGTTGAATACTTTCTTCGCCGACAAGGTCTACTCCGCTGCTGGTTAATTTATCTTTAGCCGGATATTTGCCGGTGATTGTACCAAGAGTTTCGCTTATCGGAACTTTAACAATATCAATGTGTTCTTTTACTTTTTCAATATCGCCGTCGTAGAAAGTTACCAAATCATTCAGAATAAATTCTGTATCTGCGCCAAGCGGACGATAATTTGCGTAGAGTTTATCAATCTCATTATCCGAAAAACCATACATGGAAAGATGAGACTTATTTTCATTTTCATTCCTGTAAAAGTTCATCATCAAGATCATCGGATCTTCATAAGTTTGAGACTCAATAAGCCTAATGTTACCATAGCCAGCCAATTCATTCGGCAGCTTAAAGCGGAAAGTATATTTATTATTTTCAGGAATTGAAACAAACTTTCGGTACATCGCGGAAAGATAATCCACAAAGAAAGTTTTGCCGTTGCCAGGTTCTCCAACCAGAACAAAAGCCATCTCTTTGCTTTCGCCGTTCTCGGCGGCATCTTTAATAAAAGCTACAAATTTATTGATAACCTCGAACAAACCTATAATATGTTTTTTACCTGTACGAAACTGCATGAAGTCGTACGTATTTTTGCCGTTGACAATTGTTGGTTTAATAAACTCGGAATTGCTAAACAGCATTCTCGCAAGTGATTCAAAAATATTTTCAAAATGGTGCTGTCCTTCTTTTAATTCCTTCAGATAGGATTCGACAGTATTACAATTATTATTCATCGTTTTCCTCCGTCCTTTAAGAATGGATTACTTTTTACATGAGCTACAAAACAAATTTAGAATATGTTAATTTCTTTTAATGAATTTTGCAAAGTAGAAATTAGTACCATATTTAATTATCGTAAAAAAAATTAAAAGTTAAATCTTTAATGAAGTTCATAAAGTTTTTTTTAAAAAAATTAGTTTATACAATCTGCCTGGATAATATTAAAAGATTTACATTGTCAGAATTTATACCGGGTGAAATATTGGTTGACATAATTTACAACCTCGGGAAAATTCAAGTAGTGCACTTGAGCATACTAAGGAATGGTTTGTTCGGACTTGTGATTTATAAGATTCAACCGGATCAGCTTACATAGTTACATTGCTTTTCCGGTTGAAGGAGAAGCGAATCAAGGTAAAACAGAAAATTATTTTTAATTTTCAGAAGCGAAAATAAACACCCGGTATTATGTGATTGTTACCGGAATGTTACTTATATATTAAATTCTGATTTTATTATTTTTATAATATGAATTATAATATTAATATTAAGGGAAAATAATGCACACGATAAACTTGCCTCTGCCTGACTTTTTTAATGAAAGCAAATCCGGCGAAATCTGGAAAGTTGATTATGAACATCGAGCAAAAGATGCATTCGATTGGGCAAAAAAATTTGGGATAAAGCCTTCGTCGGAAGATAAGACAAAGATTTGCTTATTAGCTGTTGATATGCAAAATACTTTTTGCATTCCGGGGTTTGAATTATTTGTAGGAGGAAGGAGCGGAAATGCTGCTGTTGAAGACACAAGGCGTTTCTGTAATTTTATTTATAAAAATCTAGATGTTATAACTGAAATAATTCCGACAATGGATACTCACAGCCCGCTGCAAATTTTCCATCCTATTTTTTTGGTCAACGAGAAAGGAGAACATCCGAACCCGTATACATTAATTTCTGTTGAAGATGTTGAGAGAGGTACCTGGAAAATAAATGGCGAAGCTTGCAGGAACCTCGGAGTAGAATTTGCTAAAGCTGAAAACTATCTTCTTCATTATACAAAAAAATTAAAGGAAGGAAATAAATATAATCTTACAATCTGGCCTTATCATGCAATGCTCGGCGGCATAGGTTATGCGCTTGTTCCGGCATTTGAAGAAGCAGTTTTTTTTCACAGCGCTGCGAGGTACAGCCAGCCGAATTTTCAGCTAAAAGGAAATAATCCGTTTACCGAGCACTACTCAATTTTCGGTCCTGAAGTCCGCGAAGGAATCGACGGTAAAAAAATTGCGGATAAAAATTCCAAGCTAATTGAGAGATTATCCGGATATGATATAATTATAATTGCAGGTCAGGCAAAAAGCCACTGCGTTGCCTGGACAATCGACGATCTTCTGCATGATTTTTTGCTGTATAAAAAACATCTTACAAGCAAAGTATATCTTCTTGAAGACTGCACATCGCCGGTTGTAGTGCCCGGCGTTATTGATTACACTGATGATGCAAATAAGTCATTCCAAAAATTCGCCGATGCAGGGATGCACATTGTCAAATCGACTATGCCAATTGAAAGCTGGGAAGGAGTGAAGTTAATAAAATAAAGAGGGACTGATTAAAAAATTAATTATGATTTAGGTAACGAATTTTTTAACCAGCCCCTCTCTTCGAGGTGCTAATAATTGAAGTTATTAATCTTCAACCACAGCTAAAATATCTGCGCGTTGAACAATTTTATATTCCGCGCCGTCAAAGGAAATTTCTTCGCCGCCATATTTAGTAAAAAGAATTTTATTTCCTTCTTTTACTTTTTCGCGAAGGTCATCGTCCGTTCCAACAGCTACAACTTTTCCTATACGAGGTTTTTCTTTTGCAGTGTCCGGAATGATTATTCCCGAATATGTTTTCTCTTCTTCTTCAACAAGTTCAACAAGAACTCTATCATCCATTGGTTTAATTTTCATTACTGATTCTCCATTAATCTTTTAAGTTTAACAATTGATTTATTTTTGGTCTGTCAAATCCTACTATCGGACGGTTGTTTATCAATATCACCGGAACGCCCATCTGACCGGTTCTGCGAAGCATATCGCGCGCTGCTGATTGATCTCTTGTAACATCTATTTCAGTAAAGCGGACATTCTTTTCTCGGAAATATCTTTTTGCTGCGGTACAAAAGCTGCAAGTCGGTGTTGTAAAAATAATAACTTTTGCCTGATTCATTTTTTACTCATTTAAATTTTTATTGAGTTTAGATGTGAGACAATTTAAAAGGATTCAGCCAGTTAATTAAAATTCTTCTCAACAGAGATTCGTTATTTTTGATAGTTAAAATAATTTCCGTTAAAATATTTTTTAACAACGAGCATTGCGGGCTTATCATTAGGCGTGTATTCGGAATTATTAGGACCGCCGCCGTACGAAAGATAGCTAGGCCATTTCCACCAATACATGCCGGCAAGCCAATTCTTGCCTTTCGACGCTTTTAACACTGCTTCATAACAGTCAGCCTGGGATTGAAGATTTATTTTATTTTTGCCATCGTTCTCAAGCGCAGTTTTCCACGGTTCCTCTGTGCTTCTAAATCCGACTTCAGTGAAGATTACAGGCTTACCAAATTTTTTTTGAACGGATTCTATTTTGTCCATTATTTTTTCTGCGCCTTCATCCAGATTTTTCTGGGATGGGTTGTCCTTTTCGCTAAGAGGAAAATATTCGCTTAAACCGATGTAGTCGAGATAATTCCAGAAATTTATTTTTTCAAATTCGTTGCTCCAGTTAGGGCCGTAAACCAATTTCCCGTCGTATATTTTTCTTATGCTTTTAATTAATTTTATCCACTCTGCTTCATGCCCAATCGTTGCATTTGATAGCTCGTTGCCGATACAGAAAATCGGGATACCGTACATCTCCGCAAGAAATGCGTAATGCATTATCCAGTTGTAATAATCATGGAAAAATATTTTCCATTCCTTTTGAGATTTCATTTTAATATTACCAGGCCAGCTATTTTCTCCGAGATAAATATGAGGCTTAAGAATTACATTTAAATTTAATTCTTTAGTTATGTGAGAAAGATAAATCAGGCTTTCATCGTTTTCAGCGCCCGCAAACTCCCAGAATCTCAGCGGCTCCGGTTTATCTGCAAAACGCATCGAAGTAAACGGAGTAATAGAAATTGAGTTCACCCCCAGGCTTACAAGCTTTTGCAAAGATTGGTATGCATCGCGGGATAGATACCCGTTATAAATCTGGTAGCCTTCATGAGCGAAACAAAATCCCTTTTGAAACGATGGAATGCTCGAAGGAAATCTTTTTTTATAACTTCCAATTTCAGCCGAATATTTTTTTGACAGAACCTCCAGATATTTTTTCCATTCTTTTTCAAGAGATTCGGTTTCGTTTCTGGTCGGTTTCCACGAAATATAATTTTTAACAAATTTTTCCCTTCCCCATTTATTTATTAAAAAATCAGTGAAAGTTCCTGCAAGCGGTTCGGAGATCAAATCAGAAATATATTCTAAGTTTTTGTTGCTTAAAAGTTCATTCAGCGGCGGAACCGCATCTGAGGCTGCGATAAAGCCTGCCCAAAAATTATATCCATACTTTCGCCAGTCATGAGAAAAATAAATAGCAAGCCCTTCTTCCAAAAAACTAATTTTAGGTTTGCCGAAATTTTTTCTAATTAAAAGCAGAGAATTCTGTGTGAAGTCAGCACCGTTTATCCAATTATTAAATACTGAATGAATTGAGGTGTCGTTCCAATCGATATTTGTAAGATTAGTATTTCCGCTGATTAAGCCTTTGTCTTCAAAATTATCATAAAGAAAATATTTAGTTTTATTTATTCGGAATGAGCTGCCGAAAAAGTTTTTTATTTTTTCTATAGAATAATTATTTATGCTGTCAACTTCGTTTAATCTTTTTTGGGATATTTTATTTGAATATACGACGTACCTATAAAACTTTCTGTTATAAATTTTTCTTTCATCAAAATAATTCACGTTTCTGCTTTTGTCGACCACCCATTTATTGCCCGCCGATTTCCAAAAGCCTAATTCCATAGTCTCGCCGCCGCGAAGTACCTGATAGTCGCTTATTAAACGAAGGTTTATGTTTTGTAAAACAGCACTGTCGCTGTTCCCGGTTATTATAAAAGAAATTTTATTTCTGTTAAATGGATTATAATAGAATAACTTAATAATATCGGAACTATCATTAAAATTATTTCCATCAAAGTTAAAATTTCCTTTTCCGAAACTCAGCGGCAGAAATCTGATCAAGAGTTGTAACGCTTTATTTGTTTTATAAGCGCCTATCATAATAATGGAATTATTTTTAAATTCGTCAATTACGCTTCCCGTGTCCGGCACAATTTTGAATTTTCCCCATCTGAAATTTTCTTTTAGTTTTTCAGCGACTTCAAAATATTTTTCAGATAAATCTTTATTAGAAGCTCCGTAAATAATCAAGCCGCCTTTTTCATATAAGCCGCGATATAGCTGCCTCTTTTCTTGCTGAATATTTTGCATCGATGCTGCCAGCCGGTGTTTGGGAAAAATAAAGTTCATTATAATAAAAACAACTGCTACGACAGCTAAGGAAACTAGGAAAAAAACTATATTACTTTTTTTCAAACGGATTTTCATTTTCACTTTATAAAAATAGAATCAACCTTCTTTATAAAAAGTGATTAAAAGTATGTTTATCATGAATGTCAAACTTCAAGTTTGTGCAAGTGTTCAATGTCATTCAAATTTTTTTTTAAGTTTGATTTTTTATTATTTTGGTTTGAAAAGTAAAAGTATTTAGTAAAATCTAAACCATGTTTGAAGTTCAACCCTAATAATTACCAGCTTAGAGAAAATTATATTGGATTCCGCAGAAACAAATATCGAACAAACGCAAAAAACTTCTTTAGCATATAAAAGATTGTCGGAATTTTTTGTAATGATTGCAGGACTTACAACTTTTTCAATCCAGTTTTTTAAGAAAGTTTTCATTCCTCCTTATGAATTTGCAGAAATAAAGCGCCACATGGATGAACTCGGAGTTAAAACTCTGCCGATCGTAAGCGTTACTGGATTTATTATCGGACTTGTGCTTGCAATGCAAAGCCAGCCGACAATGGCTCGCTTCGGAGCTGAAGCATATCTTCCAAGTATGGTTGCACTCTCTGTCGTTCGAGAACTTGGTCCTGTAATTACGGCTCTTATCTTTGCAGGAAGAGTCAGCTCCGGTATTGGAGCAGAGCTTGGTTCAATGCGAGTTACGGAACAGATTGACGCAATGGAAGTCTCTGCGATAAATCCATTTAAATTTTTAGTTGTAACGAGAATCGTCGCATGTACATTAATACTTCCTATGCTGACAATTTATGTAATGTTCCTCGCGATCTTCGGCGGATTCATTGCAATTTTCTTGTCGCGTCATATCAGCTTTCAGCTATATACAAACACAGTTGTAAATGCGCTTGAGTTTTCAGACGTAATTCCTGGTATATTAAAAACTTTCTTCTTCGGTTTCATTGTTGGTATTGTTGGTTCCTATAAAGGCTACTTTACTGAAAACGGCACCGAAGGTGTTGGACGCGCATCAACAAGTTCTGTCGTAGTTTCATCGCTTATAATTTTGATTGCAGATATGGTTCTTGTTAAATTAACCGTACTTATTTGGGGTTAATAAATGGCTGAAGTTGAAGTAAGAAATTTGAGCAAATCATTCGGAGAATCGGTTGTCCTTGATAATATTTCTTTAAAAATAAACGAAGGCGAAAATGTCGTAGTCTTTGGAAGAAGCGGCACAGGCAAGAGTGTTTTGCTGAAATGTATTGTTAGATTAATGGAACCTGATTCCGGCGAGATTTTTATTGAAGGTAAAAATGTACTTACTCTAAGTGAAAAAAAATTAAATGAAGTCCGTAAAGAAATTGGTTTTTTATTTCAGAGCGCTGCGCTATATGATTCGATGACTGTAAGAGAAAATCTTTCCTTTCCATTGATTCGTAATTTTAACTTCACTCAAAAGGAAGTTGAGGCAAAGGTTAAGTCTTCTCTTGAAAAAGTTTCGCTTGAAGAAGCCATCGATAAAATGCCTGCTGAGCTTTCAGGCGGAATGAAAAAACGAATAGGTCTCGCAAGAACGATAATAACCGAGCCAAAATTAATTTTATATGACGAGCCAACAACCGGTCTTGATCCGATTACAACTAAAGAGATCAGCCAATTAATTGTGGAGCTTCAGAAAGATTTGAAAACAACGGCAATAGTTGTAACGCACGATTTGATCTGCGCAAAAATTATTGCTTCACACGCTGTAGTATTAAAAGACGGAAAAATTAAATATGAAGGAAACATCGAAAACCTTGTTACTACCTCGGATACATTTCTCAAGGATTTTTTCAGCAGTGAAATCCTTGAAGTTAAAAGCGGGAGAGTCTAATGTTTAAAAATATGTCAACCCTTAGATTAGGCATTTTCATTTTTCTGGGAATTGTTCTGCTTATTCTTGCAATTTTCCTCGTCGGGCAAAAGGAATCTCTTTTCAGTTCGACATTCAAAGTAAGAGCATATTTCCAGGATATTCAAGGTCTTCGACCGGGAACAAACGTTAGGCTCAGCGGCATCGATGTAGGAAGCGTGAGCGACGTTGAAATTATAAACGATACTACCGGTCGTGTCCAGGTTACGATGAATCTTCAGACAGATATAAAAAGATTTATCCGAACCGATACAAAAGCTTCGATCGAATCCGAAGGCTTGGTGGGAAACAAAGTAGTCGTTTTAAAAATAGGAAGCAGCCAGGCTGAACAGGTTAAAGACGGCGGCGTAATACAATCCGAAGAGCCAATAGGATTTTCTGCAATCATCGCGCAGACAGAAGGAATTATGGAGTACACAAAAAATATGACGATGAATCTTTCTGAAATTGTCGAGAAGGTAAATCGCGGCGAAGGCTCGATTGGAAAACTTTTGAACGATGATGAACTTTATAACAACGCTACGCTTCTTACAAAAAGCGCCGACGAAAGTCTAAAAGGCATAACAAGTAAGCTGGATAAAGTGACAAATTTGTTTGACAGCTTGGGAATTGGCGTAAAAAAGACAATCGATAATGTAAACTTCGCAGTTACTAACATAGACTCTATAATTTCTGGAATTAACCAGGGACAAGGTGTTCTCGGAGGATTTGTATCCAAAAAAGGAAAATACGATTCAACAGTTACCGCAACTTTGATAAATATTCAGAAGACAAGCGAAGAAGCTAAAATCGGTGCTGAAAGACTTGCTGAAAACATGGAAGCTCTTAAACATAATTGGCTGTTCAAAGGATATTTTGAAAACCGCGGCTACTGGGATAAAGCTGAATACGAAGATAAGATTGATGACAAGCTTAAAGAACTTGATGCTAAGATAAAATTATTAGATCAAAAGATTGAGACATTAAAAAACCTTCAAGGTCAGCAGAAATAATTTTTAGAAGTATCTTGCAGCGGGGTACTTGAACTCACGAATAAATATTTTTAGTATTTTATTTTTGTAAGGAATTTTCAGAATATTTTATCCGAATAATCATTTCTCCTTTTTTAATTTGCATTAAGGAAACCTTTTTTACGTTTGAATTAATATTCAATCAGTTTATGAACGAAATAAAAAAAGATAAAAAGATAATAATAAAAGGCGCAAGAGAGCATAATCTAAAAAACCTTAGCTTTGAACTGCCGAGGAATAAAATTATTGTGTTCACCGGTGTTAGCGGCAGCGGCAAGTCCTCGCTGGTATTCGATACTATTTATGCCGAAGGACAGCGCCGCTATGTTGAGAGCCTTTCGGCGTATGCGAGACAATTTCTTGAAAGGATGAACAAACCCGATGTTGATTTAATTCAGGGAATAAGCCCGGCTGTAGCGATCGAGCAAAAAACCGGCGCAAAAAATACAAGATCAACTGTCGGGACGACGACTGAAGTTTACGATTACTTAAGATTGCTTTTCGCCCGAATCGGAAAAACTATTTGCTTTGAATGCGGCAAAGAAGTGAAAAAAGCAACTACTGGTACTGTTTCCGATTGGCTTGAAGAGCAGCCTGAAGATTCAAAATTTTATCTTGCATTTCCTCTTCATCTTCACTCCGGTCATAAAATAAAAGAAGAAATCGACATGCTTAAGAAAAGAGGTTTCTTCAGAATATATTTTAATAACGATCTTTACGATTTAAATGAAGATTATAAGCTTCCTGCAAAGAAACATAAAGTTCATGTTGTAATTGAAAGATTTAAAGTTCAAAAAGGAAAAGTGCGCGAACGGCTTTCAGATGCAATTGAAGTTACTTTTAAGGAAGGAGAAAATAGGTTAGTACTAATCAACGCTGACACCGGCGAAGAAAATGAGTTTAACAAATTTTATGAATGCTGCGGAATAAGATACGAAGAACCGGAGCCGAGATTTTTTTCTTTCAACAATCCTTTTGGCGCTTGCCCGGTATGTCAAGGTTTTAGCAAAACAATCGGCGTCGACATGAATCTTGTCGTCCCAAATACGAATTTATCAATAACCGATGGAGCAATTGCCGTTTTCCGCTCAGCAAAATACAGCACACATTTAAGAGACCTTGTACAAAACGCAAAACAATTCGGCATACCGTTAAATATTCCGTTCAAGAATTTAACGCCGGAGCAAGTCTCTTTAATACAAAGTGGATTCGGGAGTTACGTAGGAATAAATAAATTTTTTGAAAAACTCGAATCCAAAACTTACAAAATGCACATCCGCGTTCTGTTAAGCCGTTACCGCGGCTATACAACCTGTTCAGCATGCAAAGGATCGAGATTGCGCCGTGAAGCGCTTCAGGTAAAAATCAATGGACAGTCAATTTATGATGTTGTAAAAATTCCGATTGAGCAATCATTAAAATTTTTCAGCGAGCTGCAGCTTTCAGAATATGATATGCTGGTTGGTGAAAGAATATTGAAAGAAATAATAAAACGCCTAACTTTTCTTAATAACGTTGGAATTGGTTATCTGACCTTAGACAGATTGAGCAGCTCACTCTCAGGAGGTGAAACTCAAAGAATAAATTTAGCAACATCGCTTGGTTCTTCGCTTGTCGGCACACTTTACGTTCTCGACGAGCCGAGTATAGGACTTCATCCGAGAGATAATGCAAGATTAATTAATATTTTGAAAAACCTGCGCGACATTGGAAATTCAGTTCTTGTTGTTGAACATGATCCGGAAATGATTAAAGAAGCTGACCTTATTGTCGACATGGGTCCGAAGGCAGGCGCTGGCGGAGGAGAGATAATGGCTATCGGAACAATTGATGATATCTTAGAAAATAAGAATTCATTAACTGGAAAATATTTATCCGGCAAATTAGTAATTCCTGTTCCGACTAAAAGGAATGTTGAAGAGACGAAAACTATTTCAATTGCCGGTGCAAGAGAAAATAATTTAAAGAATATTAATGTTGATATCCCGCTTAATAAATTTGTAGTAATAACCGGAGTCAGCGGCTCGGGCAAGAGTACTTTAATCCACGATATTCTTTATGGTGGCTTGGCAAAATATCTTGGAATGAACCCGCCGAAGATAGGCAAATATACAGATATCAAAGGCGGCGAATATTTAGATGAAATTGAGATTGTCGATCAATCGCCAATTGGAAAGACGCCGCGCTCTAATCCTATAAGTTATATCAAAGCTTTTGAACTTATAAGAGAATTATTCGCTTCAACGCACCAGGCAAAGTCGCGCGGGTACAAACCCGGCTTCTTCTCTTTTAATGTTCCTGGCGGCAGATGCGAAACATGTCAGGGCGACGGATTTATAAAAGTCGAAATGCAGTTCCTAGCTGATATTTATCTTGAATGCGATGATTGCAATGGTACGCGCTTCAAAAAAGAAATTAGAGAAATTACTTACCGCGGTAAAAACCTTGTCGACGTTTTGAACATGACAGTTGACGAAGCAGTTGAATTTTTCAAAGGAAACGACAAGATTATAAAATACATTGAGCTCCTTTCACAAGTCGGACTTGGTTATTTAAAACTCGGTCAGCCGTCCAATACACTTTCGGGCGGTGAAGCTCAAAGGATAAAATTAGCATCGCATTTATCTGCACAAAGAGAAAGAATGCATACGCTATTTATTTTTGATGAGCCTACAACAGGGCTGCATTTCGATGATATTACAAAGCTAATCAATTGTTTTAATCTGCTTATAGAGAGAAATAATTCGGTTGTAATAATCGAACACAATATGGAGATAATAAAATGTGCAGATTATATAATTGATCTCGGTCCAGAAGCAGGTGAAAAAGGAGGTGAAATTGTTGCCATGGGCACACCGGAAGAAGTTGCACAAATCCCAAATTCATGGACTGGAAAATATCTTCGCAAAGAGCTTAAGCTTTAAATATCAAATAACAGTGCGATGTTTTAACTTATCCTCTTGAAAAATAGTACCTTCTATCACTACTAATATTGTTATTATAGAATCCCAATTTTGAATCTTGACTAATTAGTACAGATTGATTACGTTTGTCTATGAATTTAATAAACGCTTGGGCAAGTTATGAATTTGTTATGGATTCTTCTGACTTATGATTAATTCCCAAATGATTTACAAAATAATTTTTCCGTTAGGAGAAAAATGAGTTCTACCGAAGTTTCGACAATAGAAGAGCTTACTAACAAAGAATACAAATATGGGTTTGTTACCGATATTGAGGCTGAGAGCTTACCGCCTGGCTTGAGCGAGAATACTATTAGAAAATTATCTGCTATTAAAGCCGAACCGGAATTCTTACTTGAGTGGCGCATTAAAGCTTACCGCCACTGGCTAACGCAAACGGAGCCGCATTGGTCAAATGTTAAATATTCTAAGATTGATTACCAGGAAATTTCTTATTACTCTGCTCCGAAAAAAAAACCAAAACTTAACAGCCTCAATGAACTTGATCCAGAATTAAGAAAGACATTTGAGAAACTCGGCATCTCGCTCGAAGAACAGAAAAGACTTTCCGGAGTGGCTGTAGATGCTGTGTTCGACAGCGTGTCGGTTGCTACTACTTTTAAAGAAAAGCTTTCAGAACTGGGAATAATTTTTTGTTCGTTTTCTGAAGCAGTAAAAAATCATCCCGATCTTGTTAAGCAATATCTCGGAAGTGTTGTTCCATATACCGATAACTTTTTTGCTAGTCTTAACTCCGCAGTTTTCAGCGACGGCTCGTTTGTTTACGTTCCTAAAGGAGTGAGATGCCCGATGGAACTGTCAACTTATTTTAGAATGAATGCTGCCAACACCGGACAGTTTGAGCGAACATTAATTATTGCAGAAGAAGGCGCTTATGTTAGTTATCTTGAAGGCTGTACTGCACCTCAGAGGGATGAAAACCAGCTTCATGCGGCAGTTGTAGAACTAATTGCGCTCGATAATGCACAGATAAAATATTCCACAGTGCAAAACTGGTATGCGGGAGACAAGGACGGTAAAGGCGGGATCTATAATTTTGTTACTAAGCGCGGGGCCTGCCGCGGTGTTAATTCAAAAATATCTTGGACGCAGGTTGAAACTGGCTCGGCAATTACATGGAAATATCCAAGCTGTATTTTGCAAGGCGATAATTCAATCGGCGAGTTTTATTCTGTAGCCGTTACCAATAACTTTCAGCAGGCTGACACGGGGACAAAAATGATCCATCTCGGTAAGAACACAAAAAGCACGATTATCTCGAAAGGAATTTCTGCCGGCAAGAGCAATAACAGTTACCGCGGGCAGGTAAAGGTCGGCAGGCGCGCTGAGAATGCAAGAAACTTTTCGCAATGCGATTCACTTTTATTGGGCGATAAATGCGGCGCACATACTTTTCCATATCTTGAAATTAATAACCCTTCTGCACAGGTTGAGCATGAGGCAACAACATCAAAGATAGGAGAAGATCAAATTTTTTATCTCAATCAAAGAGGGGTATCGACTGAAGATGCTATCGGCTTGATTGTAAATGGATACTGCAAGGAAGTATTTAAGGAACTTCCAATGGAATTTGCTGTTGAGGCGCAGAAGCTTCTTAGTGTAAGCCTTGAAGGAAGCGTTGGATAAATCAATTAAATTTAGAAATAGAATTTAGGATTAGGTTTAAGATGTTAGAAATAAAAAATCTTCACGTAAATGTCGAAGGAAAAGAAATACTAAGGGGAATTAATTTGAGTGTGAACGCTGGAGAAGTTCACGCGATAATGGGACCGAATGGTTCAGGTAAAAGCACGCTGGCTCAAACGCTTGCAGGCAAGCAAGAATATGAGGTTACTAAAGGTGAAGTATTATTTGATGGGAAAAGACTTTTGGAACTTTCGCCTGAAGACCGCGCACGAGAAGGCGTCTTCTTGGCTTTTCAATATCCTGTTGAACTTCCCGGAGTAAGCAATACAAATCTTTTAAAGACGGCATTAAATGAAATCAGAAAATACCGTGGTCTTGAAGCAATAGATACGATGGAATTTTTATCGATGATAAAAAGTAAAATGAAACTTGTAGAATTGGAACAGTCACTATTAAGCCGCGCCGTGAATGAAGGCTTCTCAGGCGGAGAGAAAAAAAGAAATGAAATTTTTCAGATGGCGGTGCTTGAGCCTAAGCTGGCTATCCTGGATGAAACTGACTCAGGACTTGATATTGACGCTCTTCGAATTGTAGCAAATGGCGTAAACAAATTGAAGACTAAAGATAACGCAACAATTGTTGTTACACATTACCAACGATTGCTTGAATATATCGTGCCTGATTTTGTTCACGTGCTTTATAAAGGGAAGATAGTTAAGTCTGGCGGAAAGGATCTTGCTCTAGAACTTGAAGAAAAAGGCTACGATTGGATTAAAGAAGACACAAAGGAAGTTCAAGTTCAAGTTTAAGTTCATGAAGATGTTTAGGAAGAATTCATACTTCTCTTCTGAACTTTCACATGAACTAAAGATTATTTTGGAGAAATATTTTTAATGAATGAAGTAATAGATTTTAAGAAATTGATTATAGACAAATTTGACGGCTTCGAAAGAAGTCTGGACGGAAACAGTTCAGCACAATTAGATTCTATTAAGAAAGATGCGCTTGCAAAGTTTTCATCTCTTAAATTTCCAACTATCAAAGATGAAGAATGGCGCTTTACTAATATTTCTCCGCTGTTAAAATTTAATTTCAATCCGGTTGTTGGAAAAAAAGAATTTGACACGAATGAATTTGGAAAACTTAAATTAAAAGATTCTTTTAACAATCGCTTAGTTTTTGTGGATGGAATTTTTTCAACCAAATTATCTGAAACAGGCAGTCTTTCAAAACTTATGATTGCTAAAAATCTTAAATCTGCGGTTAAAGAAAACAATGACATGTTCCATAAGTATTTTAACAAATATGCTGATTATAACGAACAGATATTTGCATCACTCAACACTGCTTACTGCAGTGACGGCGCCTTTATTGTGATTCCAGAAAATAAAATAATCGAAGAGCCAATCTTTTTACTGTTCATATCTACTTCGAATGAAGATCAAGCTTTGCTGCAGCCGAGAAATCTTTTTATCTCTGGTAAAAATTCTGAAGCGACAATTATAGAACAGTATATTGGGCTGGCTGACAATGTTTATTTTACAAATGCTGTCAGCGAAGTTGTAGTTGGAGAAAATGCACGACTCAACCACATTAAAATTCAGGAGGAAAGCGGAAGCGCTTTTCATATTTCAAAAGTTGAAGCAGATCAAGAAAGAAACAGTAATTACGAATCGATTTCAATTTCGTTAGGTGCAGAAATTTCAAGAGATGAAATTTCTGCTACGTTTAAAGCTGAAGGCAGCGAATGCACGTTGAATGGTTTGTACTTAACTAACGGCTCACAACTGCATGATACTCACACAATGATTAACCACGCTAAACCATTTTGCAACAGCCACGAGCATTTCAAAGGAATACTTGAGGGAAAATCACGCGGTGTTTTTAACGGTAAAGTAATCGTAAGACCGAATGCACAAAAGACAAACGCATTCCAGGAGAACAATAATATTATTTTATCTAATGAAGCTCTTGTAAATACAAAGCCGCAGCTCGAAATATTTGCCGACGATGTTAAATGCTCTCATGGAGCGACGATTGGTCAAATCGATAATGAATCACTGTTCTATTTGAAATCGAGAGGCATCGGCGAAGAGAACGCAAGGACAATTCTGATACACGCTTTTGCAGGCGACGTTGTAAAAACAATAAAAAGCGAAGCAATAAAAAATTACTTAGAAGAAATTCTTGATAAGAGATTTAACAAAGAAAGTTAAGGATCTGAAGTGGCAGCGGAAACATGGCATGATATAAAAAATACTTCGATGAATTTTGATATAGATAAAATTCGTGCGGACTTTCCTATACTAAAAGAAATTATCCGCGGGAAAAATTTATGTTATCTTGATAATGCTGCCACAACGCAGAAGCCGCAAGTTGTAATCGATACGCTGACAAAATATTATTCCGGGCAGAATGCAAATATTCATCGCGGAGTTCATTACTTAAGCGAACTTGCAACAAAGGAATTTGAAGACTCTAGAGTAAAAATTAAAAAATTTATAAATGCATCGAGCGAGAAAGAAATTATTTTTACCCGCGGAACCACGGAATCAATTAACCTTATCGCTAATATTTTTAATAAAGGCATTTTAAAAGACGGGGATGAAATAATTATCTCAGGCATGGAACATCATTCCAACATTATACCCTGGCAACTGATTCAAGATCAGAAAAAAATAAAACTAAGAGTTATCCCGATTGATGATAACGGCGAAATTATTTTTGAGGAATTTTTAAAACTTATAAACGAAAAGACAAAATTGATTTCTGTCGTTTATGTTTCTAACTCACTTGGCACAATCAACCCTGTTGAAAAAATTATCGAAACTGCCCATCAGCAAAATATTCCAGTTTTGCTCGACGCTGCGCAAGCAATTCAACACATTGCGATTGATGTACAAAAACTTGATTGTGACTTTCTCGCTTTTTCAGGACATAAAATTTATGGTCCAACGGGAATCGGGGTTTTATACGGCAAGAAAAAACTCTTGGAAGCTTTACCTCCATTTCAAGGCGGCGGCGACATGATTTCAAAAGTTACCTTTGAGAAAACTACCTTCAATGATCTTCCATATAAATTTGAGGCAGGCACATCTAACATTGCTGATGCAATAGGATTGGGGACTGCAATTGATTATGTCTCCTCAGTCGGCATTGAACAAATAGCAAAGCACGAAAATGAAATTTTAGACTATGCCACGCAAAGCTTATCGCAAATAAAAGAATTAAAAATTATCGGGAAGGCAAAGTATAAAAGCAGTGTTATATCTTTTGTGTTTGATAATATTCATCCTCATGATGTTGGAACATTTTTAGATTTTGAAGGAATTGCCATCAGAACAGGGCATCACTGCACTCAGCCTGTAATGGACAGATATAATATTCCGGCGACGTCGCGCGCTTCTTTCGCAATATACAATACCAAAGATGAAGTTGATGTCCTTGTTAAAGGAATAAAAAAATTAATAGAGGTTTTTAATTAATGGATGCAGATCTAAAAGAATTATACCAGCAGGTAATACTGGATCATAATAAAAATCCGCGAAATTTTAGGAAGTTAGAAAATGCGAATCATTTTGCTGAAGGCTACAATCCATTGTGCGGCGACAAGCTAAATGTTTATGTTGATGTAGAAGATGGGAAGATAAAAGATATTTCATTTCAAGGATCAGGCTGTGCAATATCAAAAGCTTCTGCCTCGTTGATGAGCTCAATGGTAAAAGGATTGTCAATTGAAGAAGCGGAAAAATTATTTAAGAAATTCCATTCTGTAATCACAGGAGAAATTACAGACGAAAAAGAGATTCAAGAACTCGGCAAGTTAGCTGTATTTGCGGGTGTAAGAGAGTTTCCATCACGTGTAAAGTGCGCAAGCCTTGCATGGCATACTATGGAAGCTGCTTTCAAGCAGGAAGAAAAAACTGTTTCAACGGAATAAATATGAGCGACATAAACAAACAAGAACTGGAAGAAAAAATAATTCAGGTGTTAAAGACATGTTACGATCCGGAAATACCTGTTGATATTTTTGAACTTGGATTAATTTACGAGATAAGAATTGATAATGAAGCTAATGTAAAAATCAGCATGACACTAACTTCACCGGCATGTCCCGTTGCAGGATCGTTGCCGCCGGAAGTTGCTGAAAAGGTACGCGCAATACCGGAAGTAAATTCTGTTGATATAGAATTGGTATGGAGCCCGCCTTGGGATAGAGATATGATGTCTGATTACGCGAAAGTAGAATTGGGGATGTATTGATTAGAGGTTAATAGAAAATGTATAATAAAAAAAATAGATAGGAGCATGAATATGTTTAACATAGTTTCGCGTCCACCGATGTATGATCAGGACGCAGTTCAGCCGATGAGAGATGAATTAGTTGCGGTTGGTTTTGAAGAATTGCTTTCGCCGGAAGATGTAGATAAAGCAATAAACGTTAATGACGATAAAACTATTTTGGTTATGATAAACTCCGTTTGCGGATGTGCAGCGGGCAGCGCCCGCCCGGGTGTTTCACTTGCCTTACAAAATGAAAAGATTCCGGACAAATTGTATACTGGCTTTGCCGGGCAAGAGCGCGCTGCTGTGGACAGAATACGCCAGCTAATCGGTAATTATCCTCCTTCATCTCCAAGCGTTGCATTATTCAAGAACGGAATCTTGATTTATTTTATGCCGAGGCTTGCGATAGAAGGAAACAGCGCGGAAACTATTGCAAACGAATTGATCGGAGTTTTCGACGAATTCTGTACTGCTAAAGGTCCTTCGATAAGCCCGGAAAACTTTGCTAAAGTAATTTATGCAAAACAATGCGGATCGAAGATACCGTTATTCAAAGGTTAAGTAATATTTAATTTTGAATTGATGAGTAATTAAAAATGAAATTTAGTTCGCAAGAAGAATTTGGTTTAAGATGTTTATTAAGAATCGGAATGTCAAAATCATTCAATGGATTGACAATTCCAGAAATCAGCCAGTTAGAAGGGCTTTCAACAGCTAATGTAGGAAAGCTTTTGCGCGCATTAAGATTGGGAGGATTTATAGAAAGCACGCGAGGTCAGAACGGTGGATATAAACTTGCACGTCCTGCAAACGAAATAATTATTGGCGAAGTCTTGGCAGCGCTTGGAGGAAAATTATTTGAATCCGGTTTTTGCGATATTCATTCGGGTAATGAAGTGATTTGCACCCATACAATAGACTGCTCTATCAGATCATTGTGGAGAACAATTCAGTCGTTGCTTGACGGCGTCTTGAGCAAACTGACTTTAAAAGACTTAATCGGCAGTGAACAAAAAGTTTCTCTTATAGTTTCAAACTTTGCTGAAGTTGCGGAATCCAACATTTCAATTAGTTAGACTTATGCGCAGTCATTTCTTTTTATGTACGGGAATGACTGCTTCTTTATTCTTCTCTAAGTAGCCTTCCTCTATCAAGCTATCGTTTGACTTATAAACTTTAATTGAAACTTCATTTGAATTAGAAAAGCCGGTTGACTCAATTTTTATTCCGTCGACTAACTTATTTAATTTTACTTTAGCATAAAGCTTATTATCAGAGATAAGGTCGTTTGATATTTTTGATTTAGATTCAGGTATGTTAGTAAGAGCCCAGTAGATTCCTTTTTTTGCAAACTGGTATGCTTGATCAATATCTTTTTCCATCGCCGGCTGTGAACGTAAAGAGGCAATCTGCGTAACAAATATAAATATCAGCAATAATATTTTTTTCATAATTCCTTTTTCTCCTGTTAGAAATTATAAATTTAGTTAGATAAATATAACGCTTGAAAAGTCAATTCTAAAAGATTTCTTTAATTTTTCCGACACGAAAAAAGTAAATTTATTTTGATAAAGCTTTTCTCATTGGCTATTTTTGTATATAGAAAATTAACAATTCTGGAGAAAGAAATAATGTATAAAATAGTATTACTAAGACACGGCGAAAGCAAATGGAACAAAGAAAATAGGTTTACAGGTTGGACAGATGTAGACTTATCCGGACAAGGAATATTAGAAGCTAAAAACGCAGGCAAGGCATTAAAGGATGAAGGCTACACTTTTGATTTGGCGTTTACATCAGTATTAAAAAGAGCAATACGAACATTGTGGCTAACGCTTGACGAATTAGATTTAATGTGGATACCCGTTGAACGTGCGTGGCAATTAAACGAAAGACATTACGGAGCATTGCAAGGATTAAACAAAGCTGAAACTGCGGAAAAATTCGGCGAGCAGCAAGTAAAAATCTGGAGAAGGAGCTATGACATTCAACCACCGGCATTAGAAAAAACCGATTCTAGATTTCCAGGTAATGATCCGAGATATAAAGATTTATCTGAGTCAGAATTGCCTTTAACAGAATGCTTAAAAGATACAGTGAATAGGTTTGTTCCTTACTGGGAAAAAAGAATTGCCCCGCTTGTCAATGAAGGCAAAAAAATAATTATTGCAGCTCATGGTAACAGTTTAAGAGCGCTGGTAAAATACTTAGATAATATTCCTGAAAGCGAAATAGTGGAATTGAATATTCCAACCGGCACTCCATTAGTTTATGAATTGGATGAAAACTTAAAGCCGCTAAAGCATTATTATCTTGGCAATGCGGAAGAAATTGCAAAAAAAGCTCAGGCGGTTGCAAATCAGGCAAAAGCAAAATAAGGTTCAACAACAGCGAGAAAATTTCCCCGAAGAAATCGAATTGCAGTTATTAATAAATTTAGACTTGACTTTAGATTTCTATTTACCAATTTTTTCGTCGATGAATAAATGCACTGGAAAAAGAGAGCATATAAATGATTAGGAAAATTATACTTGTCTTAGCAATACCATTCTTCTTTATTTCACAAATGAACGCGCAAGTAGTGTGGGGAAAATATGCAGGTGAATTCATGTCAATTGGTGTCGGTGGAAGAGCGTTAGGCATGGGAGGAGCTTATGTAGCCGTTGCCAACGATGTTACTGCCGGATATTATAACCCGGCGGCATTAGCACGAATAGATTATCCTGAAATTACATTAATGCATGATGAACGATTCGGCAATCTTGAGAATTATGATTATGCCGCTGTAGCAATTCCTTATGAAAAAGATATGAGTTTTGGACTAAGTATTATTCGTTTAGGAGTTGACGGAATTCCAGATACTAGAACTGCGTTAATAGACCAAACAACAGGTGGACAGATTACTGATATTAATAATCCTAATGCGAGACTGGATTACAACCAGATACAGCAATTCAGCGATCAGGATTGGGCATTTTATTTATCGTTTGCAAAAAGATATTCCGAAAATTTTTATTACGGAGTGAATGCAAAAATTATTTACCGAAAAATTGCAAATTATAATGCAACCGGAATTGGCTTTGATGTTGGTGCGTGGTATTCTCCTTTAGACAAACTTGCCGTTGGGGTAAACTTGCAGGATATAACAACTACTTTAGTAGCATGGAGTACAGGCAGGAATGAATTAATTTCTCCAACTGCAAAAGTTGGAACCGCATATCAACTTCAATTTTTAGGAGGCGTGTTTACTCCGGCTGTGGATCTTGACATAAGATTTGAAAACAGACAATTTGCATCAGAATTTAATTTAGGACCGATAAGCTTTGACGGTCATGCCGGACTGGAATACAATTTTAAGAATATAATTTCAGTAAGAGCAGGCTATAATGACATAAAACAATTTACAATAGGAGCCGGTGTAAAATTACCCAAGCTAAACATTGATTATTCATTTGCAAGATATAGTTCATCAGCCAATGATTTGGGCGATACGCACAGGATTTCTCTAATGCTTACCTTGGAAGAGCCGAAATTTTTGAGAAGCGGAAATTAATTATTCTATGAGAATGAAGAAGTAACTTAAAATTATAAGTTATCCCCTTTTATTCTCCCAAACAATTCTTATATTTTATTAAGCCATACAGCAATACGTCGAACAGAATTTGAATGATAACTTGTTTATCAGCATATCTTTCAATTTTGCCAGAAAAAAAAAGGAATCATTGAGTCCCATCATAATCAATGATTCCAGGTTTTCCTGCCCTACAGCAACACAAAAATTTCAGGTGCTAATATATCAAAGGTTTTGAAAAAGTAAATCAGTAAATTTACGTATTTTTAATTGCGCAAATTACGTAGATGGATATACGGAATTTCCGTAGGATAGTTTATAGTAGCAATTTTTTCACATGCAACTATAAAATCATTTACTACCTTTTTTAGGAAGATAAAAGCCGTTTTCAAAGGCAAAGCGTGTAAGAGCGCCAGTTGTTTTTATATTAAACTTTTGCATAATATTACTCTTATGCGAATCAACTGTACGAGGGCTTATTTTAAGCCTATCCCCAATTTCAACATTAGACATACCGTCGGCAATACAATATAGTATTTCTTTCTCTCGAGTAGTTATAAAAATTTTTCCATTTTGCTTTCCAGATACTTCGCCGTCATAGCGCGAAACTAAATTCTCAATCAGCAATTGAGTAAGTCCTTGACCAAAATACTTTTTGCCTTCGGCGACAGATTGAATGGCATCAATCAATTCTTTTTTATTTACATTCTTGTGGAGAACGCCCGATGCACCATTTTTAACGGAACTTAAAACATATTCTTCATTTTCGTACATAGTAAGAATAAGAATCCTTGCTTGCGAATATTTCTCTTTAATTATTCTTGTGGCTTCAATGCCGGAAATACCTGGCATAGAAATATCCATCAGCACAACGTCGGGTCTTAGTTTTTCAAACTTTGCTATGGCTTCATCACCATTTTCAGCTTCACCAACAATATGAATTATCGATGAGTCTTTTAATAAACTTTTTATTCCGGTTCTAATTAATAAATGATCATCAACAACTAATACTTTTATCTTATACATAGATGCTGCTGTTTGACCAGACTATACTTGTAGATGCAATCACTTGGGATATAAATTGGAGAAAACTTTCGGAGATCATATAGAAAAACTATTTGAAAAATATAATTACTAAAATTTAATGTCCAATTTAGTAGTAAGTAGTTAATAATTTAAATAGACAAAATAATTGACTTAAAAAATTTAATAATTTGTTTTTATCTTTCATAATAAAAATGATATTTTCTTATGACATCGGAACTACAACAGTTTGGCAAAATTTTAATTTTGATAGGCTCATTAATTTTTGTGGCGGGAATTTTTTTGTTGTTCAGCGATAAACTTTCTTTTTTAGGTAAGCTGCCAGGAGACATACTTATAAAACGGAAAAACTTTACTTTTTATTTTCCTATTGCTACTTCTCTTCTGTTTAGCATATTATTAAGTATAATCATTTACTTCCTCAGAAAATAAAAAACCCCGCTGTAAAAAGATTAAAGCGGGGTTTATTTTTTATCAAGACTTACCAAGCAATTTATTTATTTCATCAACATAGACACTTTTATCCGTCAGCCCGACATGCTGGTTTACAATATTACCATCCTTATCAATTACAAAAGACGTAGGGATTGCCTCGATGTCTCCGTAGGCATGTACCACTTCTTGACTTGCATAACAAACAGTATAATTTATTCCCATTGACTTAATAAAAGGTATGACATCTGATTTTGTATCGCTATCAACCGAAATTCCAATGACGGCAATCTTATTTTTAAACTGCTTTTGGAGAGAAATTAGATCAGGTATGCCTCTTCTGCACGGAGGACACCAGGTTGCCCAAAAATCTACTATTACAATTTTACCGGCATAGTCCGACAGGTTAATTTTTTTCCCTTGTGTGTCTGTAAGAGTAAAGTTGAAAGCTTTAGAACTTGTATTATTATCTGATGATAATTGATTTTGTTCTTGCAACGCAGCCGGCGTGGTATCCTCATTTTTTGAATCATCGGCTCCGGCATTTTTGTTGCATCCAAAGATTGTAAATGCTCCAAGCAATATTACCGCTAAAAAAATCTTTCGCATTATATTTTCCTTCATCAAGTTGAGTAATTTATTTTGTATCCATCTGCAATCTTTTATCGATAACTTTAGTCGGCTTTTCCGCAGTCTGAGCATTGTAGCCGGGCGGATAAGAACCGCTCGAAGGAACGTAGCTTGTATTATTTATGATAAAAAATATTAAGAGGATAATTATGATAACTATAGTCCAAAAAGTATTTCTGTACCTTGGATTTATTAAATATTTTTTCTCCTGTGGTTTCTTGCCAATCTGTCTTTCTCTTGGCTTAGCTTTTTTTTGTGCCATAGCTACTATTTTTCTCTTTCGGTTTGATGATACAACTATAATTTGGTTTCAAGGTCATAAAAATATTAATTTGTTTGACAAATTTACCAATAAAATCAATCAAAAAATGTTAACTGGTTATCTTTTGGTCTTATAAAATTATCCGCGCTAAGTTTCAAATTTTTCTTATTTAATCCGTATTTCTCACAGCTTATATCAAATAAATTAATGATTGATTCAGCCGTTTTACCTTCTCCTGTAAATCTTTTACCGAATTCCGATGAATTAAGTTTGCCATCTCTCATTTCTCTAACCTTATTTAATATTTTATTTGCCCTATCCGGGAATTCTTTTTCAAGCCAGGCTATAAATAAATCTTTTACAGAATATGGCAAGCGGAGCATCGTTCTTCCTGCGAACGAAGCTCCATTCTCAGCTGCTAATTTCAAAATTTCAGGAATCTCATTATCATTTAGCCCCGGAATTATCGGTGCGACATTTACGCCTACGGGGATTTTATTTTCCGCTAACAGTTTTATTGCATCGAAACGTCTTTCAGGAATGGATGTTCGTGGTTCCATTTTTGCCGCCAGATTTTTATTTAAGCTAGTAATTGAAATAGCCGCGGCGACAATATTTTTTTCTGCCATCTCTTTTAATATGTCGATGTCTCTTGTTATCAGATAATTTTTAGTAATAATTGAAACCGGGTTTCTATATCTTAAGCAAACCTCAAGTGATTTTCTTGTTAGTTTAAGTTTTCGCTCGACCGGCTGGTAACAATCGGTGTCGCCGCTAAACATAATAAGATCAGGCTTGTAAGACTTTTTTTGGAAAGTATCTTCAAGAAGTTTCGGCGCATTTTCTTTTACCATAATCTTAGTTTCGAAATCAACTCCGGAGGAAAATCCGAGAAATTCATGTGTCGGTCTTGCATAGCAGTAGATGCAGCCGTGCTCACAGCCTCGATAGGGATTAAAAGAATAATTGAAGCCGACATCATAGCTGTTGTTTACGGCTATGATGGACTTAGAATAATCCTTAAAAAAAACAGTATCAATTTTCTTTGTCTGCTCTATTACTTCTGGAAATGACGTTCCACCCTCTGAATAATCTATTTCGAGTTTTTCAAATCGGTTCTTTGGATTAAACTGAGCGGCTCTTCCTTTAATTTGAATATCCATATCTTTTCATTTTGAATCTTTTTAAAGATAGAAAATTATTTAAGTCTATATGAGGGGAAAATTTTTCTTGTGAGGGAAATACTAAAGAAATGGAAATGATTTACTAATAGAAGTAACTAGTATAAATCCGTTGTAAAAAAACTATTTATCTTTTTTCAGTTTATATGCTATGTAAGAGCCGCCGAGAATGACGATGAAAGATCCGAAAAAAATCGATAAGGAAGAGATAATTAAAGAATACAAATCCATTTTGCTTCCTCGTAATAATTCATAAAGTAAAAAAAATAAAACCAAACCTATAAAAAATTTTTATGTGCTTTCTTTTCTACCCTAAATTATAGTTGTTGTAAAATTAAAAAGAAAAAATCAATTGTAATATTAAAATTTTAGGATTTTCGACTAATGGTTTTTAATTGTCGATAAATGGAATAGCAAATTATTCCGCAATATTACTTTGCTCCTTAATCAGCCTATATAAAAAATTATTTTCGTCCGGTTTTGAAACCGAAAACCATTTTTTCAAATCTTTGTGCTCATCAATATCGGTAAGCTCTTTAAGAATTTTTGCCGATAAGTTTTTATTTTTTATTATTTCTATTGTTGATTTCAAGACTGAGCCGGTACTCCACTTGATCCCGCTAAACAAACTGCTATAGAGTTCATTCATACCTAAAAGGTAATATCCGCCGTCTGAAGATGGACCAATAACAACTTGATGTTTTTCAAGCGCTTCAAAAGCTTCTGCAATCAGCGGATATGAAATATCCGGAAGGTCTGTTCCTATAATAATGGCGCTGCCGGCTTCATCATGAAAAACTTGCGAAAAAGCATTTTCCATTCTTTCACCAAGTGTTTCTCCGTTTTGCTCTTTATATAAAAATCTGTTGGATGCCCAATTAGAAATAAGCTTTTCGTCTTTTCTATCTGCGTAAAAGAGATAAACAGAAACATTAATAGGAATTATTTTTTCACATTCCTTAAAAGTATTTTCAGCACATGCTTTATAAAAAGAAACAGCAAATTTTTCTCCCATTGCTTTTGCAAGCCTGGTTTTTACTTCTCCTTCACGCGGATATTTTGCAAAAATTATTAGCGCCTTTTTCTTTTTCAATTTGTATCAGAAAATTTTTCTTTGAAGTATTCTGAAAATATTGTTTTAAGAATGATAATGCTCGCCATCAAAGTTCCTTTAAGCGTGCCTGTAACTTTTGACTTCCCAATCCTTTTTCTGTAGCTTACCGGAACTTCTAAAACTTTTAGCTTGTTTTTTGCCGCTTTAATTTGCATCTCTACAGTCCAGCCGTACCATTTATCCTTCATATCAAGCTCAAGAAGTTTGTCAAATTTTATTGCTCTAAATGGGCCAAGATCGGAATATTTTATTCCCCAAAAAAAATTCATAAGCAATCCAGCTATAATACTTCCGAATCTTGATTGCACCGGCAGCGCTCCCTTTTCCTTTTCGCCAAGAGTCCTGCTGCCTAAAACAAAATCATAATTCTTATTTACAATCGGATTCAATAATAAATTAATTTCTTCAGGATAGTCGCTAAAATCTCCGTCCATAAATACAACAATATCGCAGTTTTTTTCCTTAAAATAATTAATACCTCTTAAGCATGAAGCGCCGTAGCCCTGAATGGTTTCCGTCAAAACTGTCGCGCCAGCCTCTACAGCTTTTTCTATCGTCTTATCGGTAGAATTATTATTAACTACAACAATCTCATCTACTAAATTTTTTGGAATCGCATTGACCACTTTACCGATAGATTGCTCTTCATTAAATGCCGGTATAATTACTACATTCTTCAATAAATAATTCTAGTTGAATTAAATTGTTAGCGTTTAATATTTTTTCTGAATTAAGCTTTTTAAAAATTTAAGCTGCGTCACTTACTTTAAAAATATGACTTTGGTAACTCTTGAGTTCAACAAATAAACCAACCGTGTTGATCTCATCAATTGCCCTTAAATATTTAACTTCATTTAATAAATCTATTAAAAGTATTTCGGAACGTGAAGATGCTACACAAAATTTCAATCTGCACTGTGAAGTACAATCAGCGTAATTTATTACTATAATTCTAACTTCATCTCCAAGTTTCCATTGCCACGCAAGAATGTTTTCAAAAGAAAAATTATTTTCAGAAACAGGCATAGCATTTAAGATTTGCCAATCGCCTTCATTAAAAATATTTTCTTTGGTGACGTTTAAGATTTTATCATAATATTGTTTGACCAATACATTTGTTTTTTCTTCAGGCTCTCTTCCCAACTGGATAGGAACCTTGATGTGCTTGCCGCTGAATTGACCATCAAAGTAAAGCCTCATGCCTTCAATAGTAGTAACTAAAACCGCCGCAGCTAGAGATTCTTTAATTCCGAATTTTTCAACAGCTCTTAATTCATCATGGTTTTCCAAGAACCTCATCGATTTTTCCTGATACTCTTTATCCGCATTCAAATGAGCTTTAATATCCGAAACTGTTTTAGCAACAAGCCTGTCCGTTAATTTTTTATCGTAAGTAAAATCAAAACCTAACTGTTGAAGCTGCCATTCAAGATCCCAATATGCTTCAGCTAGGAAAATAAAATCCGGATTTAATTTTTTCACTGCGCTAATTGCCGTTGACCAGAATTCAGAATCTGGCTTCGCATATCTCTGTTTATTCAGCACTCCAAGCCAGGTATTTTCAAAAACATTATTTAACTCCAACATCGCCATATCGCAGCGCACGCCGTCGCACAGCTTAGAAATTTTAATAAGATTGTTAATCATAAAACTTCTCGTGTCTTCATTAAAATAATTTAATTGTGCGGTATCTTCCCAAGCCGGGAAAAACGGGTCTCTGCCGTGCGCAAATATTTTCGATTCATCAAACGGAGATTTAAAAAAAGTAAATCGATCTCTTACGAAAAGTTCATCGTCTCCTGCAAGAAAATATTCGGGAGCTTCTCTTATATACTTAGTCCCGGAGCCAAAATGATTCGGAACAAAATCTAAAAATAATTTTATGCCTGCAGAATTTAGTTTCTCTTTAAGGATTATTACATCTTCTTCGCTTCCCAATTTCGGGTTAACTGAATATTCATCTATAGAAAACGGAGATCCTATTACGTCTTCTTTTTTCCAATCTGGAAGAGCTTTTGAATATTCGGAAATTAGTTCCTGTGTAAAACAGTATTGATCAACCTGATTGTAACATGTCTTCCAGATTCCGAGGAGCCAAACAATATTAATTCCTTGATGGCTTAAACTTTTAAAATAATCAAAAGGTATATCGCGCAGTTTAGCATTTTCTCCAAACTGTTTTATCCAGATACGTGTATTTATTTCGTATAATTTCGGGTTCATAAAAATATGTTAATTACATTTAGCGGTAAAAATTTTCCTCCCCTTTGTAAATATGGAAAGAAAAAAGTTATAAGTAAAATGCGGCTTCTTTATCGAGCCACCAGTCAAGAGTTCCCTCTGCCGGCTTAATTCTAGCAGCTGGATAATTTTTATGGTCGCCTTTGATTATCTCGCTTAAAATATTGGCTTTATCTTTTCCCGTTACAATAAAACTTATCCGCTTCGAATTATTAATTATCTTTTCCGTTAAAGAAATTCTTTTCTGTCCTGTTACTGGATGCTCTGCTACTCCGGCAATATTCGAACAGCTGTATAGAAGCTCAGAATTAGGAAATAGTGAAGCCGTGTGCCCGTCAGCGCCAATTCCGAGTAAAACCCAGTCGAACTGTGGAAAATTATTTTTCGCTTTTGGTAAAAGTTTATCTATTTCTTTCGAATAATATACCGCCTCCTTCTCAGGATGAGCCTCTCCTTTAATTCTATGAATATTCTCAGCAGAAATTCTTATGTGGTCTAATAAATTTTCCTTTGTCATACCGTAATTGCTGTCTGAATCATCAGGCGGAACGCAACGCTCATCGCACCAAAATATTTGAAGATGCAACCACGCGACTTCTTCTTTAAAAGGAGTTTTAGCTAATTCTTTAAAAAATATCTTAGGCGTAGAACCGCCGGATATTGCAAGATAAAAATTATCTTTTGATTGAGAAACTTCTTTCTTAAATTCCTCTGCTAAATTCATCGCTAATATCTGCGGCGAATCAAACATCCTTATTCTATTTTCCATATAATTCATGCTGTTAATTTATAAGTATAATTTAAGTACTTAATGCTTTATAAGTTCAGTTTGAAATCACAAAATCAACGTTACTCTACATAACAAATGAGAACAAACAAAAAGATTAGCTTTTTCTTTATTATCTTTGCGCTGAATCAAATCGGTCAGAAACAACATTTATGAAACAATCAATTATACTGTGGATTTCAGCCATCATTATCGTATTCGTCGTAAGCTTTGCGCAGCACATTTCTTCTAACGAATTTCCTTTAAGCGGCACCGTTGATGTGGGCGGCGGCAATAAAGTTTCTTTTAGTTTTGATAAGATTGCTCATACAAAAAACGGTTACCCGGTTTTGCTCGTAAGCGATTCTGCCGGATTGCAAGCCGTGCTTTTTTGGAAAAATGAAATAGAATCATCTTGGCGGTCAATCACTATGAAAGACAGCTTGAATTTTTTGTCGGCTATTATTCCTCAGCAGCTGCCGAGAAGTAAAGTAGAATTTCGTATTCATCTTAAAAATAAAAACACAACGTTTCTGCTGCCTGTAAAGAATAACGCTTCTTTTACCTTTCTAAAACCAATACCGGATGAAATAAATCAATTTTATTTTATTACCCTTTTTGCAGGCTTGATTTTAGCTGTTAGAACTGCTCTTGAGTCTTTTAGCGGTAGACCCAAGACAAAAAAATTAACTGTGTTTGCGTCAATTGCTTTTTTCAGTTATACTTTCGTTTTCAGCACTGTAAAAAAAGGAGTAGAAATTGGAGCTATTGGAAACGGCGGTATACCTTTATCAGATATTTTTGATCAAAGATCTATTCTCCTATTTTCAGTTTCTATTCTAACATTAATTTTAATTTTTAATACAAAGAATTCAAAACTCTGGACAGCACTTGGAGCAATTTCAGCTTTAGTAATTTTTCTCTTTGCTAAATATTAATCAAAATTTTAAAAACCTCATGAAATATTTATTATCGTTCTGCTTAGTTTTAATTTCTTTTTCTTCTTATGCACAAGAATTGAACGTTGACCATTCGAACACGAATACAGTTGAATTTTTTGCTAAAGCTACTTTCAACAATTTTGATGGGGTTACCAATGCAATTAATGGAGAAATATTATGGACAGGCAGAAATATTACAAATAAAAATATAGTCGAGTTTTCTGTCTCTCTCGATTCGCTCAATACCGGCATTAGCTTACGAGACAGCCATATGAAGAACGAGTACCTTGATACAAAAAAATTTCCTCTTGCAAAATATGTGGGTGTAATTACAAATGTCGACTCGATTTCAGCCGTAGAATTTAAAGTCAGCGCAAGCGGGTCTTTCACACTTCACGGTGTTCAAAAGCTGCTAAACATAGAAGGGACTCTTTACGATTACGGAAAATTATTAAAGCTGGAATCTAACTTTTATATCTTACTTTCTGATTTTAACATCGATCAGCCTTCATTTTTATTCAACACTGTCGACAACAAAATTAAAATCCATCTCGAAACTTATTTTCTCAGAAAAAAATAATCGGTTTGCTCTCATTTAAGAAGAATTAATTTTTTTGCAGATGAAAATATTTTGAAATGATTCATACTCTCGTACGAAACACTAACCTTATAAATATATACTCCGCTCGAAAGCCCGGCTGCATTAAATTGAACTGAATATTTTCCGGCGGTTTTTTCCTCGTCTACTAAGGTAGATATTTCTCTTCCCAAAATATCATAAACTTTAAGTACAACTTTTCCAGCGACCGGCAGCTGATATTCAATATTGGTTACCGGGTTAAAAGGATTCGGATAGTTTTGTTCAAGCAAAAATTGTTTTGGAAGCATTGATTGATCTTTTACTCCAAGCACGAGCCCGTCTACAGTAATCTGGTAATCACTGTCGGGCACTGTTTCTGCCTGAATATATAATTTTTTAGAGGCTGCATCAAAATAATATCCGTCATTGTCCCGAAGTGATTGGTAAGAAGTTCTTTCCTGCACCGCAGTTCCATTTACATCAACTTGAGTCGCCGTTTGTGAGATCATATTAATTTCACAAACATAAATTCTTTTTGACGGCTTGCCTGAATAATTTCCGTTTGATGTCCCGATCGTCAAAGTTAAATCAGCAATTCCGTTAGAAGAAATAACAGAAGAGGAAAATTTTGTCAATGCAAAGAATCCGCTTTGATAATCTAAGGTTTTGCCGTCATCTTCATAAAGAGTGAAAGATCCGGGAGTTTCCATCGACGGATAAATATCAAGATACATTGTGTCAAGAGGATATTGATCAGAATAATCCATTAACGGCGCCATTGGAATAATGCTCCCAGCTTTAACAAAAAGTGGAAGCTTATCAAGCGGAGTTGAAATTGTTATAGTCTGATTTCCCGGATACTGCTGATGATTCCAATAATCGATCCAGATTCCTTTAGGCAGATAAATTGACTTTGTAGCTTGTCCGGCTGCAACAACTGGAGAAACAATAAAATTGTCACCCCAGAAATACGATGAACTTTCATTAAATAATTTCGGATCACTTGGATCATCAAATAATAAAGGGCGTGCTAACGGCATACCGGTTTCATAATTTTCATAAGCCATAGTATAAATGTAAGGAAGCAGCTTGTAACGAAGTTGAATATATTTTCTGCTTGTCGATAATGTTGTTGAATCAAAAGTCCACGGCTCTGTATTTTGAATTCCATCATATCCGTGAGCGCGGGTAATTGGACAAAAAGTTCCGTATTCCATCCATCTTGTATACAACTCAGAGTTTGTAGTTCCGTTTGTAAATCCTCCAATATCAGAATTGTGATAAGCAATCCCTGACATACCCATATCAAGCAGCATCGGAACCTGCACTGCAAGTCCTCCAAAACTTTTTCCAACATCTCCGGACCAAACTATTACGCCGTATCTTTGGATGCCCGCGTAGCCCGATCTTGTTAAATTAAATATTCTTTGATTTGGTCTGTATTGTTTAAAACCGTTGAAGAGTGTTTTTGCCCAAAGGAAATCATAGATATTATGAATCTTATCTCTGCTTCCAAGATAAAACTGCATTGATGCATCGTCGTTCTCAGGCTCGCCGAGGTCTGTCCATAAGCCTGCCATCAGTGTATCCATAAAAGTCGGATATTTACTCCACCACCAATTTTGAACAGCCGGATTCGTCAAGTCAAGCAATGAGGCTGTGCATCCGCATGACCACCAGGAATTTATTAAGTAAGGCGTTCCGTTCTGATTCTTTGCAAAGTAGCCGTTGGTGCCTGCATAAGAATAATTACTTGAATTTTCTGTTAAATAAGGTTCTGTTATTGCAATTGTTTTTATTCCTTCGCTCAAGAAATTTTTCATCATCAGCGCAGGATCAGACCAGTTAGATAAGTCCCATGAGAGATCACCCATATTTTTGAACCAGTACAAATCCAGAATTATAGCATCGCAAGGAATTTTATCCTGCCGCATCGTTTGAATCATTTGTGCTGCTTCAGTTGAGTTACGATATCCATATTTTGATTGGATATATCCCAAAGCCCATCTTGGAGGAAGCGGCTGTCTGCCGGTAAGCCATGTATATTTTTCAAGCTGCTGCGGAATTGTAGGTGATGCTATAAAAAAATAACTAAGCTCACCTCCGTAAGCAGTGTAAGAAAATTTCAAGGGGTTCAATTGTCCGAGATCAAAGTGACCTCTGTATGTATCGTCGAAATAAATTGCGTAGCCGTTCAAGGACGAGATAAAAGGTATGTTGACATTCATTGTTGGCAATGCAGACGTGTAGCCCCCAATTTGTTCATTAAAGCTATCGAAAGCTTGACCGCGTTTATCAAGGCTTGTCCCTCTTTCTCCTGTTCCGTAAAAATGGTCATTCGGGCTTAATAAAAAATTTGCAATCCTCTGCTGGTAGTTGGAAGCTATTCCGCCCCAAGTCGGCTCGGCAAGCAGCAACTTTCCGTTACTATTGTAATACGAAATCCTCAACGGATTTTTTTTGCACACTATTTCTATTGACGATGATGAGATCAAAAGTGCGGTATCATTTTCCACAACAGAAAAGTTTACATTTTGATTAGTATCTTGAACAACTACAAGTGATGAATCAAATATTGTCGATGGAGAAGGCAAATATTCAACTTTTACGATGTCCGGTTGGTAGAAAATAAATTTAACTGCAGTTGTGTCTGCATTGACCGTAATTACTTCTCCATTAATTTTATAGGAAGTATAATTTCCCAGATATGTTTGCGCTTTAAGCGGTATTAGAAATAAGAAAAAGAAATATGATGCAAGCGGTAATAATTTTTTAGTTAGTGATTTTGAATTGCCAGCAGTAAAATTTTCTTTCATGAGTTTAAAATTTTTAATACTTCATTATGAATTTTGCCGCCGGTTGCTATGATGCTTGTGCCTTTTACGGCGTCTTCTCCATTATAATTCGTTATAGTGCCTCCGGCGCCTCTAATAACGGGTATTAATGCCATCTTATCCCATATATTCATAATCGGATCAATCATAATATCGGCAAAGCCGGTTGCTACTAAGTAATATCCGTAACAGTCTCCCCAGTTTCTATAAAGCTTAACTTTTTCAGTCAGTTTATCAAACTTATTTATATCCTGATATTTTTTTACATGGAGGTGATCGGTGGTAAGCAGCACCGCTTCGTTTAAAGAGTTACAGTCTCTCACTCTCACTTCTTTCCCATTTAATTCAGCATTTTCATTATCGCCGATTAAAAATTCTTTAAGCACAGGTTGATTTATAATCCCAAGAATTGGTTCGCCCTTTTTTGCGAGAGCAATCAAAGTCCCAAATGTAACTGTACCGCAGATAAAACTTTTCGTGCCGTCAATTGGGTCAAGTATCCATTGATATTCTGAGTGCTCATTATAACTCCCAAATTCTTCGCCTACAATTCCATGGCTGGGGAATTCACGCATTATTTCTTCCCGCATTAATTCTTCCGCTCTTTTATCAGCAATTGTTACTGGCGAACTATCACTCTTAGAATCAACTTGAACATTGCTTCTGAAGTAACTCGCAATAATTTTGGCGCTCATTTCTGCAAGATGTTTCCCGAACAATTTTAATTCGTTTAGCTCATTCATACTTTTCTCTAATTTAGCTTATACAAATTTACAAATAATTTATCGAGAACATGAATGACCGGAAATCCTATTGGTTTTTCACTTTGTCATAAAAAAAACTATTCATATATTTGGCGGTGAAAATTTTAGTTTTGAAGAACTATTAACCGGAGAGATGGCAGAGTGGTTGAATGCGGCGGTCTTGAAAACCGTTAAGGATGTAAGTCCTTCCGGGGTTCGAATCCCTGTCTCTCCGCTACTAATTTAATAACCTCGATTACCGTTAAGCTCAGCAGTTTTCGAGGTTCTTGTTTTTCAGAACCTTACAAATAATTTCAATATTATCATAAAAAAAAGTACTCTAGAATTTTTGTCCTTTTGCCCGTTCACACACAAATTAAGCATTAAAATGATATGAGCATAATTTGATTGAAGAATGTTGAATTGAAAAAGAATCTTTGCCATTAATCCTTTAAAAGCCGCCAAGCAATTTTAGAAGAAAATACAAAGACAAATCCCTTGGCAAAAAAGAATTCATTATTCAAGATTTTACTAACAAGAATATGAAGGAAGTTTTTCTTTTATTTTCATTGTTAACTCTTAGCATTGTTCAAACTAATTCCAAAACTCGATTGGTATTCTTTTCCTTCCCCGAGCAAGATTAAATCTTCTCTGCTGTTGAAGGCATTAATGTTAGAAGTTATTGGTTCAATGGCAATTGCTCTTCTGTCGGAAGGTGTATAAATAACCAGATAATTATATTTATTAATTCCTGTTTCCTGCCATATTTTCAAATGAGTGTTTTGGGTTTCGGATATTATTTCAGTGACCGCTTTACCGTTGTCGTTTTTTATTTTAAAGCATGAATCAAAATGTTTGCTGCCAATTCTGGTTGCTTTTTTGAATTCATTAAACGGTTCTACAATGCCTGTGGGAATTTTTCTCTCGTCAAGATTAATTATTTCCTCAACTTCAAATTTTAATTTTAGGTCATCTACTTTTGTATTAAGATCAAAGTAGTGATGCCATCCGTCGCTTAAAGGAATTGTCCTTTCAGACTGATTAACAACTTTAGTCTCACATATTACTTCTCCACCTATAGTTATCTTATAGGTTAATTCTATTGAATACCGGAAAGGATAGCCGCGGTATTCTCCTTTATATAAATATTCAAGACGGCAAAATGCGGATTCTTCACTTATAATTTTATCTTTCACTCTAAATCTCTTATCAAACATAAACCCATGACAAGCGTTTCCTTCTTCTGGGTAATTAAGATCCAAGTTGTATTCATGATCGTCAAAAGAATATTTACCCTCTTTAATTCTGCCTGCGAAAGGAGATAATTTTGCGTTTAAGAAAATATCATCCCGTACAGTTGAATTGACTCGCTCAACTCTCTTTATAATTGATTTATTTTCACAGCCGTTATTCAGCCAAACTTCTTTTAGCCTTCCGCCATATTCTGGCAAAATCGATAGAAATTCTTTTGTAGAATTATTTACTATAATAATCTCTTGTGAATTTATTTTATTAATTTCTTCAATTGCAAAAACTGATTTAAGCATATATTTTATACTCTAATTTACTTAGCGAAGTGAATTTTATCTATTGGTTAGCTTGGAAATAATTCACTGTCTTTTTTAGTCCCTCATCTAATGAAGTTGAAGGTTTCCATCCGAATTCATGATTAAATTTATCTGAAGCAATTACACTTCTCAACTGCTCTCCAGGTGCAGCCGGTCCGTGCTTTTCTATTTGTCCTTTCCTTATAATATTATTGAGCATACCATACAGATCATTTACGTTTGTTTCTTTCCCGGTTCCAATATTATAAATTTCGCTTCTCTCATCTCCTAATGAAAGTTGGTTTGCTTTAACCACATCTTCAACAAAAACATAGTCTCGCGTTTGCAGTCCGCTTCCATTAATGAGTGGCTGCTCGCCTTTTAACAATTTATTAGTAAAGATCGCAACTACTCCCGCTTCTCCAAACGGATTTTGGCGGGGTCCGTAAATGTTAGCATAACGAAGTACTGTATATTTTAGTTTGTATTGCACATTGTAAAAGAACAAGTATTTTTCCACAGCCAATTTGGAAATTCCATAAGGCGATAATGGAAACGTAGAATGATTTTCATCGGCAGGAAAATATTTCTGCTCGCCGTAAACTGCGCCTCCGGTTGATGCAAACATAAATTTCTTTACCCCTGTCTTTACACAATTCTGTAAAATATTTATTGTGCCTATTATATTTGTATTTGCGTCATATGCTGGTTCGGCAACTGACCGGCGTACATCCATTTGCGCTGCATGATGATTAACCACATCGAATTTTTCTTCTTCAAATAGTTTGGAAAGCTGCTGATTACCAATATCATCATAAATAAATCTTGCTTTGGGATTAATATTCTTTTCAAATCCGGTGGATAAATTATCCAAGATAAAAACTTCGTGACCATCTTTAATAAATGCGTCTGCTATATGTGAGGCAATAAAACCAGCTCCGCCGGTGACTAGTATTTTCAATATACTTCTCCAATCTTTCTTTTCAATTTTATTTCATTAGAATTATCTTTTTTGTTTCCCAGTAATTTCCGGTTCGCAAAACGCAGAAATACACACCGCTAGCGGAGCTTTCAGGTAGCCACCTATAATTATAATTCCCTGCATTTTTATACCCGTCAACAAGGCTGGCTATTTTTTCTCCAAGAATATTATAAATGCTTAAAGAAACATCTGAAGACCTTGGGATAGTGAATTCAATATTTGTATCAGGATTAAATGGGTTTGGATATATATATAAATTTAATTTTGGAGTTACGCTGCCTTCCGTATTTACAGACGTAACATCAATTCCAAGAAATGCATCCATAGCTGCGGTTGGTTCTTTTGTATTGGGATCCCAAGCGCCGAGCTGATATCCCTGCCAGTTATAACTTTCCGGTTCCCAATAAAATACTCCCAAACCTCCAACGGATTTTGTTTTTGCAATCAAATCTAAAAGATAATGATTGGCGTCAATAGGCTTGTTATACAAGTAACCGGCTTCGCAAACCATTACTTTTGTATTATACCTCGAAATCATATCTTTCATTGTTATTAATGCCAGACTGTCATCAGCCTGCCATGTTAAACCAGCCCAGTACGGATATACTGACATTCCTATTATATCCCACTTTGCTCCGTAGCTTTTTAGTCCGTCAAATATTTGCCTGAACAAAGCATCTTTGTGCCCGTCTTCAAGATGAACAATGACTTGTATTGTTGTGTCAACAGCTTTTACAGCATTATAACCGCTGCTTATGAGCTTCGCAAAATTGGACATGTATGTAGGAGCTTTCCCATAAGGCCATAACATTCCATTACCAACTTCATTCCCAATCTGCACCCACTTTGGCACCACCCCTAAAGATTTAAGTGTATCCAGCACACTGTAAACATGATTATATACATCTGTCTGAAGTTGGGAAAAAGAATCGCTGCTCCATGCCGCTGGTATAGTTTGATGCCCCGGGTCTGCCCACGTATCGCTAAAATGAAAATCGAGTAAAATCTTAAAACCCATAGTGTCGGCTATATATGCCTCATGTGCTACATACTGTTTACCGTTAAGTCCGCCCTGGGGATTAACCCAAACTCTAAAACGTAACGCGTTAATTCCTTTTTCTTTTAATATTTGTAAACAATTCTCCTGCACTCCGGAACTATTCTTAAATACATAATTGTATGTTTCCATCTGGGATAACCAGCTTACATCCGCACCGTTTGCAAATTGAGCTTTTACTTTTACTGCTACTAATAAAAGAAAAATAAGTATAACTGCCTGTATATTGTTAATACGTGATTCTAAATAATATCTTTTCAAATTGCACCTTCTATTTTGAATTTATGATGCTTAATTATAACGCTTAAATTTTTATTCCTCATTAATTATTACAGACGCACTTTTCAAATCATGCGAGTATGCCTCTAATGTAATATTATCTTTTTTCACGCTTGACTGAATTACTACCAGGCACAAGCCGTTGAACGCTTTTCTGTAGTTTGCTTTGAATGGCTCATGATCCGTCTCAGAACCATTATCAACTCCAATAATTTTTCCTGCGCCTTTAACTTTAAAGTTGATTAAGTTATCGGCATATGGAACCAATGTTCCATCTTTATCCAGCACTTTTACAGTAACAAACGTAAGATCTTTGCCGTCTGCATGAATTGTTTTTCTATCAGGCTCCAAAGAAATTTTTTCAGGTGCGCCCGCAGTTTTATCAAAGCTTGTTAAAATTTCTTTGCCATCTTTATAACCAACAGCTTTTAGTGTTCCGGGCATAAATGGTATTCGCCACATCAAATGAAACTCGCTATTTGTCTTTTCCTTAATTCCGAGAGACTTTCCATTTAAAAATAAGTCAACTCTATCGCAGTTGGTATAAGCCCAAACATCAACAGAATCACCTTGTTTCCAATCAGGCTTCCCATCTTTAATATTTGTCCAAACTTGAGGATTCCACGGTGGAAAAACATGAAGAACCGGTTTGTTAGTCCACTCACTCTGATACAGGTAATAAGCATCCTTTGGAAACCCTGCCATATCAATTATCCCAAAATATGAACTGCGTGAAGGCCATCCGTAAGGAGTAGGCTCGCCAAGGTAATCGAAACCCGTCCATATAAACATACCTGAAACAAATTTATCTTCCATTACTATTTTTAAAGCTTCTTCGTGTGTCTCGCCCCATGGTGCACTGCAATTATCATACGCTGAACAGGTATTGCCAGGATTACCTTCTAAGAATGGTTTATCCCATCGCGTAGGCCACCTGCGTATACTATCTGAAGGCATATCATAGTGACCTCGAGTCTCCAACGCAGATGTAGTTTCCGAACCGATTAGCTTTTTCCCAGGAAAATTATTTTGAAATGTTTTATAATCATTTAGATGATAACTAAAGCCGATAATATCTAATGCCCCTGACTTGATGATATAATTATTCGTATCAGGATCATCACAGTTGGAAGTAATTGGACGGGATCTATCAAGGTTCCTAATAATGCCTGCTAATTCTTTTGCAATTTGAATTCCGCTAGGATCTCTTTGTTCTGGAATTTCATTGCCTATACTCCAGAGAAATATTGAAGGATGATTGCGATCTCTCAAGACCATGTCTTCAAGGTCCCTTTTGTGCCACTTGTCCCACTCTGTAGAATAATCATATTTTGTTTTAGGAATCTTCCACATATCAAACGCTTCATCCATAACTATAAAGCCCATCTTATCGCATAAGTCCAGCAGTTCAGGATCAGGAGGATTGTGCGAAGTACGTATACCATTACAGCCCATATCTTTTAATATCTCAAGTTGTCGCTGGATAGCCCGATAATTAACGGCTGCACCAAGACACCCTAAATCATGGTGATCGCACACTCCCCATATTTTTACATGCTTACCATTTAGAAAAAATCCTTTTTGTCTATCAAACTCAAAAGTTCTGATTCCGAATGTCGTGTTATAATTATCGCTTACTTCCTTGTCTTTTTCAATTGTCGTTACGGCTTTATATAAATTAGGATTTTCAATTGACCATAATTCAGGGTCTGCTACAGTGAGTTCCTGATGTATTTCATCAGAAGAGTCTTTTAACATTGATACTGGTGTCTCTGCTTTTGCAACTCTTTTTCCATTATTGTTTAGGATTACAGTCTTAACAAAAACATTTTGATCTTTATCTTCTGCATTCCGAATTTTTACTTGAATAGAAATTTTCGCCAATTTATTTGTTACTTCCGGCGTAGTTATATATGTTCCCCAATGATCAACATAAATTTTGTTTGTTATAACAAGCCATACATTTCTATAAATACCGGAGCCCGAATACCAGCGTGAGTTTGGCTGCTGCGAATTATCAACTCTTACCGCAATTACATTCTTCATGCCGCCGTAATTTAGGTAAGGAGTAAGATCATATTGGAATGAACTGTATCCGTATGGACGTATACCTAGATAATGTCCGTTAATCCATACTTCGCTATTATGGTATACTCCATCGAATTCTATAAACACAAGCTTCGATTTATCTGATTCGGGCATAATAAATTCTTTTCGGTACCATCCAATTCCCCCGGGCAAAGCACCTCCATTAACTCCAGCAGGATTATCTTTATTGAACTTTCCTTCAATGCTCCAATCATGTGGAAGATTTAATTTTCTCCACTTGGAATCTTTCAACTTCGTATCCTGTCCGTTCTTAACATCACCGAGATGGAACTTCCAGTTATTGTCGAAACTCTCTCTGCTTCTTTGCTTTGAAATAGAAACAGCGCTAGCTTGTCCTATCAGCAATGAAAGAGAAAATATTATTAAAAAAAATAGGAACGAAAATTTTATTATCTGAATTTTATTTTTATAAATTATTATTTCCATTGGAAAAGCTTCTTTAATTTTTTAACGCCTTATAAATATTAAGTAAATTCATAAATAGCACGAATAAGGACAAGGGTACACAGCGTCTCCACTGTATTTCCCTTGCCTTATTAAATTATTTTATCACTTAACTCAAAATTAAATACAAATAAAAAATCATGTTTGTATAATTCAATCCTTGGTTACTTCATAAGAATCATTTTTTTAGTTAAGCTGACATTACCGGCTTGAATTTGATACATGTACACTCCGCTAGCGAGTTTTGATGCGTCAAAGCTTACTCTGTATGTGCCTGCCTTCTGTTCCTGATTAACTATAGTAGCTACCGTCTGTCCCAAAAGATTGTAAACCTTAATTGTTACAAAATTACTTTTAGGAATGCTGTATTCAATTACTGTTGACGGGTTAAAAGGATTAGGATAATTTTGGCTAAGAGTATATTTCTCAAGAATCGGATTATGAATTTCTGTAACGGCTGTAATTTGTTCAGGGAACCAATTTAAATCACCTAATGCTTTTCCATCTGTACCTGCATTTTGCAGTGCAGTATTAGAATAACGCAGATTCTCCGGCACAGGATAACCTTGAATAGATGCCCAGTTAGAAGGCACATTTGGCCAATCTGCAGTTATTGACGGAGGATCGTAGAGCGGATAAACGTAGGGACGAAAGCCCATACCGGATTGGTTGTTATTCCACAGAGTATCAACAAATGCAGCCATCTTACTTCCTGCCATTTGCACAAGCGCAGAATTGAATTCTGGATCCACACTGTCATTATTCGCTACATCAACATAAGGCCACGATGTTTTATTGGTTGTCATACCAGGCTGACAATTAATGAAATCAGGCGGACGGAGAGGGGTTATCCCTGAAATACCCGTGGTATTAATTTGATTCCAATTACTAACCGTCTGCTGCGGCCAGAAATATGCGTTGTTTGTAATTGTTAAATGTCTTTCAGCTTCAGTCATATTATATGGTGCTGCAGCCAAAGAACGTAGTGAATCAATCGGAATAACAGCAGATCCCCAGCTACCCGGTACATTGTTATACCATGATTCAGGGTAAGCCGCAGAAGAAACACTGAAGAAAATGTTATTCTTTATTACCGCATTAGTCATTTGGTATAGGTCGAATGCTCCTCCCTGCCCAGAAAAGAAGATAGTGTTGTGCTCGAAATCCAAGTATGTACATCCGTACCCTGATGAACCAAGAATATATCCGCCGGTTAAAAAGAAAGTATTGTTTTTAAATATTGCCGTATCACATGGGTATGTTCCAGGGTCTACCCAGGCAAAACCCGGATTCTGCGGATTATCATCCTGATTATTTCTGAATTCGCAATTAGTTATATAAAAGCTTTGGTGGTCATGATTATATGTATCAACAATGTTCGGAGTGCCTGCACCGGAAATATTCTCGATAATACAATGGTCGAAGATGTATATATTATTGTCTCCTGTAGGTTCAACAAATCGACCGGTATATGCTATAGTATCGGTTCGAGTTCCTAAAAAGTATATGCCTTTAAGTTCTAGCGTATCATTAGCTTGAGGATTGAAAAAAAATCCTATTGATGAATTGTCCTGAGCAATCGATGGCGCTACGAGTGGGGGATGACCAGTAACAGGATTTATATAGCCTACCACACGAATGTTTCCTTTGCTTGATATTGGCGCAGTCAACCAATAAACAGTATCCAAAGCTCCTGTTGGTTTCAATAGAAAAACCGTGTTTGGTACTATGGATCCATCGGCAGTAGTATCAGAATTTATAACATTATTAAGATTTCCTATAGGCAATGCTGAAACAACTACAGTATCGGCAGGCACTGCAAATGATGTTGAGGGTGCTAATGACACTAACAACACAACTATCATTAAAATCGAATTAAATATTGTTTTCATAACAAACAACCTTTCATTGAAGTTTATATTTATGTTAATTGTACACAAAAACTAGGCTATCTAATCTTGACTTAAGATCACCTATGAAATCCGAGGACCAAATTCAGGTAAATGTTGTTTTCATTTTACTATTCCTTTCTATTTAAGTTTATGTTACGTTAATTATTATAATCTCCATCGAAGACCTAAATCACCTGTTAATCCATAGTTAGATGCAGCGTTCGGAAAGCCCGAGCCTCTAACAGTGTAAACATCTTCTTCACTGTTGAGGTTGTTTATATCAAAATAAACTTCAAGATTATACCACGGTAATCCTTGCTTTAGTGAAAGATCTATTCGCAAATATTTTGTCTTATCCGATCGAAGAGCGTTGGAAAAGTTTGTACCATGAAAAATCTGCGCCTGGTATATCATTGAAGCTAATATTGAGAATTGGTTATAATCAAATCCTAGTGAAAGATTAACAATATCATTTGGCTGCTGAAATAGCCTGTCGGTGTATGAAGAATCTATGTGTATTGTTGGGTACGGATACACTGGCGAACGCATCGTAACAGTATATGGATAAGTTGCACTAGAAAATATATGGGTAAAATTTACATTCATAACCAAGCCGCTTAAAGTACCGGGTAAATACCAAAAATGTGTTTGCCATTCAGCTTCAAATCCATAAACATTGACCCGGTACGGGTTATTAATAAAAGTAGTCAGCGAATAGGTCTTTGTATTGGCTGGAACTCCAGGATATAAAGAAGGATCAGAAATGAAAGACGACTGGCTGAATATTAAATTATCAATTCGCTTAAGAAACGGACTAATGGCAATTAACCCGATTTCATTATTATACAAAGCAACCTGAAAATCAAAATTTTGTGAATAAGCCGGCTTTAAAGCATAATTGTTCCAGACTACCCAGTGACCGCTATTGCTTGAAACATCCTCTCTAGGCATGATTGTGTTAAAATCGGGATATGCCAGTGTACATGTATAAGAGCCGCGGATACTTAGCCACGGAAACGGATCATATTTCGCGCTAATATCAGGCAGTAAATATCCATGATACTCGCCCTGTGTTACCCAGGTGTGGTTAAGTTCGTTTGGGTATGGATTCGTAGCATCTGCATTGCCTATAAAATGCGGAGCTGAATAGTTGGTCTTTAGTCCTTGATAACGAGTTCCCGGAATAATAGTTAATTGAGAACCAATATTAATGGTCGCCATAAGATACTCGGCGCTTCTAAATTCATTTCCGTAGTAATCACTGGCAATACTGCTATACGGATCTGGAATATAGCTTGGAACTGCCTGAGGTTGAGATGTTGATGCCCCTAAAATTTTTATCTCATTCATTATCAGATTAATTACACCAGCATTTACGGCTGAAAACATTCCATAATTTCCTTTCAGGAAATTGCCGAAATTCATATTCGAATTATAGAAACCGTTTATAGGAAAGTATTGGTTGCCTGATGGATTTAAATTATACGGAGGTTGTGCCAGCCAAGGAAGAGCCTGTACTAGGTTATATCGAAATCCCTGCGCAGCACCGGTATATAAACTGCCGAATCCATCATCAAAATTATAATACCGTGTAGTATATCTATATTCACCTCCAGCCCTCAAATCAACAGAAATTTCATCCGACAGATTAAAATTCTTGCTCAAGTCAATCGAGCCTTGAGCATTATTTTGCTTATTGTAACTACTCCAAGAGGAATTGCCCTGCCAAAACATTTTGTCCAAATTTATCATTGCCTGAGCTTGTTTGGCAATTATATCCGGACTTAGGTAATTAGGGATACTACCTGTTCCGGCAGAGATTTGATCAAATACTACTCTCCAGCCATTGGGAGTGCGGTTATCTGAAAAAGAATTGGAAATCTTCACGGATAAATTAAATAAACCAAAGTCTTGCTTATATCCCAAAATGTTTGTTATGACATTTAGCGTGTTATTTGTTAACTGGGTCCCGAATTGTATATCGTTTCCATAGGTTGCAAGATCATAAGTTTCGTCGTGAGACTCAGTTGTGGACGAACCGTGACTTACTAAATTGAAGAGTGTTAATTTGCCGTGCGGCAGCCTATAATCAAACGTCAAAGTTCCGTCATACCGTTGAACTTCTGAAGGTGAATATGCAAGGTTCAAATTACCAAGGACTATATAGTTCGGTTTATCTTGAATATCCGGTAGATAATAAGATCCACCAAGTGTGTTTGACGTTAGGTTCTGTCTTTGAGCAATTCCCTGCACAAATATGCCTAAGCGGTCATTATAAAACCTCTGTTCGGCGCTTGCGACAAATTTGTAATTGTTATATGAATTAATAATATTGTTATAACCGCCCTGGGCAAGCAGGGAGACCAAAGGTATCCCGCTAGACGATCCTTTAGCTTCTCTCAAATCGAAATTAACTGTGCCGCCAAGAACTGCAGCATCCATATCCGGAGTAACTGTTTTGTAAACTTCAATACCTTCAAGGGAGCTTGATGAAATCATACTTAGATCCACTGCACGACCGCCGGAAGTGTTGGTGGGTGTAGCATAAGAGCCGCTTGTAGTAACGCTTCCTGCATCATTTGACGGTATTGGAATCCCATCTATAGTAATTGTGTTATACTGCGGCTGCAGCCCGCGTATAACTATTTGAGTTGCTTCGCCTCCATTTCTAACCAATGAAATACCGGGCAGTCTTCCTACTGATTCAGCAGCATTTGCATCGGGCAATTCTTGTATACGAGCCGCTGATACAACGTTTGCAATATTTTCAGATGACAACTGCTGGTTTATTGCAGAGTTTTGTCCGCTTGCCTGAGCTGTAACGACTACTTCTTTTGTGGTAACGCTTACTACACTAAGTTTAATATCTTTTATAACTGTCTCTCCGTTTTTTAGAAGTATGTTTATTGTAGTGGACCTGTATCCAATATATGATGCTTTAATTATATAACTCCCAGCCGGAACATTTGATATCACGTATTTTCCGTTAAAATCTGTTGCCGCACCCATACCCGTTCCTTCTATAACAACATTTGCTCCGAAAAGCCCTCCTCCTGTTGCAGCATCTATTACTTTTCCTTCAATTCTTCCGGAAGCTCCCAATACGGCTTTGTTGAGCAGCAAAACTACCATTGCTGCAAAAAGAATAGTAGAAATCTTGACTGACATATTATCTCCAGCTTTAATATTTATTAATAATTTTTTCAACACACATTTTATTTTGCTTTATTTTTATAATGTATCTGCGATAGTCCTTTCAACACTTTGGCGCTGTACTCCGGAGTAATATCTCTTTGAGGTTCAGCCAGCATTTCATAGCCTACCATAAATTTCTTTACACTTGCTGACCTCAGCAGAGGAGGATAAAAATGCATGTGGAAATGCCATTCTCTGTATTTTTTCCCATCTGTAGGCGCTTGATGTATGCCTGAGGAATAAGGAAACGAAGTATTGAAGAGGTTATCATATTTAGTCGTAATGGCTTTCAAAGCGTTGGCAAAATCATTCTGTTCTTTTTTACTAAGCTGAATAATATTCTCAATTTTCCTCTTTGAAATTATAAGCGTTTCATAAGGCCATACAGCCCAGAAAGGGACCAGTACTATAAACGATTCGTTTTTGTATACTATCCTATCGTCTAATTTCAATTCCAGCTTTAAGTAATCTTGTAAAATTGTCCTGTTATTCTTTTTATAATATTTCGTAAACTGTTTTAATTCTTTTGCAGTTTCAAGAGGAATGCTTTCCTGCGCCCAAATTTGACAGTGTGGATGAGGGTTGCTGTTTCCCATTACCGAACCTTTGTTCTCAAAAATCTGAATATGATTTATAACGGGATTCAAACTTAATTTCTTAAATTCATCGCGCCATGCATCAATTACTTTGTAAATTTCTTTTTCATCCATTTCAGCAAGGGTTAAGTCGTGTCTTGGTGAAAAATTTACGACTCTGCAAGTTCCTTTTTCGCCTTTTGCGATTAACAGATTGCCGTTATTACTAATATTGTTATCTGAATTTTCAAGAAGCGCGGAAAAGTCATTTGTAAATACGAAAGTATCTTTGTAATTAGGATTATACTCTCCGTTTGCACGCTTGTTACCCGGACACAGATAACAATTAGTATCATATTCCGGGCGCGTTTCAAATTCTATCTCTGATACTTCACCTTGCCATGGTCGTACTGTTCGATTTGGCGACACTAAAATCCACTCGCCGGTTAAAATATTTTTTCTTCTATGCGGATATTGAAAATCAGTATGTTTCATCTTCATATTCCATCTGCTTTGTGCCGTTTCCAATTTGTGTATTGTATACTTTTACTTCGTTTCCAAATTTTTTCTTGTACTGCTTTTGAACTTCTTCGCTTACCTTTTCTACTGCTTTAGTTTCAATCAGGTTTATTGTACAGCCTCCAAATCCCCCTCCCATCATTCTAGACCCGTACACCTTAGAATTGTATTTTGAAACCTCCGCGAGAAAATCAAGTTCGGTACAACTTACTTCATATTCGTTGCTTAAACCTTCATGCGACTCATTTATTAATTCGCCAAATACTCTCAAATCTTTTTTATTTAGAGCTTCACATGCTCTCAGTACTCTAATGTTTTCTTCAATAACGTATTTACATCTTTTGAAAATTGTTGGACTCATCTTCGATTTGTATCCGCTTAATATGTCTTGTGAAACATCTCTTAAGCTCTCAACAAAAGGAAAATCATTTTTAATTATTTGAACTCCGGTATTGCATTCTTCTCTTCTCGTATTATATTCGGAAGAAGCAAGCGAGTGTGATATATTTGTATCAAATAGAACGATGGAAATATTTTCAAAGTCAAATGGGAAGTATTCATACTCTAAATTGCGGCAATCTAACCGGAGAACTTTCCCTTCTTTGCCAAATATATTTATGTGCTGATCCATTATCCCGCAATTAACACCGACGAATTCGTTTTCCGCTTTTTGCGACATTTTAACTAATGACAGGTTATCAATGCCAAGATCAAATATCTTATTAAGCGCGAAAGCCAGTCCCGCTTCCAATGCAGCAGAAGATGACAAACCTGCTCCTATTGGTATATCGCCTCCAAATACGCAGTTGAATCCGCTGTATTTATATCCCGCCTTTCTTATTTGATCAACCACACCTAATAGATAATTTTGCCAGTGCTTTTCCGATTTGCTAATTTTTTCAAGCGAACATTCAAAATAGTCGTTCAGATCATAAGCAAAGATTTTACATTGCAAATCTTTACGTGGTGAAATTGCCAGGTAAATTGCTTTGTCAATTGCTGCCGGAAGCACAAAACCCATATTGTAATCTGTATGTTCTCCTATTAGATTAATTCTGCCGGGTGAACTATATAAACATGGCTTTTCCTTAAATAGTTCGATAAACTTTTTCTTTATGCTTTTTACTAATTCAGGATTACTCATATATTTTGTTTTCTATTTTTTAAGTACATAAAACTGCCGAATACAACCATTATACTTCCCCACCATAAATCTGGATGTGTATTAGCCAGTACTGTTTTAATCGCTGGCGGTTCAATTAGATTATAAATTCCGCCGAGAATAATTATTCCGCCCATTACTGTCAGAATTATACCGACAAAAAACCATATTGATTTCATAGAGTTTCCTTTCATTACCAGAACAGAAGATTAAGTATTACTAAAACTATTAAGGATATTATTGCGTAAAACTCCGGTCGTTTTATAAAAGGTAGATCCTGGTCAAGGTTCTCTTCTGTCAATCCTTTTACGAGTCCAACTAATTCTTCTTTAGACTTTTTCTTTGTAAATAAGCTGATAATAATTGTAACCGCAGCACAGATTAACCACGCCCACCAGGCTCGCCATAAGTTTGCCGCCATATCGCTTTGAACGCTGGAGAATGTGATAGCACTTTGGCTGAACCAATTATACTTTACAGCCATGTATAGCGTAAATGACGATGACATTCCTGCTACTAATCCCCAGAACGCTCCGTTAGGAGTTATCCACCATATAAACATTCCCAAAAGCATTGTTGCAAACAAAGGTGCATTTACCCATGAAAAGATTGCCTGCATATAATCCATAATGCTTGGAAAACTTTTCGCCCAGTATGCCGTTCCAAGCGAAATAACTATGCCTGCTATCGTTGAAACTCTTCCCATCCAAAGTAAATGCGAGTCAGTAGCATTTTTATTTAATACTGATTTATAAATATCATACGTCCATACAGTATTAAACGCACTTATATTTCCTGCTTGACCCGCCATGAACCCTGCTAATAATGCAGTAACACCCAGTCCGACTAAGCCGGTAGGATAATATCTTGCTATTAATAAAGGAAGTGCCGAATCATAATTTATATGCCCGCCATCGTGCAATAATTTGAAACCGCTATTCGGGTCGTTAGAAAGTATTATGGCAATTAATCCCGCAAGGATTACTATGAAAGGTAAAGCCATTTTAAAGAATGACGCCACTATTGGGGTCAATCGAGCTGATCTTAAATTCTTTGCCGAAAATGCTCGTTGAATTACTAAAAAATCCGTAGTCCAGTATCCAAACGATAGGACGAAGCCTAATCCCAATACTATTCCTGCCCAGTTAATAAACATTCCGTTATTAGCGGCACTGCCTGAGGTCGACCAGAGTGTCGTAAGCGATACTTTAGATATTTCATTAATCCTGGTGACTATTGTTTGCCAGCTGCCAATCTCTATAAATCCCATTATTGAAACTAGAAATAGTCCAAACCAAATAAGAAAGAACTGAATTATCTCCGTAAATATTGCAGACATCAACCCGCTCATCGTAACATATAAGCCCACAGTAATGGCTGACACCCACATACTTATATCCCAATGCCAGCCGAGAAAAGTATGCAGAACAAGCGCCATTGCATATAGATTTATTCCAGAGACTAAAAGCGTCATTATTGCAAATGCAATTCCATTTAGTACTCGCGTCTTTTCATCAAATCGCAGCTTTAAGTAACCTGGTACTGACTTTATTTTGCTGCTGTAATAGAACGGCATCATAAATACTCCCAGGAATAACATTGCAGGAATTGCTCCTATCCAATAAAAATGTGCCACGTACATCCCGTACTTAAATGTATTGCCTGTCATTCCAAGCAGCTCAAGCGCACCCAAGTTTGCAGACAGAAAAGCCAGTCCCGCTACCCATGAGGAATTTTTTCTTCCAGCTAAAAAAAAGTCTTCTTCATTTGTCGTAAATTTTCTGAGATACCATCCTATTCCGAGGATAAAGCCGAAGTAGACTAAGATTATAGTCCAGTCAATAAAAGATAGTCCAATTGTTTGCATACATTCTCTATTTTATTTTGAATAATTTTTTCAATATTGTTTTTCCGAAATCGTTTGCATAAGCAAATAAAAAAATACTCTTGGAGAAAAGTTGTTTCATATTTAATTTTACCGAAATCGTTTGCATAATAAGCTATAAAAAAATCTTACGTTGATTTTCTAACAACAAGCTCAGCTTCAAACACAATTGCTTTATTTTCATTATGTGTTTTCTTTTTTTCAATCATTTCAATTAATATCTCTGCTGCCTTCTCTCCCATTTCATATGAAGGCTGATTCACTGTTGTCATAGGCGGTTCTATCAAACTCGTAATTTTATTATTTGAAAAACCTACTATTGCTATATCGTCTGGAATCTTCAAGCCGGCTTCATTTATTCTCTGAAAAGCTCCGATTGCTACCGGGTCATTAACGGCAAATATAGCGTCAGGTATTACATTCTCTTTTATAAGCGCATCCATTGATGCATACCCGTCAGATTCTTGTAGTCCGCCATAGCGAATTAATTCATTTAGAATCGGCAAGTTCGCTTTCTTCAATGCGTTCTTATAGCCCTTTAGTCTCTGCTTGCTTATTTCCATAGCGATGGGTCCGCTAAAATGAGCTATCTTTTTATAGCCTCGCTCTATTAAGTGTGTAACAGCCCGGCATGAACTTTTAGCGTCATCTATTACCACTTTAATAGCAGGCAATTGGTCAAATGCTCTGTCAAAAAAGACTAGCGGTATTTTTCTGTCCAGTAATGCTTTGAAGTGATCGCCGTTGGTTGTGCTCTGGGAAATTGAAACTATGAAGCCCGCAACTCTTTGATGCATTAAAGCATTTGTATTAATAACCTCCCTATCATAACTTTCATTAGATTGACATACTAAAATAGTATAGCCTGAATGGTATGCCACTTCCTCTATTCCGCTGATGGCAGAAGAAAAAAAGTCATGCTTAATCTCAGGAACAATCACTCCGATTACGTTAGTCCTGTTGCTTTTTAAACTCCTTGCAATAGGATTAGGCCAATAGTTTAATTTCTTTGCCAGCATCTTTACCTGATTTTTTGTTTCCTCATTAATATCGGGGTAATCATTCAATGCACGCGATACCGTAGATGCTGAAATCTTTAATTTCTTGGCTATATCTGTAATTGTTGTGTTTCGCATTTAAAAAATCGTTTTCGACATTGCAATGAAATTACGATATAAAAAATCATTTGTCAAGTTTTTTATTTGATCAACGAAGTGTATACTTGATCAAGGAGAAAAATATAGATCCGGATACTCAATTTTTCACCGCTTCTTAAAAGTATCCCATCTTCTTTTATAGCGAGTACGTTTAATGATATTCTAAATGATGCGGCTACTTAACTTCGAGTGGCTTACTTGCGTTAGCAGCTCTTGTCAAAGCCTTCGGGATTAATCAGCACTCAAATGAAGGATTAATAAAATTTCTATTTTAACAATATTGCAAAGTTTTTATGTTAATCTTTTGTAAAGCTTCAGTTGGAAATGGAATTTCATAATAATAAATTAAGATACAATTACAAGTAGAAATTCCATGAGTCAGAGAAAACATTTGACTTGAGAACGAAAAGCTATTACTAAAAAAATAAGTTCAAAAATAATTCAATAAAAAAGCCTGGAATGTTTTTCCAGGCTGTTAAGATGAAAAAATAACTACCTTAGCTCAATCCTCTTCATAAGCAATTTCTCCATGAAGTGAAGTGTCCAGACCGGCGATCTCTTCTTCTTGAGTAACTTTAACAGGTGTAATTAAATTTATTATTTTCAGCATTACGTATGTAAAGATGAAACAGTAGGCGCCAACTCCAAGTACGGAAATTAATTCTTTGAAGAAGAATTCAGCCGATCCGCCGACAAGTAATCCTTCAACTTGAACAGCAGGATTAACTGCTTTGGTGGCTAATAAACCCAGCATAATAATTCCCAATGTACCGCCCACTCCATGGACACCCCAGACATCAAGCGCATCATCCCATTTTAGTTTATTCTTAAGTGAAACGGCAAAATAGCATAGAATGCCTGAGACAATACCAATTAGTGCAGAGTCACCGACAGTAACAAATCCTGCGGCTGGAGTAATAGTCGCCAGACCCGCAACAGATCCTGTCAGAAGCCCTATTAGTTTAGGTTTCTTTTCAAGTGACCATGCTAAGAACAACCATGTGACTGCAGCAAAGGAGGCAGCCACATCAGTGTTAAGAAAAGCCGCGGTTGCAATAGTATCAATTTTCAACTCGCTTCCGCCGTTAAAGCCGTACCAGCCGAACCAAAGCAATGCAGTGCCGATTGCAACTAAAGGCAAGCTATGAGGTCCTCTTTCGAATATTTTCCTTCTTCCTACATAAAACACAGATGCTAAAGCCGCCATTCCCGCGCTTGCATGTACTACAATACCTCCTGCAAAGTCAAGAACTCCCCATTGCGCCAAAAGACCATTTCCCCAAATCATATGAACCAGGGGAAAGTAAACAAAAATTAGCCACAATGTTAAAAATAAGACGTAAGCTGGGAATCTTACTCTGTTGGCAAATGCCCCGGTAATAAGTGCGGGTGTTATAATTGCGAACATCATTTGATATGCGATAAATACATATAGCGGTATTTGATTGTTACCGAAGAAGGCTGTATTTATATTTGTTCCGGAAAGAAAAACCATATTTAAATTACCAATTATACCCCCCTGACCTCCGCTGAAGCACAATGAATATCCAAAGGCTATCCAGATTACGGTTGTCCAACCCAAAGAAAAGAAACTCTGGATCATTATTGTTAAAACATTTTTTCTACCGACAAGACCGCCGTAGAAAAGAGCTAGGCCTGGAGTCATTAACATTACCAGGCTTGCTGATATAAGCATAAATGCTGTACTTCCAGTATTGAACATAAAAACCTCTTATTGATTTGAAATGATTTTAATATTAGTCCTTCATCTCTGAACTTTACTATAAGTTCGGGATATTAAGGTGATTCTGATTTGGTAAATATTTGTCCCATATAACGGGTGTTAAATATTTTAATAAAATAAAAATTTGCTTTACAAAACTGCTAAACGCCATTCTTATTTTATAGTTATTTTCAACGAGCGCTACAATTTTGTCTTAATCGAAACACTTTGACTATTTTGCTTAAGTATTCCTATTTAATTTAGACTCAGAAAAATAGATTTGTAACGGAGAGAATATCTCACTAATGTTTCTTATGTTTCTTTGGTAAAAATATTATTGCTTTGAAACGAGTATTGATTGTTGAATCGTCCGGGGAAATATCGAAGGAGATAGAAAAAATTTTAACCTATCCCGATTATAAAATTTTTACTTCGCATAATAAAACCGATGGTTATAAAATTGCTGTTCGTTATCAACCTGATTTGATATTGCTGCACGTTAACGGTAATAAAGATAATGCAAGCTTCATCAAAAAGATAAGTGCTGATTTGGCACTTGCTGCTATTCCTTTAATAGTAATATCTGAAAATAGCACTATACAAGAACAACGAGAATTAATGGACTTTGGGGCTGATGACTATATAACATTTGATTTTTTAGAAAGAAGCTTATCTACCTCTGTCAAAAACCGTTTATCAAAATTATCTCTTATAAAACAGTCGATACATAGTTCTCTAAATACGTTTGACGAATATAAAACCATACCGCAAAAGAATGATCATATCCTGATAAAGATTGGAAATAAATTAAAGCTGATCGAGTTTTCCGAAATAATTTGTATCATCGCTTTAAGAGAATATAGTAAGATAATTACCGTTAATAGCTCCAAAATAATTGTAAGAAAGTCCTTAAAAACCTGGGTTAAGACTCTTGCTTCGGAAACATTTCTGCGGATACACCGCGCAACAATAATTAATATAAACTACATAGAAGAAATTACAAAGGTTAACGAAAGAACTTATACTGTTCATTTGAGGAACATTAAAGAAACTTTCGATTTTAGTTATAGATATGCTAACATTATGCGGCATACATTTTTGAAATAGCTAATAAATGGCTATGAATACCATCCATTGACGAAAGCAAATTAACTCGATCCACTAAAATAACTTTTGTTCTTATTGCTCTAGTAATCCTTAATAAAGCCAATTCATATCTTTAATTGAAGTAATTAAGTGTTCCAAGGAAATCTATTTCATCGCGATGAGTCTGCCCGCTCGATCATCATCATAATAAACGAACCCGGGATCATCTTAGCGCGGTAACGGTTTCCGGCGGACTCTTTGTTTGATGGCTTCTCGAATCGCGCAGCTACAACATAAATCCGGTGGTTTATAATATCGAGTCCCATATTCTTGCCGTTCTCTCCCGTCTTCAATGTCTGAACTACGTGATATTTATCCGGACTGTCTTCATGTATGATGGTTAATGTACCGTAGCTGCATGAAGCAAATATATCACCGAATGATGGATCGTAAGCGGCTCCATCTACTCCCGCGCCTATTGGCACAGTAGCAACAATTTTTCCGGCATCATAATCCGATACTGCAAGCAGACCGCTTCTGCATCCGCTAAAGAGTCGATGATGAACTGTATCTATGGCTAAAGAATTATGCCGGCTTTTTGCATGATAGTCTCCTATAAAATGTTATTATGAAAATAATGGGTTTACTTTTGGGGAGCAAATGAATTTGCGGAGTATTATAAAAAGACTTTAAAAAGTTTCACCTAATTCTCTAAACATTTCAATGATATTTTTATATTGAAGATTGAAGGCATTGCACACTTCAGGTATTTTTATTTTTGATTTGCGGTTGGTTTCACTTTTTTCTTGGGTTATAATACAGCAATCTGCATTTATAGAAAGAGCATAGGAACAAAGCCAGGCATCAGCGCATTTTAAATCTAAAAATTCCGCTATTGCTTTTGGAAGATAAAAGCTGTTTTTAGTATTTGCCCAGTTCACAATTTTTGAATATTGAGTTAGAATTTCCGGGGTTTCTGTTGACTTAAAAAAATCAAGCGGCAAATTTGTATCGATCCAATTCTTTAGGTCATCTTCATTATTATAAATTTCATCCTTTACTTTATCGATACTAATAATATTACCGGACAAAGAAATGCTTTTTACTTTTTCCCAAAACCCTTTTGCTATGTCTAACGGATAAGTTATCCGATGCGATTGAATGAAAAAATTAGTGTCTACAACATAAAGCGGCATTAGTAGAGATGCTCCTTCATGAATTTATGATAGGTATTGCCCTTCATCTCTGTAAGCTGGTAAGCATCTCTTATTAATAATTTATTTTCCAATACTGCTTGATTAACAAAACTTAAAAAACGAATACTTAGTCTTTTGCGTTGTGTTTTGTAAAAATCGCCGCCGCCTTCTTTTTCTTCGTTCTTTAGAAAATCGCGTTTTATGTATTCATCATAAAATTCAAAGAACTCTTTACGACTAAGTATTCCAAGATCAAGCAATCTGCGTGCAATAACTATTTGGCTTACCTTAAACTTTTTAGCAAGATCTTCAATTCTAGTTTCATCTTTCAAAATATTATTAAGAACTTTTTGAGGGACTAAAAATTCAGCAGCTATTTTATCGCATAATATCTCTGTGGGATTATTAGCAGGCTGCAATTGCCGGAAGTCAAATCCGGCACTTTTACCAAGCCAAATATGCGCAAGTTCATGAGCGAGTGTAAAAATTTGTGCCGATTTACTGTCGGCAGAATTTATAAACATAAATGGAGAATAGCTATCAACCAGAACGAAGCCGCGGCAATCATCAACTTTAATACTGCGGTGAGTATTATTGCCTACAATACTACTGAAGACAGTTATTATACCGGCTTCTTCTATTTTTTGAGTAAAATAATCTTTTGCTTTTTCCCAATTAGGAAACTCATCAGCCCAATTTTCTTGAAGTGTTAATGTATTTCTAATATCGGAGACTATATCATAGATATTTTCATTGCCGGAAAATTTTCCGACAAATTCAAGAGGATCATAATCATTATCTTTTAGATAATCTATAAGCCACTGCTGCCTTTGCTGGAGTATTAAAATTGTATCATATATATTAAGAGCAACTTTGTCAGACGCGGAAGCAATAGTACGGAAAAAAGGTATAGGAATTTTTTCTTCCGGCGGGTTATCCAAAAACAAATAACCAAAAGGAAGATGTACTTTTTGGGAAAACTTTTCAAGCTGCTTAACAGTGGGTTTCTTTTCGCCGGTGAGCCAGGAAGAAAAGTAAGGTATCTTTTGGGAAATCTCATCAAAATTTAACCCGGCTCGTTCAACCGCCCAAGTTAGAATATTGTTATTTATTTCAATTTCAGTTTTCATATAGTACAAATTTACAGAGATTATAAATATTTAGCACAACTATTTTCACACACTTTTCGCATTATTCAAATTGATTAGAGTCCAGTTAGTCTTAGTAATGGACTCACATTGGTGCAATGTGAACCCATTAACGGATTCATGATATTATTTTGGATATTTGGAATCTCTTCCCTAGCTGATTGTTCTGATAATCTTTTTCTTTTTAAGTTGCTGCAATGAAAGTTTAATGGTTAAGAAGCTTATCCCGGGAAAGGCACGCAGAATGTCGAAGAAGAAAAGCTTATCTGGCAGAGAGTACATTTGCTTCTCTACCTTAGGCGGGATAATAACTTTAAAGCTCATTTAACGGCTTTTTTATTTGATGATTTTCTAATTTTCTTTTTTGCAATTAAATCTTCAATTGTAGTATAATTGCCTTTCTTTATATCCGCCGCATTTTCTGCCTTATCCTCT
>JAKAKL010000090.1 GCA_021824565.1 Bacteroidota bacterium | reverse complement strand
GTCCGGTAGGTAGGTCTTCAAGAGTTTGAAGAGCAGATTTTTCTATAACAAGCGGCGACTCCTTTTCGCTCACAGTTACTTTTGCCGATACAAACATCCCGGGGCGCCATTTTCTCGAAGTGTTATTCAATATTACTCTTGCCGATGCTGTCCTGCTTGCCTCATCAACAACCGGGCTTACATAAGAGATTGTTCCTTCTTCTCCCTTTTCATCAGCACTAAGAGAAACCAAAGCACGCTGCCCGATTTTTATTTTGTTAATATCTCGTTGATAAATAGTGAGTATCACCCAAATTTTATCAAGGTTAGCAACTGTAATAGCTACCTGATCACCGCCTACCAAATCACCTTTTGCCATATGTAATTCGATAACTATCCCATCCATTAAAGATTTAACTTCATAAGGGGTGAGACTTTCGTTGCTTTCTATTACTGCTAGAACCTCACCCTGCTTGACTTTTTCCCCTACCGTTTTATAAACCTCCTTCACTATTCCGGGGAAACGGGGGATAATGTGCGAGAGGCGTGAGGGTTCGGCTTTTATTTCACCAGTCAAATCAATGTGATTGGTAATCACTCCCGCTGCGGCTTCTTTTATTTCAATGCCAAATTCTTTTAGTTCATTGTCTGTTAGTTTTATCGCTTTACTATGTTCGGTGTTTTCGGTTTGTTCTTTATTTTTAACTGTATCTTCTTTCGGCTCATCGCTTGAACAGCCGACCATAAAAAAGATTTGTATTAGTGTTACTAATGCTATTCCTGCTATCTTAATTTTTTTATTTTCCATTGGATTGCTCATATTTGTTTACTTTAAAAAAGATTTACCTGTTATGTTTTCTATTTCTATCAATGAATTATAGTAACCCGACAACTCAAGCAAGTATTGAGTTTGAGTTTCAAATAAAGTTCTCTGCGCATCTAACAAATCAATAAATGCAAAGCGCCCTTGCAAATATCCCTGCTTTGTTATCTCATAAGCTTTTTCCGATTCCGGTAATACGTTTTCTCTCAATTGCGTTGCGTTGTTATATGCGCTTATGAGATTATTGAAAGATGCATTAAGAGACGAAATGACAGACAGCTTTTGCGCCCTAATAATTTCATCCATTTGCTTAATTCTAACTTCTGCAGACTGGATATTGCCCTGGTTCCTATTAAAAATAGGAAGTGGAATCGACAGCCCGGCAACAAAGGAATTGGTTTCAAGTTCATTCAGATATCTTACTCCGCCGCTCACTGTTAAATCCGGTACTGCCTGAGATTCTTCCAACTTAAGTTGTGCTTTTCTAATGCTAGTTTCGTTAATAAGATTTCTTATTGAAGGAATGTTTTCTAAATCTTCTAAAATGTCTTGCCTGGTTGGCGGTGTAAAAAGATTCTCAAACAAATCTGTAGAAGGGATCAGATTCTTTCCTGTTGTTCCTATTAAAGAATTTAACTTTGTTTGTGCCGATAAATAACTTCTCTGCAACCGTTGCAATTCTATTTGGCTTTTTATCAAAGCAACCTTTACTTTGGATTCTTCGGCAGGAGAAGTTCTTCCTGCTTTAACCCTTCCAGAAATTGTTTCCAATATTACTTCATTTATTTGAATGAATTGAAGCTGCAATTTTATTTGATGATGAATTTGATACAGCCCGAAAAAAGCTGATTTAATCTGTGCAATTACATCAAGCTTTATTAATTCATAATTGCTTTCTGCTGAATTAATTACCTTATCGGAAAGACTAACACGGCTGCTTCTTTTTCCGCCAAGCTCAAACAACTGCCTGCCCGTAAAAGTAAATTGGCTTCCTTTAATTCCGCTCAACTCTTTTCTTCCGAGAAAATCTTCTACTTCAAACCCCACTTCTGGATTTGGAATAAGCCCGGCTTGTGTTTTTATTTTCTCTAAAGAAGAGATTTCAAATACAAACGCTTTTAAATTAGGATTGTTAGACAAAGCTGTTTGAACAGCTGCCTGTAAAGTTATTTCTTCTTCCTTTACTTTAATCGTATCTTCATCTTGCTGCGCTGTTATAATGACGGATGAACAGAACAACAAGAGAAAGAAAAGTTTTAACTTCATACTTTCTCCAAAAATTTTTGAATAGATATATGTATCCCTTATAGGATAAAACAAAAAGGATTATAAGAAAGGGTTAAATCAGAAAGGCTCTGTTAAATAAGTATAATTCAGTAGTGTGCTTTACTATTATATTCTGGTCTGTTCTTTCAAAACAAGTTCGTGTCACCTGCACTTCAATTTTTTCAAAACAATGAATGCAGATATCTTTATTAAGTTCAAGCTTAGGCAGATCTTCTCGTAAGATCTTTGAGTGTGTGTTAGTATTCTTTACGATTTCACAGTAATCATGTGCACCATGATTATTACTGTCAAAATCAAATAGTCCTACTTCGGAATGAATAAAAGCAAAAACAATTGCTGCTAAAATTATAACAGCTATTCCTTTTGAGATTCTATTTATCTTATACGGCATGTTACCTAATATTTTCTTTGCAATGTTTTGTTGCTTCATTAATTATTTTATTTATATGCTCATCATCTAAAGAATAATAAACCATTTTCCCTTCTCTTCTATGATTCACTAATCTGTTATTCTTTAGCAACCTCAATTGATGAGAAATTGCAGATACAGAAACGCCGGTTAAAGCCGCAATATCGCAAACACATAACTCATCTTCAGCAAGAGAAAGCAAAATTTTTAATCTTGTAAAATCACTTAAACTCTTAAAAGTTTCAGAAAGTTCATTTATTAAAGAATCTTCCGGCAGCTTTTTCCTAACTGCTTTTACTTTCTTCTCATCAATGAAATTAACTTCGCAAACTATGTTATTATCTTTATTCACAACACTTGAGCAATTATTCAAATGAAATATAAGTATAATTAGAATTTATTGTCAAGTCTGCCTATTGAGAAATAATATAATCTTAACTTTTTATTATTCTATAAGTAGGGAATAGCCGCTTCGCATTTGCTTTGCATGCATTCACTCCACTACTTCATCATACCAATTTTCCTAACCTATCCAGCGTAGTTCATAAGACCGAAGCAAGGTCTTGTAATCTTTCTAATCTAGCATTTTTGTAATTTTATTTCCTTCCTCAATAATACCGTGTTTCTAAAAAAATTTTCTTATTTGTTTCCTTCCAAAAAATATTGCCATGCAAACATTACTAAAAATATTTTCCTCCGTAGCACGGAGCTTTAGTCTTTGCCTTTCCGACAACAAAGGTAATATTAGCTCTACCCGCATTGCAATGCTTATCATAATCCTTTGGTTCATTGCAGATTGGCTAATGAAATTTCACTCCAAAGATATATACACATTAACCTGGGAAAAACTCACCCTTCTCACTTCAGCCTTCGGCTTAAAAGCAGCACAAAACTTTTCTGAAAATCAATCTGGAAAAGGGAATAACCAATGCCAGTCCGGCGAAACAAAGTGAAGACGAAACAATGAAACCCGATTTTTTAGCATCTTTCAACAAAGCTATATCGAATGAAGGCTTTATCAGCAGCAACCCTGCCGACAAGGGCGGCTTCACATATAAAGGAATCTCCAGGACAAAGCATCAAACCTGGCTCGGCTGGAAAATTTTTGATAACATTTATCGTAGCCAGTTCGCCGCGGCGAATCAGTCTGTGCAGCTGCTTAATCGCAACACAACACTACAAAACGAAGTCATAAAATTTTATCGTGAAGAATTCTGGTACAAAATTCAAGGAGATCTCCTTCCCTCCCAGCTCATCGCAGATGAGTTATTCGAAAGCTCCATTAACCTTGGCGTGTCGGTTGCCTCAGAATTCCTGCAAAAGGCAATCAACCTCCTCAACAGAAATACTCGTTTATATCTTGATATTGTTGTTGATGGAATAATCGGCAGCCAGACACTTACAGCCCTTAACAAATGTATTGCTGCATACAGCGAGAAGCTTGTCTTCAACCTTCTCAACTTCTACCAGGCTAAATGCTACATCGAAATCATGGAGCGCGAACGTACACAAGAAATCTTTATTGGTTGGTTCAACAGAATAGAGGTAACAAAATAAAATTTCGTAACACATACTTCAGTATGTGCATCAAGAGAAGAAGGAAATTATATGAATAACAAAATTATTTATATCGCCATCATAATCATTTTATTATCCGTCCTCTTTGTCCTCTTTCGTCCTATAAAAAGTTCGGCGCCAAATACTGAGACCAAAACCGAAACAACCTATTCCCCCGGTCAGACTCAGCAGCTCTATAAGCCAGGCAAAGACTCGATAACAACCAGAACAAAATCAGTCCACGCTGCGGTAACACTTAAACCTGCTCGCCGAAGCTTCAGCGTAGGTGAGCCCTCTGCTGCGGACTCATCATACACTTTCACCGCAGAAGATCGCACCTACAAGCTCTCACAAAATATTCAGCCAGCTTCAGATGGAAATCTTTCAATGGATTATTTCCTTGATCTAACTTCAAAAGAATTGATCCGGATCGATACCATTTATCAACTTCGAATCGACACACTAAAAATCAAACAAACTATCACTGAAAGAATCGAACCGCCCTTTTACAACACCTTTTTATTCGGCGCAATAACAACAGCTTTAGTTGTAATACTATTAATTCACTTTATCCCTTAATTCAACAAATGACCAATTACAATTGACTAATGACCGTTATGGCACACGAAGACAAAATAAAACGGGTGTACGACAAATTGTCCAAAGGAATAATCAAAAGCCTTTGAAAAATGAGGGAAAAAGAGTAAGTTAAGAAAATCACAAGAGGTAAAATCATGGACGAGAAAGCATTAACAGAAATCATCATGGAAAAAATACGGCAGTGGCACACCAGTCAAGAAGGTCAAACCGATGGATACATCTACGAAGATACTTTTGTAA
>JAKAKL010000075.1 GCA_021824565.1 Bacteroidota bacterium | reverse complement strand
AAATAAGGGAATCTGTTTTGTTTGTTCTGTAATCCAGTTTTCAGCATTATTCCAAAGCATAAGGACTTCATCTTTGTTATGTGCTGAGCCCATATGTTTGACGACCACACGTTTACGGTTTTCATATTTTATTATTTGTACGGCAGTACTATCAGAAGCGGTCTTTACTTTACGAATATGGTACATCATAGTAGTTCTTTTTTTTTGGGGGGGGGTAAGTCCCTTAGTGCGACAAATTACCTTTTTTACCTCCGTAATTTATTTAAAAACAACCACTTAATTTTTGAAAATTTTTCAGGGGACAAGTCAGGAGGGCAGTCATGGTCCAAACCATGACTGAATTGTGAGTTTTTTATGTCACGGAATGGTCCGTGACATCCCAGTTTTACAGTTCCGCAACAGGCTTTGGCGGCAGACAGGTTGTAACTAATGTTGAAATTTAACCGGAAGATACTTATTATTATACCAAAATATTACAGTTAAAAATTAAAATCCGAAATGAACGATAGCGAGACAATTAAAAGGGTATTGCTTTCTGTTCTTAGCGCCGGCAATAATTCACCAATGTTCGACCAATTTTATAACATTTGTCTTAACTTTTCAATTACTACTATTTGTGTTAACAAGAATAAACGCTTGCGGGATGAACTTACATATAAGCTCGATTGCACTGTAAAAGATCTTGCTTGCGAATGCATAGCAGATATATTTGAAATTAAAGAGGGGAAATTTATCCGGTTCAACAATTACTTTGGAAAGAAATTTCCGGAAGGAATACAACATATTCATCCTGATAAATTAAAAGTCCATCTTGCAGCTTTAATCAAATCAAAAGTCAATCAAAATATTTATGCGCTAAAAGAAGACCTTGGAGATATTTATCCGAAAGTAAAAAAGTCCCTTGACACCTTCCTCAGCCGCAATAAAGATATGTATGAAAGGTTTATGTTGAATGGAGTTAAGTTTATTCGATTTAACCATTCGTGCAAAATAGACTTTAGTCTTCCGCAAATAGAAAAGCAAGTGCTTATTTCAAAGATGCTTTCATTAGATGTTAAGAATTTTTTCATTGCAACTTTAATTCCCGAAGTATTTAAGATATTGGACTGCCAGCATGAATTTTGTAAAGCTGTAAATGAAAAATTGCTTCTGGAGTTATTGAAAGAGTTTTATTTAATAAAGATTAACGACACGGTGAGAAATAATGTGGAGTATATTAATAATGAAGGCATTGACGATATTATAATTCTCAATTGAAGGATTGGCTATGAAAGAAATAACTGAAGAAGCTTTACATCTTTACGTTGTAAATAAAAACCTTTTAGACCTGGAAACACTGAATAAGATCGAAGAGCTTTTAAGCAAGGATACAAGCTTTCAAGATCAAATTAAGGAGATTAAAGAATTCTATTCAATATATGAACAGCTTTCTTTAAAAACTTCAAATGAATTTATTCTTTGCGCGGCTGAATCCACACCCGAACATGATAAATCGATTAAGCTTGCTGCGATGCAAAGCAACGTAGGACTCTCCGAGCAAACTTATTTAAAGACTTTTCTCTCTGCGGATAATTACATCATTACAAGGATATTTTATAATCCGATAGAGCAGGAATATGATTTATATGTAATCCCGGAGGATAATAAAGTAGATGTATCTTATGCAGTGCTTTACTTATCGGAAATCGGGAAAGAGTTCGTTGCAGATTCCAATGGTGTTATTAAAATTAAATCGGGATTCATTGATTTTCCCCAGCAGATTTCCATCCGGATTCCTATTGCCAAATTTAATGTGGAAGTAATTGAAAGCGGGAAACTTAACCGGAATAAATTTCCTTTTAAGAATGATGAAAATGATTTTATGCTTGAGCTTGAATTAACGGAAAATGTTCTTTATGGAGTTATTAAAGATAAGAAGAATAATGCTGCCTTACCGTATAAGATTTATCTTATCCAATCGGCTGATGAAGAAAAAATTATTCCGGTAGATGCAAAGGGAAATAAATTTGAAGCGATATTGCCCACTATAAAGGATTTTATAATCACTGTACTGTCTTCAAAAGAATAAATTAAGCCACGAATTAACACTAATTCCCACGAATTGAATTAGTGATAATTCGTGTTAATTAGTGGCTTGAAATTATAAAACGACTTTACAGGTTGAACGATGGCGCTATTCGAAGTTGAATTAGCATCGCAGTGGCTTAGGCAGCAACTGCAGAAGCAGGTTAGTGTTCATTTCAAATTGTTATCTATCTGCCGCTTCTTCTCTCTTTTTATAAGCCGCGAAGACCAATCAAAATACATTTCATATTACCTGCAATTTAAAGAAGATATTTTTTCTCTCATAAAGAATTTCCAATTTCAATATTGTTCACCGGAGGAAGTTGAGGATTTAAAAAATATTGTTGATAAAATATTTTCTGTCAGCCCTCCAATTGATTTAAATGAAAAAGGAAAAATTGTTTATACCCTTGATAACGCAAAAGCGGAGATACTCCAATTATTAAATGAAAATTATCCTGCAGAGAAAAAGGAAACCGGCTCAGACACTTATTCTATAAATCAGGTGCTGATTGAAAGCGATCCCAACGCAAAGCTTTACGCCGGAATAATTGAAAAGCTTACAATAAATACTTTTAAAAATGAACGGCATGATGTTCAGGATAAAATTTCCTTTGATAACAATTATGAGGATAAGGGAAACGTCCTTCAAAACGAGCTTGAGAATATCGTATCGGCTGCAAAGACAGATGCTGAAGAAGAAATTAAAACAGCCGACTCATATAAATTTAATTTCTCTTACGAGAAGAAAGACTTTTTATATACCGGCACTTCGCAAGGGCTCGGCGCTGCCGTGCTGACTTTCAATTCTATCCTTTGCATAGAAATGTTCAAGAATTATTACAAGTTCAGGAATGATGTTGTTTTCGGCTCTGCAATAGATACAAACGGATTTCTAATTCCTCTCGAAGATGAAGCATTAAAGCTTAAGCTGAAGACAGTCTTTTATTCTGAGTATAAGAAATTCATCCTTCCGGAACAAAATATATTTGAAGCAAGAAAGCTTTTAGAAGAACTGAATAAAAAATATCCAGATAGAAAACTTGAACTGATACCTCTTAAACATTATTTATCTTTATTTAAGAACCTTGACATTGTTGATGTATGCAGAATAAAGCTTAAGGATAAGCTAAAAGTAAATTATAACCGCTATCATGTAGCTGCAAATTTAATACTCTCGTCTTCTATCATAATCGTATTAGGAATTTTATTTGTACATGAATTATTGCCTGCATTAGATAGAAACCCGGTGTCTACAGAACTAAAAGACAACCGCTTTGCTGCATTAAATAAATTCGGGAAGATAATATGGAAATCGGAAGTGTTAAGTCAGGAGGATTTAAATATATTTAATAGCGCTTCAACAAGAGCCAAAAGAATTCTTCTTTCTGATATAGATGGAAACGGTATAAACGAAATATTATTGTTAATTAAAAAGGAGAACGAAAAACGATCGCGGCGAACAATCTTTTGTTTCAATCCCGATAATTCAATAAAGTGGAAAACCGTAATTCCGGATAAGGATTCTCTTTACGGCAGCGACTACTGCAGCAACGATATAAATGCTGACATGATTTATATCCTAAATAAAAATAAATCTATTGTGGTTGATTTTAGAGTATGCTCTCTTTATCCAACCTTTATAGATAAATTAAATTTAAAAGGTGAGATTATTTCCGAATTTTATAATCCAGGCACTATAGCTCAATTTATAAGCGATACAAACTCGGAGGGAAATGAGGAATTAATTGCCGGCGGGATTAATAATGATCTTGATAAATCTGGGGCTGTAATGGTTTTTGATCCGAATTATATTACCGGATGCGCACCGGGTTATCGTTATCCTCACAATTATTCTATTGGTCTGATGAAGTATTATTTATTATTTCCTAAAACTGATGTAGGCAGATTTACAAATCATGGTAGTAGCGAGGTACAGCAAATAGAAATTCATGCGGATAAGATTGTCGTTTATATTTTGGAGTTGGATTCCTTTCAGGACTTAGAAAACCGAAACCAAATTCAGCGATATGGAACAATATATACGCTCGATAGATCCTTTAATGTTCTGCATGTTGAAACAAGTTCCGAATTCGATGCAAAATATCAGCAGCTTGTAAATGAAGGCAAGTTAAAACCGGTGAAGGATTGGAAAAAATATAAAGAGAAGCTTGTTTCTCAAGTGCGCTGGTGGGACGGCGATAAGTTTGTTAACCATCCGGTGATGAACAAATATTATTTAGAAGCAAAAGCTAATCTGCCATATAAGGATGCGATTCGGAAATAATTATTATGAATATTGAAGGTAAACATTACGGTGTAAACCCACCCCTGCCCCTCCAAGGAGGGGATAGTTACATAGGTTTCCCCTCTTGGGAGGGGCAGGGGTGGGTTTCCCCTCTTGGGAGGGGTAGGGGTGGGTTCCCTCTTGGGAGGGGCATGTCTGCCCGGCGAATCCCGAAAGGTTCGGAAGAAGACGGGGCTGGATTTCCCCTCCAGGGAGGGGCAGGGGTGGGTTAATATTTTTTGTAATCAAAGTTATTGTTAGATTTTACTACTATACACCGGAGAAAAATAATTCCATACAATCCCAAGTTGAAAGAATATGCAAGGCAGCTAAGAAACAACAGTACTTACGCCGAGGTAATGCTGTGGAATTATTTGAAGGGAAAACAAATGAAAGGCTATGACTTTGATAGGCAAAGACCGGTTGATAATTTTATAGTTGATTTCTATTGCAGAGACTTGATGCTTGCGATAGAAGTTGATGGCGAGTGTCATTTCGGCAGTGAGAGAAGGATAAAAAGAGAGAAAGAAGACTAAATGATCTTGGGGTAACAGTATTAAGATTTAATGACATGGAAATAGTGCATTGCCTTGATAAAGTGCTGATGAAAATTGAACAATGGATCAAAAGGAATGAGAATGAGATTGTATATTCATAGATGGAACTTATCCCCTCCCAAGAGGGGAAAAACAGCTTACGATTTATTTGTTGGCAATAAATAGATTGGATATATTAGTAAACTTCGGGGAAGACTCTCTTAAACATAAAAGGTTTGTGTTATAATTCGTGGCAATTAGTGCTAATTCGTGGCTTGAATTTTCCGCCGCTAATTAACACGAATTTTCACTAATTCAAAGAGTCGATCATAAATTCCAAATCTTCAGTTTGAACTCAGCCGTTCTCGGTTGGAAATTGTAAAAGCTTCGTTGGGAACCGGATAATCTTTGTCAAGAGTTTTAGAATTACAGGCGAGGAATCCGGAAATTCAGTTCAAAATTCTATAATCTCCAACCGGAACTCTAAAAGTTCCAACCGAAACTTTAAAAGTTCCGTTTGGAATTCATGAATCTTCGTCAGTAATTTCAGAAATCCGGATGGAAATTCTGCAATCTCCGTTGGAAATTCCGGAATTTCCGACAAGAATTCTCCAAATTCGCATCTTTTTAAAGAAAACTGCCATGTGTAAGGCAATTTTTCAAAAATTATTTTAAAAAATTAACCCCCTTTCTAAAAGTGTGGAGTATAATATAGATAAAAGGTCTTTACAAATAGATGTGAGGGAAAGATGAAATACTTACTTGATTTAATAAATGTATTTAGTAATCTGAAAAAGGGGATTACAACATACAGCAGTTTATGGACCGGTCAGGCTTACACTCCTGATTATATTCAATCAATTATCGATTCTCTTCAGGCGTCAAATGATGAATTAGACACGCTCGAGACATCTGTTTCTAAGAAGAAAAAAGAAGCCAGGCTGCTTGAAAGTACAAACCAGGCTATCGCCGATAAGATAATTAAAATTACTTACGGCTTCCATGCCGATAAGCCCGAGCAGCTAATCGATTACGGCATTAAGCTGCCTAAAACCCCGGAGACCTGGAACCGCCCTGAAACCGCATTAACAATTACAATAATTGATGATACTGATGGTGTTGGATTTATTTTAACAACTCTGAAAGATTCCGTTGCCAAGAATTATGAATGGGAAAAAGGACAGGGAGCTAATCCTGCCGATACGAATACAATCCCGGAGATGAAGTTTTTTAAATACTCAAGTAAGACTTCATTTGTTGATGACGACGTTGCAAAAGGCGTAAGGTATTTTTACAGGGTGCGTGCAGTTAATGCTGCGGGTGAGGGTCCCTGGAGTGAAGCGGTGAGCAGAGTTCAGTGAAAACAGTATGCAGTTTGCAGTAGGCAGTATGCAGTGGCGACTGACAGGTTGAGGAAATATTAAGATGAAATCTTTATTTAATAGGAAGGGTATAACTTAGACTGAGATGGGTTATTGAAAGCATTAAAGCTGATTTATTCTGCCTGTATGCGGTGGATGGTAATAGCTGTATTAACAGCAGGCATAATATTTATAATTGCAGCGAGCCTAGTAAAATATTTTCAAACAGTTAAAAATAAAATCATAGGATAGTTTGATGATGGACAGAAAAACCCAAAAGACAGAGCTAAAATAATTTCATAATTAAAATAGAAGCTGCTTATGAAAAAAACTTTACTTTTAATTTTTATTTCTCTTATCGTATTCATTTCTTCGTGTAAGAAGAAAAGCAATCCAACCGGACCTGAAAACAATTTGCCTGCACAAGGATTAGTTGCATATTATCCCTTCAACGGTAATGCGAATGATGAAAGCGGGAATGACTATAACGGGACAGTTTATGCTGCAACATTAACTCCCGATAGATTTGGAGCAGATGCAAATGCATATAATTTCCCTGGAACTTCAGACAATTATATAACTACAAACTATACTGGAATTGCCGGTTCCAGTGAAAGAACGATAGCGCTATGGGTCAAAACAACAACCAACAGTCGTCCTATAATTTTGTCGTATGGGGGAGTATACAATCAAATAAACCCAGGCTCTACGTTTATATGTGGAGTTGGTCGTGCTTCAAATACGCTTTACGCTTCAATAGACGTTCAAGATGGAGCGATTAGCTATAAAGCAAGTACAAACGACAACACCTGGCATTTTTATGTCTGGATAGTACCTAATCTTTCACATCCTAAATGTGGAGATGTGAAGATTTACCAAGATGGGGTTCAATTGACAACTGTACTTGACTATTGGAGTACACTCTCTTATAGCCAAAACCAAATTGTAAATACCATTAGTGGGACAAGTCATACAGTAAAAATTGGACAATTTATCAATAGTCCTTATTTCAGTGGTCAAATTGACGATATCCGAATATTTAACCGAGCATTAAGTAATTCGGAAATTCAAGTGCTTTATCATGAAGGGGGATGGAAATGAAAAACTTTCGTATGCCACAAATTTCATCACTAATTAAACAAATAATTACTTATTCTGATAGGAGAAACAAAATGAAAAAAAATTTACTGAATTGTATTTTCTTAGCGGCAGCATTCGTCTATTTCGGCTGCGGCTCGGCAGGGGTTAGGTATGTTATGGACGAACCTGCCTTTTCGGATGTGACAGTAAGAGGCTTAAACGAGGGAGACAAAATAATAGAAGTTTCCGATGCATATAAAGGAAAAATTAATGATGAGAATACTTTTTGGTGCGTAATAGAAAGAGACGGAAATTATCAATTAGGAAAGCTAAATATTGCAACCGGAGAAATAAAAGATTTGAATCCAATGGCTGAAGATGAGTACGGCGAACATAAAAGCATTTACTGGGACAGCTTTAATGAAGAAAATTTAGGCGGCGGCGAAGCATGTATGGGAAGTTTATTAGCAGCTACACCTTGCGGCGGCACTATTTCAAAGTATGGATTAAATGCTCAAAAAAGGATGTGGGGAGATCCTGATAATACTATTAAAGTTTCTTATCAATATGAAGCTAAACAATCTACGTCATCAAACTATACCACAACTTCCTGGCAATCTGCTGGAACCCAAACTTTCTCAAGAGGTGATAAGGTCGTTACAATTAACGTATTTGATGGGTACGGTTCTGCTTATAATTTACAAACCGGTAAATACGCAAGATTCTATCCAATTGATGAAAATAATTACTTAGGATTTCAAGCTGAGAAAATTAGAGATGCAGATATGGTAAATGTATTTGCGTATATACTGAATTTTAATGATGAAGCGGCGAATCAAAAATCATTTGGTGCCGGATTGGAGAGGCTGCCCGGGACCTATATAGACGGCTGTGCTACTAAAGACGGTAAAACAGCATGTTTAATTTTAAGAGATGTAAACAGCGGGAATTATATAATTAAAAAAGGTCCCACAAAAGAATATATTAAGAATGTAAAAATGCTTAGAGCAATTCAATAAGGCATAGAAGTTTTGTTTAAATAAAAACTATTTAATCCTGGCGGTAACCGTGAAGAAAAAGTTTCTTTTATTCTTTATGCTGTTTTCGGGAATCTCTGCTTCACAGAATTATGGATTGTTATCACGCGAATATTTTTATTCGAATGATAGAGATACGGAATGCAAATATCTCTACTTCATGATGCTTGATTCTACCGATCGGTTTAATAAAAGAATACTTCCGTTTACTGCCAATATATTTCAAAACATGCTGATAATTTATCAAAAAATATTAACAAGCGATTCAAAAGCTGGATGCCAATTTACACCTTCCTGCTCAAGATATTCTTACATGGCGTTAGGCAGATACGGCTTTATTAAAGGCAGTGTGTATATGTTTGACAGGCTTTGGCGTTGCAATAGTCAAGCGTATCTATATTACCCTGTGTATCATAATTACCTTTTTGATCTCCCTCAAAAATATAATGATAATTTAAAGCCGGTTACAGCATCTTCTATTCAAGGCGCCGGCTACGTCAAATGGCTTATTAATAAAAAAGAATACGACGCAGCTTATAGGAAGCTGCTTGAAGAAGAATATAAGGCGGCAGCGCAGGATAATAAATTATTACTTGCAAGATTATCAATTATTAAAGGAGACTACCAGAAAGCGGCGGAATGGCTAGAAGGGTTGAATAGTGAGGATGCAGGTTTAATTAAGGCAGACAGCTATTACCTTATGAATAATTTTGAAAAAGCAAAAGAGACTATAATTCCATATTTCCATGCTAATAAAGGTATTGAGCCAAAGCTTGCTTGTCTTTGGCTTCATTCTTTTATTGAAGAACCGGGTAAAGCCGGAGACAAATTAATTGATACTGTATTATCCGCTGTCGATAATGTTGACTCAAGATTAAGACTGCGTGATTTGATTTATGATAATGTATTGAACAAGCCAAACGGTACTTTCAGCTTAATCTGTTCGGCAATTATACCGGGCAGCGGACAAATAATAAATAATCAAATTGAAGACGGTATTTATGCTTTTTTGTTTGTAAGCGCGTTCGGTATGCTTACAGCAAACAGTATTATTAAAAAGCAATATGGAGAATCCGCATTATTCGGTTTAGGATTTGCGTTAACTTATTCAGCAAATTTAATGGCAGCGTTAAATGCGCCGCTAAAGAGGCAAAGGTTTTATTTAAATCTTATTCATATAGAATTAAATAAAATCTTTGATCCTTTCTCGTTTACTTTAAACTTAAATATTCAATAGTAATTAATAAGATGATGAAAAAAAGAATTATCATATTATTATCTGCTGCTTTCGTTCTTGGATTTACTACTACTAATAATAATAGAACGCTTTATTTAATTGATTACTATCCCGTTAATAAAGACATAAGTTGGAAATATTCTATTTGTGAAAATGGGGAAAAGTATTTTCAGTCTGTAATTATGAAATCAAGTAAAAGCAAGGATGATTCGTTCATTATAGAAACCGAAGGGAAAAGGAAATCGGTACTTGATTTATTTATTTCTGACAATGTAATTTATTTAAAGGATGCAAAAGTAAATTGGGGACCCGTACCATTCTTCATTACAGTTTCAAATTCTACTCCGATACCGGTTTTTAATTTAAAATCAAGAGAAGGATTTTCATGGAAGTGGAACGGCTATCTTAATTACTTATTCTTCAACAAAGAAGTTGAAATTGACTATGAATATTTGGGATTTGAAGAAACTGCTTCAAAGTGTGGAGTATATAATTGTTTAAAGGTTAGAACTATTTATATGGATAAATCAGAACGTAAGGAGTTAATATCCTGGTATGCAAAAGGCATCGGACTAATTAAAGAAAGCGGAAAGGATTACGAAAAAAATTTGGTCCAGGTAAAATATCTTAAATGAATTCAGCCACTAATTAACACTAATTACACGAATTAAATTAGTGAGAATTCGTGTTAATTCGTGGCTTAAAAAAATAATAGAAACTAAACTGTTAAAAAATAATTTACTTTATAGGAGTACTTATAATGAAAAATTTAGTAAAAATTGTTCTTGCAGCTTTATTCTTTATCGTATTCAGCATGAATGTTCTTGCCCAGAAAATTGAAAACGTAAAGACAACCGGGATAAAAGCCGGGATAAATTTCCCTGTTGGAACCTGGTCATCCGATTACAGCACAGGATTTAACGTAGCCGATTTAACAAAATGGAATATTACAAAAAATGTTAGAATACTCGGAAGAATGGAGGTTACATTTTTTGGCGGCACAGAAGTAACACAAACAGTAACATATTATGGACATTCTTATACCAACACTTACCAAACAAATCCGTTTGGCATATTAACGGCAGGTTCCGGTGTTGAACTAAGTTTTATAGGGAATGGCGGTCCTTATGCAATCTTAGATTTTCCTTCTATGAATATAATAGTAGGCAAGTTGACAGACGTTCGTGTAGGTTTTGGAGCCGGTTTCGGATTCGAGTTTTCCATTGGCAAAGCATTATTAGGTCTTGAAGTAAGAGGCAACTTATATAACGCCTTTTTAACCCAGAAGGCTGAGCAGTCGATTGCAGGCGTTCAGTTGGGGTTTGAGGCGGCGTATTGAGATGATTCGTATTTGAGTTTAGAAAAGCTTTTTTGATAAAAAAATTAGGAAGAAATATGAAAAAAATAATTTTACTTTTTGTTGTTGCAATAACTGCAACTTTATCTGCCCGTGTTATTAAAGTAGATATAAATGGTTCCGGGCAGTTTACTTCAATACAAGCTGCAGTAACAGCATCGGTTGCTGGAGATACTATTAAAGTTTTGCCCGGCTCTTATTTTGAACAAGTAACAATTAATAAAAATGTTATCGTGGTTGGCTCAGGGTTTGAATCTACAATAATAAATAGTACTTCAAATCCAACAATCAACATGAGCGCGGGAAAAATATTGTGGTTTGCTATATCTTCTACAAATGGAGATGGTATACGTGTTTCAGGTGCAAGTGCAGTTATATCAAACTGTATAGTACGTGGCTGTAATTGGGATGGGATTTATTCTAATACAAATGGAAGCGTTACTGCGATTGTCAATTGTGTGATAACAAGTAATGCAGGTTATGGAATTCATACAGTATCGGGGGCAACAATAAACGCAACCAATTGCATAGCGAAATCAAATGGGGGAAATTATGATTACTCTAATGACTATGGTGGTGGTGGTACTCTTAACTTGTCATTTTGTAATGGGAACCATTATAATACTGGTGGCAATCAAGGATGTATAAATCTTGATCCGCAATTTGTTTCAACTACAGACTTGCATATTTCTCAAGGATCGCCTTGTTGGGATAAAGGCAATCCTTCTTTGCTCGATCCGGACGGTTCACCAAGCGATATGGGTTATTTTGGTGGGCCGGATTGCCCGATATATCCAATTGTTACTAATGTAAAAATAATTCCGCAGCCAGACGGTTCAATTCAAATACAGGCAACCGGCGTTGCAAATTATTAACTGGAGGAGATATGAAAACAATATTATTCCTTTTAGTAATTTCAATAACACTTTTTGGACAGAATCAGCCTCGAGATCAAAACATAGTTGCAGGGGAATATTTTATTAATCAAGATCCCGGTGAAGGAAATGGAACTCCATTGAACAGCACTTATGGTTTTGCAACCGCAGATGTAACTATTAATTCTGTCTCAATTAACAATGTAGTTTACATTCGGTTTAAAAGCTCAAACGGTAAATGGGGTCCTTCGCGATCGATTAAAAATCAATATCCTATTCTCGCAAGCGGTTCCCTAATCCAGGTGGGAGAATATTTTGTTAATTCAGATCCAGGAATTGGTAACGGGAATAAGTTTAATATTGATTACAGCGGCAGTATCAACTTATCTTCAATAAATGCTAATAGGAATGACAAAATTTTTCTCAGGTCAAAAGATTCTTACGGAAGATGGAGCGAAGCTGTTTGTTCTAATTACCGGTACAAAAATTTAATTAGCGCAGAGTATAAATTAAAATTCGTCGGGGGCAGTTCAAGCGCATGGCAGAAGCTTAATGTACAAGAACAAACTTCCCAGTCTGCATTTTTTACTGCTGTATCCAATTCAATTACAAATCAAAGTACTGTAGATACTTTGTTCATCCATTTCCAAAGCGATGATTTTGTTTGGGGAACGGTGCAAAAATATGTGTGGAAGGATATTACTGATATCAAGGAAATTAAATCCAATCTTCCGAAAGAATTTTCTTTATCGCAGAATTATCCCAATCCGTTTAATCCTTCAACTAGGATTAGATTTGATATACCCAAAACATCATTTGTAAGACTTGCTGTTTATGATATTCTTGGGAGGGAAGTAGCAGTACTTGTAAATAAAGAAATGAAACCGGGATGTTATGAGGCGACGTTTGATGGAAAAGAATTAGCGAGCGGGATTTACTTATATAGAATTCAGGCTACGGATTTCATAAAGACTCGTAAGATGATTATTACAAAATAAAACTTAAGAGGAAATATTATGTTTAGAGTATATACTATTACTTTATATTTATTTATTACGCTTCTCTGGGTATTTAATTGTCATGCACAAAATGATCCTCATCAAAATTATATGTCTTCTTCGAGTGAAAAAAATACGAATAATTATAATGTAACTTCTCCGCCTGGTTTATCTGCAAAGGGTTCAATTGCGGCAGGGACGAAAATTATTTTACACAATCAAATTTTACAAAATTCAAGTTCAGTCTCGCGTATAAAGGATGATAACATCACTGATAATAATGAAAATCTCCATACTACAATTAATATTATTAAAAAAAGTAAGTACGGAAATAACGAAATTTCCTGGGAAAAAATAAATGGTCCTGTTGGAGGTTATGCGATTCGTTTTACTCAAGCACATGACGGAACATTATATGCCGGTGTTGATGGCGGAGTTTCTAAATCAACTGATGACGGAAAAAGCTGGATAGGCACCGGTTTATACGGCAGACAAATTAGAGATATTATTGTTGATACGAATGACAACATATATGCCGCAGATTATAATTTTATAACTGGCGGTGTTTTTAAATCTACAGATAAAGGAAATACCTGGTTTCAGGTTTTAGGCGGGGTATATGAAGAATTAGCAATAAATAGTAAAGGATATATTTATGCTGCTGGCGAAGCGTTTATTTATAGTAAAAACGGTTTTAAGTATTCTACTGATTTTGGTAATACTTGGGAAAGAATTACTTCCGCAGATAGTCTTACAATAACAAGCATGTATGCCGACGACGACAAAATAATAATCGGGAGATGGGAAAGTACTAACGTATTTGGAATTAGTATTTCAACAGACAATGGATTAACCTGGTCAAATAATGACTCAAGTTTCCCTAGTTCAATGATCTATGGAATTACAGTTGATAAGATTGGAAATATTTATGCCGGTACAAATGGCGAAGGTGTATTTAAATCAATCGATCAAGGACATAGTTGGACTGCTGTGAATAACGGATTAAAGTTACCAAATGATTTTATAACGGGTGTTGTTTATGATATATCCTGTGCAAGTAATAATTATTTATATGCAACACGTTGGGGAAGCGGAATTTTCAGGTCAACAAATGAAGGTTCATCTTGGACGCAACTTACAACCAATATGGATTTAGGAGGAACAAATAGACTATATATTGATGATAATGATAATATTTATTTTGGAGTAACAAAGTATATATATCGGTCAACTGACTTAGGTTTAACATGGTCGTCGTCAACTATGGCTGTAACAGCGGTTAAAGCAATGCAAGTCGATGGTAAGAATAATCTTTATGTTGCACTAATCCCTATAACTTCGGAACACATGGGTATAGGCTGGCAGGTAAGTTTTCATAAGTATAATTGTAACAGTAATACGTGGGCTAATCCTTGTTTATTTGGTGAAGAAGTCACAGGTATAGTTATTAATGACATGGATGAAATTTTTCTTTCACTTTGCCAAAGTTACGGCGGTACATATGGCAAAGATGTTCTGTATTCAAACAACGGAATTACATGGAACCAATTAACGGTAGCTGATGGTCTTATGAAAGCTATCTGTTCTGATGAAAATGGATATTTATATGTTACCGGCGATAAAGGAATTTTTATTTCAAAAAATAATGGAAGTACATGGAGTTATCTTGGAAACACTATTATTGTAAATGCGTATTCTCTTTTTGTTACAAAAGGTGGTAAAATACTGGTTGGTACTACACAAAATTGCGGTGTCTTCCGTTCTACCGATGAAGGAATTACTTGGTTAGAGGATGCTTCTATAACAAATATTTCTGCTTTTGCTCAAATAAAAAATGGGACTATTTTCGCATGCACAGGTAATGGAATTTATCAGTCGTCTAATAACGGAGAAAATTGGTCTCTATGTGGTTTGCCAAATATGCAAGTACTTTCAATTATAGAAGCTTCAAATGGAAATATTTATATAGGCACTAAAGATAACGGGGTATATTGTTCAACCGATTTCGGCCAAACATGGGAGGAGACTAATACGGGTCTAAACAATAAATATGTATGTGCGTTAGCCATAGATAAGAACAATTATTTGTATGCCGGAACTTATGGTGATGGTGTCTACACTACTAAAGTTGATACAGTTGTTCCTGTTGAATTAACTATATTCGAGGCAGATGCAAAAGATTATGGCATTGAATTAAAATGGACAACCGCTACCGAATTAAACAATAAAGGCTTTGAAATTCAAAGAAGTAATGACAAAATTAATTTTGAAAAGATTGTATTTGTTTACGGGCATGGTTCAACCACAAAGACGAATGAATATTCATTTACTGATAAATCTGTTAGCAGAAGAATTCATTATTATAGATTAAAGCAGATAGATTATGATGGGACTTATAAGTTTTCTAAAATCGTTGAAATTAATTTTGAAAATACTCCGAGAGAGTTTTCACTTGCTCAGAATTATCCCAATCCTTTCAATCCAACAACAACAATAAACTACTCAATCCCACAAACCAGTTTTGTAACAATAAAGGTTTACGATGTTTTGGGAAACGAAATAACTACTTTGGTAAATGAAGAAAAGAAAGCGGGGAATTACAGTACGCAGTTTGCAGTAGGCAGTATGCAATTGCCAAGCGGTGTGTATTTTTATAGAATGCAAGCTGGTGACTTTGCGGAGACGAAGAAATTAATTCTTGTAAAATGATATTAAAGTAGAGATGACTATTTCTACACAATATCGATATTCTTTCTCCACGGGAGTTTTATAATTTTGAAAAAGAGATTTCATAATTATTAAACCACCTCAACTTATTCAATCAAATACCACCTATAAACTACTCTGTACTTAAGCCAGTTTTGTTACAATAAAAGTTTACGATATTTTAGGAAAAGAAGTAGCTACTTTGGTGAATGAAGAAAAGAAAGCAGGGAGTTATAGTACGCAGTTTGCAGTAGGCAGTATGCAATTGCCAAGCGGAATATATTTTTATAGAATGCAAGCAAATGATTTTGTGGAGACAAAGAAATTAATACTATTAAAGTGATATAATGTTTACATTTTGCATTTTTAGCTGTTAATGTTTATTTTATATTATTCAAGAAATGAGGTCGGTCATGATTAAAGAAAAAGTAATTGAAGTTACAAAGGAACTGCCTGAGGAGTTTAACGTGGAAGAATTGATCGAGAAACTAATCTTTATTGATAAGGTTGAAAAAGGTCTTATCCAACTTAACGAAAATAAAACCTTGACTCATGAAGCCGTAAAATCAAAAGTGCAGGAATGGCAAAAGTAATCTGGACAGAATTAGCTTTAGATGATTTAAAAACCATTTATGAATTTATCTCAAGAGATTCTATACACTACGCAGGTAGGCAAATAGAAAAAATTATTGGGAGGGCAGAACAATTAGAGATGTTTCCGGCTTCAGGTAGGATAGTGCCTGAATTTAATAATGAATTAATAAGGGAACTAATTGAAGGAAACTATAGGATTGTCTATAAAATAGAATCAGAGGATTTGATAGGTATTGTTCGTATTCATCATTCAGCGAAACTGCTTACCATTTAGTGTATCATGTAAAAAAATAATTTCTTAATAATTACTTCATTTTATATTAAAAGAATGCAAGCAGGTGCTTCGACCCGTCTATCCGCCGGGCAGGCAGGCCCGGCAACCTTTGTGGAGACGAAGAAATTGATTTTATTAAAGTGAGCTTGAAAATATAATATGGTAAATTAATAGAATACTTTGCCAATGAATGAATATTGATAATGGTTATAAACAAATGTAATTTTATATCAAATAATAATTCAATTCATAAATGCAAAAGTAAAAATGACTTTAGTGAAGACAAAAACGCATATTAAATTCTCCAGAAAAGATTGGGAAGAAATGAAAAAAAATCCCGTATTAAACGAAGCAATTGAGTTGTTGGAGGATATATCAGATTTGGAAAAAGCAAAAAAGGTTCGTGGTAAAAGTGTTACAATTGAACAATATCTGAAAAAGCGTGGCTTACAGAATATTAATTTAACCATCGGCAACAAAAGACCTTGATATTCTTCCGGACAAGGAAGTTCAAAGGATCTTTTATCATATTAAACTATTGGAGAATGAACCGTTTCCAGTTGGAATTCAAAAGCTATCTGGTGAAAAAGGCTATCGTATTCGATCCGGTAATTATCGTATTCTCTTTGAAATAAATAATAAGCTTAAGACTATCTCGATTTACCGGGTTAAGCACAGAAAGGATGCGTATAGAAAATAATACTGAAAACTGATAATTAAAATTATCCCCGCCTTAGATTTACAAATCCATTTAGGTCAACAACAATAAACCACTCAGTTCCTAAAGCCAGCTTTGTTATAATATTTGTAAGCCTATGGCTAAAAAGTTTATGACATTTTAGGGAATGAAGCGGCTGCTTTTGTGAATGAATAAAAGAAAGCGGGGAATTATAGCGTTCGGTTCACCTGCCGGAAAGGCATGCTATCGGCGATCAGCTATCAGCCTGCAAGCGGTGTTTACTTTTATAAAATGCATGCAAGTACTTCGACCAGTCTCGCCGAGGGCGAGCTTAGGCGTGCAGGCTCAGCAACCTTTGTGGGGACGAAGAAATTGATTTTATTAAAGTGAAAATACTTTGCGTCGTTGCGGCTTTGCGGTGAAAAATTCCTTACCGCAGTGGCGCTGAGGCGCAAAGGAAACAATGATGGGAACAAACATAGCAGCCGATGATTTGCTTAGGACAGGATTTGTTGAAACGAAAAAAATTATTTTTTTGCTGAAATAGTTTTGTTTTAACTAGATTAGCTTTGCTCAACAAATTGTTCAAATTAGCAGATCAAGATTACGTGAACCATGAACTACACGATGTATTTCAACAGTCTTGTTGCGAACGATATAGAAAATAAGGTAAGATTCAATAATCAGAACTCTGTAACCATATTCACGAAGCTTTGGATGTTTTGGAATTCTTCCAAGAAGAGGTTGATATTCAAGCAGTCCAATACCTTTATCTAATTTATTTATGAATGGAAGAGCGCGGTCTTTACTGTCCTTAGCAATAAATTCTACTATTGATAAAAGATCTTCTTCTGCAGCAGGAAGATAGCGGATTGTTTTTTTTATCCGGCATTTATTTTCCGGTGCAATTTGGTCATCATCTGTTTATGGGTAATCCCTTTCTTACCTGCAACAGTTTGGGCCTGGGCAGTGCCCAGTTTTTCAAATAGCTCAACTTGCGCTTTAAGGCGTTCATAATGTTCTATTGTCATAAGAACGAGATCACCTTCGCCATTAGTAGTTAAAAATACCGGCTCATCTTTCTCGTGACAAATACTTGCGATTTCTCTTGTTCGATGACGGAGGCTGGAAATTGATTTAATTATCGGCATTATCTTTTCCTTGGATTTACTGTTTATAATTTAGTACCGAATTAGGATATAATCAAGGTATTGTCTGGTTGCCGGAAATCAATTATGCTGCAGTTGAGAAGAAATTAATTCTTTTAAAATAAGCCACTAATTAACACGAATTGTCACTAATTATTTATGGCAAACAAATCTTTCCGAGTATAGTTGCTTTCGAAGCACCTGTAACTCTGGGAATGTTAGAAGGATTTCCGGAAATAGTTTCATTTGCCAGAACAGCAAAGCAGATCGCTTCCTTTGCATCCGGAGAAATTCCAAGGCTCTTAACATTGCTTACATGGACAGTCTTTCCAAAATATTTTTTAAGCGACCTCATTAAATATTTATTCCTGGCACCGCCTCCGCTTACAAATAGCTCTTCAATCTTGGTTTCACTTTTAACAAATTTTTCATAATTCTTAAACACAGCATATACGGTAAAGACTGTTACTGTTGCAATCCAATCTTCTCCCGCAACTTTTTTAAATTTTTTGTAAAGCGACATTAAGAATTCTTTTCCGTAATATTCCCGCCCTGTGGATTTAGGAATTTCCCTCTCGATGAAATTATCTTTATGAATAAGCGCATTAAGCAGCTCATCATTTACGTTCCCGCTTAAGGCTATTCTGCCTCCTTCATCAAAATCAGTGTTAAAAAATTTTTTTGCAGCAATGTCAATCATCATGTTGCCGGGTCCGGTATCGAACGCAATCACTTCCTTGGCAGTACCATTCTTATTCAGTACCGTTATATTCGAAATGCCTCCGATATTTAATAATGCGCGGTTAACCTCATTCGAATGGAACAGGATGAAATCAAAATACGGAACTAAGGGTGCACCTTGTCCGTTAAGGGCTACATCCCCGGTTCTAAAATCGCCTATGGTTAAAATCCCCGTCCGTTTGGCAATAACGCTCGGATCCCCTATTTGCAAAGTTGAGCCGAATGAATACCCGAAGAAATTTTCTTTTTTTGGTAAGTGATGGATAGTTTGTCCGTGCGAGCCGATCAAATCAATATTTGAAAGATGTATTTTACATTTGCTGCAAAGCGCTGTTATCGCATCTATATAAACAAGTGGGATGAGGAAGTTGAGTCTGCAGATGTCCGTAACATTTCCGCTATTAGGTGTGGAATTTTCCATGAGCAGTTCTTTGAGACCTGAAGGAAACGGGTAAGTTATAAATCCCAGCTGGTTTATTTTTGTATTTGTACCGCTGCCAGAAATTTTTAGCAGAGCAGCGTCAACGCCGTCCAGCGAGGTGCCGGACATAAGTCCAATTACAATCTTCTTGTTTTTCCGGGAAAGTTTTTCAATTGATGCCAGGTTCATGATGCTAGGTAAATTAAAATTATTTCAGTCTCTGGATTAATTGTATTTTATAAATTTTTATGAATTCAAAAAATATTGAAATCAAATTTCATTTATTATAAACATTAAAATTGAACTGTCAAATTTGTATATTTGCAGCAATTCACAACTATAAAAATACATCAATATTATGAAACAATTACTTACTCTTATGCTGTCTTTATTTTTTGCTGCATTGTTAACTGCCCAGACAAAATTTCCTGAAATAAACAAACAAATTAAAGAAGGAAATTTTACTGAAGCAGAGAAGATGATTAACAAAGTCATCGCTAGGGATAAACTGAGTGAAACAGAGTTGTATGATCTCAATTTTCAAATTGATGTTATGCACCGTATAAGACTGGACTTTGATAAGACCGAAGCTGATATTTTACCGGCGCTTAAGAAATACTATCCGGACATTAACGAAAAAATGCTGGCATCGTGGGAAAATAGCAAATCCCTGGAAATGAAAGTAATAGACGGCAAGAAAATGTTTTTTCATAATGCCGTGCCGAATTTGTTTAGGATAAACGCTGATGCAAAAAAGAGGAAAGAGGAAGTTGACGGCGCCAGTACCGATAAACTTAAGGAGTTTTTAAAAACGCACCTTCCCGAATCGGTTAAGGAATGTCTGGCGACCGGGAAGGATTTTAGCAATCCTGTTACAATGAAGATTACATATACGTTGACGGTGGACTCCGATGCAGTACCGGCCGGCGAGGTAATACGCTGCTGGCTGCCTTACCCGCGGGAAGATGCACCGAGACAGACAGACATTAAACTGCTGTCTGTAAATTCAAAAGAATATATAATTGCCGACAGCACGCATCCCCAGCGGACTTTGTATATGGAAAAAACAGCCGAGAAGGGCAAGCCGACAGTCTTTATGATGCAGCTCGAATATACTTCTTATTCCGAATGGCATAACATTGATCCTGCCAAAGTGCTGCCTTACGATACCGCTTCCGCGCTGTTTAAGGAATATACCGCTGAAAGACCGCCTCATATAGTTTTTACAGATCAGATTAAAAAATTATCTAAGGAGATTGTGGGAAACGAAACCAATCCTTATGAAAAAGTTAAGAAGATTTACACATGGATAAACGATCATATACCTTGGGCAAGTGCAAGAGAATATTCCACTATAAAAGATATTTCATCTTACTGCCTTACAAACATGCACGGCGACTGCGGCATTATGACTCTTACATTTATGACATTGGCCCGGTACAACGGTATCCCGTGTAAATGGCAGAGCGGCTGGATGATGCATCCGGGACTTGTTAATCTGCATGACTGGGGAGAGATTTACTTAAACGGGTACGGCTGGGTGCCGCTAGATCAGAACTTCGGAATACAGGATTATTCCAGCGATCCCAAGGTGAAATATTTTTACATTGGCGGAATTGATTCATACCGGCTGATTGTAAACGACGATTACGCGCAGCCGCTCTTCCCGGCAAAGATTTACCCCCGCAGTGAGACTACTGATTTTCAAAGAGGTGAAGTTGAGTGGCGCGGCGGTAATATTTATTTTAATAAATGGGACTACCATATGGATGTTCAATACGTGAAATAAATTTTTTTATCCCGTAAAATATGACTTATGCTAAATAGAGTTGTTATTTAATTTGAATAAGGAAAAATCTAACGCATCTCTAAACCGGATTCTTTGGTTTTTCATGGGAGCTTTGGTAAATTTTATCCACAATTAATAATACTTTATGAATAGATTTCTTTTGTCCTTTATTATAATTATTACTGTTTCCTCATCTGGATATTCACAGGAGTCATCATTTTATGATGCACCTTTCGGCGGCGGCGGCGGTTATGTTGGAGGATGGATAGTACCAAATGTTAATGGTGTAAATACGGAACTAAAAAAAATTGGAATGCCCAATTTAACAACCGGCGGATTCTATACTTCCGGCGGGGCTGGTTTTATTTACTTAGGAATTGTTCCAGGGCTTAGAATAGGTGGAACGGGTTTTGGCGGTTCTCGATCGAGCTCATCAAGATTTTTACATTCATCAGGCCCTGAAAATTTCTTAACTTATAATGAAGCAATTTATAAAATGAGTGGAGGAGCTTTAACCATAGAATATACACTGCCGTTTATAAAAAATATCGGTGTTTCTATAGGTACATGGATAGGAAGAGGAAGTTTGGAAATCGACGTTTATTCTAATACTGGAGGGCTGGATTGGAATAGCATTTTGGCTCCTTATAATGTAAATGTTTCATTAAAAAATGATTATTGGATTATTACTCCGACTATAAATGTTGATATACCAGCTTATAGATTATTATCATTCAGAATAGGAACCGGATATCAGTTTACTTTCGGAAGCCACTGGACTTACGATAATAACAAAGATGTTTATAATGCACCTTCAAATATTAACGGAAGCTGTTTTTTTATTCAAGCAGGAATTTTTGTGGGATTATTTTCTTTTTAAGGAGTTAAATGAAAAATATTTTAGTTACAGGGGGAGCCGGATTTATCGGAAGCAATTTTATAAATCATACTTTAAAAGAAAGAGATGATTATTTTATTGTAAATCTAGATAAGCTTACATATGCCGGGAATTTGGAGAATCTGAAACCTTCGCAGGATAAGCGTAATTACAGGTTTGTCAAAGGCGATATTGTAAATTCGGAACTTGTAAATTTTATTTTTGAAAAGTATAGGATAAAGTATGTTATTAATTTTGCTGCGGAGTCGCATGTAGACCGGAGTATCTTAGGATCGGAAATTTTTTATCGTACTAACGTGATCGGCACAAATGTACTATTGGAAACTGCGAGAAAATTTGAAGTGGAAAAGTTTTTGCAGGTATCCACCGATGAAGTATACGGAAGTTTGGGAAGCAGCGGCTTCTTTACCGAGAGCACGCCTTTATCTCCAAACAGTCCCTATTCATCTAGTAAAGCAGCTGCAGATATGATGGCTTTATCGTTTCATCATACCTTTGGATTGCCGGTAGTTGTTACCAGGTGCTCGAATAACTATGGTTCTTATCAGTTCCCTGAAAAGCTGATTCCTCTGATGATAATAAATTCGCTGAAGGGAAAGCCTCTGCCGGTATACGGGGACGGATTGAACGTACGCGATTGGATTTATGTTATCGACCATAACAACGCTATTAATCTCGTTCTAGAAAAAGGTGTTTGCGGCGAGGTTTATAATATTGGGGCCGGCAACGAGATGCCTAATATCCAGATCATAAAACTGATATTAAATTATATAAAAAAATCCGAAGATTTAATTCAGTATGTAAAAGACAGACCCGGCCACGACAGGCGGTATGCGATTGATTCATCTAAAATACAAAGCCAGCTTAACTGGAGGCCGGAATTTTCGTTTGAAGATGCCATAATTAAAACTATTGACTGGTATATCGAGAATAAGAATTGGTGGGAAAGGATTATTTCCGGAGAGTATGAAAAATATTATAATTCTCAATATAAAAATCGATAATCTTTCTATTTGAAAACCTAAAAGGAACCAAATGAAAAAATATCTTTATCTAATTTTTCTGTTGTGCTTGCCGAGCTATATCTTTTCCCAAACAGATTTAAAGACCGAAAGTAAAGCATTGCTGCAAGCAGGTACAATAAGCGTAACGCTCGGAGGAAACTTTATTATTACGGGTACCTTTCCTGCATTTGTTGGAGAAAGGGTAGATCAGTTTGTTACAAGGATGTATAACCAGGCTAAAGAGACAGTTCTCGGACGAATTACTGATCCTAAAGTATTAACCGAAATAAATGAAAAATTAAAAGACTACCCGCTTAGAAATATCGAATTAAAAAGAGCAACGGGCGAGGTAGAGAAATTAGATCTGTTAAGGTTTCGGCTTACCGGAAATTTTAAAGATGATCCTTATCTAAAAAATGATGATGTCCTTATATTCCCGTATGTCGATTTAACAAGAAACTTTTTTACAGTTTCCGGAGCTGTAAACAATCCTGGTAAGTTTCAATATGTTGATGGCGACAAACTTTCCGATGCTTTGTTTTTCGCTCAAGGAATAAACAAAGCTTATGAGAATGTTAGAAAAGCAGAAATCGACCGGCTTAGTTATACAGGGAACTCGATGACCACGGATACAGTTGATATCAACAGTAATATCCCTTTAGAGAGAGGGGACAGAATAGTTGTTTTGGCTAATGAAACAAATAAAAAAGATTACAATGTGCTTGTTGTTGGTGAAGTAAATTCTCCCGGTTATATACCAATTACTAAAGACCATACTACAATAAAGGATGTAATTGAAAGAGCGGGGGGATTTAAGAAAGATGCTTCAATGCGGAGAGCAAGGATACTCTCCGGAAACAGCGTCTCTTTGCTTTTAGAAAAAGAATACGGAATTAAATTAAAAGAAAATACTAATGTATTAACTCCGGAGATTAGTAATACACTGGTAAAATTAGAGAATCTCTTAATGTATAGAATGTCGGATTTAACCCAGGAAGATACTGCGTATTTCTTTTTGGAAAATCAGCTGCGAGTATTGGATAATGGAAGCTCAATTGATTTTTCCAAGATAAGTGATGACAGTTCGATGGCATCAAAATACGAAGTAAAAGATGGGGATATAATAATTATTCCTGTAAAGGATAATGCCGTTTATGTATACGGTCAAGTTGTAGATCCCGGTAAAGTACCTTTTGTAGAAGGCGAGGATTATAAATATTATATAAATAAAGCAGGTGGAACCGGCGAATATGCCGATGACGATATTATGGTTATTAAAGCTGCATCTAGAGAATGGATTTCACCCATTAAAAATAAAGTAAAAATTGAACCGGGAGATTATGTGTGGGTCCCAAGGGTTCCTGCAAGATCATTAAATTATTATATCTATAGTGTAGGCGGCTATTTAAGTATTGTTGCAAGTGCCGCTACAATTTTCCTTCTGATATTACAATTTAAAAAATAAAAGTTAGCACATACTTCTTAACTAGGCTGAAGAAAAAAATTCGTCAGCCTTTTCTTTTAAATGAAGGGATATTCCATAAGTAAGAAAAATAATTCATCGACTTTGTTAAAGATTATTTATGTAGTGATAGTGTTTAGAAATTAGTTTATTATACTCATATAAATAATATTTTAAGCACTGAAGTTTTTTCCGAAATAAGATTTTGATAAAAAAAATTGTTATGCTTATACAAATAGAAAAAATGATTTTAAACTTAAAAATTCATGATATTAGCTTGACAATTATTTAAAATAATATATTTTTGAAAGGCTAAATTAATATAAGCTTTGTGTTCTGAAATTTAATGATAAAATATAGATAGGAAATTTAAGAAAAAGTCTAAGTATTGCTTGACATTAGATATGATAACGCTTAAATTTGAAGCCCTTCTTAAATGAAGGTTTGAAAAAGTTCTTTGATAGAGTGAGTGCATTTAACCAGTCAGTTAAATGGTTTCAACTTAGCGTCTAACGCCATGATTACACAAAATTAAAACTCTACTACGGAGAGTTTGATCCTGGCTCAGGACGAACGCTGGCGGCGTGCTTAACACATGCAAGTCTACGAGAAAGAGGTAGCAATATCTTGATTAAAGTGGCGCACGGGTGAGTAACACGTAAGCAATCTGCCTTTAGGTTCGGAATAACTCCGAGAAATCGGGGCTAATACCGGATGATGCAGCGGCACCGCATGGTGATGTTGTTAAAGATCTTGTATCGCCTATAGATGAGCTTGCGTCTGATTAGCTAGTTGGTAGGGTAACGGCCTACCAAGGCAACGATCAGTAGCTGGTCTGAGAGGATGATCAGCCACACTGGAACTGAGACACGGTCCAGACTCCTACGGGAGGCAGCAGTGAGGAATATTGGGCAATGCCCGCAAGGGTGACCCAG
>JAKAKL010000002.1 GCA_021824565.1 Bacteroidota bacterium | reverse complement strand
TAACTCCAGTCGGGCTACGCCCTCCTTACGTTACCCGAATGCAGTACTTTAACTAACATATTTATTAACTTTATTACTGACATTTCTAAAGAGTTTTGTATACTGACATTTTTAAAGAGTTAATACATCCTTTGCTGCTTTAGGCTAAAAATAGTACTTTTGATAAAATTTCCAACTAATTAATTTTTTATTTAATCATTAGCTTTGCAATTTATTTAAAAGAGATTATTTTTACGCAGCAAAATTGAATATTTCAATTTCGGGGTGTAGCGCAGCCCGGTTAGCGCGCTTCGTTCGGGACGAAGAGGTCCCCGGTTCGAATCCGGGCACCCCGACTTGAGTTTCTTTAGTTTAGATTTATATAAAAATATATGGCACAAAATCATTCTTTCGATGTTGTTTCTGAAATAGATTTTCAAGAAGCTGATAATGCTGTTAATCAAGCAATTAAAGAAATTCATCAGCGGTACGATCTTAAAGATTCCAACACTGAAATTGAGTTAAATAAAAAAGATAAATTTATTTCAATTCATACAAAGGATGACTATTCTCTAAAAGCCAGCATTGATATATTGCAGACTAAATTTATTAGAAGAGGGATTTCTATTAAGGCTCTTAAAATAGGAGAAGCTGAAACCGCATCAGGCGGAAGATTAAAACTTAAAATAGAACTTCAGAGCGGCATCTCTAAAGAAAGCGCAAAGATTCTTTCGAAGTTAATAAAAGATTCAAATTTAAAAGTAAATTCTCAAATTCAGGACGATAGAGTGCGCGTGCAAGCCACTAAGATCGATGATTTGCAATCAGTAATAAAGCTTATAAAAGAAGCTGAGCTGAATTTTCCGACTCAGTTTGTGAATCTAAAATAGGAAAATTGCAACTCAGCCTACGGTAAATTTCCTTCCCGCTTTTAATCCATTATCATTCTTAAAAAAGACGAGCTGTCTTCATCATCATCTTTTTTATCTGAATTCATCGGGCTCGATTTTTCCTTTGCCCAATTATATCTTGAATCCTCAAAACTAAAGCCGCTTGTAGGCGTTTCATTTTCCTTTTCTTTTTCTTTATCGTTCACAGAGGTTTTAGGACTTTTAACTCTTATGAATGTAGGAATATCAAGATCATTCTGATCAACTTCGTTGTTTCCGAAATTGAATCCTCCAAAAAATGTGTCGTTCTGCTTATACTTTTCTTGCGAACTTTTTCCCTTTGCACTGAAACTTTGCCTCGCGCTTTCAAACCCGGTAGCAATTACAGTGTAAGAAACGTAATCATTCATTTCTTCTTTTCGTACGCATCCAAATATTACGTTTGCTTCTTCACCGGCTGCTTCGAAGATTACATTATTACCTTCGTTTATTTCCTGCATCGTAAGATTGCTTGAGCCGGTAACATTCAATAGGACACTCTTAGCTCCTTTAATATTTATGCCTTCAAGCAGCGGGCTTGATATTGCTTTCTGAGCAGCTTCAATCGCACGATTTTCGCCGCTTGCAATTCCGCAGCCCATCAAAGCCTCGCCGCTTTGGTTCATTACTGCACGAACGTCGGCAAAGTCGACATTTATTAAGCCTTCGATGGTAATAATATCAGCTATACCGCGAGTGGCTTCATATAAAACCTCATTAGGCTTATCAAACGCCGCAAACGCGTTAGTACTTTTATCAAGAATGCTCAGCAATCTTTCGTTGGGAATAATAATTAAACTGTCAACATGCTGTTTAAGCTCTTGAATACCTTGCTCTGCATTCAGCATTCTCTTCTTGCCTTCCCAGCGAAAAGGCTTCGTAACAATTCCAACGACGAGAGAACCAATGCTTTTTGCTATCGAAGCGATAACAGGCGCGCCGCCCGTACCTGTTCCACCACCCATTCCGGCGGTTACAAAAACCATATCGCTTCCCGATAATACTTCGGCGATCTTTTCTCTGTCTTCCTCAAGAGATTTTTTGCCAACATTAGGGTCAGCACCAGCGCCAAGTCCGCGGGTTATGTTGGTTCCAACCTGAATTTTATGTGTGGCACTGCTGCTGTTCAACACCTGAGCATCGGTATTAACGGCAACATATTCCACTCCAATCAGTCCTCTCTTGATCATGCTTTCAATTGCATTGCAACCTCCGCCGCCAACTCCAACTACTTTTAAAATTGCGGACATGGATTTGCTTTTATCAAGCGTGGCAAATCTGGTCATTGTAACCTCCTATGTGAGTTTTTATAATTCATCGAAAAACTGTTGAACTTTTTTTAAAAATCCTGTTACCTTATTTTTTCCTTGAGCTTTCTTCGGCTTAATAAGAACCTGGTATTCGCTCGACTTGCCGCCAGGAATTCCTCTTATCAAACCTGCTACTGTTGCAAACTCAGGGCTTTCAATTTCATTCGATAGCCCCGAACCTAATTCCTGCGGAACTCCTATTCTCGTTGGCAGTCCAAAAACTTCCTCAGCCAGTTCAGTGCACCCTTTTAACAGAGAGCCGCCGCCTGTCAATACTATTCCGGCTTTAATTTTATTTTTAAAACCTGCACTTCTTATTTCATTGTCTACAAGAGCGAAAAGCTCGCGCATTCTTAAGCTGATAATTTGAGTTAACAAGCTGATCGGTATCTTTGCATTACCTCTGGCTCCTACTCCACGTATCAAAATATCCTCGTCTTTAATGATTGCGCTTTCAGTTGCGTAACCGTAATCTCTTTTTAATTTTTCTGCTTCTTCGGTAATTACGCCAAGAGATTCGCGAATATCATTAGTAACCTGGTTGCCGGCTACACCGATGACTTTTGTATGTTTAATAGCTTTGTTATGAAATATCGCGATGTCGGTTGTCCCGCCGCCTATATCTATTAACGCTACGCCTAAATCTTTTTCGCTTTCTTCCAGTACGGATGAGCTTGAAGCAATCGGCTGCAAAATATAATCCTGCACTTGAAGTCCTGAGCGTTCAACAGATTTTTTTATGTTTTGAATCGCAGGTATTGAAGCAAGAACAATATGATTTGTAGCTTCCAATCTTGAGCCTGACATACCGATAGGATTTTCTATTCCGCCTTGATAATCAACCGAGAATTCTTCCGGGATAATATGAAGTATTTGCCTATCCGATGGAATTCTAATAGTTCTGACATCAGCCTCTAATCGATCCAAATCAGCTTTAGTTATCTCTCTATCTTCGCCGCTGATCGTAACGTAATTTCTGTGTCTTATACTTGTAATATGTTCGCCCGCTACACCGACGTTAACAATATTTATTTCAATGCCGGCGCGGTTGGAAGCAATGGCAACTGCTTGTTTAATTGCCTCAGCAGTTTTGCCAATGTTTGCGACAAGTCCTTTGTGCAAGCCTTCAGAAGGAGCTACCCCAAAGCCAAGGATATTTATCCTGTTGGTTTCATCTATGCGCTCTGCAATTACTGCGCATACTTTAGTCGTTCCTAAGTCCAGTCCGGCAAGAATATTTTTTTTCATTCGATCAAACCTGTACCCTGACTTTTGCCGAGAAATATTTCATTTGCAAATCTCAAATCTATGTACTCGCTGTTATCAACAAGATCGTTACCGTTGTTCATTCCTTCAAACATAATTTCAAAGTATATCATTTTTTTTGCTTCTTCTCCTCTGCCGAAAATAACCGGAGGTCTAATTCCTGAAAGCGTTAAAACTATGTCGCCTCCGTTTCTTAAATTGATCTCTGAAATTTTTTTTGAAATTTCAGTGTTCGTCAGTTTGGCAGCATCAATAATCTTGAATGCTTCTACTATATCTTCGGACTTCTGAATGGACAGCGGAGCAAAATTATTTAAAGTGCCTGCGTTACTGATTACAGGTAGATCGCCAAACTTAGTGTTTGACAGCATCGGAAGTATCTCAAAACTATTTGTTATGAAATAAGGTTCGCCGTTATTAATAATTATTGCCATTAATTTTTTTTCAGTTAAAACAACTTTAACAACACCGCTGCCGGCATATTCTACATCTGCATTCTCAAGGTAAGGATGCTTGTCAAAACGGTCTTTTATTTCGGGCAATGATAAATTTTTATCCGCTGCAATATCACTTAAGTCAGCAGAAGTTAAATAATCATTTTCGGAAAGAAGATTATTACCGCTAAGCTCAATCATATTTACCTCGACTTTATTCGTTTTTTTTCTCGTAAAAAAAATCAAATAAATTAAACACGAAATTAATACAACAAAGAGTAATGTGCCTAATATTTTATTATTTTTTTCTATCATGCTTAGAAGAATTAATTTCTTTGACAAATTTCTCGCCGTATTTCCAGATGTCACCCGCACCCATAGTAACAATTATATCGCCGTTCTTTTTCAGTTCTGCAAGCTTTGCAGGGACGTCGTTTTTATCTTTAATATAAATAACATTTTTATGACCGAATTTTTTTGCTGCCTCCGCTATAAGCTCGCCGCTGATTCCTGAGATCGGTTCTTCTCGGGCAGGATAAACATCTGTGCAAATAAAAATATCCGAATTTAAAAATGATCTGCCGAATTCTTGATAAAAATCTCTTGTCCTTGTGTATAGATGCGGCTGGAAGACCGCAATTAGTCTTCTGTCCCAGCCGTTTCTGATACCTGCTAAAGTAGCGCTAGTCTCCGTCGGATGATGGGCGTAATCATCCACAACTAAAATTTCTTTGTTATATTTAATTTCAAATCGTCTGTAAACGCCGGTAAATGATTCGAGAGCTTTTTTGATTATTTCAAAATCAATTCCGAGTTCCCTTGCTATGCAAACAGATACAAGAGAATTCTTAACGTTGTGCACGCCGGGAATTTTCAAACTAATTTTTCCTAATTCTTCGCCTTTATATTTTACAGTAAATGAACTTGAAAACTCGCTAAAGCTGATATCAGTTGCGCGAATATCCGCCTGCGTGGTTAATCCGTATGTGAAAATTTTCTTGTTGATGTGAGGAATAATATCCTGCAGAGCAGGTTCGTCCATGCAGAGGACAACAAAGCCGTAGAAAGGAACTTTATTGGCGAATTCTATGAAAGCGGATTTTATATCATCGAGGTCTTTATATGTATCAAGATGTTCACTTTCAAGAGTAGTGATCGCCGCAATTGTCGGCGTCAATTTTAAGAAAGTCCTGTCAAATTCATCTGCTTCAACTACTATAAATTCTCCTTGTCCCAATCTTGCATTTGTTCCGCCAAGTCCGCTAAGTTTACCACCGACAATAATAGTCGGATCAATGCCGCCTTCAGTTAATGTTAAGCCGACCATTGATGTGGTAGTAGTTTTACCGTGAGTTCCAGCGATGCCGATTCCGTATTTCATCCTCATGCATTCAGCAAGCATTTCAGAGCGCTTAATGATTGGAATTTTTCTTTCGATCGCCGCTTGAACTTCAGGATTGTCAGTCATTACAGCAGAAGAATAAACAAGAACGTCGGCATCTTTTAAATTATCCGGCGAATGCCCTTCGTATATTATTATTCCGAGACTGCTTAGATGAGCAGTTACGTCTGAGAGCGCCCTGTCGCTACCGGAAATTTCAAATCCTTGGCTTAATAGAATTTCTGCTATGCCGCTCATTCCAATTCCGCCTATACCAACAAAGTGAACTTTTTTTATATTCTTAAACATTTAGTTTTTACTCAACCTGTCTTTAAGAGAATGAAATTCTTGAATTAATTTTTCTTCGTTTTCATAATCTGAAGTTCTAATAATTAAAGGTCGTCTTCTATTTCTAATCTTCAACCTGATAAATCTGAAAACTTTGTTATTAAATCTTTCCCTTCTCCGTGAAATTTTTATTTGGAGTATATCTTCGCTAGTTAAAATTTTAGTATTGAACCTGTCAACAAACAAAATCTTATTGCCAGAAATTTCTAAATATCTTTTTTTATAAATATTATAAAGCAGCCCTATCAGTGAAACAACAACTATGATCCCGAAGAAATAAATTATCGGATCCTTTATAATTAATTTGAATGAATCTTCCACAATCTCGCCGCGAATTATTACATATAAAATAAATGCAACAAAATAGATGATAGTAGATTGATAATAAAATGAAACATTGTATTTGAAAATATGTTTTTCATTTTCAACCATGCTGCACCGCAAAGTTTATTGCGTGTTCGGCGATGACTTCGGCTGCATTAGGCTTTCCTAACGCAACTGCGTTTGAACTTAATTCTCGAAGTTTCTCTCCGTTGTGAATTACAGTTAATATTTCTTCCAATAATTTTAAGCCGGCTTTTTCATCTTCAATTAAAATTGCCGCATTTCTATCGGCTAAAGACCTTGCATTAAAGTACTGATGGTTTTCCGCAACATTAGGCGACGGTATCAGAATCGCAGGAATGCCTAAAGCCAGCACCTCAGCAATTGTCGTGGCGCCGGCGCGCGCCACCAGCAAGTCGCAAGCGGAGTATGCCTCATCCATATTAGTAATGAATGGCATCACTAAAATATTTTTAGAAGCTAAGTTCTTATACATTTCAAAATAATTTTTTCCTGTCTGCCAGATGACATGAATTTCTTTTTCCTCAAGTTCGTGGACTATTTTTGCAATAGCCTTATTGATTGAGCCTGCTCCTAAACTTCCGCCGATTATTAATAAAGTTTTTTTGGCAGAAGATATATTGAAATTCCTTAAAGCATCTTCTTTCTTAATCGATCCTAAATTTTGACGAACCGGATTGCCAGTAGCATAAACTTTCTTCTGGTTAGAAAAATATTTCTTAGAATCGTCAAAGCTTACGTGTATTTCATCGGCGTACTTTGATAATAACTTTGTCGTAACGCCCGGAAAACTATTTTGCTCAATTAAAATTATTTTTGCCCCTACGAGTGAAGAACCGTAAATCGCGGGACCAGAGACGTACCCGCCCGATCCAATTGCAACCTCAGGTTTGAATTTCAAGTTGATAAAGATTGATTGAATAATTGAAACCATTACCTTCACTGGAAATAATAAATTTTCAAAACTTAATTTTCTCGAAAATCCTTTAATCCAAATTGATTTAAATTTATATCCAAGTTGTGGAACTATTCTGCCTTCAATTTTAGACTTCGTTCCGATAAACAATATATCGGAGTTCGGCAGCTTTGATTTTATTTTTTCCGCTACAGCTACCGCCGGGAATAGATGACCACCGGTCCCTCCTCCCGCAAATAAAAATCTATATTTTCTTTCGCTGCTGTTCATGCCGAAACCGCTGGATTTAGATTAATATTTTTTAGTTCCTGTTCTTTTGCGCTTGTAAAAGCAATGTTCACTAAAATGCCGACAGATATACAGAGAAAAATTAATGATGTTCCGCCGTAACTAATAAATGGAAGCGGCAAGCCGGTAGTAGGAACTATCCCGGTTGCGACAGCAATATTCACAAAAGCGTAAATCGTAATTGAAAAAGTTATTCCGAAAGCAAGAAGCTGTCCGAATTTATCTTTTGCTTTCTTCGCTACTAAAATTCCGGCGGCAAATAAAATTAAATAACCGGTTAATACAAGAACCGACCCTATAAAGCCAAGTTCTTCACCTAATATTGCGAATATAAAATCGCCGTAAGCTTCAGGCAAAAATAAATTGCTTTGAAGACTATGCCCCAAGCCAACACCCAAAACTCCGCCGCTGCCAAGACCAAGCAATGCCTGCTTTACTTGTATATTTGCAGAGCCACCGTGCTGCGTTGCATTAATAAAAGATAAAATCCTTGCACGCGAATGCGCTATCAACATTGCTGCTGCTGCGGCGGCTATCAAGCAGGCTAAGGATGTAAAGACAATGTGACTAATTTTAGCGCCTCCAACATATAATAAAGCAAATGAAACAAAAACGAGAAGCACACCATTGCTTACGTTAGGCTGAATAAGAATCAAGCCGGAAACGATCAGGACCCAAAACAATAAATATGCAAAACCTTCTTTACAGTTATTCAATAAATCCTTCTTATCTTCAAGCAGAACCGCAAGATGTATAATGAGCACAAGTTTTGCTATATCCGCCGGCTGAAAACTAAGAAACCCCAGATGAATCCATCTGCTTGCACCTTTAATTTCAGGAGCAATAAACAAAGTTAAAAGCAGCAAAAAAGTAATGCCGAAAATAGCAGGCTTGCTGAACTGGCGGTAAATATTATATGGTACTGCACTGAAGAAAACTAAGCATAAAATGCCGATAACAACTCTTGCTACGTGAGAATTAAATAAATGGAAAAGACTGTCGAATCTAAATTCACTGTACGTGCTGCTTGCGCTCATAACTATGATCAAGCCTAACAGCATTAAAATAAACACATCAAAAAATATTATGATACCTAACTTTTTCATTTACAATTTATTTACTACTTCCTTAAAAACTTTTCCTCGGTGTTCATAGCTTAAAAACATATCAAAACTTGCACAAGCCGGAGACAACAAAACAATTTCGTTCTCTCTCGCTTCTTTGTTTGCTTCATAAACGGCATCTTCTAACGATTTGGTGATTTCAACTTTAACAAAGCTGTGAAAAAAATTAAAAATTTTTTCTGCGGAAGATCCGATTGCGTAAATCTTTTTTACTTTTTCCACTACAAGATTTTTAATCTGGTTATAATCATTTCCCTTGTCAAGCCCGCCGAGTATTAAGAATATCGGCTCGTCAAAACTTCTCAGCGCGTACCAAACAGAATCTATATTAGTCGCTTTAGAATCATTAATATATTTTACTCCTTCGAGGATCCTAACTAGCTCCAGCCGGTGTTCAACGCCGGCGAATGATCCCAAAGCTTCTTTTATCTTCTGATTGCTTCCGCCTAAAATTTTAGCAGCAATAATTGAAGCCATGGCGTTAGCATAATTATGCTCGCCTTTCAAATTAATTTCTGCCGTGGTACAGGAAAATTGCAAGTCGGAATTTTTGAAATAATAAATTTTATTATCAGCTAAATAGCATCCGTTATTTTGTTTTTCATTAAGTGAGAAGCAAAAATCACGGCTGACATGATTAATTAGAGATTTTATTAACGATTCGCTATCATTGTTTAGAATCAAGCTATCTTCTTTATCCTGATTCATATAGATGCGCAGCTTGGCGTCGATATAATTTTGGTATTTATAATCATACCTGTTAAGATGATCCGGCGTAATATTAAGAATCATAGCGATATACGGCTTAAACTTATCTATAAAATCAAGCTGAAAGCTGGAAACCTCAAGCACAACAACTTCATTCTGTTTCACTTCAAGAGCAATTTCGGAAAACGCAAAGCCGATATTTCCTGCAACATAAGTTTTAAAACCGCACGCATTAAGGATATGACCTGTCAGACTTGTTGTTGTCGTTTTTCCATTAGTTCCAGTTATCGCTACAATCTTCCCTTTGCAAAAATTAAAAGCAAGTTCTATCTCGCTGATGATTTTTATTTTTCTGTCAGTAGCTCCTTGTATAATCGAAGAATTAGTCGGAACGCCGGGACTTATTACAATTAAATCGCAATCAAAAACTCTTTCAGAATGATTGCCGATTTCAAAATCAATTTTATTTTCTTTTAAGGCTTTAATCGACTCGGTTAATTTTTCTTCCCCCGCAGAATCGCTGACAAAAGGAATTCCTCCTAAGTTTCTAATCAGCTTAGCAGCACCGACACCGCTTTTAACTGCGCCTATAATCGATATTTTTTTATCTTTTATTTCCATTATCTAATCTTAAATGAAGCCAAACTTACAATCGCTAGTATGATTGCGATAATATAAAATCTAATTACTATTTTCGGCTCGGGCCAGCCAAGCATTTCAAAGTGATGATGCATCGGCGCCATTTTAAAAATTCTTCTGCCTTCGCCATATTTTTTTTTCGTGTATTTAAAATACAATCTTTGCATTATTACCGAAATTGTTTCCATAAAAAAGACTCCGCCGAGAATCGGAATCAGCAATTCTTTCTTAATTAAAACGGCAAGAATTCCGAACGCACCTCCCAGCGCGAGCGAGCCGGTATCTCCCATAAAGACTTGCGCCGGGTACGAATTAAACCAGAGAAATCCAAGAGAAGCTCCAATTAGAGCAGCTATATAAACCGTAAGTTCTCCGGAGCCTGGAAGAAAAATTATGTTAAGGTAATTTGAATAGATTGCATTACCGGTTACATAGCTCATAAATACAAGTGCCAGCATTACAATGACTGTAATTCCAATTGCCAATCCGTCAAGACCATCCGTTAGATTTACTGCGTTAGATGTAGCAGTAACAATAAAAATTACTACTGGAATATACATAAATGAAAAATCGAAGTTCACATTTTTAAGGAACGGAACAGTTGTTACAGAATGCACTCCGGCAAACTGCGGCGAGTAATAAATTACAGCACCGACTAAAAGCCCGATAAGAATTTGCCCAAGAAGTTTATATCTCGCTATTAATCCGTTTGGTAATTTCTTTACAACTTTCAAATAGTCATCGAGAAATCCGACAGCACTTAACCAAATTGTTCCGGCAAGCATCAAAATTATGTAAATGCTCTTTACATCAGCCCAAAGAATTACTGGTACAATTACAGAGATAATAATAATTATTCCTCCCATTGTCGGCGTACCAGCTTTTGACCAATGGAATTTCGGTCCGTCAATTTTTTTTGCTTCACCGATTTGATGCTTCTGTAAAATCTTAATTATTCTAGGACCCAAATACAGTGATAGAAAGAGCCCTGTAATAGCAGCCAAAGCCATTCTAAATGTTAGAAACCTAAAAATTCTAAATCCCGGCGGACTAAATATTTTGTTTATATATTCAAAAAAGTAGTATAGCATTAAGCTCCCGCCCTGTCCTCAATTACTTGAATAAATTCTTCCATCTTCATTCCTCTCGATCCTTTAACAAGCACAACAGAACCTGAGAAATCTTTTCTATTTAAAAATGCTTTTAAATCTTCGCGGTTTGAAAAATGTTTCGTCTCAATATTTTTATTTTTCAAACCGATATGTAAATTCTTCATTGCCGAACCAATTGTAAAAACATTTGAAATTTTATTTTTCATAATTTCATCTGCCAGGCTCTTATGAAGCTGCGCCGAAAGTCTGCCAAGCTCAAACATATCGCCTAAAACAGCAGTCTTTGTTTTATATATTTTTATTTTCCCAAGCAGACTAAAAGCCGCTTTCATCGACTCAGGATTCGCATTGTAAGTATCGTCTATCAAATAAAAGCTTTTATATATTTTTATGTTTAATCTTTTATCGACCGGTTTTAGTTTCTTAAGTCCGCTGATAATTTGATTTTTTGTTAAGTCAAATTCAAATCCTATTGAAACAGCAGACATAAAATTCTTTGCACTGTTTTCTCCAAAGACCGGCAGCTCGAAATTCATTTCCATTTTTTTGAATTCAACTTTTACAATTGGTCTTCCATCTTCCGTGTAGCCTGTTATGGTGCCTTTAACGTCCGCTCGAGAATTTTTTAATGAATAAGAAATTTTCTTATCAAATTTTTTACTGTAATCTTTAAGCAGCTTGTCGTCATTATTAACCACAATAGTACCGCCGTAATTTGCAGTTTCCTCAAATAAAGACGACTTCTCTTTTAACACACCACTTCTATCTTTTAGGAATTCCAGATGTGAGTCGCCGATATTTGTAATCAAAGCATAATCCGGCTGCGCGATAGACGCTGAATATCTTGTCTCGCCAAAATGATTGGTGCCCATTTCGGCAACTAGTAAATCGTGCTTCTCATTAGTGCTCAATATTGTCAGCGGCACTCCGATATGATTATTATTATTTGCTATCGTTTTATTCACCGAATATTTTTGACTTAACAATAATGCCAGCATCTCTTTTGTTGAAGTTTTTCCGTTGCTGCCTGAAATTCCGATAACTTTTGCTTTTAATTTACTTCTCCAAATTCTCGCCAAATCTCCCAAAGCTTTAGTTGTATCTTCAACTGTAACAAACGGAATTTCAACTTCAGGAAATTCTTTAACATTTTTTTTATTTATCATTACAACAGAAGCGCCTTTTTTAATCGCTTCAGAAACAAATTTATGACCGTCTAACTTTTCTCCTTCTATTGCAATGAAGAGAGAATTTTTTACAACGTTTCTCGAATCAATAAAAACTTTTTTAACCGGGCTGAAATTATCCGGATTAAAAATTTCCGCCGTAGGCAAATTAAAAAAATCATCCAACGACAAACTTAATCTTTTCATATGCTCAAATATTTTTCCGCTGTTTCCTTATCAGAAAAATGATTTCTTATTCCTTTTATTTCCTGATATGTTTCATGACCTTTACCAGCAATCAGAATTACTGCGTCCTCTTCAGAATTATTTATAGCCGTTTTAATAGCTTCTTCTCGGTTTTCAATAACTTCAAAATTATTTTTTTTAATTCCTTGTTTAATATCTTCAATAATAGCGAGCGGCTCTTCGTACCTTGGATTGTCTGAAGTAATAAAAGCTTTCTTGCTAAGCTCCGTTGCTATTTTTCCCATCACTGGTCTTTTGGTTTTATCACGATTCCCGCCGCAGCCGAATACGGTATAAATAGGATGCTGATCTTTAACAATTTTTTTCGCTGCTAATAGAGCTTTCTCCAAACTATCGGCAGTGTGTGAATAATCCACAACAACTTTCTTCCTGCCTTTACCGACAACTTCAAACCTGCCGGGAACCTGCTTAGTGTTTTTAATTCCTTCGATTATTTTTTCCGAACTAATTCCAAGCAAAGACGAAGCTGCAAATGCGGCGCATGCGTTATATGCATTAAATTCGCCTACAAGAGATGTCTGCAGATAAAAATTCTTTCCATGATGCTCAACCGTAAAAGATGTACCGTTCAAATCATATTGTATATTCTTCAAAAGAAAATCAGAATTTATTGAAGCGCCAAATGAAAAAAGTTTTGCTTTTGAATTCTTAGTCAACTCAAAACTGTGTTTATCATCTGCATTATAAATTCCAGATGAGTACTCATTTAAATTATCAAACAGGATTTTCTTCGCTTCCAGATAATTCTCAAAAGTTTGATGGAAATCCAAATGGTCCGAAGTTATGTTTGTAAAAACTGCTTCTCTGAAATGAAGCTTGTGGACACGCTTTAGAACCAGCGAGTGGGACGATACTTCCATTACCGCGTGAGAACATCCTTCATTAATTATTTCCCAAAATAATTCGTTAAGATCATTTGATTCAGGAGTTGTAAGAGAAGATTTAATTTCTTTATCGCCTATAAAATTTGAAATCGTCCCGATAAGTCCGACTTTATTGCCGGCAGTTTCTAAAATACTTTTTATAAAATATGAAGTAGTTGTTTTCCCGTTTGTACCGGTAATACCGATAAGATTCAGCTTCTTCGATGGTTCTTTGTAAAATGAATTTGATATCTCTGCTAATGCTGTACGGCTGTCTTTCACTAAAATCTTTGCAATCTTTTCATGCGTAAAAATATCGTCGGGCACGCTTTCGTTTTTTTCAAGTACAATTGCTATTGCGCCTTTGTTAATTGCATCGAGTATATATCTATGACCATCGGTATTGTATCCTTTTATTGCCGCAAAGAGTGAATTTTTTATAACCTTTCTGGAATCATAAAAAATTCCGGAGATATCTTTGCGCTGAACTTCTCCGGCTACTTGAATTGCTTTTACACTATTTAATATTTCAGTTAGTTCCATTAGTAAACTGATATTCCACTTAAATCTTGTTCTTTACAGTCGATCTCGCAAAAATCTCCTTTGTGAATATTTGTTCCGGGCAAAATTGTTTGCGCAGTAACGGTTCCCGAACCGTTCACTTTATATTTCAATCCGAGTTTTAATAAAGCTGCAATTGCATCCCGCATCGAGTGCTGCTTTAAGTCAGGCATAATTCCATTTTTTATATTCAATGCAGAGACCGATGAAGCACCGTTATAATTCACATTGATATTTGCATTTTCATTTTGCTTCGTGTTGTTTGCGTACATTACTTTGTAATTTTGATTTGATGGAACCGGATTTTCAAAATAACCAGGATTCAAATCAACAATTCTTTGAGCCACGTTTTTAAAAATTGGAGCCGCAACCAGGCCGCCGTACCTGCCGTCTTTCGGCGAATTAACAAGTATTAAGCATACTACTTTTGGATTGTCCGCAGGAAAGAAACCGACGAAGGAAGAATTGTAGTCAAACTTTGAATAATGACCATCAATCAGTTTTTGCGACGTACCGGTTTTCCCGCCAACAGTCACGCCTTCAAGTTTAGCATTAGTTCCAGTACCTTCGTTTACAACTCCTATTAATAGATTCCTAATTCTCGCGGATGTTTCTTCCGAAATAACTCTTCTAACTTTTATTGGAGTCATTTCTTTCAGCAAAGAACCATCATGATTAAGCTCTCTTTTTATTATTTGCGGCTGATATAAAATTCCTCCGTTTACCAGCGCGCAGTATGCAGTTGCTATTTGGATAGGAGTTACCGCAAGCCCATATCCAAAAGATAAAAATGCTTTGGAGATCGGTGTCCACTCATTAGGCTTGCGCAACATTCCTTTTACTTCACCGGGCAAATCGATTGAAGTATAATTTCCAAAACCAAACGCGCGAACATATTTATAGAAAGTATCATCGTCAAAGTTTTGAGTAAGCTTTGACATCCCAATGTTGCTGGATTCTTCTATCACTTGCCGTGCTGTGAGCCAGCCAAGCTTGTGTGCGTCCGTTATAGATACGTTTTCAAATTTATATAATCCGTTTTCGGCAAAAACTTTTTGATTTTCATTAACTAAATTCTGATCAAGCATAGCCGCCATAGAAATAGATTTAAAAGTTGACCCTGGTTCATAAGTATCGGTAATTGCTCTGTCGCGCCTTGCGGTATCGCTGAAAGCCCAATAATTATTAGGGTCATAGCCTCCGGAGTTTGCTAAAGCCAAAACTTCGCCGGTGCTGGGGTCCATAATAATTCCTACAGCAGAATTTCCTCCGTATTTTTGAATTCCGTTATTTAGTTCATCTTCCAAAATTTGCTGATAAGTTTTATCAATTGTTAATACAATATTAATTCCAGGAACTGCAGGCTTGGTTTCTTTTTCTTCAACTGTTATCATATCTCCGATTGCATCGCGCAAGACAACCATACTGCCGTCTTGACCGGAAAGAATATCGTCGCATGATTTAGAAATTCCATCAACACCGTGATAATCGCTGCCTACGTATCCAAGCACATAGGAGGCAAGGTTTTTATAATAGTAAACCCTTGTTGGGTCTTCATTATAAAACAAGCCGCTCATTTTATAATTCTCGAGTTCATCAGCTTTTTCAGCTTGAGCTTTTTTCTCGATACAAACTGTTCTGTTAGAAGAATTGATTAAATCATAGTAATGCTGGAAGCTTTCTCCAAATACTGAAGAAAATTTTTGAGCTATTTTCTTTTTATTCTTATCTGAAACCATTCTTGTATCAAGATAGAAAGAAACATCGTTGCGATTATAAACAAGAAGCACATTGTTCCTGTCATATATTAAACCGCGTTCAGCAAGGATGGTCTGGACCGTAGTTTGCTGGCGTTTGGCGTAATATTTTAGTTCTTCGCTACGGACAATTTGTATATCGAAAAGCCTAACGATTAACGCCGCGAAAACCAGAAAAGTAAAAATGATTATCCATATAGCTCTTGAATTACTCATACTTCTTTTGAATTTCCGTAGAAATTTTTTCTATCTCTGATTTGCTTACCGAAAGCTCCAGCGGCTGTTCTGTTCGTTTGACCATACCAAGCTCGTTCTGGGCAATGCCTACTATTCTTTCTTCAGATGACAGCGCCTGGTCTTCTGCAGTAAGATTAATCTTTAGATTTTTTATATCCGTCAAATCTTTTTGTGTCTCAACATTTTCGCGAACAAGTTTTTCGCATTCAAGCTTTACGCCGATATAGACTAAAATTAGAAATGAGAACAACACAAAAATCGATAAGTAAAAAATTATTAAAGGCTTTATGCTTTGCTTCATATTCTTTCTGCTGCTCTTAATTTTGCGCTTCTCGATCTCACATTATTTTTAATTTCATCAGTGTTTGGAATAACGGGCTTCTTTGTTAATATTTTAAGCCTCGGAACTTTATCGCATTTACAAACTGGATAATCCTTTGGACAAATGCAGTCCAGCGTTTCATACTTAAAAATATCTTTCACAATTCTATCTTCAAGAGAATGATATGATATTATAACTATCCTTCCACCGGAAGATAAAAGTTCTACTGATTTGTTTAAGAACGACTTTAATATTTCAAGTTCATCATTTATAAAGATCCTTAGAGCTTGAAATATTTTGGACAACGTCTTCGTCCTTAGCTTGAACGGAGTAACCGAAGATACTATTTCGCTCAGGTCCAAAGTAGTTTCAATTTTTTTTTCTTTTCTTCTCTCGCAAATCTTTTTAGCAATAAGCCTTGAATTTCTTTCTTCGCCGAATTCAAAAAAAATTTTTGCAAGTTCTTCTTCTGAAAATGAATTTACAACATCGGCTGCGGTTATAACTTTTTTTTTATCCATCCGCAGATCAAGCTTTGCTTCCGAACGGTATGTAAAGCCCGCAGAAGCGTTGTCTAGCTGGAAAGAAGAAACACCGAGATCGGCAAAAATTCCGTCAAAGAACTTGATCGATTCTATTTTTGCGATAATATCGATCTGTGAAAAATTTAAATTATAACTTTTAAACCGCTTGTCGCTCGAAAATTTTTTTTTGGAATAATCAAACGCATCTGCATCGACATCGGTTGCGACTAATGTTCCTTCATTTGAAATTTTAGTTAAGATTCCATCAGAATGTCCGCCGAATCCAAGCGTTCCATCAAAATAAATTCCATTACTATCAGCAACTAAAAATTCCAAACTCTCGTTTAGCAAAACCGGAGTATGATGATCATTAATCATTTTGACATTACTTCTGCAGCTATTTGTTCATAAGTCTCCGGCGTTTGAGAAAGATATTCGGAATAAACTTTCGGGTTCCAAATCTCTATTTTCTTTAAAGCGCCAAGAATTAAAACATCTTTTTCAATTCCTGCATATTCAATTAAATGCTGAGGAATTAAAATTCTTGCTTGAGTATCAAGCGTATCTTCAATAGCGTTCTGTAATATTATTCTAATAAATCTTGAATCTTTGGGATGGAAAGTATTAAGGTTTTCTAATTTTGATTCTAATTTTTGCCATTCGTCAAGCGGATAAACATCTATACACTTCAGCATACCCCTTGTCATTACAACGGTATCCTTCGCTTCAGCCGAAATAAATTTTCTAAGCTTCGAAGGAATACTTACTCTTCCTTTAGAATCGACTGAATATGTAAACTGACCTTTGAACAAAAATTCTCCTAAAAATTTTATTGACTTTACCACTTTTCCCCACTACTCCCCAAAATAAGGGAATTTTTTCTCTAAAGTCAAGAAAATTCTTTCAGTTTCCCACTTTTTTCTTTGTGTATGTTATGTACCTCAAATTATTGTTCAGGTGCTTTTCATATATAATAAATGACTTAAAATAATTTAAAACCATTTACTCAAATCGTCAACTGTTGAAGGTCTGCCAATTATTTTTTTATTTTTATCAAGAAGAATCATGGTTGGAGTTGCATAGATATAATAATCTAAAGCAGCTTTATTTCTCCATCCTTTAAGATCACATAAATTTGTCCAGCTTAGTTTATTTTCTTTTACAAATTTCAGCCAATCAGCTTTGCTAGTATCCAATGAAATTGCCAATACTTTTAACTTAGTATGTTTGCGTATATTTTTTAAATAAGTCTGAAGCTTTGGAATCATTGACTGGCAGTGAGGACACCAGCTTACGTAAAATAGAATTAATGTATAATCAGATTTTATTTTTTGCAGATCAACTTCTTTACCCTGTTCATCGCGCATAATTATGTCCGGCGCAGCAGAGTTGATACGAAGTGCTTTGTCCTGATTGAGCATGCTTTGAATTGACATTTCAGTTTTATCGTCAAGACACAAATCGTCTTTGATAACATAATTTTCGATTACATAATTCAGATCTTCATCAAGCCCGAACTTTTTAAATCCGTCAATCAAATATTCGACTATTTGCTTATATACCCGATAATTTATTTTTGCTTTATCTAATACTGTATCAATCGCAGGGATGAACGTCTTTTCAAGAAGTTCTCTCGGAAGCTGAGGATTACGGTAATAAGTAAGATATTCAATTGTTTTTGCCGTGAATAAATCAGAATTAGTAAGCTCGCCATTCTTGAAATCAACGTTGTCAAGTGAGTGCTTTTTCAGATAATCAATTTTTTGTTCATTCGACAAGTCAGCATCTACAACAGGCAATTGAAACGAATTAATATATTCGGCAATGAACAAGCCGGGATCTTTTTGAGAAATGACATTAACAAAATTCAAATATTTATTCTGAATATCATTTAATTCTTTTTTAGTCTGCAGATAATAGCCGCTGTTCTTTGGATAGCGTTCAATTACAAGATTAAGAAGCTGGGTTTCTTCCTTAAATTTTTTATTCAACTTAACAAATGAATAATAAAGTTTATTACTTTCTGAAGTGATTACTTTTAAACTGTCAATTAAATCATTCGCATTTGTATTTATTTCAATATTTTTTCCATCATAGACGAAGTCTACCAATAAATTTGATCCAATATTTATTCGATAAAACCCTTCGTGGTATTTGACGGGTAAAAAATTATAGGAATATTCTCCGTCAGAAGAAGGTTTGATAGAATCAACTAATGCAGTAGTTTCACCATTCAGCGAATATATAAAAGCAGTTTGTAACGGTGCATTTTTTACGATAAGCTTAAGCGACTGTGCCTGAGTTAAATTAATTACAAAAGATATAATCGCAATTAAAATATATTTCATGAAACTTTTCTAATTCTAAAACAGCTATTCTGAGTCCTGTTTAAAAAATAATTTCTGTCGGTGAATATTAATGCGTACTTCTAATTATACATTCTACATTATTAATTTTTAACGCACCTAATGCTAAATCCGCTCGCTTTATTTAATGAACTCACAGCGATGCTTCCATCATAGTTAACAATGTATAAACCTTCTGCATCGGAAGCATCGTAATATGTTGAAGTCCAAAAAGTTGAATTTTCTCCAACGCTGCTGAAATTACCGCCTGAGCCGTAACCGGCTAACAGCGCATAAAAGCCGCTTAAGTTTGTACCAGCACCAAGCCCGCTTCCCTGCGAAACATCTTTTAGTGAATTTCCATTATGGTGTATAGCAACTATTAAAGTATCCATTTCTGCCATTGTAGGAATATGCCATCCGCCGGGACAAATACCCTGAGCTTTTTCGCTCGTGCTGTATTGCATCGCTTCATCCCATTGATATAATCCTCCGTACAAATTACAGTTCGAAGGATTATTGTTGTAACAATATTTTTCTATCGTGTTATTGTTTGTTTGATTTGATGAGACATAAATCATCGAACCTACATCGAGGTTTTCTCTAAGCCAGCATTCACTACCGATCTGTACAGTGTTATAAACTTTTCCGTCATAGGTTACTGTAGGCAAGCCGGGACAAGTAATCCCGTAAATATCAGAAGTAGTAAAAGACCGCGTGGTTGTCCACTGCGTAGTGCCGAAATTGTTAGTGGCATTAACGCGCCAGTAATAAGTTGTAGATAAATTTAGTCCGCTTAATTGAACGCTTGTCAAAGGCAGTCTGCTTATATTTATGAGAGTATCGGAGAATGAAGCATGAAGCGATATTTGCAAAGTATAACTTGCAGCGCCGCTGCTTGGGCTCCACGAAAAAGTAGGCGGCACTGGAACTCCCGCTGAATCATTTGCCGGCGAGAGCAGAACCACATCAGAAGGAATAGTGTCCGGCAAGGCTAACTGAATATTAGCGCTTGAAGTATTTCCCGAACTAACAGTCACGCTGAGAGAATTATTCAGATACCCGATCTTAGCTGCTGTTACAGTATATGTACCCGCGGGAATACCGTTAATGGAAAAATTACCAGACTGATCGCTTAGGGCTGTGCTTGTAGCCGGGCTAGTTTGAATAGAAGCGCCGCTAACAGCCGAGCCGTCAACTTTGCTTGTAATCTTTCCTTTAACGCTGCCGTTTAGATTTGGCTGCGTAACAGTGCTGCTGCTTTTACGGCACCCGGTTATTAATAGCATTAATATAAAAAATTGGATAAAGTAAATTCGATTGATCTTTTTTTTCATTAGTCCGCCTTGTTTCATATTATTTTTTCCATATTAAGAGATGAACAAATAAGTTTTTCAAAATATCATTCTAAAAAATTAGAAGCATAAATAATTTTAATATATAAAATCTGCTTCTATATCTTTTTCATTAGGTTGTAAATCTAAAAACAAAAATAGAAATATTTCAATAATAATAATATTCAATTAATAAATTTCAGCATAAAGATTGTTAATTTTATTTTTAGAGAATAAAACCATGTTATTAATAAATATTTATCAACTGCTCTGCCAGAATGGCATATACTTTTTTGACGCCTCTTGGAGGCTTGTTACATGCTTGTTATAAGCCTGGCAGAATTTGTTTGATATGAAGTCAAGACAGGAATATTTGACATAAAGTTTAAAATTTTATGATACGCGTGATAAAAATAAAAAAGCCCAGAAGATGTTCTGAGCTTTTCTAAGCGGGGCCGACGAGACTCGAACTCGCGACCTCCTGCGTGACAGGCAGGCGTTCTAACCAACTGAACTACGACCCCGGCTTTTCTTTTAAGAATACTTTCAAAAATATTCTCAAATTTTGGCTGTCAAATATAAATTTAACCTTCCCTAAAATCAATAAGCTTAAAAATTATTTAAGAGAAAATCCTATTCGCCAAAAGAAATGCCGACTGCCTTTGCTGCAAGAACAGCTTGAGTATTTGGCTGGACCAATTTCTGATGCGAAATAGCGTCTTCTATTTTTACGTTTTTAACTTCGCTGCCTTTAAGCGCAACCATTCTTCCAAATTTTTTGTTTGCAGCAAGCCCGATTGCAAAGGCGCCGAATTTTGTAGATAGTATCCTATCAAACGGGGTTGGGCTTCCGCCTCTCTGCAAATGACCGAGCACTGTTACTCGAGTTTCTCTATTTGTATTCTCCTCAATTCTTTTCGCAACTAATTCGCCGATTCCTCCGAGCTGAACCGGATCATGCCGTTTAATATCCTGACCTTTAATTACCATTTCGCCGTCAAGCGGTTTGGCTCCTTCAGAAACGCAAACGAGACTGAATTTTTTCCCCATTAATTCTCTCTTTAAAATCTTGTCGTAAACTTTTTCCCATGAGAATGGAATTTCAGGAATTAAAATAATATCGGCACCGCCGGCAAGTCCGCCATTTAAGGCAATCCATCCGGCATATCTTCCCATGACTTCAACAACAATAACTCTATGATGCGACGAGGCAGTAGTATGAAGCCTGTCAAGAGCCTCGGCAACAACGTACACAGCAGAATCGTGCCCAAAAGTCAAGTCCGTAGCTTCAAGATCATTATCAATAGTTTTGGGAACGCCGATCATATTCATTCCCATTTCGCCGAGTTTTTTACAAATGTGCATAGTGCCGTCGCCGCCGATTGCAATAAGCGCATCGAGATTCCAGGCTTGATAGTTTTTCAATGCGGATTCAGCTTTATTATGAATTTCTATTTTACCATCTTTTTGGACAGGCCAGTGAAACGGATCGCCTTTATTTGATGAGCCTAAAATAGTTCCGCCTCTTGCCAAAATTCCCGATACATCGTCGTTCTTTAATTCTTTCGCTCTTCCTTCCACGAGACCTTCAAAGCCGTCGATAATGCCAAGCACAGACATTCCGTTGTCTTGAGCAGGTTTTGTAACGCCTCTAATAACCGCATTAAGCCCGGGGCAGTCGCCGCCGCCTGTTAATATTCCAATTCGTTTTACTTTTGAATTGATCGTCATCTTTTAGTCCTTAATTGATTTTTTTTTAATTCTTAAACAACCTTCAACGTTGTTTTGAAATGCAGCTTTACCAAGTCACTTAATTTTTGTTCACCGTAATTCTTTTTTATTTGCAGTGCAGCATCAATAACATTATTTGACGCGCCTTTGGGCAGATGAAAATTTAAAGACTTATTTTGCAATTCAAACCACTCGATGAATTTCTGCCTGGCTAAAATCGATGCAGCCGCAACGGCAGTATATCTTTCAGCTTTAGTAAATTGGTGAAGCAATATTTTTTCACCTTTTTCCTGAAGCGAGTTTTTAATTAATCTTTCGTCGCCGAACTTATCGCTAATAGCTTCCTTTGCATCGCATCTATGGAGCAGATTTTCCAAAACTTTTGCATGAGCCCACGCAAGCATTTTATTTACATTCTTAAACTTCGCGTAAAGATCGTTGTATTTTTTCGGCGTAATTAAGATAATCTCAAAGTCATCCTTAATTATTCTTTTTATTTCGCCGGCAATTCTTTCAATAGAATTATCGGACAATTCCTTGCTATCTTTAACGTCAATCGCCTTAAGCTCGCTTCTGGTGTTTCGATTTACGAAAACTCCCGCGATAACAAGCGGTCCAAAGTAATCGCCTTTGCCTGATTCGTCTGTGCCTATATAATTTTCAGGCTCGACAAAATTTTCTATTGTTGTAGATTCAAAAAGAGTTCCGCTGAAGAGAAGCTGGTTTACGTCATTGAATAATCTTGATTCTTTATTCCCCTGCAACAAACTCTTAATTCCATTTTTTCCAAAGTACACAAGCAATTTAACTTTTTCCCCCTTGCCTGTTACATTTATCTCAAAATTGAATTTCTTCTTTTCAATTTCTGAAACATTTAAAGACAGACTATGTATTTTCTTTGCGCATCGTTCTATAAATTCTAAAGCTGATTCTTCTACCGCGTTCACCATAATTATTTTAATTTTACTTTACAAAAATACTTAATTTTTAAGTAACACTAAAATTTTTAACTATAAAAAATTAGTAAATATTCTTTTTCCCACCTCTGCATGAAATAAAAAAGGAGAAAGGACATAAATATACATGATTATCAACTTCAGATATGAAAAGAAAGTATTGATACTACTTCTTTCTTTTATTATTAGATTTATTTTACATGAAAGATTGAATAAAGAAAAGACTTCGCATACGCTCCATAATTTCCAATTAAATATTTAACCGGGGTATAATTCCTTTAATTCTTAATTTTTGTTCAAAATTGGAACTATGCATAAGGGAAAATTTCGTTTCCATGACTAATAATTGCTTTTTCACGAATGAAAATCATTTTTTAAGCCTTGAATTTTCATTTTAATGCATCAAAATTGTTTTTCCTGTTCTGAAATTCCGTTTCAATGCGTACAAATGATTTTTCCAGCTTTGGAATTTGGTTTTTATGCATGAATAATGTTTTTCCATGCTTGTATTTTTAATTTCAATTCATGTAAATCATTTTTCAAGCTATATTATTTCATTTTGATGCTTATAAACATCTTTTTCTTCAACATATTTTTTAATTCATTGCTCAAAATTATATCTTAAGCCGTTGAAATGACTTTTGTAAAGCTTGTTTTCACATTAACCCACGGACTTGCCTTGCCAGCGGCGGGTTAACCCCCGGCTTAATAAAATAAATCATTTGTTTAGTAATTGTTTCAGCAGTATTCGTTAATTAATTTTTAACTCACTCAACTGGCATAACAACATCATTTTAGATTTCCTTTATGGTTTTTTCAGATTATTTTACGTCTGTCTTTTTATAAGTGTGCCTGTTAATATTCCGGTTTATTAGCCTTGTCAACATGCAGAATTGGAAGCTGCTATTTTTTTGCTCTTAAAGGTTTTAAATATTTTTAAATTCTTTAAATATCTAAACGTATTTTTAACAATGAATGTTAATATTTCTTGAGGTACGGAACTTGTGATGAAATCCATCATGTCATTAGATATTACACAACTGTTATTTCTTCTTGCTACTTTTTTTAGCGCGGTCGGATTAATATTTATAATTTATTCCCGGTCGGCAAAGAATAAGAAGAGTCGTCTTTTTATTTTAATACTTCTATTAATAATCGGCTATTTAATTTCGCATACTGTACACTTCATATTAATGGCTTCTGAGGATGCCACAATACTTGATAACTCGTGCCATTCGCTTCTGCTTTTAATAATTATAACGATAACTTTTTTTACATGGAATTTTCCTAATGAAAGAAAGATCGGCATCGTAAAAAGTCTTGCCATCTTAGTTCCTTCTTTAATCCTATTTATTCTTTTATGGACGGATAACCTCATTCATGAATCTCATATACACGGCAGTATGTACGAAGCGCATTACGGTTCTCTTTACCCGTTATATTTAATCTTTTATACTCTTCTCATTGCGCTGAATTTTTATTGGCTTATAAAAAAATATTATGCCGAAGAAAATGAGCTTATTAAAAAGCAAATTTTATTGTTTACCATCGGTTTAATAATTACGAACCTTATTACGTTCATTTTCGGTTTATTTCTGCCCTGGTATCTTGGATTTTATTTCTTAGTTGAAATGAGCCCGATTGCTTTTTTAATTGGAGTTATTCTTTTTACTTCAGTCTCAGTCGGTAAGTTCGATATGTTTCCCGCATCGCTGGGCAAGGTTCACAACTTCAGTATCAATAAGAAAATAATTTTAAGCGCGCTAATCCTGGTGCCGGTAATAATTCTCCTTGTGCAAGTTCCGCTGATTAAGATCATCTTCAACCTAAATTCAAACAGCGAGCTAACAAGGTATTTTTTGTTGAGTGTTTTCGGCGGGCTGATCGTCAGCATCAGCATTGCATTCGTCATAATAAAGGTTATTTCAAACCCGTTAAATAAGTTGAAAGCAAAGGCGCTGGAAATCAAAAGCGGAAATTACGGCATTAGGCTCGATATGAATTCAAATGACGAAATAGGAGAATTGGCTGAAGCATTTAATAACATGTCGCAGACCTTAAAAAACAATACCGATGAATTAGTAAAAAGAGAAAAGCTTGCGGCGCTCGGGAAGATGGCTGCTGTTCTTGCACATGAGATAAAGACCCCCTTAACTTCTATAAAGATGAATGCGGATATTATTTCGGAAACTCTCAGCTCTGATGATGAAGTCAAAGAGAACTTTGAAATAATGTCTACCGAAATAAGCCGCTTAAATAATCTAGTAAAAGATGTTCTTCAGTTTTCACGTCAAATGGATTTAAACTTTGCTGAAGTTAATTTCAATGAGCTGATTGAGAATGTTCATGTACAACTGGACAAAAAATTAAGAGAAAAAAATATTACTTTTAACAAAAGCATCGACCATTTTTTCGTACAAGCCGATGCGGACAAGCTGAAACAAGTTTTTATAAATTTAATTGATAATGCAATCGAGGCTGTTAAACGGAATGGAATTATTGATATTACTTCGGTACGAAGCAATGATGGAAATTTAGTTTCAATATTTATTAAAGACAACGGCTGCGGTATCGATGACAGTGCTAAAATATTCGAGCCTTTCTTTACAACCAAAGCTTCAGGTACCGGATTAGGTTTATCGATCGCGCAAAAAATAATTGAGCAGCACAAAGGAAGGTTCATTCTTGTCTCATCCGAGCCCGGAAATACAATGTTTGAAATTATTCTTCCTATCAATTCAAGATAATTGAGAGCCGCTGGATTAGAGATTGTATTAACTCTTTAAAAATGTCAGTATATAAAACTATTTAGAAATGTCAGTAATAAAGTTAATAAATATGTTAGTTAAAGTACTGCATTCGGGTAACGTAAGGAGGGCGTAGCCC
>JAKAKL010000055.1 GCA_021824565.1 Bacteroidota bacterium | reverse complement strand
ATAAATTAGTTAAACAACTTTTTGCGATAGTTAAAAACAACAGAACTTTTTCGGATGATTATATACATCCGAAATATGCTCTAAATTTTAATCGATGAGCTTGACTCTTTACACAGTTCATCTTTCCTAAAGATGTCATGTTTGTTATTCTTAATGACTTTTCGCTCTCTGCCTTTACCTCGTTCTTTACCTTTACCTTTTCCTATTCCTTTACCTTTTCCTTTACCTTTTCCTTTTTCCTCTTAACCTATTATATTGTCACACTAAATTTTGAGGCTAATAATTGCGAATACTTGTTTGTAATGATGACGGAATTGAATCAAACGGGATATATGCTCTCGTTCAATCATTAAAAGAAATTGGAGATGTAACTGTAGTTGCGCCGTTGAAGGAACAGAGCGCTGTAGGTCATGCTATAACCATGCATATACCATTACGAGTAACTGAATTTTATAAAGACGGCGAGTTTTTCGGACACGCTGTAACCGGAACTCCCGCGGATTGTGTTAAAATCGGGATTAGAAATATTATGAAAGAAACTCCGGACCTCGTTGTCTCCGGAATAAATCACGGCTCGAACACAGCAATAAACATAATTTATTCTGGAACTGTTTCAGCTGCTCGTGAAGCTGCTATAATGGATGTGCCTTCTATGGCTGTCTCTGTTACAAGCCACACAGCAAAAGATTTTAGGTTTGCCGGAAAAATTTCAAAGATGCTTTCGCAGAAAATTGCCGATCACGGTCTGCCGGTCGGAACTCTGCTGAATGTTAATGTTCCCGATGTGCCGGAAGAAAAAATATCGGGCATAATTATAACGAAGCAGGGCAAGTCGAAATGGGATGATATATACGAAGAGAGAAAAGATCCGCACGGCAAAAATTATTATTGGCTGACGGGGAACCTTATGGAAGTCGATAATGAAATTGAGATTGATCAGTTCGCTGTAAAAAATAATTATGTATCGGTCTCCCCTATTCATTTTGATCTTACGGATTATGAAACATTAAATAAAATGAAAAGCTGGAAAGTCGAGGAATTATTGAATGGGAAGAGTCATTAAAATTTTTCAGATAGATGCATTTACGAATACGGCGTTCGGAGGAAATCCCGCGGGAGTGTCTTTCGGAAGCGGCTTAAGCGATTCCGAAATGCAGTCGATCGCAAGAGAAATGAATTTATCAGAGACCGCTTTTCTTTGCAGCTCCGATAAAGCCGATTACAAATTAAGATGGTTCACTCCAACAACAGAAGTCGATCTCTGCGGTCATGCTACGATTGCCTCGCTTCATTTCTTAAATGAAAATAATATTATAAAAAATAATTCCTCTATAAGATTTGAAACCCGCTCCGGAATTTTAAATTGCAGGATGGAAGACGGCAGATATTTTATGGAAATACCCGCTATGGAAGTGAGTAATTATTCCGGCGATACATCTGCAATAATAAACGCACTTGGTATCCCTCAAGATAAATTGGAAGAAACTCATCCTTTCATTCTTTTAGAAAACGGTTATTTATATCTTCATGTTAAGTCAATTGATTCATTATCAAATCTGAAACCGAATTTTAAAGAACTGCTAAATGCCTCTGAAAGCGGAAAGCTTTTTACAGCCGCCGTTCCGTTTACACTTCAAACCGCTGACAGGGAAAGCTTTGCTCATATAAGATTCTTTGGTCCTTATTACGGAATAGATGAAGACCCGGTAACCGGCTCTGCAAACGGACCGCTAATTTTGGTGCTTCAAAAGCTCGGCTTATTAAAGAATGATGAAGATAAAATTTCACTTCAGTTCGAGCAGGGTGATTTTATAAACAAGCGCGGAAGGATCGGCGTAACATACACGAAGTCTAAGAACGAAATTTATATTTCCGGCGAAGCGGTAACAGTCATTAAGGGAGAATTATTTTTCTAATGTTCAATTTAGAAAAGATCAGTCTTAATTTTTCTCAGCCGCCGTTTTACTTTTTTATATTTTTAATTTTGTTAGCGGGATATTCGTTTTATGTATACAGGTATACGATCCCGCAGACTTCTTCGCCCAAAAGATTGTTCCTTGCGTTGATCAGAGCGCTTGCATTATCGCTGCTGTTGTTTATTTTTTTTGAACCTGTCTTAACATTAGCAAAGAAAAAAATCCTGGAGCCGGTAAATTTAATCTTTATCGACAACTCCAGATCAATCCAGATAAATGACGGAATGAACAGAGAAGGAACGGAAAGGAATTTCATCTCCGATCTGAAAAATAATAACCTAAGCAACAGTTCAGAGTTATTTACTTTTGGATCAAAGGTGTCCGGCTTAAGATATGACAGTCTGCAAAAATTAAATTTTTCGGAAGGCACGACAAATTTTTCTAAAATATTTTCATCTGTGAATGAGGACGGCAAGAACATCGCGTCTATAGTCATTGTAAGCGACGGCGACATAACCGAAGGGAATGATCCGACAAGCATCGCTTCAAAGCTTGGCGTTCCGATTTATACTATCGGTGTCGGTGATACATCTTCGAGAAATGATGTGTGGATAAAGAATGTTTTGGCAAATGATTTTATTTATGCAGAGACTCCGACATCAATCGCAGCGACTATTTCAAATACAGGATTTGCAAATAAAAATATCACCGCGACACTTTACGAAAACGGAATACAAGCCGCGCAGCAAAACGTTCTGCTTAGCGCTGACGGAGTTCAAAATGTAAATTTCAGTTATACTCCTAAAACAAGCGGCGAGAAAAAACTTACCGTTGCTTTGTCTGAAACGAAAGGCGAGTTCACATTTGCAAACAACAAAAAAATATTTTACATAAACGTGTTGAGCAACAAAGTTAAGATTCTTCTGCTTGCCGGCAGTCCATCTTCCGATCTTTCTTTTATAAAAAACACTTTGAAGGAAGACAAAAATCTTTCTGTTAACTCTTACACGCAAGTAACAGAGGACCACATAGTAGAGAGAGACTTCAATCCAAAAGCTATAGACAGCACCAACATTTTTTTTCTCATAGGCTTCCCGTCTAAAAACACTCCCGAAGATTTATTCAGAAAAGTGGTGAATGAAATTTCGCAGAATGACAAGCCGTTTTTTATTTTACTCTCGGGCACAACCGATTTTCAGCGATTGAAAGAGCTTCAAGCCGAGCTTGGTTTTTCTTACCAAAATATTAATTCGGACTACCTCGAGGTTCAGCCTAACATTTCCGCCGGCGAGGAGAACAATCCGCTGCTCCAAAATAATGCTGATAACATTTTAGACGCGTGGAATAATCTTCCCCCTGTCTATCAGCAAAATGTTGATTTTAAATCTAAGCCGGAAAGTGAAATTCTCTCCGAGGTAAAAATCAATAACGTTCCGATAACAAAACCTTTGATATTAACAAGCAGGCTTGGCACTAAAAAATCAATTTCCGTTCTTGCAAAAGATATCTGGAGATGGAAATTGGGAATGGCGGCAAAAAGCTCCGATCTTTTCGATAGGTTTATTTTAAGCAGTGTTAAATGGCTCAACGCAAAAGAGGAGAACAAACAAGTTACAATTAAAACTACAAAAAAAGTTTACTCATTGGGTGAAGACGTAGATTTCACCGCGCAGGTTTATGATCAAACTTTCAATCCTGTTTCTGACGCTGAAGTTTCAGTTAATATCAGCGGCGGCGGAAATAATTCTGAAATAAATTTAAATTCGATTGGAAACGGTTTATACACCGGGACATTTCAAACTAATAATTCCGGGGATTATTCATTTAAAGGCGCTGCATCTCTCGATGGGAAAAATATTGGAAACGACAAAGGCAGCTTTAATTTAGGGGAAACAGATATTGAAATGATGAATACTAGAATGAATTATGACTTTCTAAATTTACTCTCCAATCAAACCGACGGGAAGTTTTTTTACAATTCAAATTATCACGAACTGTTCGGAATGCTTCGCCAGCTTGATAAGAGATCGTCTAAAGATAAAATTGAGACTAGTGAAATTTATCTTTGGTCGGATACAACATTGCTGATTGCAGCAATCATTCTTTTCGGAATAGAATGGTTCTTCAGAAAACGCTGGGGAATGCTGTAGGACAAGATTTAAGGCAAAAGGAAAGATTTTAAAATAAAAGATTAGGAACTAGAAAGACAGTAATGAATTTTCTAACTGACATTCTTGATTTCATCCTTCCCCGATTCTGCGCGTCATGCAATTTAAAATTATATAAAAATGAAAACGTAATCTGCTCTGAATGCACACGGCAAATAAAAGAAGTTGATGACGCTCGAATAAAAAATGAGTATGAAAGAAAATTTGCCGGCAGTTTTATCATAACCGATTTCTTTCCGCTATATGTTTTTGAAAAGGACAAACCTCTACAAGAAATTATTCATCAATTTAAGTACAACAAGAAATTCTTAATCGGAAAATTTCTCGGTAAGAATTTGGGTTTTGCACTTATAGAGAAAATTAAACAATGGAATATTGATATGATTATTCCTGTCCCGCTTCATCATTTGAAGAAGGCAGAGAGAGGTTATAATCAATCTTTATATATTGCGAAAGGAATAAGCGCAGTCGTAAAAATAAAAGTTGATGACAGAATAATTAAGAGAAAGCGTTTTACAAAATCTCAAACTACTTTGAATTTAGAAGAAAGGGAGCAGAATATTAAAGACGCTTTTTCACTTAGAAGTAGAACCAAAATCGCCGGTAAAAATATTCTCCTAGTAGACGATGTTATAACAACCGGATCAACGATAAGAGAATGCGGGAGATTGCTCATCGAAAACGGAGCCAGTCAAATCTACGCGGCATCAACGGCAATTGCAGGCTAGATTTTACATTCTTTCCGGCGCGCTCACTCCTAAAATTGAAAGACCGTTTTTAATTATTATTTTTGTCGCCAATGATAGCGCTATTCTTGCTTCAGCTAATTTTTTTTCAGTCCCGATAATTCTACAAAAAGTATAAAATTTATGAAAAGCCGCTGCAAGCTCTTCTAAATAAGTACAAACTCTGTGAGATTCATAATACTCTGCGCTGAGTAAAACTTCGTTCTTAAATTGATGAAGTTTTTTTAGAAGCTGCTGCTCTTCATTTGACGTGAGCAAATTTAAATCCTCAAGTGAATAGTTTAAATTTTCTTTCTCTATCATTTTGAGGATTGATGCAATTCTTGCATGAGCATATTGTAAATAGAAGACAGGATTTTCGTCCGATTGTTTTTTAGCAAGCGCGAGATCGAAATTCATGTGAGTAGTTATGTTGCGCATGTTGAAAAAATATCTTACCACGTCGCTGCCTACCTCATCGATAAGCTGATCGATAGTAATGTAGTTAGCTTTTCTTGTTGACATTTTTACCACTTCACCATTATCCATAATAGTTACAAACTGGTGAATTAGGACTCTTATTTTTTCATCATCGTAGCCAAGCGCTTTAAGTCCGGCAAGAACGTCAGGGTAAGTTGCATTATGATCGGAGCCGAAAATATCAATCATCAAATCATAGCCGCGTTGAAATTTTGTAATGTGATAGGCAATGTCAGGAAGCCTGTATGTAGGTTCTCCGGTAGATTTAACGATCACTTTATCCTGCTCATTACCCAGCTCGGTTAGTTTCAGCCAAAGCGCGCCTTCTTTTTCATAGGAAAGATTTCTTGTTTTAAAGGCTTCTATCGCATCTTTAATTTTTCCTTCCTCATACAAAGAATTTTCATTAAAAAATATTTTGTGGTAGATATTTAATCTTTCAAGAGTTTTCTTAATATCTGCAAAAATCTGGGTCTCTGCTTTTTCTTTAAAGATCCCTTCAGGCGGTTCGGACAAATATTTATTTCCGGATTCGTCAAAAATATTTTTTGCAATATCTTTAATATACTCGCCCTGGTAGTAATCTTCCGGGAAATTATTTTTCTCACCAAGCAGTTCAAGGTAACGCAGTTTAACAGAATCGCCGAGCACGCGCATTTGCCTACCGGCATTGTTAAAATAATATTCTCTATCAACTGAATATCCGACCCATTCCAAAAGATTAGCTACAGTGTCGCCGAATACGGCGTTTCTTCCATGCCCTACTGTCAATGGTCCGGTTGGGTTGGCAGACACAAATTCTACATTGGCTCTCCTGCCGGAATATTTTTTTGACTTACCATAACTTTCATTTTCGTATAATATATTTTTTATTATTACAGAAACAAAGTCCGGCGAGAAAAAAAAATTTATGAATCCAGGACCAGCAATTTCTATTTTCAAAATAATTTTGGGGTCATAATTAAGTTCAGCTATTATTTCGGCAGCAATGTCGCGCGGTTTTTTTTTCAACTGTTTTACCAAAAGCATGGCAGCGTTAGACGATAGGTCGCCGTGAGACTCGATTTTGGGAATGTCAAAAGTAAAATTAATACTTTTCAGATAACTTAATTTTTCCGAAGCTTCCTCGAAAATAAGTTGTAAATATTCTTTCAAATTAAATTCCAGTTAAACATCTGATGAGAAATGAGCTAATTTTCTTTAGTAATTTTTGTTTTTCTTTTAACAGGCGGTTTGAGCGCCGGGTCGGCTATATCTTTAACCGGGGCGTCACCCCAAAGCTTTTCGAGATTATAAAATTCTCTTGAATCTTTTTTAAAGATGTGCACGATAACATCGACATAGTCGATCAGAACCCAAGTTAAAGCTTGATATCCTTCTTTATGCCAATTCTTAATTCCTTCGTCGCGGAGTTTTTTATCCACCTCATCTGCAATTGCTTTAACCTGAGTATCGGAATCAGCGCTGCAGATAACAAAATAATCCGCCATCGTAGTTAGTTTACGAAGGTCAAGCACTTTTACGTCAAATCCTTTTTTTGCGAAAATTAAGTTTGCAATTTTTTTTGTAAGCTGTGTTGAATTCAAATCTATCTCTTTTTGATTTATTGATTTGGTTTTAAAGTCTCAAAATCTTTCCCGATAACAACTGAAACATCGAGGAAATAATTTTTATTAATTTGCTGAATAATATTTTTTCTATCAATCCCAAGAGCGTCGGCAACTTTGTTAGCGTTGGCTGTGTTGCCTATTCTATCAATTACTAAAGTTTTTTCAACGTCAAACGAAATATAATTTCCAATTTGGACAACGTCAAAATGATTTTGTCTTAAGTAAGAGGTAAAATTATCGGCTGCGCCTGGAACGCCGCATCCGTTTAGCACTTCAACTTGAATAACATCGGTGCTCTTTTTTGTATTTATTCTTTGCGCCTCCGATTTATTAATCGCAAAAATTTTTCGAGATAAAGAATATCCGAGCAATATTATTACAAGACTCAAAAAGACAATCAAAAAATTTAATATAAGGTTTGATTTAGAAGATTTTACTTGGGGAATTTTTATCTGAAACTTAGGAATAAATTTTGACTTCACTTAAAAATTAATTACCCTTCAAAAATTTTTTAAATGAAGCCATCATCTTCCAAGGAAAGGGTCATTATAATAGCCGCTTCCGAAGCCCATGTACGAATACGGCGATAGATAGTATGGAAGTCTGCTGTATTGTACTGAAATAGAAAAATTTTTCCACGGCTGATAATTAACAGCTGCTCTGCTTAAGTAAATTCCATTTAGACTGCTCTGAAAGCTTTTTCCCAGCGTACTGTATGGTGCATTGACAACACTTGCTTCCAATTCAACATTTAAGTTTTTTGAAAACTGATACGACATATTATTTGTATAAACGCCAAGAGCCAATCCTTGTCCCGCAAAACTTGAATAGGACATGCTGTAAGATTGTTTCATGCTGAAGTTGGGAGAATCTAAAAAACCGAAAAGTGAATTGTCCGCTTTAAACATTCCGTCTCTTACATCTGGTGCAGAGGTGTTTGAATCTTTAAACTGAGCAAAAGCGTTTAACGAAAGCCCTAATACAAAAATTATCAATATCTTTTTCATCTTAGTACACTAAAAAATTTTTTACAATTTTAATTAAATAGATTCGCAAAGTCAATGAAGATAATAATTCAAAAATTTGGTTGTAACTCAGATTACAGAACTTTCGAAACTCTGTTACTCTTATCCACAAGAACAATTTTAGGCTTATGTCCTTTCGCTTCTTCTTCAGACATCTGAGAATAAGTAATTATTATTACTTCATCTCCGACAGCTCCCAGCCGTGCCGCCGGTCCGTTAAGGCAAATCATTCCGCTGCCCGCCGGACCTTCAAGCGTGTAAGTTTCAAGCCGGCTTCCGTTATTTACGTTAACAACCTGAACTTTCTCATATGGTAAAATATCCGCCGCTTCAAGCAAATTCTTATCTATTGTAATGCTTCCTTCGTAATAGAGTTCAGCAAGAGTAACAGTAGCGCGGTGGATTTTTGATTTGAACATTTCTCGCGTCATTTTTTCCAAAAATTTTTGTTTCAAATATACTCAGTTTTGTCTTACAGTTTCAAGGAAAGTATTTTACCGAAAAATTAAATTAATTTTTCATTTCTATCGCCCGGTCACTTGACAAAGAAAAAAAGAATCTTATATTTGCACCACGAAATTATGAATAATATCACCGGCACATATTATAACTACTTTTACTTTAGACCAAATTTTTGGTGGTGGTTTAGTATGCTGTATAATATGACCCAGTGATTTTGAGATAAATAAAACTAAAAGTTGAAAAACCCTTCTCAGACAAACTGGGAAGGGTTTTTTTGTTATTAGGAAGTTCAATATGAAATATGAAAAATTTGTAGAATTGTCTAAAGAGTACAATCTGATTCCGGTTTATGAAATTATAACCGCCGATCTACTTACGCCTGTTTTAGCCTACTTAAAAATTCGCGAAAAGGGTAAGCAAAGCTTTCTTCTTGAGTCAGTGGAAGGCTCTACAAAAATGGCGCGCTATTCTTTTATAGGCAAGAATCCTGAAAAGATTTTTTCTAATTTCGGCTTAAACATTACTGAAAAAATAAACGGACGCGTTTCAGTTTCAGAAAAAATTATTTTTGATTTCATTAGAGATGAAATAAAAAAATATAAACAGCCTAAGCTTGATGACCTGCCGGATTTTAGCGGCGGAATTGTAGGTTACCTTGGGTTTGAAAATATTTCTTTGATAGAAAAAGTGATCAAGTTCAATAAAAACAATTGCGAAAATCCGGATTCGATCTTCGGAATTTATAACACCATCCTTGCTTTCGACCATTACAAACATCAAATTATTTTAATCTCTAACGCTGCAATTAATAAAACCACAAATCTTGAAGAGGCATATAAAAAGGCTAAGCAAAATTTAAAGCAGTTAAGAGAAGAATTGAAGAAACCTGTAAATTATTCATCTGACTTTAATCTTCAAGGAGAGATAAACGAAAATTTTGAAGCGGATGAATTTTATCGTCAGGTTGAATCCGGTAAAGCAAATATAGTTGAAGGAGATATATTTCAAATTGTTTTATCAAAAAGATTTTCGTCTCATTTCAAAGGCGATTTGCTAAATGTTTACCGCGCTCTAAGAATTATAAATCCTTCTCCATACATGTATTACTTAGAATTTGAAAATGATTTTGCTATCATCGGCACATCGCCTGAAGATTTGGTGAAAGTAAAAAATAGAAAAGTGCAAACTCTTCCTATTGCTGGCACAAGAAGACGCGGGAGAACTTCTGACGAGGACGAAGCGCTCGAAAAAGAGATGATCGAAGATCCAAAAGAACTCGCAGAACACACAATGCTCGTTGATCTCGGCAGAAACGATCTCGGCAGAGTGTGTGAATTCGGCAGCGTAAGTGTTTCTGAAAAAATGAAAGTACTGAAATATTCTCACGTAATGCACATGGTTTCAAAAGTTGAAGGCACACTTGCAGGCGGCAAAGATTCAGTCGATGCATTAATCTCATGCTTCCCCGCCGGAACTGTTTCCGGTGCCCCAAAGATTCGCGCTATACAATTAATTGATAAGTATGAAAATGTAAGAAGAAATGTATATGCCGGTTCAGTAGGTTATTTTGACTTTTCCGGCAACCTCGATATGTGTATTGCAATTAGAACTCTCTTTGCGAATAAAAATAAAATCAGCTGGCAGGCTGGTGCCGGGATAGTTGCCGACAGCCAGCCAAAGCTCGAGGCTAAAGAAATAAAAAATAAATCGGCTGCAATGATAAACGCTTTAAAATATGCGGAGGTTATAGATGAAAATATTGGTAATTGATAATTATGATTCTTTCACTTACAACCTTGTTCAGCTTATCGGAACTTTTGGCGAAGAACTAATTGTTAGAAGGAATGATGAAGTAAATGAAAATGATATTAAAGAATTAAATCCAGATAAAATTTTAATATCGCCAGGACCAGGGAAACCGGAGGAATCAAATGCGTCGTTAACCGCGATTGAAAAATTTGGTAAAAGAATTCCTACGCTTGGTGTTTGTTTGGGTCATCAAGCTATTGGCTACATATACGGCGGTAGTATTGTAAAAGCTCCAAAGCTTATGCATGGGAAAACTTCAATTATTAAACACGACAATAAAACAATCTTTAAAAATGTCTCTCAAAATTTTGAAGCCACACGTTATCACTCTCTTATTATTGATAAAGAATCGCTTCCGGCGATCATAGAAATATCAGCATTATCCGATGACGGAATAGTTATGGGAATTCGCCATAAAGAATATCCGGTGGAAGGAATTCAGTTCCACCCGGAATCTTTTTTAACAAACGAAGGAAAAAACATCATTAAAAATTGGTTGGCATTATGATAAAAGAATTTTTACAAAAAGTAATAGAGAAAGAAGATTTAACTTTCGACGAATCATATTCCGTAATGAGTGAAATAATGAACGGAGAGGTAAATAATTCGCATCTTGCCGGATTCTTAATTGCGTTAAAATCAAAAGGTGAAAAGCCTGCTGAAGTTGCCGGCTTCGCAAAAGCGATGAAGGAGAAAAGTATAAAAATTTCATGCTACGATACGAACGTAATCGATGTATGCGGAACCGGAGGAGATAATTCCGGGAGCTTTAATATTTCAACAGCGACTTCGTTTGTTGTTGCAGCGGCAGGAGTTAAAGTTGCAAAGCACGGCAATCGCTCTATATCAAGCCATTGCGGAAGCGCGGACGTTCTTCAAGAACTTGGAATTAATATTGATCTGCCAAAAGAAAAATCTGAAGAGGCGTTAAATAAAATAGGAATAACTTTTCTGTTCGCGCCAAGCTATCATCCGGCAATGAAATATGCTGCACCGGTGAGAAAAGAATTAGGCATGAAAACGATTTTTAATATGCTCGGTCCTTTAACTAATCCTGCTGACGTAAAAAAACAAATTGTAGGAACTTTTAATACTCAGGCTGCAAAGACAATGGCGGAAGCCTCAAAATATTTGGGCTTAGAGAAAGTGTGCTTCTTGTGCGGAAGCGGTAAGTACGACGAAATATATTTAGGAGACATAACTGAAATTCATGAGTTCAATAAAGGAAGCGAAATAAAATATTATAACATTTCCAGCGAAACATTCGGCTATCCTAAAATTAGTTTTGACTCCATCCGTGGCGGCTCGTGTGAAGTAAATGCAAAAATAATCCTTGATATTTTCCAGAATAAAAAGAGCAACGGCGCTTTTCACACTGTTGCTGCTAATTCTGCCCTGGCTCTCTATGCAGCCGGTTATTCAGTTGATTTAATAAAATGCAAGATTGCGGCGGAAGAAGCTATTAAAAACGGTGCAGCGATGGCTAAACTGAACGATCTAAAAAATTTTAGTAATTCTTAAATTAAATTTCGAAAGCAAGTGAATTTCCTAGTAAAAATATTAGAAGTAAAAAAAGAAGAAGTTTTTTCTCTGAAAAGAAGTTTTACTTTGGATTCGTTCAAAGGCATGGAACTTTACAATAAAAAAACTTTAAGCTTTATAGCTGAAGTTGAAAGCAATAAAAATATTTCAATCATTGCAGAGCTTAAAAAAGCAAGCCCGTCGAAAGGAATTATAAATAATAATTTCAACCATATTAAAATTTCCACGCTGTATTTTTCCGCAGGCGTTAACGCAGTTTCTATTCTTACAGACAAACAATTCTTTCAAGGTGAGATTAAATATTTAAATGAAATTGCAAAATACAAGAAAGCTCCGCTGCTGAGGAAGGATTTTATAATTGATGAATTCCAGGTCTTTGAAGCGAAAGCAAACGGCGCGGACTTAGTTTTACTGATTTGCGAAGCTCTCTCAAAAAATCAAATAAAAGATTTAACTCAAACAGCCGCTGAGATCGGATTAGAAGTGCTTCTTGAAATGCATTCCTTAAATCAATTGGATAAAATAGATTTTAATCTTAACAAATTAATTGGCGTAAATAACCGCAACCTTGAAGACTTTTCGGTTGACTTAAATACGACTTTGAACATTTCAAAATCAATCCCGGATGAAACTATCCTAGTAACAGAAAGCGGGCTTCATTCAAAACACGACATTGATTTTATTAGACCGGCAGGCGTGGATGCAATCCTGGTTGGTGAGTTTTTGATGAAGGATGGAGATATAAAATCTAAATTAACTAAACTGAAAGACTGGTGTAAAAGATGAAAGTTAAGATTTGCGGCATTACAAATTCTGAAGATGCGGCGTATTGCGAAAGCCTCGGCGCTGACGCATTGGGTTTTATATTTTACAATAGGAGTAAAAGATACGTACAGCCTGAGGTCGCAGCGGAAATTATAAAACATCTTTCTCCTTTCACGATCAAAGTTGGAGTTTTTGTAAATGAAACTTCAGATTCTATAAATAATATTTCTACACTGCTGCATCTTAATGCAGCACAAATTCATGACGAAGAAAATGTTATTGATAGAAAATCTATTATTGTTCCGGTCATTAGATCATTTAGAGTTAAAGATAATTTCGACTTTAGTATTTTAAATAATCTCGACAACAATTATTTCATACTCGATTCTTATTCGCAAAATGAATTTGGCGGCACAGGGAAAAGCTTCAACTGGGAATTAATTCCAGAGTCAATAAAAAAGAAGACAATTCTGGCGGGAGGAATTTCTTCCACAAATATAGACTACATTTGCCGGAAGATAAGACCTGCCGCAGTTGATTTGTCTTCATCGCTTGAAGCCCAGCCCGGCACAAAAGATAAAGAAAAAGTAAAAGAATTTTTTTATAAGTTTAATAAATATAGGAGTAACTAATGGTCATCATGATGAAACTAAACGCTCCACAGCATGATGTGGAAAAAGTAAAGGAGAAGATTAGAACAAATAATTGTAAGCCGCATTTAATTACGGGTAATTTTAAAATTGCTATAGGCGTAACGGGACAAACGAACAAACTTTCTGAAGAAGATTTTCTTACTATGGACTCTGTAGAAGAAGTCGTTCGTGTTTCAAAGCCGTATAAATTAGTCAGCCGCGAAATGAAGCCTGCAGACACGATAATCGACCTCAACCATTCTCCAATTGGCGGAGAAGAACTGGCAATAATTGCAGGTCCGTGTTCGGTTGAAAGCCGCCAGCAGCTTTTTGATATTGCAGGCGAGCTAAAAGAAATGGGAATAAAATATTTTAGAGCCGGCGCATATAAGCCGAGATCAAGTCCGTATTCGTTCCAGGGTTTAAAAGAAAAAGGACTAGAATATTTATCTGATGTACGCAGAGAACTTGGGATGATGATTGTTACCGAAGCTAAAGATACAACTACGCTTCCGCTGATTTCGGAATGCTCTGATATTATACAGATCGGAGCAAGGAATATGCAAAACTTTTCTTTGCTTGAAGAAGTTGGCAAACTGCGTAACCCCGTTTTGCTGAAACGCGGTCTGGCTGCAACAATTGAAGATTTATTAATGAGTGCCGAATATATTTTATCGGAAGGTAATTATAATGTTATTTTATGCGAAAGAGGAATAAGAACATTTGAAACGATGACGAGAAACACTCTTGATCTTAATGCAGTACCGATGATAAAAAAGAATTCCCATTTGCCGATCATTGTTGATCCTTCACACGGAATCGGGATTGCAGATAAAGTCCCGCCGATGGCTATGGCAGCTATTGCCGCCGGTGCCGACGGATTAATCATTGAAGTACATAATCATCCTGACAAAGCTTTGTCAGATGGATTTCAATCGCTTACGCCGAAGAATTTTAAAATCATGCTTGATAAAATTAAGCAGCTTGCACCTATCGTAAATAAAAAGATGGAAACTTATGTCAGCATTAATTGATTACACGCAGCCGGATATTAACGGCAAGTTTGGAAAATACGGCGGAAAGTTCGTCCCGGAAACTCTAATAACTCCGCTTAAGGAATTGGAAGAAACTTATTTTCAATTAATAAATGATAAAAGTTTTAATGAGGAACTTGACCGATTGAATAAAGAATACAGCGGAAGACCTACTCCTCTTACATTTGCCGACGGATTAACAAAATATTATAACAAAGCGAAAATTTATTTAAAGCGCGAAGATCTTTGCCACACAGGCGCTCATAAAATTAATAATGCACTCGGACAAATTTTGCTTGCAAAAAAGTTAGGCAAAAAAAGAATTATCGCTGAAACCGGCGCCGGTCAGCATGGCGTTGCTACGGCGACTGTCTGTGCAAAGTTCGGCTTGAAATGTTTTGTCTACATGGGAGAAGTTGACATAGAACGTCAGAGTTTAAATGTATTTAGGATGAAACTACTTGGCGCGGAAGTAATACCTGTTTCATCAGGCAGCAGAACATTGAAAGACGCTACGAATGAAGCTATCCGCGACTGGGTTACAAATATTAGCGACACACATTATATAATCGGTTCAGTTGTTGGTCCGCATCCTTATCCAATGCTTGTAAGAAATTTTCAATCAATTATTGGACTTGAAGCAAAAGAACAAATTCAAAAAGCAGAAGGAAGATTTCCTGATTATATAGTTGCGTGCGTTGGCGGCGGCAGCAATGCTATAGGGATATTTTATCCTTTTATTAATTCAGGTGTAAAGCTTATAGGCGTTGAAGCCGCTGGATTAGGAATAACTACAAATAAGCATTGCGCTACTTTAACGCTCGGTCGTGAAGGAATTTTCCAGGGAATGAAAACCTATCTTCTGCAAAATGATGAGGGACAAGTTTCTGAAGTCCATTCAATTTCTGCGGGCTTGGATTATCCAGGCGTTGGACCGGAGCATAGTTTTTTAAAAGATGAGATCATTGCCGATTTTTATTCCGTAACAGACGATGAAGCAATAAAGGCAACGGAACTGCTGTCGAGAAAAGAAGGAATCATTCCGGCTTTAGAATCTGCTCACGCAATAGCATATCTTGAATATTTGATGCCGAAAACTTCTAATGATGAAATTGTTATTGTTAATGTCAGCGGCAGAGGCGATAAAGATCTGAATACAATTAAAAATAGCTTGGGATATTAAATGTCATTTATATCAGAATATATTTCAGAAAAAAATAAAAATAACGAAAAAGTACTTTCAGTTTTTCTAACCGCAGGCTTTCCTGAAATAAAAAATTTTTCAGAGCTTGCAATAAATATTTTAAATGCCGGCGCAGACATGCTTGAAATAGGCTTTCCATTCAGTGACCCGCTGGCTGACGGTCCGGTGATTCAGCATTCTTCTCTAGCGGCACTTAACAATGGAATTAACTTAAATAATGTATTTCAGTATATAAAAGAAATAAGAAGGAAAACGGACAAACCGTTAATTATGATGGGTTATGCAAACCCCGTACTATCTTTTGGGATTAATAATTTTGTCAAACAAGCAAAGGAGTCAGGTGCAAATGGACTAATAATCCCTGATGTCCCGATTGAAGAGTATGATAATTTTTTTGATAAATCTTTTGATGGTCTTGATATCATTTTGCTAATAACACCAACAACATCAAATAAACGAATAAAATTGATCGACGAGAAAAGCAACGGTTTTGTTTATTGTGTATCAGTAAGCGGGACTACCGGCATTACAAATCAAAATATGAACGGTACAATTCAGTTTTTGCAGAACACTTATTCATCTGTAGAAAAAAATAGAATGCTGGTCGGCTTTGGTATTTCAAATGAAAATGACGCTAGAAATTTTGCACCCTTTTGCGACGGCGTAATAGTCGGCAGTGCCATTATAAAATCTTTAATAAATGATAATAGTGACTACGATAAAACATTAGAATTGATTAAAAAACTTAAAGGAGCGGTGAGAAAAAATTAGAATGTTAAAATAATTTATGCAAGAGGCAATGAGAAATAGAAAGTAGAACCTTTTCCCAATTCACTTTCAACCCATATTTCACCGGAATTCTTAAGAACAAATTCTTTACACAGTAAAAGTCCCAAACCGCTGCCTGTTTCTTTGTTCGTACCGATAGTTGAGTGAACCGAATCTATTTTAAATAAATTCTCTGCCACTTCTTTCTGAATTCCGACACCATTATCCTTAATGCTTATAATAACTTTCTCACCGTCTTTCGCACAATACAAATCAACATGACCATTTCGTTCCGTAAACTTAATAGCGTTATTAAGTAAATTCCTGACAACCGTTTCAATCATATTTTTATCGGCATGAACTTTTAAGTCTGGTGGAATTTCTACATGAAGTCCAATTGACTTCTCATTAGCCAAGCCTTGCAGCAGCGCAGTGCTTTTGTCAATCACCTCTCTTAAATAAAATTGCGTAGCGACAAATTCAATCCTCCCGGTTTGACTTTGCGCCCATTGCAGTAAATTTCCAAGCAGAGCATAAGCATTTTTAGAAGTATCATATATCATTCGATACGTTAATGATTTTTCTTCATTTGAAAGTTCGTGTGGGTCATTCACTAATAAATTTGTTATGCCGATAATAGAATGGAACGGGTTTTTAAGATCGTGTGCTATTATCGTAAAAAATTTATCCTTTGCCGCATTCAGCTCGTGAAGCTTTGAAGCATATTCTTCAATTTCTTTTTTCTGATTGACCAGCTGAATATTCAATTTCTTCTTTTGCGAGTTTAACTTGAAAAGAAGCACAGCGATAATCATCATAAGAATAAAGCTTCCGAGGACCACTAATAAAACACCATACTGTCGTTTTATTATTTCATTTTGAAGAGCTTCGTCCTTTTTTAAAAGAACATTTTCATTCTTTTCTTTCTCTGTCTCGTACTTTGTTTGAACGTCAAGAATTTGTTTTGCCTTAGCAATATTATAAACACTGTCGCTGCTATTTTTGAATAGTTTAAAATACTCAAGGCTTTTTTTATAATCTTTCTTTTCCTCGAAAGCACTTGATAAATAATGATAGCAGTTCGAAACATCATCAAATGATTTTAGCTCAACAGCTTTTTTCAAGCCGCGGTTCAAATAAAAGATTGCATCATCGATTCTGCCGAGCTTCAAATAGGAATAACCGATATTTACAATTGCCATCAAAGTTCTAATGCTGTCCTGCGTCAGTTCGAGATTTTCAAGGGCCCTTTTATTATAATTGATTGAATTATCATATTCCTTCATATTCGAATATATTCTTCCAATGCTTGATTCGGCTTCGCCAATTGCTATCGGATCCTTTGTATCATAAGCAAACTTCATAGCCTTAAAGTAATATTCCAAAGCAGTTTTATGATCATGTCTTTCTTCATAAATATCGCCCATGCACTCATTGACAACCTGCAGGTTCCATAAATCATTAATTACTTTGTAAAGAACTTCGGCTTTTTCATAATAAGTAATTGCCTTTTTCTGGTTCTTCATAGTATCGTAAATATTTCCAATCTCAAGCGCTGCATCGGCTGTTCCTTGAGTATCATTATTTTTTTCACTAATCTCTAAAGCCTCAAATTCATATTTTGTCGCTTCATTATCTTTACCTAAAATTGAAAGTACCGTCCCAATCATCAAAGTTGAAGATGCAAGAGGGATATTATCGTCTACTGCTTTCGCCTGGTTCCTCGCTTTATAAAAATAAGTTAGTGATTCATTGTATTGAGCTAGATAATAAAGACTTAGTCCGTATTCATAGTTTGTTTTTACTATTATTTTTTTATCAGCTTTAGGATCGGCAAGATTAAAAACTTTGTGGTAGAATATTAATGATTCCTTAAAAAGGTTCTTATTGAAAGTTGCTTTCCCAATCATTAAAAAAGAGTTCTCTATGCCGGCTCTATAGTTTAATTGCTGCGCTAATTTCAGTGCCTGCCTTGAATAAATTAAAGATGAATCCGGAAAGTGAACCACATACTTTTCGCTAATTTGATTTAGAATATTCACCTGTGAAGTATCAGCCCTTAATTCAGACGAGACAATTCGATTCTGCACAACATTTCCGGTTTGGCAATAAATATTCCCGGTAAGAATTACCAATAACAAGATATCAAAGTCAATTATATTTAGAAGCAATCTTCTCATCTTCTGCTTTCTATCAAATATAATCGGAGATTATCGAAAAAAGTTTAAATAACTTTAGCCTGTTCTTTTGCATTTGCTTTATTTCAGCATTTAATCTTCACCTTGTTGACTTTGATTTACTGAAGCATCAGGAAGGAATAATGAAAGGTTAATTGTTTCCTGTTATAACTTTGGAGCCAAAAGTATTTTCAATTCTTCTGCCTCCCATAAATCTTCTTGAATAATATTCTTCATCGAGCGACGACACAATAACGCCGTTGCTTCTGCTTGCATGGGCAAATAAATGATCGCCTATATAAATTCCAACATGACCCGGTTTGATTCCTCTTCGCGTATTAAAAAAAACAAGATCACCAAATTTTAAATCCCCAACATCATTTATCGCTGACCCTTCCGTATATTGTTCGTGGGCACTGCGCAAGAGAGTAACGGCAAAAGTTTTTTGATAAACCTTTTGAGTGAACGCAGAGCAGTCTATCCCGTTTGAAGTATTTCCCCCGTATTTGTAAGGAGTATCGAGATATTTAATAATTTCCATCAGCATTTTTTCTCTTACTGTGCTTTGATCAGCGGTTAATTTCTCGCTGCTTTTATCCGATGTAAGCTTCTTCATTAAAACAGAAATGTCTACTCCCTTCTCGTTAACAGGAATATCGTCTGTATCATCAATAGCCGGCTGATTATATGTAATGATCGTATCAATATTTTGGTTCTTCTCTGAACTAAATCTTACTACAGAATTATTTTCGTTTGAAGATTCTTTTGGGGTTTCGTAGCGAATGGAATTTGAGGAGGATGAGCAGCCGGCTAATATAAAAATGCCGGCTGCAGTTATAAAACATAAAATTACATATTTAATTTTTAACAAGTGTAAATTCATCATTAACCGAGATATGCTTTTAAATTTTTACTTCTTGATGCATGCCGAAGACGCCTAATTGCTTTTTCTTTTATTTGTCTCACTCTTTCTCTCGTTAAATTAAAACGCTCACCAATTTCTTCTAAAGTTAAAGTATGTTCTTTATTTAATCCGAAGTAGAGTTTAATTACTTCTGCTTCTCTGTCGCTTAAAGTCGCAAGCGCGCGGTTGATTTCCGAATTCAGCGAGTCCGACATTAATCTATAGTCCGGAGACGGCAATTCATCGCTTTCTAAAACATCAAGCAGACTATTTTCTTCTCCCTGTGAAAATGGCGCATCCATAGAAACATGACGGTTAGAAATTTTCAATGTCGCAGCTACTTCTTCAACATCCATATTGAGTTCCTGCGCAATTTCAAATGCGCTCGGCTCTCTTTCAAATTCCTGTTCGAGATTGCTGTACGCTTTGCCTATTTTATTCAGTACGCCGACGCGGTTAAGAGGAAGCCTAACTATCCTTGACTGCTCCGCTAATGCTTGAAGAATAGACTGCCTGATCCACCAAACAGCATAAGATATAAATTTGAAGCCGCGCGTTTCATCAAAACGCTTTGCTGCTTTTATTAAACCTAAATTTCCTTCATTTATCAAATCGCCAAGAGATAAGCCCTGGTTTTGATACTGCTTTGAAACACTTACAACAAAACGCAAATTGGCTTTGGTCAATAACTCAAGCGCTGATTGATCTCCCTTTTTTATTCTAACAGCCAATTCAATTTCCTGTTCAGGTTTTAGTAGCTCTACTCTACCAATTTCCTGCAAATATTTATCGAGCGATTGGCTTTCACGATTAGTAAACTGCTTTGTTATTTTCACGTTTCTACCTCGCTAATTTTTCTATTGGAACGAAATTATTTTAAAATAACGAACCCGCAAACATTAAAGAACTTGTTACCTCCATACATTCTAATTAACTGCTTATAAATTTTTTCCCTAACTTTTCAATTAAGACAAAAATATTTTACCATTAGTTTTTTTGAAAATATATTCTGTTAATATTCAAAAGTTGAGTGATTGAACGAGGAGAAAGTTGAGGAATTTTGTAATCTCACTTTTCTCATCGTGCTGAAATATTCAATTTTCAATCATATTAACAGAATTTAACTACTGTAAATATTATTGCGTCTAATTTAAATCAGTAAATTATTTTTTTCAACTTTTTAGATAATATTTTTTGATTCAATAAATTACCGCTTCAAATCAACTTTTCTTTAAATTGAAATTATAGATCAGCAAAAATTATATCTTTAAGAAGGCGAGAATAATAAAAGGCAGCTATTTATTATATTTTTTTTTGTAATGTCATAAAGAAAATTTTACCTATTTTCTCATATCATCATAGTAAAGCGCGGCTGCGCCGAGAATCGCAATATTATTAATTTCAGAGACTTCAATAATTATGTTGTCGATTGATTTTGCATAAGCAAAACTCTTAATCGATTTGTACATTTCATTTTTAAACACGTCAAATGATTTGCTTACCGAGCCGCCGAGAATAATTATTTCGGGATCTACAGAATACATAATTAATTTTATTGCTTCGCCAAGATTACGACCAAAAGAGGAGAAAATTTCTATTGCTTTTTCATCTCCATGTTTAGCATTATTAAACAGCTCTTCACCGGACAAACCAAATTCATTTGAAAAGAATTGCCCGCTGCAATAGTATTCGTAATTTTTCCCTTTGTATGGAATAGTGCCGAACTCCCCGGCGCCGCAGTTCCTGCCTGCATATAATTTACCGTTAATCAAAAGTCCCGCTCCCATGCCAGTGCCAATAATTAGTCCGACAATATTTTTATAACCTTTCCCTTTTCCAAAATATGCTTCGCCGACTGCAAAACAGTTTGCGTCATTGTTTATGTATACCGGCAATTTAAATTTTTCCTGCAAGATTTTTTTCAGCGGAACTTCTTTCCATGAAGGAATATTCTGAACGTCGTAAACAATTCCATTTTCAATGTCGACAACGCTTGGAACGCCAACGCCGATTCCTAAAATTTCATTTTCTGAAAATCTTTCGATTAAAATTGCAATATCATTGATTACGTCGTCAGCTGTTCCGTTCTTTGAAATCGGCAGCGACTCAACTTTTACCAAAGAATCATTTTCAATCAAACCTACGCGAACGTTTGTACCGCCCAAATCAATTCCTAAAATTCCCATTCGATTTTCTTTCTTATTTAAAAAAGATTATAATTACTATTAATTTGTTTCGGCAGAGATATTTTCCTTCTTCAATTTTTTCTTCATGCCGATGGTTTCGTTTACGATTATCGGCTTTGCCCAAATCCCAATGCTGAAAATATATCCGAGAGTAAGATAAATAAATAACATTCCGAATCTAAGACCAAACATATCACCAAGCCATCCGATAATTATTTGTATCACTGCTCCGCCTATAATTGCAGTGCAAAGAATTCCCGCAAATGATCCATGATGACTTTCAATCGAATTGAGCGCTAATGAAAATACTATTGACCACATTACCGAAAGAGAAAAACCAACCATAGGGAAGGCAAGTAAAGCCGTGCTGCCTGAACCAAATAAAGCTAAGCTTAAAAAAACTGCGGCAGATATTACAGCGCCGAGCAAAATTCTCCTGCTGTCAAATAACTTCAGCAAAATAAGTCCTATTAGGCATCCAATCGACATCATTCCCCAAAACCATCCGACAATTGAAGCGCCGACTGTCAGCGGATCATAATTGTGATATGTATAAAGGAATTTTGAAAGCCAGTAAGAAACTCCCTGCTCGGTTCCCACGTACGCAAATATTCCTATGAAGAATAATATTACTGTTTTTTGTTTAAATAAATTTTTATGAGTTTCCCATGTGCCGGCTTTTTCATCTTCCTTTCTTTCAACTTCGGGGAAGCTTGACAAAGAAATTATTATAACCATCAGCAAAGTTATTAACGCAAAGACCCAGTAGAGGGAAGTCCATGGAAGATTTTCCGGTACCAACTTGGAGAAGATTAAATTAACAAAATTCCCTCCCGGCTTCTGCTCAAGATTCGTAATTAAGTAAGTAAGAAAAAGCGGAGCGATAAACGATGCACCTCCAAATACTAACTGAGCCATAACCGAATTAAATGCAAAATGCTCTTCTCCGCCGGAGACTCTTAACAAAGGATTTATCGCCACCTGAAGCATTGCCATTCCCGTGCCCATTAAGAAAAGCGATAAGAGAAATATTAGATAATGAGGGAACATAGAAAAAAGAAGTGCGCCGATGAATGCAACGACAAACGCTGCGAACATTGTAGTTTTTTCTTTGTACTTTTCGACAAGCATTCCCGCAGGAATCGACATAACTCCGTATGCAATAAAAAATGCAAACGGCAATAATGCAGATAATGTTAAGCTTAATCCAAAACTCTGGATTACATCCGGGTTCAACGCGCCGAGAATATTCGTAATAAAAGAGATGACAAAAAATGTAAGAAAGATCAAACCGACGATATAGTAATTTCTTTTCATTTTGCTCCTGCTATTTTTTTATAATTAATATTTTAATTAATATTCCAACCGGAAACATTAAGATAAGGCTTTTTATTCCCTAAATCTTTTTTATAAAAATATCCTCTAATAATTCTTTTCTCTCCAGGCAGTAAAGAAAAATAATTATCATTCCAGAAAATCGGCGCTGCCAATTCTCCTTTCTCTCCTTTACTGACAGAAAGAACAATCTGGAACGCTAAGTTTTTTGTGTCATTGGAAATATCCGCTTCAATATATTCTTTATGCTTCTCAGATGTAAATTTTTGTTTTACATTCAGATGTACTTTTGGCAGAAGTTTCAGCGCTTGCAAATCGCCATATTCTTTTGTCGGCGTTGACATCCAGGTAGTTTTGGCAGTATCAAGAACGTCCGGCTTCGTCGACAGGCAGTAAAAGTTTGAACAAATAATTTTTTTATTCTTCATAAGCTTGAGATCGACAAAATAAGTTTTACTCAAGCCGTTCATTTCTGGCAGCTTAATTATTTCAACGGAAGTATCCGGAGATAAATCAATAGAAATTTCTTTAGAATATTTTTCCGCTAAATCAAAATTAAGAACTTTAATTACGGCTGTCAGATTATTATTAGCTTGCAGAGTATTATTCACTGCGATAATTCCTCTGTCGGCGTAATTATAAATTATATGAACAGGCTCGCATGCTTTTTTTGTGCCAAAGAATGCTCCGGCGGGAGTTAAATAATAATCATACAATTGCCACCACAATTTCGGAAGAGCAGAGTTCAGCATCCAGTGAATAACGCCTGTAGCATTATATTTATTAGCTTCGTTGGCTTCAAACATTGCGCGTGTATTTTCATAATTTAAATATTGAGCTTCTTCGGAATATTCATTTAAATTTTTTGGAACTCCTAAACGCTTATCCATCGCTTTATTATAATTGTTCAAATTGCCGAAAGCATTTTTACCGCAGTGAAAATCCCAAACAGAGTCGACCGGGAACAGATCATTTTTAGGGATCATTTTTTTTATACTTTCAATCGGCGGGACTTCAGCGCCGGGACCAATTTCCGTATTAAACCCAAATGCTCCGCCGTTGCTTTTATCAATCCACCAGTAAACCGGCGGAACATAATCGTACGGACCGCGCATTTTAACCGCCGTCTTCCCGGTGACTGAGCTTAAATGCTCTGCCGCCGATGCGAGGAATGGTCTCGTAGGATCGTCGCGGCGAAGTATTGTCTGATATTTTTCTTCTAACTCAGGTCTTGGAATCTTATCGCTTCCGTATAACCATACAAAAATTGCCGGATGATTTCTCAACCATTTGATCTGATCTTCAAACGATTGAGCAATAAGATTAATTTCTTGCGGAGATTTAATTGCGCCGTAATCATCCGCGGGCTTGCCTATATAATCTTCCCACTCCCACTGGCAGCTCCAGCCAACCATCATCAAAATTCCCTTTTCGTCGCAGATATTATAAAGACTGCTGCTGTTTCCCCAAATTCCTTCGAGACGAATTGCGTTTAATCCCATTTGTTTTACATAATCGATCTGATTCTCTAAATTCTCTTTCGTATTATCTAAAAATAAATTATCAACCCAGCCGCCGCCGAGTATTTGTATTTTCCTTCCGTTCAATTTGTAGCCGCGCCAGCCTTCCGAATTTATATAATCTGATACTTCTTTTATGCCGAATTTTGTTTCGCATTGATCGGATGTTTTTCCATTTAAATTAAATGATAATTTTAAATTGTAAAGGAAAGGTTCGCCGAGGTTATACGTCCACCAAAGCTTGGGATTGGAAATTTTTAACTGTTTAAATTCTTCAGGCGAAAAGACAATTAATCTTTTTTCATTTGGCTCAAGAGAAATCTGTTTTGAAAAATTTATTTTGCCGATCTCTCCGGTCAAAACTCCGTTTACTTTTTTATTTGAATTGTTTTGAACTTCTGCCGACACAGTAAGCGCGGCTTCTTTTAATGTTTCCAAATTTATTTTGCTTTGAACGAAAGGATAATCGATGGAGACATCGCCGGCGAATTTTATCTTTACCGGGCGCCACAATCCCATATTATTATCAGGCGGCGCGGGGTTCCAATCCACGAAGCCGATTGCAGGATCGCCTTTCTTCGGCGGAAAGACTTCCACTGCTAAAATATTATTTCCGTTTTCATTTAAAAAATTTGAAACATCAAAATCAAACATGCGGTAGACGCCGGCTACGCTGTTAGTATCTGCAATTAATTTTCCGTTAAGCCAGATATTTGCGCGATAGTTTATTCCTTCAAACAATAATCTCGCAAATTTGCCTTTATATTTTTTTTGTATAGAAAATTCCTTTCTGTACCACCAGGGATTTTCAAATTGTTTTACAGGAATCTTCTTTAAGTTCTCGCCTACGAAAACATTATTATAAATTTTATCTTTAACCAAATTCGCCATAATAGTTGAAGGCACATCAGCCTTGTACCAGTCTTTGGCGGAATAATTTTCAGATGATATTATGTTTCCCGATGAAGTTATCTCTTTAGTTGATTGAACCAACCAACCTTTGCTTAATAACAAATAGTCTTTTGAATCAATCTTCTGAGAATAAATATTATTTGATAATGTAATCATGGCAGAAAGAATAAGAACCGAAGAAAATATTTTCATCTATATTTTGTCCTTAAAATTAAAACGAAGAAAATGCTGTGGATTAATAATAATAATTAGCGAGGTAAAAACATAACTCGCTAAATCGCGAGATCAACTTCAAGTTCGAGATCAAGTTCAAGGTAAAACAAAGTTATAGCGCTAATGTTAAGCGAAGCGAAATATTATGAATACAATTTTAAATTATGCTCTGAAGTTACGCGGTCTCTCTGATAATTTTCATGCGAAATTTTGTTATGCAACTCTCCTTACTCATGCTTGATTTTATTTTAAAAACTCAACCCCCTTTGTATCGTCCTGAAAAAAGTTGACAACTTTTATTACTTAATAATTTACTTTCATATAACCTCAGGAGGGCGTAGCCCGACTGAGGTTATATACTAACTCCGGTGTCTT
>JAKAKL010000040.1 GCA_021824565.1 Bacteroidota bacterium | reverse complement strand
ACAATAAATTATTCAATTCCCAAAGCAGGCATAGTAACGATAAAAGTATACGATGCATTGGGAAAGGAATTAACCGAGTTAGTGAACGAAGAAAAGAGCAGCGGCAGCTATAAAGTAGAGTTTGACGGCAGCAGGCTGCCGAGCGGGGTCTATTATTATAGGATAGTAAGCGGAAGTTATACTGAGATAAAGAAAATGATTTTGATGAAGTAAAGTGTTCCAAGGCTGTCCATGGTTGAAACTGAGAGATAGAACTAAGGTGTATAAATTTCTGTCACGGAATGGTCCGTGACAGCCAAGCAACCAGGCTTTTATGGTTGAAACCTTGACAGGGAATTCAGGTGCATAAGTTTCTGTCACGGAATGGTCCGTGACAGCAGAGTGTCAGAGTATTCGTGACAGTCGAGTGCCTGCAGTGTCCGTGACAGCCGAGTGTCTGAGTGTCTGTGACAGCGAAGGAAATTCAGTGGTCCGTGACAGCCGAGTGGGAGCGTGCGGCGAAGAGAATCTTTGCGCTGTCAATAAAGAGATAATACTTCCTTTTTTAACATGCAAAGTAAGTAGAGATTCGGTTTGCCGCGACAATAATTCTACTGATAAGTTAAGAAAGTTTAAAATAAGTTTATATATTTAGTGTAGTAATTTTTGAATAACGGGTAAAAAAAACCAGGAGGCACAATGAGTTCTTTTAAGAGAGCCGGCTTATTAGTGTTGTTTCTTTTCAGCGCGCTGCAGATACATTTATACGCTCAATTAAACCAGAGCGTTGACTTTTATCGATTTGTATATTACAGCCCATCACCGCGAATAAATGCTATGGGCATGGCTGGCGCTTCTTTACCGACAGACGATCCATACGGGTTTTATTATAACCCGGCGCAGCTTGGATATTTCAGCCAGACAAATAATCTATCCTATCAGCTTTATCCTTCAAGCGCTAAATGGGAAGGTCAAGACGTACTGAACTTCAGGAACAGCGCAATCAATTTAGGTTACAACTTTAAGAATCTTTTAGGCGGAATAAACTTAAGCGCTGGCTTCGGATATATTCATTCCAAATTAGACTACGGAACTTATACATCGGAGTTTTACAGCGACACATCTTCCACTCCGATAGGTACAGTTAAATTTAATCCTTATGATGAGTATGATGCTTACAGTATAGGCGTTGGAATTAATTATAATGTGCAGTTCAGCATAGGAGTTACTTATAAAAATATACTGTCAGAGATATTGTACCTTTATCCCTATGGTACGGATGAACTTAATGCAAAAGGCTATTCAATAGATTACGGAATGCTTTTAACAGTCCCTATCGTGAAACTAATTGAGCCAAAATATAAATTTGATATTATGGAAAACATTCCGGCAGTACCTTATTTAAATTTTTCAATAGGATATTCAAGACTGAATCAAGGAGCTCGACCTTCATTTAATGTCGAGCCTTTCGTTTCATTGCCGTTGCCAAGAGACACGCGTCTTGGTTACGCATTATCCGTAGGATTAAACATTAAGCTTAACGATAAGCCATTCAAATTGTTTGAGTATGATTTTACAGCCGATGCGGAAGAAATAATGATAAACGCATATCAAGTTAATGTACATAGCAATTTTCCATATACATATTATACCTACAAGGACGGATTAGGAGATATAGGCATCGGAAATATATTGGGCTTAAAAGGCGATGATAATGTTACCATTCATAAAGCTCATGTGTTTAATTTATTAGAAAGCTTTACGGCAATGATCGGCAGATTTGACGGAGGAGAATTCCGTAATGAGGAATCGAACGGAATAGGAATGAGATTAAAAGGCTTATTAAATTTATTCAAAGCATATACTGGAAGCGAGACATTCAACTTTATAGCCGACCATTTCGATGTGCAGTATTATTCTTCAACGATTAATATTGAAAATATGAAAACAAAATTTGAAAGCGTAAACCTATCGTTTTACAATTTTGAGTTTTAATTTATCAAATAAGCGGAGGTACTATGGGTTCTTATATTAAAGTAAGTTTATTAATATTATTTTTTTTCTGCCTAATACCAATAAACGTTAAAGCGCAGGCAGCTCTGGAAGATATTACTTTTAATCCTTCACCAAGGATAAACGCATTGGGAATGGCTGGCACTGCCTTGCCGACAGATGATCCGTACGGATTTTATTATAACCCGGCGCAGCTTGGATATTTCAGCCAGGCGAATAATCTCGCATACCAGCTTTATCCTTCAAATGTTTATTGGGACGGTTTTAGGGATATAACTTATCGAAATACAGCATTAGCTGCCGGCTATAATTTTAAAAACCTAATAAACGGATTAAGTTTAAGCGCAGGATTGGGGTATATTCATTCAAAGATGGATTATGGGACTGGCTATTATACAACCGCTAATAATCCTGATGGGTCGCTTTATACAATTAATCATTTCGATTCTTATGATGCATACAGTATAGGCGTAGGCATTGATTATTATGTGCAGGTAAATTTAGGCTTAACTTATAAAAGTATAGAATCAGCGTTTATTTTAAACGGTCCATTTGTCACAAATATAGATGTAAAACCATCGGCAATTGATTATGGGTTACTGCTGACAGTCCCTGTTACAAAACTTGTATATCCTGATTATAAATTTAATATAATGAACGATGTTCAGGCTTCTCCTTATCTGAATATTTCAGTTGGATATGCAAGATTAAATCAGGGCAGCGAGGTTGCGTATTTTGATCCTTCTCAAAGCGAACCTTTACCGCGGACAGCAAGGCTTGGATACGCATTATCTTCTGGATTAAATATTAAACTTAATGGCAAACTCTTCAAACTGTTTGAGTATAATTTTACCGCTGACGCAGAAGAATTATTGGTAAGCAATGAAATATATCCGCCTTATTATTCGTATAAAAGCGGGATAGGAAATATCAGCATTGGCAGGAATTTAATCGGTCTGAAAAGCAGCGATAATGTGATCATACATAAAGCGGATGAGTTTGATCTTTGCGAAACTTTTACAGCTTTGATTGGAAGATTCGGCGAGGGAGGTTCATTTTCATATAACGATGAAACAAGCGGAATAGGAATGAGATTAAAGGGAATATTAACCTTATTAAAAGCATATTCAAACGATGAGACATTTAATTTCATCGCGGATCATTTTGATGTAGAGTATTATTCTTCTAAAGTAAATCATGGAACATTGGTTGGCGAAAATAAATTTGAAAGTATAAACCTATCATTTTACAATTTTGAATTTTAATTTATGAATTGTAAAGGAGGAAAGCGTAAATGGAAGCCCCAGTATTAATTGACAAAGATCAATTCCCGAGCGAGGAAATAATTTATTCGCATATCGGGAAGGCAAAAATATTATGGCAGTCGTTTTTTGAATATATACATAAAGAGCACCCGGATTTTTCTTTGCAGTGGAGATATTATATCGACGGGAAAAGCTGGCTGATGAAAGTTACGAAGAAAGCGAAAACAATATTCTGGCTTTCTGTCGTAAAGGATTCATTCATAACCGCTTTTTATTTTCCGCAGAGAGCGGAAGGAGAAATTATGAACAGTTCTTTGCCGGACGATTTGAAGGAACTATTCAAGAGCGGAATTAAAATAAACAAGATTATCGGGATAAGAATTTTATTTAAGAACAAGAAAGACATTGAATCGGCTGAGAAATTAATCTCATTGAAACTCAGCCTAAAATAATCATTCTATCATGATTCTATTTTCAAATCCAGTTTTTCAAAAATAACTTTAAAGAAATAAGTGGAGATATAACCGAGATAAGTTCCCGCAATAATGTCGCTGAGAAAATGATAGTCAGTAATAATGAGCGAAGCGGCGAGAAGAAACAAAACGATTATGACCGGGCGTCGGAATTTCGGATAATACAATAAGATTGCGGTGCCGAGAGCGGTTATAACAGTCATGTGCCCTGAAGGGAAGCAGCTTCCGCTTCCGTTGAACCAATTAAATTCAAGAGGGATTCTTGAGATAAGCCAGTTACGCGGTGAAGTTCTGCCGAAGAGGAATTGTAAGAACGATTTAATTAAATAAACAGCCGGCAGAGCGGTTGCAGCAAGGCGCAGGAAAAGAGTTTCGGTATCTATAATATTTTTATGCGCTCTGTATAAATAGATAATCCACATTACAGCCGTAGTTACCGCAACAAATACAAAAAGAAGATCGGGTATATTTTTAGTGACATCATGCAGCGTACGGAAAGACATTAAGAAACGAAATATCTTAACCGCAAGAAAAGCATCAATATAGCGGATGCTCAGGATGACCGAAATAAATACGGCTGAAAAGATTGCTGCCTTGTTTGATAATTTGTGCAAAAGTTATTTTCGATTCATAAATTAGGAGAAAAACCTTTTCCAAAAATAAACGAAAAATCTGAAAAAGGATAATTGCGGCTCATCAAAACAAAACAAGCTGAATAATTTAAAAACAAATCATCAGAGAGAAAGAAACTAATTCAACGCAACGACAAGACCTCGCACAATTGAGGCAAGCCTTATTGTGTCGTAAATCTTTGCTTCTGCAGCGCCATACTTTCTAACGGATTCTTCATGAGAATTAACGCATGATTCGCATCCGTTTACAGCCGATACAGCAAGACTGATCAACTCGAAAAGCTCTTTGCCTAATACCGGGTTCAACATGATGTTCATTTTTATCCCGGCAGGCATGCTTTGATAATTCTCATTACTGCTTTTTATAAAATGCTTGAAGCGGTAGAAAACATTATTAACGGCAAGCGCTGACGCACATGCGCTCGCTTCTGCTACTTCAGCATTTGTAGCGCCGTTTGTCTTAGCGTGATTTGAAAACGCTTCGGCTAGCATACTACTTCGCTCATTGACTGCTACAGCTAATGAAATTAAATATGCTTCTTTAAGATTTAAATTTTCCGAGTTAAGAGCATTCTTTAGATTTACTCGTAAGTCCCGCAGGTATTTTGTTTCTCCTTCGACCATTTTTTCGACAACAGGGAAAAGAGAATTCTCATCGATACCGAGATCTTTAAGCAAATCAATTTTAGTTTCGTTTAATGACATGTTATTCCTCTTTGGAATTGAAGCAGCACAGAAAAAAATCTGTGCTGCATGAAAAAATAATTATGCAACTTTTAAAGTTTCCTGTCCCTTTTCCCAATTGCAAGGGCAAAGTTCATCGGTTTGAAGCGCATCCAGAACGCGGATAACTTCCTTAACATTTCGTCCGACACTCAAGTCGTTAGCGCTAACCCATCTTATAATTCCTTGCGGATCGACAATATAAGTTACGCGGTAAGCGACTTTTTCATTTTCTTCGAGAATTCCAAGAGACTCAGCAAGAGATTTGGAAGTATCGGCAATTAGAGGGAACTTTAATTCCTTCAAATCTTTGTGATCTTTTCTCCAAGCAAGATGAACAAACTCCGAATCAGTAGAAGCGCCGAGAAGCTGTGCATCTCTGTCGCGGAACTCTTCAAAATTTTTGTTGAACTCGGCAATTTCAGTCGGGCAAACAAAAGTAAAATCTTTCGGATACCAGAACATTACCATCCAGTTGCCGGCATTGATATGATCTTGCGAAGTGATTTCTGAAAATTCTTTTCCTTTTTCAGTAGACACAACCGCAACTTTTTTGAACTGTGGGAATTGTTTCCCGATTGACAATAAGTTACTCATAGAAATAAGTCCTCTCTTTGAGATTATTAAATGTTGAAAAAATTGAATGGACAAATTTAATCTTAAAGGAAGGTGTGTTCAAATAGATTCTTCCTATGATATGATAGGAATTAATGATTGGACACATAAGGGTACAAACTATAAATTGGATCACATTTAAATTCAAAAAAAATTATATAGGAAGGAGTAACTTATGGCTCAGGTTGCAAGATCGGTTGTTGAGAAAGCAGGAGTTGACGTAGACAAACTTCTTGATCTGCTTGTTAAGAACGCATCTGCAGAATTAACGACGTACTATTACTACACGATACTTCGAGTTAACCTAATCGGACTCGATGGCGAAGGCTTGAAAGCGATAACTGAAGATGCGAGAATAGAGGACAGAAATCACTTTGAAGCTTTGGTCCCGAGAATTTATGAGCTTGGCGGAAAGCTTCCAAGGAACATGAATGACTTCCATAATATATCTGCATGTCCGCCAGCATATCTGCCGGATAATCCGAGAGATATTAATGCAATGCTGAAAATTCTTGTCAGCGCCGAAAGATGCGCTGTGGCGGGATACACACAAATTTGCAACGTTACATTCGGAAAGGATCATCGTACATATGATCTGGCGCTCGCAATACTTCACGAAGAGATTGAACATGAAGCGTGGTTCTCGGAATTTTTGGGTGAAGGACCAAGCGGTCATGGCGGTGTAAGAACTGAAGGACATTCTCCATACGTAAGCAGGTTTTTGCCGAACGGAGGAAAATAAGCTTTATCTTTAATTAACTTTTTGATTGAGAGGTAACATCCCGGGGGAAAGATGTTATCTCTCTCTAATTTCTTTCCTTAAAAACTTTCATCATTTTCATTCCGGTATACATTACTTATATTTGCCGCATTAAGATTATGACTCTATCTCAATTATATTATATCGTAGCTGTTGATAATTTCAGGCATTTCGGTACAGCCGCTGAGCATAGCTTTGTTACTCAGCCGACACTAAGTATGCAAATTCAAAAACTGGAAGAAGAGCTTGGCGTAATAATTTTCGATAGAGGAAAACAGCCTGTTGTTCCAACAGAAATCGGAGAGAAGATATTAAAGCAGGCAAGAACAATTTTACGCGAATCAGAACGGCTCCAAAATATTGTGGAAAATGAAACGGGAGAATATTCGGGCACGCTTAAAATCGGAATCATACCTACAATCGCACCTTATCTTCTGCCGTTATTTCTAAAATCGTTTGTTGAAAAATATCCAAACCTTGAATTGGTAATTGATGAGATAACAACCGGTGAAATTGTAAAAGGAATCCGCAAAGATTTAGTAGACGTCGGCATATTAGCTCTTCCTTTGAACGACCAGGACATAGTTGAGCTAGGATTATACTTTGAACCATTTGTTGCTTACGTCGGGAAAAAGAACCCGCTGTATAAAAAAAATAAAGTCGACGTTGATGATCTATCGACTGATGATCTTCTGCTGCTTAAGGACGGGCATTGTCTGCGCGGTCATGCGTTGAAGCTTTGTAAAAGCACCGAAAAAGAGTGGAGTCAAAGCAATAGAAAAATATTATTTGAGAGCGGAACTATCGATACCATAAAAAAACTCGTCGAACAGGATTTTGGAATTACTCTTCTGCCTTATCTTGCGGTAAATGATTTAGATGAAGAAAAGACGAGCATGATAAAGGAGTTTAATAAGCCTGTGCCGAGAAGAGAAATTGGATTAGCCTTTAGCAAGGCGTTCTTGAAGAGACATTTAATCGAAGCGTTAGCTGAAGAAATAACGAAGGTAATTCCTAAAAATCTTTTATCTAAAGAGAATAGTTTGATCATATAAGTAATTTATATAAAGAGGCAAGAGACTATAAATGTTTAACACTAGAACCAGGATAAGATTTCACGACTGCGATCCGGCGGGCATTTTATTCTTTGGAAGAGTTTATGAGCTTTGTCATTTTGCTTATGAAGAAATGATTGCGGGTTTTGATCTTAACGAAAATTATTGGGACAATGAAGAATATATTGTCCCCATAATTAGAAGTGAAGCGCATTATCACCTTCCTATGAAACACGGAGAAGAAATTTCTATTTCAATTGCTGTGAAGACCTTAAAAGCTTCCTCATTTGAACTTGAGTATCTTCTTACAAACGCAGATAATGCTGAGTGTGTTCAGGTAAATACTGTTCATGTTTTTGTGGATAAAAGCTCATGGAAGAAAAAAGCGATGAGCAAAGAAATATTTGAAGGACTAAAAAATCATTTAGCTTAATATTATTTTGAAAGCATTTCTTTCAGTTTTTCTTTCTGGATTTTTCCCAGCTCTGTTCTAGGTAATGATTTTACAATAAAAATTTTTTTTGGATGTTTAAATGAAGCGAGGCTTTCCGAAAGAAAAGATTTTAGATCATCGAGAGAGAGCTCTATATTATCCTTAGTTACAAGAGCAGCCGCAACAATTTGTCCCCATTCTTTGTCCATAAAACCAAAAACAGATGCTTCGATAATTAGTGGATGCTTCATAACAGCTTTTTCTACTTCGATAGGATTTACGTTCTCTCCTCCGGTAACAATTAAATCATTTCTTCGCGCTTCAACGAACATGTAGCCGTCTGCATCAACGTAACCGAAATCGCCTGTATAATAAAATCCGTTATCAAACTTTTTATTAGTCGCATCAGGATCATTTAAATATCCTTTAGCGACTGATTTTGCTTTGATTGCGATTTCCCCAATTTCATAAGGAGGTAAAATATTTTTACTCTCGTCAACAATTAAAATTTCATTCGGTGATAACGCCTTGCCCGCGGAATCCTTTTTATTTAGAAATTGTTCGGCTGTGAGAACTGAAATGAATGAAGATGTTTCGCTTGCACCGAAAGAGCGCGCAACATTCCATCCTTTTTTTATTGCGCTAATGATTAAAGATGAATCAATAAACCCGCCGCCCAATAAAACTTCTCGTAGCTCTTTATTCGGTTTTACACCGGACTCAACGAATCTTTTTATTTGAGTTGAAACAAGTGAAGCATGTGTAGGATGCATGTTTGAAAAAGATTCGCTTAAAGACTTAATGCCTAAATCTTCCGGGAAAAGCAAAGTAGCGCCGAATAGAAAGCTGCGTATTATTATTGAAAATCCGCCTATATGGTAAAACGGAAGACTTGCAAGCCAGCGGTCATTTTTGCGGTGCTTAAAATACTGATTGCCGGTTAAAGCGCTTTGCAGCAGATTATTAAAAGTAATTTCAACACCTTTCGGCATGCCGGTAGAACCAGAAGTAAAAATTACTACAGCCGTGGAGTCGAGATTAATTTTAAAATCAGTATTATCTTCAGCAGCGAATTTATTAAAGGGAAAAATAATTTTTTGAATTATATCGGAATTGAATTTATAAGCTAATCCTTCTGAAATAAATAATCTCTTAGAACCTGTTAAGGAAAGAAGAGTATGTATTTCGCCTTCGAGTAAGCGTGAGTTTAATATAACAGGAATTGCACAAAGCTTCCATAAAGAAAAAATCAAAGTGATAAACTCAGGAGAATTATTGCTGAGGACTGCTGCATATTCGTTTCTGCGAATACCTAAATTCTTCAAATGTGCCGCAGCTTTGTCTAATCTGCTTGCAAGCTCAACATAAGAAATTTGTCCGGAGCTTGATCTGACTGCGATATTATTTGACAGAATGGCGTTTTTAATATCAAATATTTCCTGTACGAAATTCATTTTACAAAAGCTATTTGAGAGAAATTTTTCCTTTAACAACCGGGTAAGGATCGGGATATAAATCTTTTTTAAGAAATCGGCTTGTATCTAAACCATGAGCCGTTTTTTCTTTAACTGTGGATGCAGCAAAGATAGCGAGAGATTTACCGAGTGAAGATTCAAATGACGATGAAATTATTACTTTTATATTTTTCTTTTCCGCAGCTTCAATAATCTTTAAGGTAGTTATAATTCCGCCAAGCATCATTGGCTTTATTACGAGAGCTTTGACCGCGCTTGATTCAATAAATGATATAGCATCTTCGTAAGTCCTAATCGATTCGTCCACAGCCAAAGGAATCTTAGATGCAAAAGAAACTTTTTTAAATTCAATCAATTTGTTTACCGGCTGCTCGACGTATTCAATATTAAGATTTTCTAACTGTTTCAAATTATTGATTGCCTCGGCAGCTTTCCATTTCCCGTTAACATCTATCCTTAATTTTGTCTCGGCGCCTGCAGCATTAGATATTGATTTTATGCATTCAAGATCGTCATTAAATTTGTTCCTTCCTGCTTTAATCTTTATTGTAGTAAAGCCTTCCTTAACGAGACTCAAAGTTTTTCGCGCTGATTCATCCGGCGTTAAAAAGCCTATCACCGCATTCACGCAAATTTCTTTTTGCGAAGAAACATTTAAAATTTCATTAAGCGAAATATTTGTCTTGGAACAGAAAAGGTTAAGCAGGGCTTGTTCAAAACCATGACGCAGAGCAGGAAGGGAAGATATTTCTTTTAAGCTTTCGTCAAGGCTTTCTATAAAATTATTGACGGCAAGCTTTAAATTGAATTTAAAATTCCCTAATGCTTTTTCATCTTCTTCAAATGATTCGGAACCGAATTCACGAAACGGCGCAGACTCTCCATAACCGGTCTTACCGCCGCTATTAAGCTTAATAATAAAGCCTTTTCGATTATTGATTGCTGCTTTTGACGTTAATAAATTTTCAGAGAGTTCAAGAGTGTAAGGAAAATATTTTAATTCAATATTATTCATAAAGTAAGACCGGCTGCAAAGAGAATTCCGAACAGCGCAGAAAATTTTGCCGTCAGCTCGAGAGTTTTGTTCAGCTGAAAACCGTCAAACTTATACAACATTACGACAAGTCTTACTGCAATAGGAAGAGTAAGGTATGGAAGGAAAATCCACGCGTGGAAATCAAATAAAAGAAATAAAACCAATGGAATCGTAAACGACGCCAAAAGCAGGAAAACGAATTGAAATCTTGTAAACGTTCTTCCAAGAATTACTGCGAGGGTAAATTTACCTGCGGCTTTATCTTCTTCAATATCGCGGTAATTGTTAACGACAAGAATATTAGTTATCAGCGCTCCGACTGGGACCGCGGTTAAGAAAGATAAAGTGGAAAATTCTTTCAGATGTAGAAAATATGTTCCTGTAGTCCCAATAATCCCGAAGAACATAAATACGAATAAGTCGCCAAGCCCGTTATAAGCCAGTGGAAATGGTCCCGCGGTATAAGCAATACCGGCGATGATAGAGAGAATTCCGATTGCGAGAACTACAACGCCGCATGAAAAAACAAGAAAGAGTCCCAGAAGAAAAGCTAAAAGAAAAATTAAGAAGCTTCCGATTTTCATTTCACCGACGGAGATTAATCCGCTTGATAAAACTCTAACCGGTCCTTTCCTTTTATGATTATCGGCGCCTTTAAGAAAATCATAAAGATCATTAATAAAATTTGTTCCTATCTGGATGAACAGGGAACAGAATAAAGCGACTATTGAATACAAAGGATAAAATTTCCCTTTATTGACCGCGAGTGCTGAGCCAACAATTACCGGAACAACTGCTGCAAGCAGGGTTTTGGGTCTGCTGGCTAAAATCCAGCTTTGAATTTTCGAAATGTCTTTTGAATCTTCGCTTATCATATATTAAGGTAGTTTGGGGAATTTTGAAAAGTTAGGTTTTCTTTTTTCAAGGTAGGCTTTTTTGCCTTCCTGGGCTTCTTCGCTCATATAATAAAGCAAAGTTGCGTTGCCGGCAAGTTCTTGAATGCCTGCCTGTCCGTCAAGCTCTGCGTTGAACGCCGACTTGAGTAATCTTAATGCCATCGAGCTGTGTTGAAGTATCCTTTTTGCCCAGGCAACTCCGGTATTTTCAAGTTCTTCTAACGGAACGACTTTATTTATTAGTCCCATGTCAAACGCTTCCTGCGCATTGTATTGTTCGCAGAGGTACCATATTTCGCGCGCTCTTTTTTGTCCGACCAATCTTGCCAGATAGCTTGCGCCGAAGCCGCCGTCAAAGCTGCCGACTTTAGGTCCGGTTTGTCCGAATACCGCATTGTCCGCTGCGATAGTTAAATCGCAAACAACATGAAGTACGTGCCCGCCGCCAATTGCGTAACCGGCAACAAGCGCGATAACAGGCTTTGGAATGCTTCTAATTAATTTTTGAAGATCAAGCACGTTCAATCTCGGCACGCCGTCTTTTCCTATGTATCCTTTGTCGCCGCGTATTCTTTGATCTCCGCCCGAGCAGAATGCATATTTTCCATCTTTGCTTGGACCTTTGCCCGTAATTAAAATTACTCCAATTTCCTGATCTTCTCTTGCATCTGAAAATGCGTCGTACATTTCCATTACTGTTTCGGGACGGAATGCGTTGCGGACTTCAGGGCGGTTTATCGTAATCTTTGCAATGCCTTCCATCTTTTCATAAATAATATCTGTATAGTCTTTAGATTTTTTCCAATCGAATTTCATAATAGCCTCGAATTTTTCCGGTCGAAAAATATGGAAAAGTTGGTAAAGTTAGAATTCACTAAGGAAGGTATTTATCAGATCTGCATATTTTGAAGGCTGTTCTAGATGAGCGTTATGACCTGCGTTTTTAATTATAAAATGCTTTGCCGAAGGAAATAACTTTATCATTTCAGAATTAAGCATGCAGTATTTTTTATCAAGCTCACCGGTTATCAATAAAGTTTTTTGCCGGAAATTCTTTAATTCGTTATGCAGCGGTTTCATTGCACCGGCGCCAAAGCCTCGTAAAGAATTTACCAAACCGGTTTTATTATTCTTCAGTTTAATCTCACGGATTTTTTTTAATGTATCTGACGGTAAATTTCTTTGTGAAGCGAACAAATCAATATTCATCCAGTAATCTACAAACTTATCAATAGGATTTTCTTCTATAAGATCGATTAACTTTTCATCCGAAGCTATTCTAGCATGTCTAAGATTTACTTCTTCGATTCCCGCCGAGGAACTTTCTAAAATTAGCGCACGCACTTTATCCGGATTCGTTATCGCAAAATTAAGCGCGATCCTCCCGCCCATAGAATAGCCGGCGAGAATTACCTGCTCGTCTGTAAACCGTGATATGATAAAATTTATTTGTTCGATGATAGATGCGATTTTGTAATAAGATAAATTATCCGGCGAGCCGCTACTGCCGTGTCCTATTACGTCAATGGCGGCGCAGCTAAAGTCCTTATTTATTATTGGAATTATTTCGTCCCAATCTTTAGCGCTTCCCGTGAAGCCGTGAATAAAAAAAATATAGCCCTTTGCGCCGGGATTATTTTTACCGGTTTCAACGTTTAAGGATGTATCTTTAAATTTAAATTTCATGACCGGCGGAAAGATTCTTATCAACTTCCTTCCAGAATTCCTTGCGAAGTTTTACGGATTGCACCGCGTCTGTTTTAATTTCAAGAACCGTTAATTGTTTTTTGAGCGCCGCTTGTTTAAAAAGCGTTTGAAAATTCTTCCAGCCTCTAACTAAATGATAATCAGCGCCGTAGGCTTTTACCAGTGCGGAAAAATTAAGTTTATGTGGAGCAATGAAATAATCTTTAAATACTTTTCCATACTTTGAAATCGGCAGGATTTGAAAAATGCCGCCGCCGTTATTATTCAGTAAAACTATTATCAAATTGGATTTATATTTCTGCGCAGCCAGCAGAGAGTTGAGATCATAGTAAAAAGCAAGATCGCCGGTTATAAGGATTGTCGGTTTACCGCCAACCGCGGAAATGCCGAGCGCCGTCGATGTAATTCCGTCTATGCCGCTCGCGCCCCGGTTATTAAAAACTTCAATTGATTTATTTTTATTCGATGCGAAATAATCAAAATCTCTTACGGGCATACTGTTGGAAAGCATGATATTAGAGCCGTCCGGCGCGGCATGCAAGACTTCTTCTATTACCCTGCATTCGTTCGGGAAAACGGACTTGTCAATTATCGTTCTTTTAAGATCAATTGCTCTTCTGTCGGCATACTTTATCAGCCCTGTCCATGAAGTAGATTTTCTGTTTAATTTTTTTAGTTCAAGAATTTCATTTAACGATCTGCAAAACGCAAGCGGCTCGCAAGCGTATGATGCTCTTGCTTTGCCTGACGGATCGAACCAATCGCCGAATTCATTTATCATAAACCTTTCGGCGGAACTGTTCTTTAAAAAATTTTCTAATCCTTTGGATGTTATTGTCCTTCCGAACTGTATTATAATTTCCGGCTGAATCTTATTTGAAAAATTTTGAGAGCGAAGGAAAGCGTCATAATTTGAAATTACATTTTCCTTATTGTGCCTTCCGAATCTTAGCTGCGAAGTCGCGTCCGCAAAAATTGGATAGCCTAATTTTAACGAAAGCCTGCCGCACTCCGAAATAAAATCATTATTAAAATGCCCGGGACCGGTAATGATGATTCCTTTTTCAAATTTAAGCGCGAGGCTGGAAATATTCTTTATCCATGATTTCTTAATCAAATTATCTGGATCGGTTTTGCCTGATTGATTATTCGAGTTAACTGATTTGTCGAGGGAAGTAAATAAATCATCATCAACTTCGTCTGTAAAAGTCTTTGGTTCAAACGGCTTTTTGAACGGAAGATTTATATGCACCGGACCTTTTGCGCTGTGAAGGCTTTTATTTACGGCTTCGCTTATTCCATCTCTTAACGCGGTCAGGCTATTGAAATCCGTTTGAGGGAGCCCGGGATCAAAGAACAACCTGATATGATTTTTATAAAGATTATTCTGATTGATCGTCTGGTTTGCGCCTCGTCCGCGCAGTTCCGCCGGGCGGTCTGCGGTGCAGACAATTAAAGGAACTCTTTGCTGATACGCTTCTACAATTGCCGGGTACAATTCCGCAGTTGCGGTCCCGGAAGTGCAGACAATAGCGACGGGCGTGCCTGCAGCTTTCGCAAGTCCAAGCGCGAAGAATCCGCTGCTCCTTTCATCTACGTGGATGAATGATTTAATTTTTTTGTTGTAGGCGAACGCTAAAGTTAAAGGCGTATTCCGCGAGCCGGGAGATAGCGAAGCATATTTTACTCCGCTCGAAACTAATTCTTTTACTAAAGTTTCTGCCCAAAGTATATTACGATTAATTTTTATTTTCATTAAATAAAGATAGTATGGTTTTCAGCTTTAATTCCGTTTCCTGGTATTCTAACTCGGGATCGGAATTTTCAACTATGCCGCATCCGGCGAAAGCAATTAATTTATTATTTACAGACAGCGCCGATCTTATTCCAACAACAAACTCGCCTTCATTGTTAAAATTAAACCAGCCGATAACCCCCGAATACAATCCGCGTTTGTATCCTTCAAGTTTCTTTATCAATTGAAGAGAATTTTCCTTCGGCATTCCGCATACCGCCGGAGTAGGGAAGAGCTCCTTCAATAAAAGATACATCGAGTTCTCCTGGTTTAATGAAGCTGATATCTTCGTTAATATATGCTGAATGTTCGCCAGCTTTCTTATCTTAGACTTCGGCTCCACCTCAACGTTATTTATAAAATTGGCAATGGAATTCTTTATGTGGTCGATTACAAAGTTATGTTCATTTAAGTTTTTCTTATCCGCTAATAGAATATCGGCTAAACGCGAATCTTCTTCTTCATCTTTACCGCGCGGCGCCGATCCGGCAAGCGCATCTATTTCAATTTTACCGTCTTTGAACTTCGCAAGCTTTTCCGGCGTCGCCCCGAAGAATGTAGATTTGCCGTGATGATAAATAAACAGATATGAATCCGGGTAATTATGCCTGAACTTCCCGATTACATTATCGAAATCGGGTTCTTCAGAAAGAAGCAAATCTACTTTTCTCGAAAGCACGACTTTATCCACTTCTCTTTCCGAAATCTTTTCTAAACCCGTTACGACAAGATTCTTCCATCTCTTTTTATCTTTAGGCGACGCGCCGGAAATATTCGCGATCTTCGGATTCTGCTTCGCCTTTGATTTTGAAGCGCTCTTAAACAGCTTTTCAAGTTTAGCCTTGAATTTATTTATTACAACTCCCTTAGAATATTCCGAAGAGTGGACGAAGTTATATAAAAGGAAATTTTTCTCATTGACTTTAAGCAGAACGATCTCCGGAACAAACCAGGTGGAATCGTTAAAGTCGCTCCAATCGTTATCCGCGTGCTCGACTGCGAATTTCATCGAGCCGAGAAATAACGGAAAGCTTGTTATATCAAGAGTCGACCAATTGGAAATGAATTTTTCTTTCCACTCTTTTATTTTTTTATCAGTAGCCGCAAAACGCTTATCGCCGTTTTCGGATATTGTTAAAGCCTCGTCAAGTCCGAATACGACGAAGTTTTCGTCCGGCTTTTCAAAATAAAACGAGCGTTCATGTATCTTTAAGAAATGGTCGATGCTGCCTTCTATATATGAAGACTGCAGGCATTCGCCAAAGCTGATTAGATAATTATTAGAATTGTTTTTTCTGATTTTGTCTTCTGATTCGGAGAGGAATCTTGTAAATGAACTCACCGAAGATGAAATAAATTCTTCCATTCACAATGTTTTTTTTGTTTCAAATATAACTCTAAATAAAAGTCTTTTCAATTATATGAAAGAAATTCATAATCTTAAATATCTTAGAAAAAAATATCTTCCTCGGTTGTATCAAGTATTCGCAAATAACTTTCATATCTTTCAGGGGAAATATTACCTTGCTCTACGGCTTCTATAACGGCGCAGCCCGGCTCGTGGTTGTGCGTGCACGTATTAAACCTGCACTCGTTAATATATTCCGAAAATTCTAAAAAGTAATGTCCCACATCTTCTTTTTTAATACCGTAAGGATCGATTTCGCGTATGCCGGGCGTGTCTATAATATAAGTTCCATCTTCCATTTTAAGCATTACGCTTGTAACGGTGGTATGCGTTCCTCTATCGGTGTATTCGCTTATGTCGCCGGTGATAAGATTTATACCGGGGAACATTTTATTAAGAAGGGAAGACTTGCCGACGCCTGATTGTCCCCAGAACAAATTCTTCTTCGCGCTGAGAAGTTCTTTCACTTCGCTTATTCCTTCGCCGGTTATTTTACTTGTGCCGATCACTTTGTAGCCGATGCTTGAATATAATTTTATCCACTCCGCCGCTGTCTTTTCATGATCGAGATCGAGCTTATTAATTATGAGGACGATATTTATCTTCGCGCTTTCTGCCGCTACTATGAGCCTGTCGACTACCTTATTATTGAACGGCGGCTTCGATACGCTGCATATAATAAAAATGTTATCGATGTTTGAAGCGATTATTTGTTCAAGCCTTTCGCCGCGGTAGCTCGCGCCTCTCAGCTTTATGGCTTTACGCGAAAGATAATTATTCCTTTTATCGATGCGGATTATAACGCCCGTCCCGTCTTCGTTGAGATCGAACTCTACGTAATCGCCTACGACCGTTATGTCCGTATGGAACAGCTTATCTTTTTTAAGATGAAAATCTTTTTTGAATTTTCCGCGAAGCGAACACCTTACCGGCTCATCGTTCCCTTCAGCCAGAACATAAAAATCTTTACTCTCAGCTCTGCAAATAATTCCTTTAATACACTTCTCCAAATAAATTTTACAGGCAAAATAATCCGCTTTTTTTTACCTGTCAAATAAAATTATTTTTATAAAAAAACATTTTGATTATTAATCTTAAGTGTTTAATTTCCTATAGTTAATTCTGTTGTTTTTATTGTTCATGTTTTCTGTTAAAAAGTATTCAGCAAAAAGACCGGGAAATTTTTTTGAAAAGGATAATTGGCGAGCGTGACATATTCAGATTAATTAAAAGCGGCGATAGACTTCCTAATTCACCACTTCTAAAATGTAAATACATTTTGTATTTATTTTCTTTTATTAATATAAAAGACATTCCGAGATTAATAACCCAGGACAAAAATACATTTATCTGACTACGGATTGACTGCATCGCGGTTTTTTCCACGCAGTCAATCCGCTCTATTTGAAAAGAAAAATGTTCTTTGAAATATTGATAATTGTTTTGAGAATTTTAATTTAAGATTACTTTCTCAAAACTTAGTGATCGAAAAATTGTTATTGGCTTTGTAGTAATAAGAAACGGTATCTTATAATTTCATCCGGGTAATACGAATTTTACAATTTGCTATTGAAATATCCATTTAGGAAATAGAGAAATTAAAGTAGGATTTTTAAAGCTCAAAATCGGATTTTTAAAAGTAAAATTGGTTTTTGACATCTTCAAATCGGTTTTTTAAATATTAAAATTGGTTTTTGACAGCTCAAAGTCGGTAAAACTCAGCTCGATGTCGGTTTTTTAAAAGTAAAATCGGTTTTTGACAGCTCAAAATTGGTCGACGTCACATTAAAATTGGTTTTTAACAGCTCAAAATTGGTCGACGTCACATTAAAATTGGTTTTTGACAGCTCAAAATTGGTCGACGTCACATTAAAATTGGTTTTTGACAGCTCAAAGTTGGTCGACGTCACATTAAAATTGGTTTTTAACATCTCAAAATTGGTCGACGTCACATTAAAATCGGTTTTTTTAAAATAAAAAAAAGAAAAAGTGCAAAATCTGCAAAAATTCAAAGAATTTGAAAAAATACAGCCGCGCCTTCCAGGGCGTGAAGGAATGAATAACTCAATTACAAATTAAATTATTTCACTCTTTCAGAGTTAAATATTTTTTATGATGACTTAAATGCCGGGACGTTGTCCCGACCAAATATATCCGACGCTTTCAGCGTCTATTAAATAAAGTCCCTGCAAGGGACAGATATTTAAGCTGGGGGCAGCGCCCTCAGATAAATATGAAAGACAAGACATAACCCAGAAAGGGTTAAATAAAAATTTTTGCGCAACGTTATTGAATAACATATTAGAAAGTCTGTCGCCCTTACTAGGTGAAGGTGGATCTTTTAACTTAATGACGTTGCCTTCAAGGCGTGCAGGAAATGGATAACTCAAATTACAAATTAAATTATTTCACTCTTTCAGAGTTAAATATTTTTTATGATGACTTATATGCCGGGACGTTATCCCGACCTAATATATCTGACGCTTTCAGCGTCTATTAGATTAAGTCCCTGCAAGGGACAGATATTTAAGCTGGGGGCAGCGCCCTCAGATAAATATGAGAGACAAGACATAACCCTGAAAGGGTTAAATAAAAATTTATGCGCAACGTTATTGAATAACATATTAGAAAGTCTGTCGCCCTCATTGAGAGGGCTGGGTGAGGGTGGATCATTTAACTTAAGGAATGAATGACATATTAAATAAATAAAATTTTTTTTCGCTCAAATAACTTAATTAATAATTAGATTCAATAAACAAAGGAGTATTTATGAATCAAAATCAAAAAAACAGAGACGAAAGACTTGGAAAACTTTTGAGCTTCTTTAGCGATCAAAAGGATTCCATGGTAATGGTACCTGCAATCGCTGATGTATTCGCCGATATAAGTTCTTTTCACAAGGAGATCGGGCTGAATATGAAAATACTGCAGGGCGGTACTAAATCAAAGGTCGCCTCAAAAGACGACTCTCTTTCAACCGTAATACGCACCGGTCTTGTTTTCGCGGGAGCAATCTATGGCTGCGCGGACAAGAAAAACGATGTTGAACTTTTAACTTTTGCGGATGTTAACAGCAAATCCATGTCGAAGAAGCGTCAATCCGAAATGCCGATCTTTGTGGAAAGAATTATTGATAAAGCCGATGAGCTTGGCTCAGAGCTCGAGCCATTCGGTGTAAATGAGCATAAAAGAATTGCGGCGCGCGCTGTTATCGATGACTATATTCAAAAATTCGACATATTAAACAACGGCAAGATTTCAAAACAGTCTGCCAATGCAACCATCATTCTGCTGCTTTCAAAAGCGGATAAAAAAATTAAAGTGCTCGCGCGTCTCATGCTTGGCTTTAAAGATACAAACCCTGAATTGTTCAACAAGTTCGAAATCGCAAACACTATAATTGATAAAGGCGGCAACAACGGCAGTTCCGATACACCGCCGCCGACTCCTCCGCCTGCGCAGTAAACTGCTTCGGCGAGACAGGTCCGCCGGCGCAGTAGGTGGTGGGTGGTAGGTGGTTGTTAATTCTGGGTTGAAGTGGTCAATGGTCATTTGTCATTCCGAAGATGGGTTTAGGATGTAGTGGAAGATAATTCTGCATTCAGCATTCTAAATTCAAAATTAGATTAAGCGGCATAGAGATGACATCTTTTTAAAAAGATGTCATCTCTCTTGTCCTAAGCTCGCGTTTAATTTTTTTTTATTTTAATCTTTGATAAAATAGAAAGTATAATTAAATTGTGCCGGGTTGAATTATTAACAATCTAAAGATGACATCTTTTCCGAAAGATGTCATCTTTAAAAAAGAAAAAAACAAGTTAAGGATATTATGCATAGTTTCAATTGGAGTGATGGGCAGAAATACAAATCGGACTATCACGCCAAAAGAGCTTTGGCATGACCGGTTTAATATATAGTTTGGCAACCTAGGTAGTAAATAATTATTTGGAGGTTCAATGAGTACTTTAAATGAATTAGATGCAATGAAAATAATTGATGATGCTTTGTCACAAATAGAAGACGGAGTAACCAAAGAACGTATTCTTAAATGGGTATGGTCTAAATATTCTAAAGAAAAAACACCAACTGTTGAAGAAAGTACCCCCCACAAAATGAAGAATGAAAAATCAAAAAAGGATTCAAAAACTAAATCTTCTTCAAAGAAACAAAAGACAACTCTCTCGTTAGTTAAAGATCTCAATTTAAGTCCTGAGGGTAAAAAAGTATTTAAAGATTTTATTGAAGAGAAAAAACCAAAATCTAACCAAGAGAAATGCACAGTATCGGTCTATCATATGCAACATAATCTGGAACTAACAGATATAGGCACAAATCATATATTTACTTGTTATAAAATTGGCAAATGGCGTGTTCCTGCTGATTTAGATAATACATTAAAGGTCACTGCAAGTCAAAAGGGTTGGCTTGATACAAGCGATGGAAATAATATTAAAACAACTACTCTCGGTGAAAACTTGATTGAACACGATTTACCAAAAGAAAAGAAGAGAAAATAAAATGTCTAATTTGTTTGATTATAATTCGCTTTTTAACTCAATCCCATATGGTCTGAAGTTGCCCCTTCTAGAAGCTTACAATGAAATACAAAAGAATTACAGAGAATCCCGATGGGAGCCTTCAGAATTAAATGGGGGAAAATTATGTGAAATTATTTACACTATAATAAAAGGTTATGCTGATGGGCGCTATCCTGCCCAGCCTTCCAAACCAAGAAATATGGTACTTGCCTGCCAAAATATGGAAAGTGAAGCTCCATCTTTACCACGATCTATTAGGATACAAATTCCTCGATTGATAATGGCATTATATGAAATTAGAAATAACCGCGGCGTTGGTCATTCCAGTGGAGATGTAAATCCAAATCATATGGATGCGAATGCAGTATTATATATAAGCAAGTGGTTAATGTCTGAACTTGTAAGAATATTTCACAATGTAGATACTATACAAGCTACAGAAATAATCGATTCTATTGTGGAAAGAAAATTTTCAATTATCTGGGAGGTTAATGGTTCTAAAAGAATTTTAGATTTATCATTAACAATGAAGGATAAAACACTAGTATTACTATACCACTCAAAAAATTCAGTTAACGAATCAGATTTAATAGTGTGGCTTGAACACTCTAATCCTTCTATATTGCGAAGAGATGTTTTTCGAAAATTACATAAAGAAAAACTAATAGAGTTCGATGAAGTTCAACGTACCTTGCATCTTTCTCCCAAAGGTATAAAATATGTTGAGGAATCTATTCAATTGGAGATTTAGGTATTGGTTACCTAACCAGCTTTTCCACCCGCCGGCCTTTTCATTGCGGCAGAATTTCTATCATCGGGTTTGGTGGTAAAGGCTAACGTTGTTGTTCAGCTTTGTTCAGTTAAATAAAATTGTAAATAATTATTGGCTGTAGCCTTTCTGTTCGTCATTATTGTTAGGGGCAGACGGGTGAAAAGCTACGCCGTTAGCTTTCTAGAATAAACTAATATAGTCATTTAATTAATGTAAGGGATATTATGAAATTACACGAATTAAGGAATTTATTAAAAACATATGAAAATCAATTACCATCAGAATTAAAACTGGAGCTGAATGAAAAATTAAAAGAGTCAGTCGAAGCTTATCCTTTTAATGAATATGAATTTAAAATTAACTATTTACGCGAACATCGAATCCTAACTTTTCCTGAATATGAAAATATAAGACGAACATATATATTATCCAATAAATATCTTGAACTATACGGTTTAGCGCCACGAGTTTTTGGACAGATATGGGGCGAAGCCCATATTAGAGAAATAAATTCCAAATTCAATAAAGCCAATAAATCACTAGATAATTATTATTCTGGTGAATATGATCTTTGGATTGATGGAAAAAAAATTGAAGTAAAAGCTTGTCGTGCAATTGATAAAAATACTAGAGGTAGTCTCATATCAAAAGCTCTTGAGTTTGAAAGTACGAAAACGTTTTGGATGAATTTCCAGCAGTTGAAATTTGATATCTGCGATATTTTTATTTTTATTGGAGTATGGACAGATGTAATTAAATATTGGGTTTTATCTAATGACGAAGTCAAAACAAATCCTTATATTTCGCATCAGCATCGTGGAGGAGTTGAATATCAGATTGGTATCACTGAAAAAAATATATCCCAATTTGATAAATATTTAATAGAACCTCAAAATTTAGCTGAATTTATTTTATCAAAAGCTTAATGAATAATGGATAAAAAACTTAACATAGCTCAAACTTCTGAAATTCTTGGCATTTCAAATGCAACTGTAAGAAATTGGATAAGGCATGATTATCTTTCTCCATTAAATATTGATAGTGAATTGTTTTTTGATCACAATGAAGTTGCTACTTTAAAAAAGGATATTGAGAATGGTAAAATTGTTCGGTTGAATAAACGAGCAAATAAAAGGAATTCAGATAAAAAGTTTATCCCCAAAGAATATTCTGGAAATAATAATATTGATATCGATATTAACAACATTTCCTCATTCGTTACAAAAAGTTCATTGAGTATAAATGAGGCAATCTTTTTTTTATCAATAAATTTATTACAACGAGAGGACTTGCTACACTATTCATACTTTGATGAGCTACTCACTTTCAATAAAGGACTTTTCAAAAATAAATACATTCAGGTCATTTTAGAAGATTTTTATAATTCCATACAAAATTTTTCACTAGACAAGAAATATGAGGAATTATTAGAAAAAAAAATTCCTACACATAATGATATTTTGGGATTGATATATCAATCTCTCAAATCAGAGGGAGAAAAAGCAAAACATGGATCATATTATACGCCTAAAGAAATTGTTACTGAAATTATTTCAGATTATGTAAAAGACAATCAAAAAATCTTAGACCCTTGCTGTGGAACTGGTCAATTTCTACTAATAGCGAGCGACTCAATATCAAATCCTAGAAACCTTTTTGGTTTTGATATTGACCCAATTGCCGTATTTATAACAAAGATAAATTTGGTCCTTAAATATAAACCAATAGATTTTTATCCAAATATAACTTGCAAAGATACTCTTCTTGATTATGATAGTTCCCCCCTTTTTTCTTCTGAAGAACAATTCGATTTAATATTAACAAATCCTCCCTGGGGGTTACACTTTGAAAATGGGACATTAGGTACTCTTAAATCTTTATTTCCCCATATTAAATCGATTGAATCATTTTCATATTTCTTATCTAAAAGCATTGAAATGCTTAATGATGGAGGAATATTATCGTTTATTTTGCCCGAATCAATTCTTAATATAAAAGTACATAGTGATATAAGAAATACAATATTGAAAAATACTTCAATAAAAAAAATTAAGAAACTAGGAAGGGCATTCACAAATGTATTTACAAATGTAATTCGTATCGACTTATCTAAAAAAGTTGTTGAAGAAAATCATAAATTAGAAATTATTTCTGATTCAAGTTACTTTATTTTTCAAAACAGGTTTTTATCAAATCCTGATCTAATTTTTGATATAGATGTCAATGATTTTGATAGCTCAATAATAGAGAAAGTATTTGCACGTTCTTTTACTACCCTCAAAAATAATGCTGAATGGGCATTAGGGATTGTTACTGGAGACAATAATAAATTTATTCATACCACAAAAGAGGGGGGTTATGAAGAAATATACAAAGGCAAAGATGTAAATAAATACTTCCTTTCTACTCCAAACAATTTTATTAAATTTGAACCTGAAAAGTTTCAACAAGTTGCTCCAGAAGAAAAATATAGAGCAAATGAAAAACTTATTTATAAATTTATTTCCAACAAATTAGTTTTTGCTTATGATGATAAACAGAAACTAACTTTAAATAGTGCAAATATACTCATCCCCAAAATAGATAACTATCCTACCAAAGTTGTTTTAAGTTTACTAAACTCATCTCTGTATCAGTTCATTTACTTGAAAAAATTTAACACAATAAAGGTTCTTCGTGGAAATCTCGAAGAATTACCTTTGCCTTTATTTTCAAAGACAAAGAATAGCGAAATTGTTAATCTTGTTGATAAAGTTTTAGCAAAAGATATAGATGCAAATGTTATTGATAATTATGTATTCGAGTTATTCGGAATAACTTTTACTGAAATAGAACACATAAAGAATAGCATTTAATTTAAACACAAGCCTACGAGCGCATCAACCCGACCCCGCCAGTGGCGGGCAGGCTGAAGATATGGTGCGGGCAATTTGTAGTTTTTCGCTTGGTCTTTTCATTGCTGCCTATTTGTTCCGGGGCGCCGGTAATTTGCAATGCTGTTAGGCGTTTGTACAAAAATATTATTATGGAAAAAAAATGATGAAAAATGCTAATCGTTATTTTATATTAATTCCGTTACTCTGTTTATTTGGATGTGGAAATAGCGCCTCTCAATTTAACCGGACAAATGTTTTAATAAATAAACAAAAGTTTGAATTGGTAACAACCTTTTCTCTTTTTGACAATTATTTAAATCAACAAAATATCTCTGATTTAACTTCGGCTTCCAACAATATAATTTATGAACCAATTAGAAACGAGATTATAGACGGCGCCGAGGCTGCTTTTATGTTTGAAACAATCCGGATACCTTATCAGCCTGGCGACCAATTGAAAAAAGAAGTTGAACTATTGAGAAGCAGCGATCTATTGGAAATAACAAGAAAAGCATTAGCCGATATTACGTCAAATCTTCCGGGACCCGATACAAAAATAATTTTTATGCCTGCAAATCCGGCAATACATGATCTATTTGTGAAATATAATCTTTGCATGAATGGAGTCACGCTGGGCGGCGGTAAAATTATAATAATGATAGACCCAACATTTCCACAATGGAAGAAAACTTTGCCTATGGTTTTAGCACATGAATATCACCATAGCACCTGGATTTCAAGGAACTGGAAAGATTCGGACTTCACTCTTTTAGAATATCTAATCTTTGAAGGACGTGCAGACGCATTTGCTTCAAATCTGTATAAAGATGTGGAAGATCCCTGGACTACAATGATAAATAAAGAACAAGAAGAAAAGGTATGGAAATTAATTAAACCCGAAATTCTTTTGAAGGGACATGATAGAATTAATAAAGTAATGTCGGGTGATAAAGATATTCCGGTCGGCAGCGGATATGCAATAGGATTACATATAGTCAAAGCTTTCAAACAAAATAATCCGGAATATTCCGATAGGGAAATCATTGATTTAAATCCGGAGGATATTTTAAAGTTAAGTAAATATGAGTAAACACCTAACATTTATAAAAAACAAGGACGAGCTAAAGAATAATATTCACCGGCTCGAATGAGACCGACGCAGGCGGGTAAGACGGGCTGCTTGTTTCAACAGGCGAGCGGGTCAGCGGCAGGTTGTCATACCATTTACACAAAAGTGGGCGTTGGGATACTATCGATAATATATTGGAATATGTTAAGCTTATCGATATATTTAGAGGGTAAATTATAAGGAGTATCGAAATGACAACCGTAACAGTATCCCCAAAATATCAAGTTGTAATTC
>JAKAKL010000009.1 GCA_021824565.1 Bacteroidota bacterium | reverse complement strand
AATCCATTTTGAACAGTGTTGAGAATAATTCCACCATCATGAGCTACCAGTGGGATTATTTTGTTTCGCCCTCATACTACTTTCAAAATGTTGAAGGGTACAGAAAAGATGTAACTGTGATTGATAAAGAACTCCTGCGCAGATCCTGGTATTACAATCAGCTCAATGGAAGTCATCCGCATCTTTTTGATAAGATGAAGAAAGAAGTGGAAGATTTCCTTACCGCAGTAAAACCTTTTGAAAGAAGCGAACGGTTCGATTCAGACATAATCGAAAATTGCTACAGAACAGTGCTTACAAAATTAATTTCAGCCGGACTTGAGAGAGGAAATTTTTATATCGGCGAGGAACTGTTTCAGAATGAAATGCAGAGAGGCGAATTAAAACTTCCGGAAGGATACCGGATTGTTCCGCACCTGTTTTTGTTTAAAGTAGTAAAAGGAGAAGACTATGTAGCGGCTCCGGATCCGGATTACACAATTAAATTTTCAGCAGAGGGGAATAAGTACAGAGAATCGATGAAGGATTTGATCTACAATATGCTCATCTACCGTTCTTATTATGAGCTTCAATACAACCGGCCGGATCGCGCCAAAATATACATCGGAAAGATCAGAAAAGATTTTCCTGATCATTTAATCCCAAATAATCTACTTAATGCTATTAATTAATACACTTAGATTCATTTTTTAGTCTTCGAAGTATCCACTCGTTTTGTTTTATACTTATTACTCTTATCAAATAATTTTAATTGAGTTTCAACTTGTTCGTAATCACTATTTATTTTCTTTTTAAATTCAGTCATTCCAGTAGTCCTGGCCGCAGCAGTAACTTCACCCCAGCTAGCAAAATAATTTTCATAATACTCAATAGGATATTTACTATAGGAAACGACTTCTTCTTTAGAGGGAATATGTCCTATTTTCTTCGATATGTTTTTTATCTCAAGTTGCAATACTTTTTTACTCACTTTATATTTTTGTTTTTTTAAACGTTCAACACGGCTATTCTTAACTTTATGTCCATCATCTTTAATTTTATGAAATGGATTTATACCGTTAGTTAATTCTTCATGTCTTTTAATTGCCATTCCATGATAAATTTCGGAATATTCAATACCAACGTATTTCCGGTTCAATTGTTGAGCTGCAAGCGTCGTAGTACCTGCTCCATTAAATGGATCCAGCACAATTTCATTTTCATTTGTAAATAGCGAAATTAGTCTATACATAATCATGGGCGGCAATTGACAAGGATGATTAACTCTTTGGCTATTGTGTTTTAAACGATGAATGTCTGACCAAATATTTGATGTAAATTCGGCGTCTTTTATATTTAAGCGTTTCCTTTTTGTTATACAACTTGATCGAATACAATAATTTTCTTTTTTAATTTCGATAGCATTTTTTTCAAGAATGGAATTATGATTTCTTGAAAGAGCAGGTAATTCTCTTGGTTGTCCTTTACTGAAACAAATAATAGAATAATGGGAAGGCATAATCATTCTGACGGGCATACTTAATCCCTCCCAAACAATCCAATCTTGATAGTCAAGAAGTCCAATTAAATGCTTGAAATGTCGAATACCTCCTTGTGGAATATTTAGAACGGCGAGAGTATGCCCCGGTTTGAGAACTCTCGCAAGTTCGCTCAACCACTGATCACACCATTCAAAATATTTTTGTGTATCAATATTATCGTCCCAATTTTCATACTTCTTATTCAAGTTATAAGGCGGATCCGAAAAACAAAAATCAATGCTATTATCTGGAATATTTCGCAGTTGTTCTATACAATCTCCAAGAAGTAGAGTAGATTCTTTTAAATAAACATTATTCGATTCCAAATATATTTTATATTTAGTTTCTTTGTTATTCGGCTTGAAATATTCTCTTTGGTCATAAACATTTATATATTCGTATTGTGATATGCCAAATAAATCACTCAGTCGATTTATGATTTCAGAAGGATAATTGTCAAAATCAACCGTGATATCTCTCCATACATCCGAAACCAGAGTTCCAAATTCATGATATAAATGCTTCTTCCCTCCATAGTCTTTTGTTGTTTTTTTGCAAATAGGGCAATACGTATATCCTATTCTTGTTTTCGTGTGTTTTAAACTTGATTTATAACGCGTCAAAATTAATAAAGCCGAATGACTATCTGTTAAATAAGATTTACGTTCAATTGGATTGGTTAGTTTTACTGCTATCCATAATTTTAAGTGCGCGTCATCATTTAATTTAGTACAAATTTCGTTCGCAAAAAGAGATGAAGTCAATATTGCAATTGTAGATGACTCATTGGTTCTACTTATGAAAGTATTTATTTTATTTATTAAGCTATTACTGTTAGGAATTTCTTCGAGTGATTTATAATATGGCAGTATGATAAATTCAAGATTAGGAGGAAAATTTATTACCCCATCTATACTTGATCTTATAATTCGCTTTTTAAGTGATAGAGCATTTTCGCTTAAATGCATATTTGTTTATTTTTCTAAGGTTTTAAGAAATTTAGATAATTTTTCAAGTTCGGTATCTTTTAACGTCACCGTACAGTCACTAAATTGGCAAATAGTTCTTAAAGCTGATGTTCGTTCAAAGTTTCCAGCTCCATCGATTATATATGCTATGTAATGACCCTGTTTATGTAGTTGCCTTTGCCTATCCTGTGCCTGTCCAGCTTTACGCTCAATTACACTATTTGTCGTTACTTGAAAACAAACTTCAATGGCACAGTATCTCCCGTTCCTTGATGCAGCAACAAGGTCGAACGAAAGTAATGTTCTTTTATTTTGACTAATATTAGGAATTTTTTTCTTTTTAAAATTCCACTCAGGTAATTTTTTCTCTAGAAAATCAACCACATATTTTTGGGCGAGATTACCGAGCGTATTCGCTGTCGCACCACCAGTTATACGACTAACCCAAATGTATCGTTGTTTAACAAAGGTCTCTAATTCCCGTTTATGACCTATCAAATTGCCAATATTACATTTTTCAATTATTTCTGCTGGCAAATTATTTGTCGAATTATTACCACCATATAATAAAAGATTTATAACATCTTCCATACCTGGCGTTAACTCTCGTTCATTTGCCAGGCCTAAGCCATCAACTTTCAAATAAGAATTGCTCCACGTTTTATTTCCAATCAATGTTTGGAATTTATAAACAAAGATTTTTCCATTCCAAACAAACTTCATAGTATTATTTTCAAATATTTTAGGAAGTTCTTTTTTAAACCTCATAAGTTTTTCGCCTCCAACATCTGATAAAACCATCAGATGTTTGAGAAATAAATTAGCTGATAATTCCTTAGTACTTTGAAGAATCTTTTTCCATGCAAAAGGATCAGCATTTGCAATGTTAAGCAAGCTGATGAATTTATCTTGAGTTTCAATAAGCTTAGGAATAATACTAGCATTTCTTTCGGTTTCAGCTATTTCTGTCGGCCAAAACTTGAGTGCATTTTCTTCTAGATTATCAATTTTTCTAATCATTTCTTCTCTTAGAGATGTTTTATGTAAAATTAATCAAAATAATTTTTGTTTTGGGCAAAAATAATCGACGAATTGTAAGACAGTAAAAGAAAAAATCAGTTGGGCACGTTGGGGAGTATCAGGGGCATTTGAGGCAGGAAAATCAGGTATAAAACCCACATCGACAAGCAAACCGCGATAGGAATCATAAAATTATCATCGGCCCATTCGCCGGAGATATTTTCCGCAATCGCTCCAACCGCAACTGCGGCAATTCCTATAAGATACTCCGCGAATATTCCTTCCACTTTCGGCGAAAGGAGAACAACGATGCATGAGAAGAAAAAGAACGCGAGTGTTCCTTCGAGACTCTTGAAAAGAAATTTAGTCCTGCCGAATTTTCTGCCGATAAGCGCGGCTGATATATCGCCTATGATCAGCACAGCAAATCCGGTTACCACAAAAACTTTAGGAAATATCAATACCACAATCACCGCTGAGAGAAGAACGTAAGTGGCGCCGTTCAGGTTTTTTTTCTTCGCGTCCTTCTCATGTTTGCGCATAATGAAGCCGAATATTTTTTCGACATATTCGGCCAGTGTTTTGTGATAGTATCTTCCGTAATCAAGAAATAAAGAGAAAAGAGTCAAAGGAATCAGTATAGACAGCGCTAATTCCTTCGTGATAAAATAATAGACTACCGGAATCGACAGAGAAAACAGATGAATTAATTTTCGAATTACTTCGTTCTTATAATCTATGGTTGCGCGTTCAGTTGCTGTCATTTGTATCGGGACTTTTTACGTTTTCTCTCTTCTTTTTTTCTTCCAATAACTGCTGCACGTGATCCGGAATCGCATCCTTATCTTCGACCGCTTTTGCGCCGTTTTTCTTTACAGGGGGCAATTGCTCGCCGTGCATGATCTTATCTATCTCATCGCTGTCAAGAATTTCCCGTTCGAGAAGTTCTTTCGACAATCTGTGGAGTAGTTCAATATTTTCCGAAAGAATTTTTTCGGCTTCTTTCATTCCGGTCATAACAATATTCTTCAATTCGGCATCTATATCCTGTGCGGTCTTTTCGCTGAAATCTTTATGCTTTGTTATTTCACGCCCGAGAAAAATCTCTTCCTCTTTTGCGCCGTAAGCAATAGGACCCAATTTTTCGCTCATGCCCCATTCGCAGACCATCTTGCGGGCAATGGTGGTTGCCTTTTCGATATCGTTACCCGCACCGGTAGTGAAGCGGTTGAAAACTATCTTCTCGGCTGCTCTACCGCCAAGCGCGTACGTGATCATCGCTTCAAGATAATTTTTTGAATAAGTATGCTTTTCATCCACAGGAAGATATGTAGTAACTCCCAAAGCGCGTCCTCGCGGAATGATTGTTACTTTGTGAACCGGATCGGCATCCGGAATCATTTTGGCAACGAGCACGTGTCCAATTTCATGATAAGCCGTGATCTTCTTCTCCTCTTCGGAAATGATCATGCTCTTTCTTTCCATCCCCATCATCACTTTGTCTTTTGCTTCTTCAAAATCTTC
>JAKAKL010000058.1 GCA_021824565.1 Bacteroidota bacterium | reverse complement strand
GTATACGCAATACTTCACTAACTGCATCTACTATAAAACCAATCGTCCGTCTTTCAATTTCGACCACAATTATTCTTGTATCTTTATCGTGTTCTCTTCTCGGTAAGCCTAACCTCAGCCGTAAATCAATAACCGGAATAACTCTTCCCCGCAAATTGATAACCCCCTCGACAAAATCTGGAGAGTTAGGCAACTTTGTAACCTGGATCATCTTGTTAATTTCCTGCACGTTAAGAATATCGACCCCAAATTCCTCGTTTCCTATTTTGAAACTGACGAGTTGAAGAAGTTCGGATGAATTGCCTGCCGTCTTGTTTTCTTTATCCATAATCTTTCTATCTCTCTACTAACAATTTGAATTCTAAGATGAAAAAATATCTGTGTCTTTAATCCATAAAGAGTTATTGATTTTTCTCGTAATCGAAGAAAGATGATCTTTGCTTGAGCAATAACCTTTTAGGTAAATAAAGTATTTGAATAATTATCGAATAGTTAAGTCTGGATTTAAGAAGAAAGTAATAAGCGCGAATTTTCTGTAGTAAGTGCGCGGTTTATGCAGTAAAAGTCAAAGCTATGGATAAAAGAATTAGAGTGGTTTTTCTTATAGATAAAAAAAGCCCCCCGTTTTTATTACCTAACAATATTTGATCTTTCATGTAAAGAACATACTGGAATATTCGGGAAAGGAATTGTGTCCCTTTCCCGGATAATATGTTTATGTTCTGCTAAGTGAACCGTTAGGACTAATTAAAAGATTACTTCTTTTATGTGACGTAGAAATTTTTAGATTTCTATCGACTGCCGATGAATCCTGTATCTTAAATTTCGAAACGAGTTCTTGCAGATTAATGGTTAAGCGGTTTAGATCTTCTGCAGCTCTAGCAATCTGCTGAACGCCGCTAGCGCTTTCGTTTGTTACGTTGCTAATGGCTTCAATGTTCTTGCTTATCTGTTCGGAGGCGCTGGATTGTTCCTCGCTTGCTGCTGCAACCTGCGTTATTACGTCTACAACCTGGTCGGCTCCTTTGATTATCTGCTGTAGAGATTCCCCGGCTTTGTCTGCCAGATGTTTTCCTCTCTCAACTTCCTTTGTTCCTTCTTCCATCGAAGCGACGGCGCCGCTCGTGTCTTTCTGAATTTGTCTAATCATAGTAGCAATTTCTTTTGTTGCCTTTGTAGTTCTTTCTGCAAGTTTTCTAACTTCGTCGGCCACGACGGCAAAACCTCTACCTTGCTCACCGGCACGAGCGGCTTCAATAGCTGCGTTGAGAGCAAGTAAGTTGGTTTGATCAGCAATGTCGTCAATGACTTGCACGATCTCGCCGATTTGATCGCTGCTCTTGCCGAGTGCTTGTACGGTAGCTGCTGATTTAGAAACCACCTCAGCAATCCGGTTCATGCCCTCAATAGTTTCAACGACAACCTTACCGCCTTCTTTAGCAATAGCGCCGGCATTTTTAGCAGCATCGGCGGCGATTGAGGAATTCTTAGAAGTTTCAAGAATAGTCTTAGTCATTTGTTCAACGGCGCTGGCAACCTCGGAAGTTTGAGAGCTTTGTTCTTGAGCACCGGCAGCCATTTCTTCGCTGCTCGAAGATATTTGGTTACTTGCGCTGGCTGTGGCTTGGACCGATTCGGTGACATCGGATAATGCACTGCTAAAGGATGCGGCTAAATTGTTTATACTATTTTTAATAATTGCAAAATCACCTTTATAATCATTGGTCATTCTAGCCGTAAGATCTCCTCCTGCCATTATTTCTAAGACCTTGCTTGATTCTTCAATTGGTTTTGCAACAGCTTCCAAAGTCTGATTAATTCCCTGCAGTATTTCTTTATACCCGCCCTGGAATTTTTCAGTATCCCCTTTTGTTGAAAGTTTCCCTTCAATTGCAGCATTGCTCAAAGTGACAGTTTCAACGACAACAGCTTTTAATGTTTCAACTACTTTTATCATACTTTTGGAGAGAACATCTTCTTCGGATCGCAATTTTATCTCAACTTTTAAATCGCCGTTTGCAATTTTATCTGCGGCCGTAGCTTGAACTTTGATACTATCTATCATCATTGAAAATGACTTTTCCAAATTACCCAATTCATCGGATCGGTTATTATTTATCAGAAGATTTACTTTCCCTATAGAAAGCTGATTGGCTATCGATTCCAATTTTTGTAGAGGAATAATTACAATCCTTTTTGAAGAGAACCAAGAGAGGGAAAAGAGTGCTATTATACCGACAGCAAAAATTATCGAAAGCTTTAGCTGCATACCCCATAGAAGGCTATCCAGTTCGAGAGTATGAGTTTTTATTATAAGCGTTCCGATCTTAGAACCGTCGGCTAATATCGGAAATTCGAAATTTTGAGATGGGGCGCTCTTCACTTCTTCTACGCCGAATTTTTGTTCGGCTGCTGTTAATGAATCCTTCTGATTTTCCGAATTTACTCTAGCTCCGGTTTGGTTATTGAAGATGACATCAGAAACATCAATATCTTTTCTAATTTCATTAGCAAATCCATCTATCGCTGTAAAATCATAGCTTAGCATTGGGTTGCTGCTTGCAGAAGAAATTAATTTCCCCAGTCTTTCAATTTTTTTCCTCTGGGTTTCGGCCATGTTGTTTTTCAATATAAACGATTGAAAAACCAAAACGGCAGTCATTATAATTAGCATCCCAAACGTTGAAACGAATATCAGCTTAACACCCAACGAATTATTAAATTTTTCTTTTAATCCAGACATATTATACTCCACGTAAAAAACTATTAACTTTTATAAGGAGAAGGGACTTAATAAATTCTTCAACCTTATTCATTACCTAGAAAGAATTAGCAGCTTTTGAAATTTTCCTCATCAAATTGAAATCGGAATCGGAGGTTGGTAAAAATCCATTCAATTTTGCTTCATTTAATAGAGAGCTCGATTCGGGAGAATTCGGCTTAATATTAAGAACAGCTTTCTTAATTTTTTCTGTTATATCTTTTTTAGAATTAGGTAAACTGAAAAAAGGCCAATTAGGCATTGCTACACTTTCACTTAATATTTGAACGTCTGGAATACTGACTTGTAATTTAATTTTTTCAAAATCAGCCGTTCTAATACCGCCAATATCTGCCGATCCGTTTTGAACTGCGAGAGCAACATTAGTATGTTTTTTGGCGAATGGAAGAATGGTAACATCTTTTTTAGATAATCCGCCTTGCTTCATGGTATAGATTTGTGAGAGAAAACCACCGGCTGAGTTTTCGTCTACAAAGATTATTTTTTTATTCTTAAAATCATTAATATTTTTTATTGGGCTTCCTTTTTTTATCAAGAAACACCCTGTGAATGTTTTACCGGTACCGGCTTCTACCGCTATTGCCAGAGGTTCAACGGATGTACCGAGTGAAGCTCGAGCGTCTGAATATACATTCGGATTTGCATAAGCATAATCAAATTTTCCTTCCTTCATCATTTGATTAAACGTGTCGAAGTCTTTGGGTATTACTAATTCGATTTGTTGACCTATAACCTTACTTAAATGATTGGCAAGCGGCGTGAACATTTTTGTAAGTTCAGTGGGAGCTAATCTTGGAAGAATACCAATTTTAACCTGGCCGTGTATTGGCAAAACCAAAATAGTGAGAATTACGACTAATAAAAATACAACTCTTGTTTTAATGCGCATTTTTTTTGTTCCATTTATTTTTGATTTTTTATAATTGTACAAGAAAAAAAATTGTGAAATCTTTTGAAAATTATTTTATCAACCTTCATTCCCAAATATGGATGCCACACCGCCTTTAAGGAAGAAATAATTTTTATATCCATTTTTATTCAGGTAATACTGTAACCATTCTACTTGTTTCCCAACTGCGTCAAAGAAGTAAAGAGTTTTATCCTTAGAACTTTCTTTAAATAACGGTTCGGATAGTGTATTAACCATTTTATCCATTGGCGTAAGCATTATCTGTCTTCCAACATTGGGATTTTGTTTACGTTGAGCAGGGTCTCTTATATCGATTACCAAAGAAGATGCGTCTGCTGCTTTTTTTAGAAATTCGTCTTTAGCTAAAAGGCGGCTCTCGAAAGCACCTGTAGAGATGAGCTGAGATTTATTTACGGGAGTCTTGCCCAGAAGAAATGCCTTATCGGGATAAGTTTGTGCCCATTCCAAAACGCCGGCATCGTACACATAAGTATTTCTGTATCCTAATTTCACCGCCTCTTCGCTGGCGTGATAGCTCTTTGCACAATTAACACCGTTGCAATAAAAAGCAATTTTAGTTTCTTTATTACTTTTTACTGCTTTTTCAAGGTCTTTCCCAAAATTCATTTGACCCCAAATTACGTGAACGGCATTTTTAATATGAATAACATCAAACTCAACGTCACTACGTACATCTACTATAACAATTCCTTTACCAAATTCGGCAGCAAGCTCTTTAGTAGAGATTGGTTTTGTCGTGGGAAATTTTGTTCTTAACGGAAATTGCTGCGCCCCGATTATCATTGGAACGAGTAATATGCTAATTAAAAACATTATAAAACATTTTTTACTATGGTCGTGAAAATTCTTGTGTGTCATATTCTTACCTTTAGTTATAATTAAATAATCTTATTTCATTTCTTATCTAAATTTGAAACACCTTATATGTTAAAAAAGAGACGATTGTATAGACAATCCATTTTTATTTTTTATCATTACATGAACTAAACAGAGTTTGAGTGTTGACATCACAGTTGTTAATATTGAGCAATTGAATTCTGTGATCTCCGGTTTGCAAATTCATGTTTAATTATGACCTATTATTTTTTCTCTTCGATAAGCAAGTTTACTTCTTGTACTATGTTGATCAGGTTTTCCGTCACTTAACATTGAATGAGCTTCGATTTTAAATTTCGATACCAATTCCTGTAAATTGATTGTAAGTCTATTTAGATCTTCTGCAGCTCTAGCAATCTGCTGAACGCCGCTAGCGCTTTCGTTTGTTACGTTGCTAATGGCTTCAATGTTCTTGCTTATCTGTTCGGAGGCGCTGGATTGTTCCTCGCTTGCCGCTGCAACCTGCGTTATTACGTCTACAACCTGGTCGGCTCCTTTGATTATCTGCTGTAGCGA
>JAKAKL010000059.1 GCA_021824565.1 Bacteroidota bacterium | reverse complement strand
ACTTTTGTTAAAATAAGTGAAGAGCTGATTAATGCAATTAAGCAAAACGGTTTATCAATAGATAATTTAATAGTTCAGGGTAAAGGGCTGAATCCATTGCTGCAAAACTTCTGGATGCAGATTCATCCGCCTTTTTTGTTCTTAGGATTTGCACTCGCCTCAACACAGTTTGCTTTTGCAATAGCTGCATTAATTAAAAATGAATACAGAGTATGGATTAAATTAAATTTAGTATGGGCATTAGCTACGGCATTGGTTCTGGTTCTTGGAATTATGATTGGCGGCTACTGGGCTTATGGAGTTTTAGGATGGGGCGGCTACTGGGCTTGGGACCCGGTGGAAAATTCAAGTCTCATTCCGTGGATATTTTCAGTTGCCTTAATACATACTCTCATAGTCCAAAAATATTCTCAAACCAAGCATAAGCTGGGCAGCTTGACAAGAACCAATTTGATATTGTCGGTTTTCACTTTTGTGCTGGTCGTTTACAGCACTTTCCTTACGCGCAGCGGAATTCTTTCAGAAGCTTCTGTCCATTCTTTCAGCGACCCGGGTTCTTTTATTTATTCTGTGCTGATAATATTTCTGACAGGTTTCTCCCTATCAGTATTTGTTGGAATTTATAAGAGAAGAAAAACTTTAAATAACCGGCAGGAACTATCGCAAAATATTTTTTCGCGGGATATGGGATTGTTCTATGGTTCAATGCTGTTAGTTGGTTCTGGCATCGCAATTCTTGTCGGAACTTCTGCACCAATATTCGGCAGCTCGGTTGACTTAAGTTTTTATAACCGGGTTAACTCGCTGCTTGCAATTTTTATGGTTCCATTGATTGGAATAACATTATACTTTTACTGGCAGAATACAGACATTAAAGAGTTCATAAAAAATATAACAATTACCAGTGTGGCTGCTGTAATTGTTTCTGTCATCATTATATATTTAGCAGGCATTTCCGATATTCTTTACTCTCTTATTTTATTTGAATCAGTTTTTACGGTAGTTGTAAACCTTGTGTTCATCTTCAAATTCAACAAGAGCTTAATTTTAATGGGCGGTCATATTGCTCATATTGGTTTTGCACTTTTTCTTATCGGCGCAATTTTAAGCGGTCTGTTATCATTATCTGAGACTGTTGACCTTCCGAAAAATAAAAGCCAAATAGTATTTAATAAAAAGCTAACTTATTTGGGGAATGAACCGGTAGATAACGGTAAAAAATATGCTTTCACTGTTAAAGTAGAAGATGGAAATAATATTTCCGTTATGAAACCGGTTATGTATATATCCGATTATAATAACAGCTTAATGAGAGAACCGGATATATTAGTTAGCGCTGCAAGAGATTTATATATTTCTCCGTTATCTTTTACTGATGCAGGAGACGCCGGCGTTAAAGAAATTACTTTGAAGAAAGGCGAACCATATAAAGCAGGTAATTCCGAAATTCTTTTTGAAAAGTTTGACCTTCCGAAAGATGCTATGGAAAAAATGATGAACAAAGAACCTTTTGATATTCGAGCTAAGATGAAAGTTACTTCTAACGGTGCTTCAAAAAATTTTGATATTATTGTTAATGATTCATCGCAAAACAGTTTTGGGATAAAAGAGGAAGGCTTGAATTTTACGGCAGAAAGCTTTGATGTAAGCGGAACGATAAAATTTGACGTCACGAATTTAAACAATAAAGAAGTAGTTAAAGCCGAAACATTGTCAGTTGAATACAGAGAAAAACCATTAATAAATCTTGTTTGGTCCGGAGTGCTGCTAATGTCAATTGGATTTACTCTTATGATAATAAAGAGGTTCCGGGAGATGAAAGTTGAATAAAAGTTTTGCCCGGAGTCGATTTTACTGCTCTGAAAAGATTAAATTACTTGATAAATGATTGCTATGCACCATAGGCCGAATTCATTAAACATAACACATTTCTTTCTTATGCGTCTGTATATAGGAATTAACAAGTGAAATCACCCAAGAAAGATTTAGACGATGAAGAACTTAGGCAGCTTTTGGAAAGAGCGAAGCTAAACGATTCTAAAGCGATTGGAATACTATGCTCACATTTATATTCAAAAATTTACCGTTTCATTTATTATCGTGTAAATGCGGTTGAAGATGCAGAAGACTTAACAAGCGAAGTATGCTTTAGAGTAATGAAATCTATCCGGAATCAAAAAGGGTCATTTTATGCGTGGATTTTTCGCATAGCTTCAAATCTTATCAACGACCACTATCGCAGGCGAAGCGTGCGGTCAAATGTTGAACCGGCAGGAGATTCAATTGAAGAAATGATTGACGAAGGAAATAAACAAAACGATTTGCTTGAGCAAAAGGAGCTTAGGCAATCATTAAAAAAGCTGACCGAAGAACAGCAAGAGGTTGTTGTGCTTAAATTTATTGAAGGATACGAAACGGATGAAATTGCAACAATGCTCGGAAAATCTTCAGGAGCTATAAGAGCAATACAATTTAGAGCTTTAACTGCATTGCGAAATAATTTTATTACGAAAGTAGTTGATACAAAAGGATAAAGAAAGTTAAATGGAACAGGACATTGAATTACTTTTAGATGATTGCATCAGCGAAATGCGAAACGGCAAAAGTATTGATGAATGTCTTGCAAAGCATTCTCAGTATGCCGGTCAGTTACGTCCTTTGCTTCAGATGGCGCAACAGCTCGAATCTTTGCCAAAGCCGGAACCTTCATTAGAAGCAATATCTGCAGCGCTGGTTGAAATTGGACAGAAAAAAACAATCCCGCAAGGCGGGACGGAAACGTTTTCCAAAATATCCACTACGGCATCGAATCTGAAAAAAAGGTCATCTCTCTTTAATAAAATTCGGAGCCCAAAATTAGCCTGGGCATTCAGCGCCGTGCTTTTATTTCTTGTAGTTCTTTTTAGCGCTGCAACAATTTCTGCAAACAGTGTCCCCGGCGATATCCTGTATCCTCTGAAGTTAGCAACGGAGAAAGTAAAATTCCTGCTCACATTTAATTCGGAGAAGAAAGCAGAACTCCGGCTGACCTTCTCTGACAAGCGTCTGCAGGAAATGATTGCTGTCTTCCAGCAGTCCGGTAAGCTTGATACAACATTATTAAAGGAGATGCTTGATGAAGCAAAATTAGCTTTAGAGGAAACCGAAATACCAACTAATAAAGCGTCTATCTTTTTAGCCAAACTAAATCACCTTAATGCTTATCAAAAAGATGTGCTGGAAGAAATTCGTCCACGCGTTAATCAATCAAGCCGCCCAATTGTAGATGAAGCAATCAATATGTGTGGTGAGCGTGATGACTGTATGAGAGAAATGAAAGAGAAAATTGATAGTTCTTCTCAACCGGACTCGATGCATTCTAAGCATCATAATATGCACCACTCTAAACAAAAATCTAATAAGCTGCAGTGGGGACCCGGATGCGATTGGGATAGATAAAGTTTCATTGAGAAAATGACTGCATAATACTTTGGTTCTTTGTGCGTCTTTAGTAGTGTAAATAAAAATGTTTAATAACAAAAACAGGAGAACAATAATGTTTACCAAACACAAAAAACTTACTTTAGTTGTTCTGTTACTTGGAACAGTAGTGATGCTTTCCTTATTCTTAAGCCCGGCTAAAGCTCAAGGTATGCAGCACCGGATGAGCGGACACGGTGAATGGTGGTCTGATTCGAACATCCCCGCTAAGTATCAATTGTCATCTGAACAAATCGGCAAAATCAAAGAAATAACTTCTAAGTTCGATGATGAAATCATTCCTTTACAAAGAGACCTTCGCGCTCTGAGAACTGAATCAAGAGGTTACGCTTCCCGCTCCGATGCGGAAATAGGAAAAATAAAATCTTACAGGGAAGATATTAATAATCTTGAAGGTAAGATTGAGGACCTGCGTCTTGAATCCAAAGCTGAAATCAATAAGGTTCTTACTGAAGAGCAGCAAGCATACTTTGGCGATAACTTTGGTTTTGGGAACTTTTCCGGCAATATGTGCAGCGAACATCATAGCGATATGAATTCTTGCGATGGTAACCACAATCAAGGGATGTCTCACAGAAATAAAGGGCACGGCTGCCAGTAATATTAAAATTATAATGAGAGAATGGGGGATATTATTTCCATTCTCTCAAATATTTTAGAAAGGAGATTAAGTTATGGAATCTTTTCTTTACACCTTTAACTTAGCCATTCACAATTTGCTTCTCGTGGCTTGTGCAGCGGCTCCCTTTTATCAACTGCGAATGGTTTACAAAAGAGCAAAATTTGGGAAAAAGATATATTACGAAATGGACAGTCTGATGGAAGAAATTCTAAGCCAGCAGCCTCGACTTTGTTTCTGGTTCATCATCGGTCTAATTGTTACCGGTTTCACATTCCCGTTGATTCACTATGGCTTTCATGGTGAATGGCAGCAGCGAACGTCATTGGTCTATTGGGCGCTTTCAATAAAAACCTTTTTGGTTTTCATAGGATTCGGGATTGTTAATTATGGAATGTTTGTAATTGATAAGCAGATACAAGGAATATTTAAGACCTTCAAACCAGATGAGCAGCCAACCGCTGATGTTTTGGAAAGATTTTTTTCTTTACGAACTAAAAGAAGAAAATTTTGTACCGTGTGCCTTGCATTTGCAATTGCAATTCTAGTAATAAGTCCAATTCTCAGTTTTTATTGATAAGGAGAAATTACAATGTGGAATTCAGGTTGCTCATGGTGGTGGGGACCCGGATATTTTTTCGGTGGACCATTCGGTATGATATTCGGACTCGTTTTTTGGGCGTTGATTATTTACGTCGTATTCCGTTTGATCTCTAACCTATCGAATCGTTCTGCGGAAGTAACCAGAAAAGAAGAAACTGCTCTGGATATTCTCAAACGAAGGTACGCAAAAGGTGAGATAGACAGTGAAGAGTTCAATAAGCGGAAAAAAGATTTGGATTCTTAAAATATGACAATTTAATTCTAAGTTTTTATTGATGAAAAAAAGGAGTAACAAAAAATGTTGAACGAAGAGAAATCCCCGACAAATCGGGGCAAAATAAAACTAACCACAATTTTAGGATGGCTTGCAGTAGTTATCTTCATTGTAATTTACGGTGTTGAACTGCTGCCTCATCAGGAAGGTCCTCCGGTAACTGTAAGATGGATTAGTGAAACATTTG
>JAKAKL010000109.1 GCA_021824565.1 Bacteroidota bacterium | reverse complement strand
TAAATTTCTCAAGGGAATCTTTCACGAAGAAATATTCCCCGTTTAAATTAATTTTTTTGTCATCTATTATATTCATTGCGTTGAATTAAAATCTTAAGCTTTGACTGATTTATATATTTTTATTTTTCGATTTAGCCTAAATAAACTTCAACTAATAATTTCTTCTTTTTGCCGGAAGGTTTTATAATATTACCTATAACTTTTTCGTGGTCGATTTCAATAGACTCCACACCGGTGTGAATGTGTTTAGGATTATAAACATTTATGTGAAACTCATTTTCTCTAAAAATTCTTTTCACAAAAAAATTGTCCCACTCTTTCGGTATGCATGGATCAATTAACAAGCCGTTCTCTTCAGCGCGAATTCCTAAAATCCAATCTACTATTACTTTTTGAAACCACGCTGCAGAGCCGGTATACCATGTCCAGCCCCCGCGACCGTAATGAGGGGAATCGGGACCGTCAATATTTCCGGGAGTCACATAAGGTTCGGAAAAATATTCATCCGGCTTCATGCCGTTATAAATCGGCGAGAGTCTTTTAAAAATTTCAAACGGCATATTTTCTTTCTTCATTTCTGCAAAGGCCCAAATTGCCCAGGTTGCTGCATGTGTATAAACACCGCCGTTCTCTCTTCTGCCCGCAGCATAGCGCGAAAGATAGCCGATATATTTGTCAGGCTTACTGTAAGCGGGATATAAAAGCAACGGACCGTTTTTCTTAAGAAGAAATTTTAAAAGAGAGTTTAATGCTTTCTCGATTTTTGTTTCGTCGCTAATCTTGCTGATAGCCGCCCAGGTTTGTGCATTCAGATAAATTTTTCCTTCTGCGCATTTTGAACTTCCAATCGATGCGCCGCTATCTTTCGATGCTCTCAAAAACCAATCGCCATCCCACGAAAATTTTTCAAATGATTCTCTTAAAGACATCAACGCCCGCTGATAACGCTCAACTGATTTACTGTCATTCATTCTTTCACACGTGTGAATAAAATTATCAATTATGTAGTATAAAAATTCCGTCAGCCAGAATGATTCTCCCTTCATTTCGAGTCCTACGGCACTAAGACCATCGTTCCAGTCTCCGGCACCTATTAAAGTAATACCGCGTTCGCTAAGTCGAGTCAATACCTTTTCAATCGCTTTTAAGCAATGCTGATATATAGTTTCCTTGATTTTATGTTCGTTGTAATATTCCGTTTTTTCATGAAGGATACCTAAATCGTTTGTTTCCTTTAAATAGTGGATGATAAGAAACGGCAGCCACAAAAGGTCATCGGTCATTTTCGTTTCAAGACCGGTATCTGTTATAGGATGCCACCAATGTAAAACCGTGCCGTCTATTAATTGATGTCTGGCATGAAGCTTAATTTGTTTTGCAGTTAGCGCCGGATTAATTGGAAGAAAAACAAGGCTGTCCTGCAGTTGATCTCTAAAGCCATAAGCTCCGCTCTGCTGGTAGTATGCAGTTCTTCCCCAAAGTCTTCCGGAGACAGCTTGATATTTCAACCATTTATTTACGAGCAAGTTCATTGCATCATCCGGCGTATTTATTTCCAGCGCACCAAGGATTTTTGACCAATGTTCTTTTACATCTAGAAAAGCTTTATCAATTTCACTATAGGTAGAAAATTTTTTTACTGAACTTTCAATTTCTTCTTGTGTCTGCTTTAGTCCAAGATAAAAATCAATCCTATCTGTTTCATTGCTTTTAATAATTGAGTTAATCTTTACGCAGCCGATTGGGTCTGTCCAGCAGCCTGTTTGCTTAGATAATCCGGGAAGAGACAAGCCGGCAGGGTTAATTAAATCGCCATACTGTCCGACGAAAGTTTCTTTTTCGCCTTCATAGTCGGAAATTTTTTTATTTGATGAAAAGAAACCGGTATAAGGGTAATCTATATTCCAATGTCCTCTGTCGCCTAATGGGATTTCCCACAGTCGTTTATTAGCTGTCATAATATTTTTTGTTTCAACGAATTTCGTCTCCAAAAAAGTTTTATGAAATTCACGATGGTGATCAGCAGAAGAGCCGAGTCCCCATTCAAAATACGTAAACAATGAAAGGTCAACTTCATCTTTAGTGTTATTAATAATTTTAAGGTCCCATATTTCAAGCGAATCATTGAATGGCACAAAAAAAGTAAGAAGGGCTTTTATCCCTTTGTATTCCGATTCGAACTTTGTGTATCCAAAGCCGTGAATGCATTTAAAATTGTTCAGCTCTTTTTTTACAGGCAGAAAAGTCGGACTCCAGACATCGCCCGTTTTATTATTTTTTATATAAATATATTTTCCCCAATTGTCTTGGATTAAATCTTGGTGCCATCTTGTAATCCTATTAAATTCAGAATGTTCATACCAGCTAAAGCCGCCGCCTGCTTGCGAAACAACCATTCCATACATTCCGTTTGAAATAACATTTACCCACGGCTTCGGCGTTTTATAAGTCTTAATTATATATTCGTCTCCTGACTCGGAGAAATAACCATATTTGGTTTCAAATTTGTTCATCGGTTCTCTACTATTATCATTTTTTTTGGATTCTTCTTCATGAATAATTAAAGTAAATTATTCATAATAATTACTTCATAAAATTTCTAAAAAACTAATTACAGCAAATCTCTTTGAGAATGAGAGCGAAAAATCCAATATTGCATTTTAGAATGTAAACGTTTACATTCTAATCTAAAATATAAAACTTTATTTGTCAAGTAAAATAAAAAATTTTTATAATACCGTTAGCAGAATAATTTAAATTGACTTTATTATAAATCACCTATATCGGTTAACTTGATCAAATAAATTCCAATCTAAAAAAGGAAGGCATAATAGAATGATATTTCTAAAAAAGTTTTTTTTCTTTTTATCGGTTTTTTATATATGCGTCTCTATTCCCATCTTAGCTCAAACCAGAATCATCGATAGCTTTGACGACCTGAGCACATGGCAGCAAACTGCATCCGACGGCGCCAAGATATATCTTTCCTTAGTTGAAGGTATTAACGGGAAGGCTATAAAAATTGATTATAAATTTACAGGCGCCGGCTATTGTGGTATTGTAAAAAAACTTTCAGAGAAACTTCCTCAAAATTATAAATTTAATTTTTTCCTCAAAGGAAATTCTCCTAAAAACAATTTAGAATTTAAATTAGATGACCCTTCCGGCGATAATGTTTGGTGGCATGTTTTCAGACGTTTCGATTTTCCAACGGATTGGACTAATGAAACCGTAATGCAAAGGCAAATCAATTTTGCTTGGGGACCGGCGGGCGGAGGTAAAATACGCGACTTAAGTAAAATTGAAATTATTATTTCAGCGGCTGAAGGAGGAAGTGGTACTGTATATTTAGATCAGCTTACTTTTACTCCTTTACCTGTTCCTATTATAAAAAATATTTCTCCGCTTGCTGAAGCGTCTTCGACATCGGAAGGAAAACCGTCATTTATTTTCGATCGCCACATTAATACAGAATGGAGAAGCAGTAAAAATGAAAGCCAGTCTCTTATAATTAATTTTCAGTACTTAAGAGAATACGGCGGCTTAATTATAAAGTGGGATAATCTCGATTACGCAGCGGACTTTAACATCGAAGCTTCAAATGATAAGAAAAACTGGCAAGAAATATATACGGCAAAAAATCAGTTGAGAGTTCTGAGCATAATTCCTCTGCAAGACAATCAATCAAATTATTTGCGAATCAACTTGCTTAAAAGCAGCAGACAAAAAGGATATGCAATCAAAGAGATTTATATAGAAGACTATCGTTTTTCTGAGAATGATAATTATAGATTTGAAAAAATTGCTGATGCATATCCAAAAGGATATTTCCCAAAATACTTTTTAAATAAACAAACTTACTGGAACGTAGTTGGGGTCAGCGGCGGCAATAAAAAAGGATTGATTAACGAAGAAGGAATGATCGAAACCGGCAAAGAAAGTTTTTCAGTTGAGCCTTTTTTATACTTTGATAAAAAATTTATTACATGGCACGATGTAAAAACACACCAGGGACTTGAAGATAACTACATGCCAATATCAAATGTAGTATGGAGCAGCAAAGATCTTAGCCTGGATATAAAAGCTTTTGCTTATGGAGAGCGGGATTCGTCTTTAATGTACGTTCGTTACACTGTAAAAAATAATTCAAAAATACCTAAGACAGGAAACCTTTATTTAGCATTAAGACCTTTCCAGGTTAATCCGCCTTGGCAAAATTTAAACACAACCGGCGGTGTTGCAAAAATTTATTCGATTGAATATAAAAAGAATAAAGCCGTACTTAACAATTCTCGCGAAATTTTTTCCGCGACCGAGCCAGCAAATTTTGGTTCGACAGATTTTAACAACGGATCAATAATAGACTTCATCAGCAAAAATAAAACCCCTGGAAATCTTATTACCAAAGACAAACAAGGATTTGCTTCAGGAGCTTTTTGTTATAATTTTAATTTGAAACCTGGAGAATCTTACAACGCCATTATAGTAATACCACTTAATAATGATTACGATTATTCATCTTTGATAAAAGATGCCGTTTGGGCTGATTCTCTATACAATCACGCGTTAACCCGGGTAACTAAATTTTGGCGCGGTAAATTAAATAAGGTTGAAATTAATCTCCCTCATTCCGCCGATAAATTAATTAATACTTTAAAAAGCAATCTCGCATATATCTTAATTAACAAAGATAAAGACGCGCTTCAACCTGGTACGAGATGCTATGATCGAGCCTGGATTAGAGATGGTGCATTAATGTCCGAGTCACTCTTAAAAATGGGCATCATGGAAGAAGTAAAAGATTTTATTAATTGGTATTCAAAATTTCAGTTTCCATCCGGTAAAATTCCATGCGCTGTAGACAGTAGAGGAGCCGATCCTGTTCCGGAGAATGACAGCCAGGGCGAGTATATCTATCTCTTGAATGAATATTTTAATTTTACAAAAGACACTTCGATGCTTTTAAGTCATTGGAAAAATGTAGAAGGTGCAGTCAAATATATTAGGTATCAAATTGGAGAAGAATCAACCGATCAAAACAAAAACGGGACAAATGAACAAAAATCTTTTTATGGCTTGGTTCCCGCTTCCATAAGTCATGAAGGATATTCTGCAAAACCAATGCATTCGTATTGGGATGATTTTTTTGTTCTCAAAGGATTGAAAGATGCGGTATGCATTGCGGCAGTTCTTAACAAGCAAAAAGAGTTAAATGAATATTCATCGATACGCGACGAGTTTAAAAAAAATCTTTATCGCTCAATAAATCTTGCAATGGAAAATAAAAAAATAAACTATATTCCCGGCTGTGCTGAGTTAGGCGATTTTGATGCTACCTCAACAACTATTGCGATTTCTCCTTGCGGCGAATTAAAAAATTTGCCTGAGCCTGCGCTTAAAAACACTTTTAATAAGTACTTTGATAATTTTAATGAAAGGTTAAATCCAAATTATAAGTGGATAAATTATACTCCCTACGAAATAAGAGCGGCGGAAACTTTCGTTTATTTAAATGAGATTAATAGGACATATGATTTGCTAAACTTTTTCCTGAAAGATCAGAGACCGGAAGGCTGGAACCACTGGGCTGAAGTTGTATGGAAGGATAGGGATGCACCAAAATTTATAGGAGATATGCCGCATACCTGGGTTGGATCAGCATATATAAATGCGGTAAGATCATTATTTGTTTATGAGAACCAAGATGATTCCTCGCTAACATTAGCACCTGGAATTAAAGACGAATGGTTAGATTCATCAGAAGGAATTTCAATTTATAATTTACCTACTTACTATGGTACGGTTTCCTATTCTATTAAAAAAGAAAATAATAAAGAGACAATAAAATTAAATAACGAGTTAAATTCTTCTTGCAAGAAATTAATTATTAAATCTCTTTTTAATAAAAAAATTACTAATGCTTATGCAGACGGAAGAAAGTTGGCTTCACATGACGATCATAATATTTATGTTGATCCATCAGCAAAGGAAATCGAAATAGTTTATTAGTGAAAATAAAAAAGGGCGCAACTTAGCGCCCTAATATTTTTAAACTATAAATTAGTAATTTATCTTCCGATGCCGTCAAGATAATCTTTGCGGGCTAAAAGTGTTGTTTCATCTTCAACATGTTTAGGGTCAGGTATGCAGCAATCAACGGGACAAACAGCAGCACATTGCGGTTCATCATGAAAGCCCTTGCATTCCGTACATTTATCCGGGACAATATAAAAGAAATCGCTAGAAAAAAAGCCCGCAGCACCCGAAGGAGCTGCATCATCAGCTCCATAATTTTTTCCAGCTAACTCCCAATTAACACCGCCTTCATATATCGCAGTATTTGGACATTCGGGTTCGCATGCGCCGCAATTAATGCACTCTTCAGTTATCATAATAGCCATAGTCTATTACTCCTCTTTCTATTTGTAATTCCCGTAATTATTCCGGGAAAAGAATTTAACATAAATCGATTATAATTGATTAACAATTTTTATCCACGACACAAGTTTAAAAAAAGACTAATAAAACATCAACATTAAAAGCACACCATAAAAACTTATTATTACCAGCTACCGCTTGCACCGCCACCGCCAAAAGAACCGCCGCCGCCGCTGAATCCACCACCTCCAAATCCTCCGCCGCCGAATCCGCCGCCTCCAAATCCTCCGAGACCGCCAAAACCGCCCCAATAAAATAATCCGCCGCCTCTACTCCCGCCGCGGATAAAAAATGTAATAATAAAAAAGATGATCATTATAATTGTGAAAAGGGAATGAACATTATTATGACTTCTTATTTTAGGCTCAGCTTTATATTCTCCTTTAGTTGCAAGAATGATCGCATCGATTCCCTCTTTTATTCCATCGAAATAATCATCCTGTTTAAAATATGGAATCATAACGTTGCGGATTATCGAGCTAGCAAGCGCATCCGGCAAGGCGCCTTCGAGACCGTAGCCCACTTCTATCCTGGCTTTATGATCATTTTTAGCAATCAGCAAAAGGATGCCGTTATCGTTTTTTTTTGTTCCGATCTTATTTTGAATTGCTGTCTCGTTGGCGTAATCTTCTATGGAATTATCACCAAGCGTAGGAATAATTAGAAGAACAAGCTGGTTGCTGGTAGAATCATCAAAAGTACGCAGTTCCGAATCAAAAAAATTAAGCTGCTGCGGATCTAAAGTATTTGTAAGATCGTTCGCATAACTTTTTAAAACCGGATACTGCGTTTGTGCAAAGCTAACAGAAATAAAAAAAAGAAACAGAAATATTTTTTTCATAAGGCTTTTAAAACTCAACTTTTGGTGGAGTCTCCGAACCGGCTGTAGCTTTAAAATATTGCTTGTCTCTAAAATTGAAAACCCCTGCTATAATAGAGGACGGAAATCTTTTAATAGAAGTATTATATCCTTGAACAACTTCATTAAATTTTCTTCGTTCTACAGCAATCCTGTTTTCTGTTCCTTCAAGCTGAGCCTGAAGTTCAAGAAAATTTTCATTTGCTTTTAGATCAGGATAATTTTCAACAGTTACCAGCAGCCTTGAAAGCGCACCGGTTAATTGACCCTGCACAGCCTGAAATTTTTGAAACGCCTGCGGATCGTCAAGAACATCCTTCGATACTTTCAACTGACCGACACTTGCCCTTGCATTCGTAACATCTGTAAGAACTCCCCTTTCAAAGTTTGCGTAACCTTTAACGGTATTTACCAGGTTTGGAATTAGATCGGCTCTTCGCTGATATTGATTTTCGACCTGACTCCAGCTCTGGTTTACGCTTTCATTTAATGTTACCATGTTGTTGTATGAACTTATTCCCCAAATAACAACAACAGCTATGAAAAAAAATATTGCCCCGACAATTGATAAGCCTACAATCAGCCCTTTCTTCATCTGACCTCCTGATATGGTTGATTATTATGGTTTGGAAGCAATTTAATTTTAATTAATGATAGTTATTTTTATTTTCAATTTTAATTTAAACTGATTTTTCCACAATTTCCAATAATTACCGGAATTTTTATTACGGTTTTAAGCCTTTGTATTGAAATTGTAGAAAATACAAAGCCTTATTAGCAATTTTTTGATTTTCATAAACAGCAAATTTTTGTGCGTTCTGTAGATTGCCGTTATAAAATCTCAGCCAGAGAAAGTTTAGTTCTATAAGTCCGTCGAAGATTCTGTTTGCTGCAAACGAATTAATTGTAACGTAGCCCCAAAGGACATTCCATCCGAGAGAAAGAATTCCGCTTACATAATTGCCTGTGTATATTTGTCCGGCGCCGGGAATGAAATGTGAAATTAAATATGAAAAGGTTTCGGAATATTTATCATCATCTACTTGCCTGCACAACTTCTCAAGCTGTTTGCATGAATCAATTTTTGAAAATGAGACGGCAGCTTTCTTCCATTTATCCGCAAATATATAAGTCCAGCCGCGCCAGTAATTGATCCCCGCAGTCCTTGAAGAAAAATTTTTATCATCGTCAAGTTCATCCAGCAATTGCAATGCGCGGTCAGTTGTTCTTCTTAAAATATTTGCTCGAATAATTTCAATTTTAGATTGGAAAACTTCATCTGAAGTTTTTGCGTTTAATTCTGCATTTGTAAAATTTAAAATAGCGTCCGAAAATTTCGCTCCCATTTTATACGATTTGCCCATCAGCATGTAAGCGCAATAGGTATACTGGCTGTCGGCGTCAAAAAAAATTAATCTTTTGCATTCGGTAACTGCATCATAAAATTTTCCTTCATCATAAAATTTAAGCGCCAAATTGTATTGCCGGGAAAATTCATTTTGAGCAAATAAATTTTGCGCAGTACAAATTAGAGTCAGCAAAAAAATCGTTACGGTTATTTTCATAGAATATTATTTACAAAAATTTATTCCCGGTGTAAAAAAGTTTTTTGCGTTAATAAAAACTCCTATACTATTTTCAAAATCAAATTGAATTTTAACGTTATAAATTTGTGCCGCTGCCGCAGAACCGTAAATATTTCCCGCATAAAATCCAGCAGCGAGACCGCCGAACAACCAGCCGCGGAAATAATGTCCGGCTTTAAAATCCGTATATGATAAATATCCTAACGATGCAGTTGCCACTAAAGCAGTGATGCCGTCGGCAACTTGATCGACGTAGAACTTCCCTGCACCGGGAATTACCGCTGAAAGCAAAGCCGCTAACAACGGGCTTTTATGCGGCGGGTCTGTTTTCCATTCATAAAAATTTTTTATTTGTCTAATATCTGTTTTATCAAAATGCGCAAGATAAATTGATTCCGGCGGAAGAGTATCGATAGTAAACAAATAGGAGTAGTAATAAAGCTCTTTCGCCTGATAAGCAAATCTAAAATTATTTATAGAATCAATATTCAAAATGCTGCTTCTTAACCGAAAATAATTTTTCTCTTGAAACAGCGATTTGAAATATTCCATTTTTGCATAAGGAAATAGTTCAGAGCTTTTGGTGAAAGAGTCGAACATCAACGCAGATTTATCATAATCGCCAATCTTTGAATAAGCAGTTGCAATCTTAAACTTCACGGAATCATTTGGATAAAGAGAAAAATATTTTTCATATTCTAATGCGGCTCTAAGATAATCGTTAGAGCAAAAAAGATAGTCGGCAAATTTCTTAATGTTGGCAGGTGAAAATAAATTAATTTCATTTTGTTTTACAGCTTGTGGAAAGCCTGTGGTGAAGAAAAATATAAAAAGCAGAAATATTTTTTTCATTCGCTCTTTATAACGACCGAAGGAGGAATATATTTTATTTCATTTTTATTGAGAGTGTATAGCGAAACCGGATCGTAGAAATGACCGTCTTCAACTTCCGGATAGTGGTCAAATTTGTTATAAATATCCATATCGCGGGTAAACCGATCGAAAAACATTAAAGTCCCCTGTACCAGGTTTGTTTTACGAACAGCTTGAAGAAAAAAATTTGAGCAAGTAGGTGAGAAAGAACAGTTGTCGCCGTCTACATCTGAAATAAAAAACCAGTAAGAATCCAAAATAGATTTCAGTACAAGCCGTTCAGGGCTTTTTGAATCAATAGAAAAGTCTCTCTGCCCATCATCAATTTTAATTGCGTAAGAATAATTTGCCTTTCCCCATTTTTGACCATTGTTTTGAGCAGAGACCTGAACAGTAAATAATAGAATAAGAAAAAATAATTTCATAATTAATTTTCATCAAGCAATGCTCGGGCGATAACCATTTTCTGAATTTCCGAAGTGCCTTCGTATATCTCGGTTATTTTTGCATCGCGCAGATAGCGTTCTACCATGTATTCGCGAACGTAGCCGTAGCCGCCGTGAATCTGGATAGCATCAAGCGCGCATTCGACGGCAATTTTAGAAGAATAAAGTTTTGCCATTGCAGCTTCTTTAAAATATTTTTTGCCCGCATCTTTCATCGCTGCAGCTCTAAATGTTAATGCTTTTGCCGCATCAATCTTAACCGCCATATCGGACAATTTAAATTGAATAGCCTGGAAGCTTGAGATATGAGACCCGAAAGCTTTTCGTTCTTTTGAATATTTAAGTGCGGCTTCAAAAGATGCTTCGGCAATTCCAATCGCCTGCGAAGCAATCCCGATTCTTCCGCCGTTCAAAGTGTTCATCGCAAAATTAAAACCTTTGCCTTCTTCCCAAATTAAATTTTTTACAGGGACTCTGCAATTCTCAAAAGTTAAAGATGACGTGTCGGAGCTTCTTATGCCAAGTTTGTCTTCCTTTTTGCCGTGAGCAAAACCAGGCGTGCCTTTTTCAACAAGGATTGTTGAAATTCCATGGTGACCTTTTTCTTTATCGGTAGTAGCCATTACAAGAAAGCAGTCCGCAGAATGACCGTTGGTAATCCAGTTTTTCATTCCATTCAAGACATAGCAGTCGCCGTCTTTATCTGCAGTAGTTTTCTGTTTTGTTGCGTCGCTTCCCGCTTCAGGCTCCGATAAAGCAAATGCTCCAAGCTTTTCTCCCTTCGCAAGAGGAATTAAATATTTTTCTTTAATATAATCGCTGCCGTATTTTTCAAGTCCGAAACATACTAAGGAATTATTTACAGACATGATAACTCCAACGCTGGCATCAGCCTTAGAGATTTCTATCATAGCAAGAACATAGCTGATAGTGTCTAAACCTGCGCCGCCGAATTCAGGTGGAACCATCATTCCAAGAAATCCAAGTTCGCCAAGTTTTTTTATTATATCGGAAGGAAACTCCGCCTTCAAATCCCTTTCCATAGATGTGGTTGCAATTTCCGCTTCAGCAAATTCTTTTGCAGTTTGCTGAATCATTAGTTGGTCTTCTGTAAAATCAAAATTCATAATCCCTCGCTTTGATAATTACTTTTTGTAAATTAGTGCGTCTAAATAAATTCAATTGTAAACTTTTGGTTCAAATCGAATATGCGTTAATTAATTTCTGTTAAGATAAAACAATAATTGTTTTATATCAACAGTAGATTTTTGCAAAATGATTTTTGTATCACAAAAAAGATTTTTATTTTTTTACAACAAACTAAATTCTTTATATTTGGACTATGGAAAATCAATCATCACAAATGGAACAAAATCCGCAAACGGATAATACAAGTACAAGTAATACTAAAGCTATATTAAAAGGGCTGACCCTTGATGAGCTTAAAAATTACTTTTCAAAAACCGGAGAACAAAGATTTCGTGGCGAGCAGGTTTTTAACTGGATGTACAATCACCTTGTAACCGACTTCTTCGATATGGCTAATGTGCCGAAGGTGCTTCGTACAAAGTTGAAAGACACTTGCGAGATAATGACTCTTGAATTTGTAGATTCTCAGATATCTCCGCTTAACGGCACGAAAAAATATATCTTCGAGACAAGCGATAAATACAAAATTGAAACAGTCTTAATTCCTGAAGAAGACAGAACTACTTTATGCGTCTCCACTCAAGTCGGCTGCCCTCTGGATTGTAAATTCTGCGCTACCGGTCTGATGGGATACAAAAAGAACCTTACTGCCGGAGAAATTTTCGATCAGTATGTTCTTGTCGCTAAAGATTTCGGCAAAGACAATATTACCAATATTGTTTTCATGGGAATGGGAGAGCCTCTGTTGAATTATAATAATTCGGTAAAGGCTCTGGAAATTTTTGCCCAGGAACTTACAACCGGAATCAGCAAGAAAAAAATTACTGTTTCAACAGCGGGCATTGCGCCTAAAATTCGCGAGCTGGCAGATAAAAACCTGAATGTGAAATTAGCTTTTTCACTTCATTCATGTTTTGACGACATCCGCTCGGGTATTATGCCGATCAATGATAAATATCCTTTAAAGCAGAATATCGAAGCTGTTAAATATTACGCTCGTAAAACGAGGACGAGAATAACTTTCGAATACATTATGCTTGACGGTATTAATGATCGCGACGAAGACGTTGAAGCTTTGACAAAGCTTTGCAAAGAATTCCCTTGCAAGGTTAATGTAATTCCGTTCAACTCTTTGCAGCACATGGATCCAACAGGAGTTTCAGCAGAACTTAAATCAACTCCGCATGAAAGGATAAACGAATTTGTTCAGCAGCTTCGCGAAAATAATATCACTGTTATGATTCGCAATACTCAAGGCGAAGATATTGCCGCAGCCTGCGGTCAGCTTGCAATAAAGTACAACGACTAATTCGTATTTTTTTCTTTAATGAAAAAATTGTCTCACGATGAAATTGCTTCCAAGCGAAGCACCATCGAGAATATTCATAAAGCAAAAAAAATTCCGGTCACAGTTATTTTAAACAGCATTCGCAGCAGCTATAACGTAGGCTCAATATTTAGAACTTCTGACGGCGTTATGATCGAGAAGCTTGTTTTATGCGGATACACCCCGCATCCGCCCCAAAAAGAAATCTTGAAAACAGCTCTCGGCTCAACCGAAAGCGTAAACTGGGAATATGTCAAAGATGCGAGGGAGGCAGTTTTAGAATACAAAAAAAAGGGATTTAAAATCTGCGCTCTTGAACTTACCAGTAAAAGCCGGAATTATTACGAAGTCAAAAAGGAAAATTTTCCCCTGTGTATGATCGTTGGAAATGAAATCACCGGAGTCTCACAGGAGTTAATTGATCTTTGCGATTTCTCGATTGAAATCCCGCAGTACGGAATTAAGCAGTCGCTCAACGTAGCAGTTGCATACGGCGTAGCTGTTTTTGAGTTAAGAAAAATTTTTAATCATGCGTAAGATATTTTCTTAATCATATTGCGGTAAAAAATTCTTCCCCGTTATCTTTTGTGTGAATCGCCAGCAAATTTGCACGCACTAATTTTACCAGCGTTCTCGATGCTCTTCTCTCGGAAATATTTAGAAGCTTACTTAAATCTTTGACAGAAATATTTTCATTAGCCTCAAGATAATTGAAAACGCTTTTCTCATTTTCACCGATAGAATATTTCGTCAAGTTCATATCGCCCGACTGCGCCCGCATTATTCTTACCATCTCTTTGCTAGCCTGGATTGATTTATCATTTACCCTTATTATCACCGCTGCTTTGTTGATATCAAATTCCTTTTCGTAGTCTTGGAGCCTGTGCGGCTTATTATCGGATTCGGGAACTTCTACAATTACAATTTCTTTTCCATGCATTTCAATATAGTTGATATTAAAGTCAAGCGGAGGCTCACAATAATTTTTTGCAGCGTCTATTATTAATTCAGCTTCAGATTTTTCGCTCTCAACGCCCACAATACTTTTATCGTCGTCGATGCCAAACAAAATATATCCGCCTTTTGTATTTGCAAATGCGATCATTTCCCTTGCGATTTTTTCCGGGGACGAAAATTTACGTTTGAACTCGCACTGTAAATTTTCTCCTTCTTCAATCAATTCCTTCAACTCAGAGCGTTTCATAAATTTTCTTCGGGAAATAAAATGACATTATTAAATCTTCCCAAGATGATTGATGATCTCCGCTGTACATAACCTGAATTGCTATTTGGCTTATGTTCCAGCGGCGAAGGAATTACCGCCGCCAGCCTTGCACACTGGCTTATTGTTAATTCTTTAGGCGACTTTCCAAAATATTTTTCCGCTGCTTCTTTTATACCAAAAATTCCGCCTCCCCATTCAATCTCATTTACATAATCTTGAAGAATTGCCCGCTTTGAAATCTCTTTTTCCATTCTAAAAGTGATAAGCATTTCCTTCGCTTTACGAAGAAAATTTCTTTCGGTTGTAAGATATAGATTTTTAGCAAGCTGCATTGTCAGAGTGCTGCCGCCGCGTATTATCCGCTTCCTTCTTTTATTTGTCCGGAGCGCGTCGTTCAACTGCTTCCAGTCGATTCCCTTATGCTGAAAAAACGCATCGTCTTCCATGCAGACTATCGACTTAAGCAGGTTCGGGTTAATATCATCTATACTTACCCATGACTCGCGCGGGTAAAAAAGCAAGCCGTGCTCGATTGCCCTCTGCTCCATTAACGACGTTATACGGATATGGCTGTATTCGAGCAGCGGTATTTGAAAAGAAGGTATGCTGAAATAAAGTAAGAATAAAAAATATAATACTAAGCTTTGAGTTTTCCTCTTTTTAATTGAAGGAACTATTTTCTGGAACAATATTCCAATTTCATTTTCCGGGAACTGATATAACATTGCTAATTTTTCTCCGGTCCAATTGCTTTAACAAGATTTAAGGTTTAAACTTTCTCCTGATCCCTCTGTTAAAAACTCTAATCAAAGTATCCGGGTTTGCTGCCGCAGAATTATTTTTTATAATATCATTTATGTTTTGCTTTACTTGATTGTTCTTAACAGCATCGTCATTTCCTACAGCCAATTTTTGCTGATTGTTTTGATTCATGCTCGCTATATTCTGTGCCTCCTCAAATTGCTGAAGGCTTTCTCTCTTAAACCTAGAAGAGTCGCCTTTTGAAGCATAAAGTTTCACCGAATCCTGATATGCCTTATCCATCCTTGCAAGCTCCTGATTGTAAATATTTACTTTTGGAAAAACTTCGGTTGCATAAACTGACCTCGGAAATTGCTTTATAAGAATATTATAGACTGCGGCGGCTGAATCAGGTAAAAGAAGTTTATTCTCCAGTATCCAGCCGGTAGCAAAAAGCGCTTTCGCAGCAATCGGCGAACTCGGATCTTTTTTATAAATAGAATAAAACTGCGAAAGAGAAGAATCATATTTCGAAGAATCCATTTCGGTTTCTGCGCTCCGGTATTGTATTCTCAAGGGATCGGAGTTTATATCGATCAGCGGCTTATGAATTTTATCAGCGGCGGCATTAACTATGCTTTCATTCTTGTAATTATTATAAACTATATTGAACAGGCTGTCTGCCTTTACCGAATCTCCCTTGGCTAAATAATACGCGCCCATCGCATAAAGTGTCCTGCCTTCATATTGAGAGCCGGAATGGTTTTTCAAAATATCGTCGTAATAAACGTATGCCGTGTCGGGAAGATTGAACTCGGAAAAAAGCAGATTGCCTTTTTGAAATTCATATTTAACAATCTCATCTTTAAGACTGTCCGCAGGCAGAGTAGGTCTTACCGGCGGCTTTCTATTCATTAAAGGCTGATTCTGCTGCTGATTATTTTGAGTAACCTGACTCTGGTTGGGATACTGACTTCCGTTTCTATTTGGATATTGATCGGAAGGCTGGTTTTGATTTTGTCCTGGCTGCTGATTATACGGCTGTGTTCCATTTTGATTTGGAAATTGATTAGGCTGCTGAGTAGTTTGCTGAGTACTGTTTTGATTGGGAAACTGGCTGTTCTGCGGATTCTGATTTCTGCTTAAGAGTGAATCAACATATTTAATACTATCCTGCGGGCTTGCAAAAACCTTACTCGAGTCATATTGAAATGCGAGTCTTTTCTTTGTCGTATCATTTACAAAATTCTGCAAACGATTTTTTTCATTGGTAAGATACGCCAGCTCGGAATAATACTCTATTGAATCTTTTACGAACGCTTCGGGATTATTTAAATATTCCAAACCCTTTTCTGCCGTTGCTAAATCACCGGATATATCCCTGTATCTTTTAAACAATTCTACTTGAGTACGTGCATCAGTTAATTCATCTATCGGCGCAGTAGAACTTGCAGTTGCGTTATAATAAACCTCGGCGCTGTCAAGATTTTTATAATAACCTTCATAAAGCTGGGCCATACTGTACATAGCCATTCCCGAATTCGGAGTCTTGGCATAAGCCGTGTCTACAGTTCTATACTGCTCCAGTGCATCGTCCATTCTGCCGAGCTTAACAAGCGTCCCGGCTCTCTCTAAATAAATTGAGCTCAAGGAATCGGCATATTTATTCTGAGAAATCATTTTATTATAAATCTTGAGCGCGTTCTCGTTGTCGCCTGATGAACGAAGCGCCTCTCCCAGGTGCATTTCAGTATTGTAAAGAACGTCAAACGTGGGAGAATATTTTTGAACCAGCTCGTAATTTTTAATCGCGCTCTGCAGATCGCCGAGTTTCACATAAAGCTCCGCAGTCTCATAAACTACCTCAGCTTTGGTTTCTCCGCTGCCTGCAACGTCGAGAAATTTCTTAAGCAAATCAACTGCGCTTGGATAATCATTCTGAGTTATCCGGTATTTAATTTCTTCCACATACGCATCGCGCGTAATGTTGTCTCTCCCTTTTTTTATCGCCTCGTCTCTCACTGCATTTAAAGTTGCAAGCCCGTCTGTATATTCCTTTAGCTGCATCTCGGTTTTGCCGAGCCATAATTTCGATTCAAGCACGAGACTGCTGTTAGGCTGTTTGGTAATCAGCTCGTTAAATTCCCGGTAAGCTTTCTGATAGTTCTGCTGATAATAAAAAGATTTTCCTAGCATCAGCAGTGCATCATCGACGTAGCCGCTTTTTGCGTGGAACTGCAATATCTGCGAAGCTTTTTCGACGACTTTAATTAAGAGTTGATTTACGTCAGGAGTAACTACTTGTTGATCCGTCGAGAAGAGTTCACGCTTCTGCTGGTTGATTTTGCTTTCGGCTTGCTGAAAAATATCAGCAGTATCGTAGTAAAGATTAAAGTAGGTAGTAAAATCTTCCCATACACCGCATCCGAAGAGAACGAACATTGGCAAGACATAGATTAGCGCTTTTGTTATACGCAGATGTTTTCGAATTTGCATACGAGAAGCTATAAAAGATTAAAAAAAAGTAAAAGGTAAATTATTTTACAGAGCGTCTTTCCCCGACTCTTCGGTTCTAATCCTGATTACATCTTTTACATCATAAATAAAAATTTTACCGTCGCCCACCTGACCGGTCTTCGCCGTTCGTAAAATTGCATCTATTACCGTGTCGGCAATATTGTCGTCAACTATAATTTCGATTTTTATTTTAGGAACGAACTCAATTCTATATTCGCTGCCGCGGTAAGTTTCCGTATGACCTTTTTGTCTCCCGTACCCGCGCACTTCGGTTATAGTTAAACCTCTTACTCCTTCTTCAATCAACGCTTCTTTAACTTCGTCTAATTTGAAAGGACGTATTATTGCTTCTATCTTTTTCATAGCACCACGCTATTTATTTACCGTGACAGTTTTTATATTTTTTGCCGCTGCCGCATGGGCATGGATCATTCCTTCCGACCTTTACCTCGGCGTGAACCGGCTGGGGCTTGCCCGCCGTCTCTTCGCCGCCGCTCGGAGCCGAACTTATTCCCATACTTGCAGTGCTTTGTTTAATTTGTCTTATCCTTCCAAGCGGCTGCCGGTGTTTCTTCGTCTGCACTTCTTCCGGCGCCTGCGGGAAAAATTTAAAGCAGAATGAAACTACATCATTTCTTATTTGTATCAGCAGCATCTCGAACAATTTGAAAGCTTCAATCTTATATTCTACCAAAGGATCTTTCTGACCGTAAGCGCGAAGCCCTATTCCTTCTTTCAAATCATCCATCTCGCGCAGATGTTCTTTCCATTTATGATCGATTACGCTCAGCATGGCATAGCGCTCAAGTCTCGCCATCATATCGCTGCCGATCATTTCCTCTTTCTTTTTGTAGAATTCCCTGGCTGCGTTCATTATCTTATCACGCAATCCATCCTGACCGAGTTGTTCAAACTCGATCGGCTCAAGCGGAAATTCTACAAGAATATTTCTGAAAACTTCCTCTTTAATTTTGTCTGCGTTAACATCTTCAAAATTTGCATGAACTACTTCTTCAACAAGCTCTTCAAGATAATCAAACACTTCGCCTTTTAACCTGTCTCCCTCAAGCGCGTGACTTCTTCTTGTGTATATTACTTCGCGCTGCTGATTCATCGTGTCGTCGTATTCAAGAAGCCTTTTTCTGATCGAGAAGTTATTCTCTTCAACTTTTTTCTGCGCGCGCTCTACGGATTTTGTAATTAAAGGATGCTCGATTACTTCGCCTTCTTTGATTCCCATCCGCTGCATTACGGATGCAATCCGCTCGCTTCCGAAGAGACGCATTAAATCATCTTCAAGCGACAAGAAAAATTTTGAAGTGCCCGGATCGCCCTGTCTGCCGGAACGTCCTCTTAACTGGCGGTCAATTCTTCTCGACTCGTGTCTTTCGGTGCCGAGGATGAACAAGCCGCCTTTATCTTTAACTCCTGCGCCGAGCTTAATATCCGTACCGCGTCCCGCCATGTTCGTTGCAATCGTTACAGCGCTTATCTCTCCGGCATGCTGAACTATCTCAGCTTCCCGCTGATGCTGCTTAGCATTCAAAACATTATGAGGAATGTTTCTTCTTTTTAACATCCTGCTGATGGTTTCGGAAACATCGACGGAAGTTGTACCGACAAGAACCGGTCTTCCCTGCTTTCTTAGTTCCTCAATCTGATCGATCACGGCATTATATTTTTCGCGCTTTGTCTTATAAACTGCGTCGTCCATGTCGTCTCTAACGGCTTCTTTGTTGGTTGGAACTACGACAACTTCCAGCTTATATATTTCATAAAATTCAGCTTCTTCGGTTTCTGCAGTTCCGGTCATACCCGAGAGCTTTGAATACATTCTGAAATAATTTTGAAGAGTGATTGTTGCAAGCGTTTGAGTGTCGCGCTCGACTTTTACGTTTTCCTTAGCTTCAATAGCTTGATGAAGCCCGTCAGAATATCTTCTTCCGGGAAGAATACGGCCTGTAAACTCATCAACAATTGCGATCTTTCCGTCTTCGGTAATTACATACTCATCGTCTTTTTCAAATAAAGTATAAGCTTTTACTAATTGATGGATCGTATGTATCCTGTCGCTCGCTTCCGAATAGCGGTTATAAAGCGCGTCTTTCTTTTTTATCTTCTGGTCGTCAGTGATGTTTTCTTCGTGTTCGATCTTGCTTATTTCGGTTCCGAGATCCGGAATGATGAAAAATTCTTTTTCCATTCCGCTGCCTCTGGCAAGTTCTTCTCTGCCTTTATCGGTAACATCAATCGTATTATTCTTTTCATCAATCGCAAAATAAAGCTCATCATCGATGATGTACATGTTCTTGGCTTTTTCGCGGAGATATTCCATCTCAGTTGACTGAAGCAGTTTTTTATTTGCCGGTTCGCTCAAAAGTTTTGCAAGCTTTTTATTTTTCGGAAGTCCGCGGTAAGCTCTAAGCAAAAGAACCCCGGCTTGAAGCTCATTCTCTCTACCGCCTGCGTTTAGTAAATCTTCGGCTTCCTGTGTTATCTTTGCGATCAGGCCTGATTGCAGCCGGTAAAGCTTTTCAACGCGGGGCTTCATCTCGTCAAACTTCTGATCATCAACATCAACCGGACCGGAAATGATCAACGGCGTTCTGGCTTCGTCGATTAAAACAGAGTCAACTTCGTCGACGATAGCATAATTATGTTTTCTTTGAACGCGGAATTCCTGCTCGGTGGTCATATTGTCGCGGAGATAATCAAAGCCGAATTCGTTGTTAGTGCCGTAAGTGATGTCGCATTCGTAGTGATTTTTTCTTTCGTTCGGATCCATTGTATTTAGAATAACGCCGACTGTCAATCCGTGGAACTTATAAATTTCTCCCATCCATTCGCTGTCGCGAAGAGCCAGGTAATCATTTACAGTAACAAGATGAACGCCGCGCCCGGTAAGCGCATTTAAATAAATAGGAAGAGTAGCAACTAAAGTTTTACCTTCGCCGGTAGCCATTTCTGCGATCTTGCCTTGATGCAGAACCACACCGCCCATAAGCTGTACGTCGTATGGAACCATGTCCCAAGTAATTTTTGTGCCTGCAACCGTCCAGCTTTTGCCGACTAATCTTTCGCAGGTTGATTTTACAACCGCAAAAGCTTCAGGTAGAATTTCATCCAGGATCTCCTCATATTTTTCCTCGAGCACTTCTTCAAGTGAGTCGATCTCTTCATAAATTCCGTGGCGGTCAAATTCTTCATTCGATTGAAGCTTAGTCTTTAATTCATCGATGTTGGTTCTAAGTTCGGCAGTATGTTCCTGGATTTTATCTTTAAATTCTTGAGTCTTAGCGCGCAGCTCATCGTCGGATAAACTTTTTATCTTCTCATATTCTTCTTTAATTTCTTCAACGACAGGCCAGAGCAGCTTCTGATCTTTTGAGTGCTTATCGCCGAAGACTTTCTTAAACAAATTTAACATCTATACCTTTTTCTGATTTGATAATGAGTCTCAAAATTAAATATTGAAGGGTTGAAATGCAATTTAAATAGAAAGGGCAAACCCGGTTCTTGTGTTATTTTATTGTAAAAATCTTCTTTTTCCCGTTCTAAATATTTTGCGTACGGCTGTAATAATTGCCCACGATTAGTGAAATGGGCAGTCCTACGCAGAACATTAGAATTAAAATACCCGTTATTGTATGCGCAGCGCCAAAGGTTACCGAATGTACCCGGCTTAATTCCAGAACGATCAAGTTCATTACCAGCCATATAAAAATCCCGTAAAGTATTCCGCTTAGAAAATTATTTTTCCTTAAGAATTTTAACCTGGGATACATGATATAGAAGAAAACCGTCCATGACAAAGCGATAAAATAATGAAAGAGCAGTCCCATCGCAGCCATAAATAATCCGCCGGAGAATGCTTTCATTCCGAACAAGCCGCTTGCAATGTACTGGAAGAGTTCAATAAGCTTCCCATTAAAAAAGATTAGGAAACTTATAACAGCGGCAGAAATATCAAGAGTGCCGGCAATAAGCCAGGCGGTAATAATCGTTTTGGCAGAGGTCTTCATCTTTGAAACTTAAGTATTTTATAAAAGTCCGTGCCATTATGATAATCAGAAAGATTTAATTTGGATGTGATAAATATTAGCAAAGATGGAGTGATAGTCTATTTATTATGAATATTTCCCCACTAATAACCCAGAAAGCGTGTTTAATATTTCCTCACATATTATTTTACATGTTGTGTGAATTAGATATTATCTTAACATTTTTTAATAATTAGTTCTTAGTTTTCTTCGAACTTTTACATGAATAAACTAAAAGATAAATTGATTTTCTGAACTTAAATTGATAATTTGAGTGGCAAGAAATTTTAAGTTAATTAGAAATGCCGCTCTCAATATTGCACATCCGGAATCATCACTGAAATGAAAGCCTATACTTTATTAATAATCAACATAACAAACCAAACATTTCATCATCTATTTAAGGAGAAGTTCAATGGGTTGGTTTAGCACATTCATTAATTCTTCAATCGGCAAAAAGCTTATAATGGCTTTGACCGGTTTGCTGCTAATCATTTTTTTAATTATCCACCTTCTTGGTAATCTTACACTCTTCGCCGGTGCGGACGCGTTTAATACTTACGCAGGTACGCTGAAAAAATTTGAACCGATAGTGAGGGTGATAGAAGTTTTGCTTACAATAATTTTTGTTCTTCATATATACAACGGCGCAGTCCTCTGGTGGACAAACAGGAAAGCCAAAGGAAGCCTGTACGCAGTTAACGCCCGCTCTAAAGAGACAAATATTTTTGCGAGAACAACAATCCAGACCGGAAGCATAATTTTTATTTTTCTCGTTATTCATTTGCAAACGTTCTGGTATCCTTCCAACTTCAGCGGCGGAGAAATTAATCTTTATGGTCTTGTTACCGGCTGGTTCGCTCAGCCTGTCTATTCGGGATTTTATATTTTCGCTATGATCCTTCTTGGATTCCATTTGAACCACGGTTTCCAGAGCGCGTTCCAAACATTCGGATGGAATCATAAAAAATATTTCCCGCTGATTCAAAAGATCGGTACGCTGTACGCAATATTAACTGCGTTGTTATTTGCATCCATCCCGGTTTACTTTTTATTTTTCCACGGAGGTAACTAATGGCAAATTTAGATTCAAAAATACCGGCTGGTCCGATACAGGATAAATGGACCAATCATAAATTTAATTTGAAGTTGGTTAACCCTGCGAACAAAAGGAAATATGATATCATCGTTGTAGGAACGGGGCTGGCGGGCGCGTCTGCAGCTGCTTCGCTAGGAGAGCTTGGCTACAATGTTCATGCGTTTTCTTTCCACGACAGCCCGCGAAGAGCGCACAGCATTGCGGCTCAAGGAGGTATAAACGCTTCAAAGAATTATCCCAACGACGGCGATTCTATCTTTAGATTATTTTATGACACAGTTAAAGGCGGCGACTTCCGCGCGCGCGAAGCAAATGTTTACCGTCTTGCGGAAGTAAGCGGAAACATTATAGATCAATGCGTCGCTCAAGGCGTTCCTTTCGCAAGAGAATACGGCGGTCTGTTAGATAACCGTTCTTTCGGAGGCGCGCAGGTTTCAAGAACTTTTTATGCAAGAGGTCAAACAGGACAGCAGCTTCTGCTCGGCGCATACAGCGCTCTAAGCAGGCAGATCAAAAAAGGCACTGTCAAAATGTACTCTCGAAGAGAAATGCTCGATCTCGTAATGGCAGACGGTCAGGCAAGAGGAATTGTTGTTAGAAATCTTCTTAACGGCGAGATTGAAAAATATTCCGCTCATGCAGTGGTGCTTGCAACCGGCGGATATTCAAATGTATTTTTCCTTTCAACTAACGCGATGAACAGCAATGCGACAGCGATCTGGCGCGCTCATAAAAAAGGCGCTTACTTTGCAAATCCATGCTACACGCAGATACATCCGACATGCTTGCCTCTGCACGGAGATAATCAATCTAAACTAACGTTGATGAGCGAAAGCTTAAGGAACGACGGACGGGTTTGGGTTCCAAAGAAAGCGGGCGATAAACGTCCGGCAAGTCAAATCCCGGAAGATGAAAGAGATTATTATCTTGAAAGAAAGTATCCTTCATTTGGAAATTTAACTCCGCGTGATATTGCTTCGAGGAATGCAAAAGAAGTATGCGACGAAGGCAGAGGAGCAAACGGAGGAGAATCTGTTTATCTTGATTTTGAAGATTCGATTAAGCGGCTCGGCAAGAAAGCAATTGAAGAGAAGTACGGAAACTTGTTCGAGATGTATCAAACTATTACCGGCGAAAATCCTTACGAAACTCCTATGAAGATTTATCCGGCACCTCATTACACTATGGGAGGCTTATGGGTAGATTACAATTTGATGAGCAACGTTCCGGGATTGTTTGTGCTCGGCGAAGCAAACTTTTCGGATCACGGCGCAAATAGGCTTGGCGCAAGCGCGTTGATGCAGGGATTAGCTGACGGATATTTCGTTATCCCTTATACGATTGGAAATTATCTTGCATCGACAAAGTTTACCGCGGTAACAGCAGCGCATGAATCTTTTAAGAAAGATACCGAGGAAGTAGAAAACAGAGTTAAGAAGCTTCTTTCTATAAAAGGTAAACGCACTGTTGATGATTTTCATAAAAAGCTCGGCAAGCTGATGTGGAATAAAGTCGGCATGGCGCGAAATGAAAAAGGTTTAAAAGAAGTCATCGGAGAAATCAAAGAACTTCGCGAAGAATTCTGGAAAGACGTTAACGTTGTCGGTCAGTCGAAAGATTTGAATCAAACATTGGAACGAGCCGGAAGAGTTGCAGATTATCTTGAACTCGGCGAGCTGATGGCTGTCGATGCGCTCCACCGGAACGAATCATGCGGAGGTCATTTCAGAGAAGAATATCAGACAGAAGAAGGCGAAGCAAAGCGCGACGATGAAAATTTCCGGTACGTTGGCGCATGGCAGTTTGAAGAAGCCGGCAAATGGAATCTCAATAAAGAAGAATTAAATTTTGAATATGTTAAATTAGCCCAGAGGAGTTACAAATAATGAATGGGAATAATTTGAACTTAAAATTAAAAATCTGGAGACAGCCGTCTCCGAAAGCAGTCGGAGCATTTAAAGATTACAGTGTTTCAGTTTCTCCAGATGCATCGATACTTGAAATGCTTGACGAACTAAATAACGATCTTGAAAGAAGGAGCGAAGAGCCAGTAGTTTTTGAAAGCGACTGCCGCGAAGGAATCTGCGGCACATGCGGTCTTGTAATCAACGGACAGCCGCACGGTCCGATTCCGAAAATTGCTACATGCCAGCTTCACATGAGACATTTCAAAGACGGCGATACAATTTACATCGAGCCGTTCAGGGCGAAGGCTTTCCCGGTGATAAAAGATCTCGCAGTTGACCGCTCGGCATTCGATAAAATTATTCAAGCCGGAGGCTACATTTCCGTAAATACCGGCGGCGTTCCCGACGCAAACGAAATCCCGATAAACAAGAATATTGCTTCCGAAGCTTTTGACTCGGCTGCATGCATCGGCTGCGGCGCTTGCGTTGCTGCATGTAAGAACGGATCGGCAATGCTGTTTGTTTCAGCTAAGGTTTCACAATTCGCTTTGCTGCCGCAGGGTCAGTCGGAAAGAAAAGAGCGTGTTGAGGCTATGGTTGCAACGATGGACGAAATGGGATTCGGAAGCTGCACGAATACTTACGCCTGCGAAGCGGAATGCCCGAAAGGAATTTCCGTAAGGAATATTGCAAGGTTGAACCGTGAGTTTTTGATAGCCTCGTTAAGTTCACAAAATGTAGAAGAGTAATTTTTAATTACCTTGTAGATTGTTAAAAATCCCGATTCATTTTAGTCGGGATTTTTTTATTTTGTGTTATCATTTCTAAGAGAATAAGATGTTTGAAAAAGAAATTAAATTTATTACAGATGTAAGCTTGAACAAGGTGAAGAAGTTCGGTTCTTTTTTTACATTTGATAAATTATTAGCGAGCGACGTTCATCCGGCGATAATAAAATATGTTTCAGCGGAGCTTGATTTCTTAATTTATGAAGATAGGAAAAAGCTGCTGCGGGATTCTGTCTTTGATTATTCCGGTGCAGAGATTGCAAAACATTTCGCATTGATTTCGGAAGAGATAAAGAAAGGCAAGAAAATTTCTTTTGAAGATGTAAAAAAATTAATGCTCCAGGCGGTTTCATTTAACATAAACTTTCTTGTGCGTCCCCGCTGGTCGCTTGTAAAGCTTGCATTCAACGAAGCTGAGAACAGGAGCGCGGAAGAGATCAAGCTGGCTTTCAACTACATTTATTTTTACGATTATATTAAGAATATTTTTCTCGCCTATCTCGGCAAGAGGAAATTATCAACATTAAGCGTAACGGAGTTCGAGGCGATCCTGACTAAAATTGATAAGGAGCTTTTTTCAAATGAGCCGGAAAAGCTATTGGACAATACTATTTTCACTTTTGCAGAATTTTTTAACGAAGGAGCAGTAAATAAAACTAAAATATCGCCGTCGTATATTGAATTATTTCTGAAAGAAAAAAATTTAATTGAATATCAGTTTAAGATAAGAAAATATTTTTCCGCCGATATAAATCAAAATTTTAATCTGGAAGACGTGCGAAAGGTTTTGTATTCATCAGCGCCGGTTGAAATACCAACCTCTTTCAAAGAGGAACTTGAACTTGAAGAAAGCAGCGCTTTGTTAGACGTGAAATCAGAAGTGCAAACTAGTTCTAACAAAAATAAAGTTGTAAAGGAAAGTCCTGCCGCTGAAGACATGACATCAAAAGAAGAACCGGCGGATGAGATCAAATTAAAAGAGGAAGAACCAAAAATCCGCGGCATCGAAGAGGAAGCGGAAACTAAGGAAGATGAAGGGAAAGAAGAAGTTGATCTGCTTTCGATTTATGATTCGGAACTAAAATCGATAGAAGCAGAATTGAACGAAATAAAATCGGATCTTAGTGATTTTGAATTTGAAGTTGTTGAAGATGAGCCTAAATCAAATACCGATTATTTTTTGGCTGAAGAAGATAAAAAAGAAGAATTGTCCGATACTGCTAGCGACGAGCCTGGCGAAAATGATGACGTGATTAGTTTAGATGCTGACGAAGAAAAGGATAAAATTGATCTTCATGAAGAAAAGGGATTTGCCGAACAAACTTCCAGCAACAATAAAAAAATTGTAAAGCGCTTTGACAAAGACATCTATGAATATCTCAGCAGAAAAGATATTAGAAAAATTATTTCTACCGTTTTCAACGAAGACCGGGATGATTTTGAGAGCACTATGGAAAAAATTTCAGAATGTATTTCTTATGACGAAGCTACTGAAATCTTGAAGACTGTTTTTCTGACTTACCGTGTAAATCCTTATTCCAAAGAAGCCGTTACATTAACCAACTCAGTTTCAAATTATTTTGACCAGGTTTAACCATGTTTATAGATTACGCGGAGATAGAAATAGCGGCCGGTAACGGCGGCGACGGCGCAGTCACTTTTAGAAGAGAAAAGTATGTTCCTAAAGGAGGACCATCCGGAGGTAACGGTGGAAAAGGCGGCGATGTTATTATCGAAGCCCATCATAATCTTTCAACTTTGTTAGACTTCAGATATAAAAGGCATTACAAAGCCGGCAAAGGCGATAACGGCGCAAGTGCTCTGAAAGACGGTAAAAACGGTAGCGACATAATTATAAAAGTTCCGGTTGGCACCGTTATAAAGGATTATGAATTGGGAAAAGTTATCTGCGATCTTGATGAAGACGGGAAAAGGTTCATTGCGGCCAAGGGCGGCAAAGGCGGTAAAGGCAACAGCAACTTTGCAACACCCACAAATCAAGCTCCGCGTTTTGCCGAACCGGGTAAACCCGGCGAAGGAAGAAAAATAATTTTTGAGCTTAAATTAATTGCCGACGTAGGACTTGTCGGTTTTCCCAATGCGGGAAAATCGACTTTGATATCAACTATCTCATCGGCAAAACCTAAAATTGCGGATTATCCTTTTACTACTTTAGAGCCGAACTTAGGTATTGTAAGATATAAAGATTATCAAAGTTTTACAGTAGCCGATATTCCAGGAATTATTGAAGGTGCACACGAAGGCAAAGGTTTAGGACATAAATTTTTAAGGCATATTGAGAGAACGAAAATACTTCTTTTTCTAATAGACATTACTTCTGAAAATTATCAGCATGATTATAATATCTTGTTAAATGAGCTGAAAAGTTACAGCCCAAAGCTTGCGCAGAAAAAGAAAATAGTTTCTTTGTCAAAAATAGACTTGGTTGAGCCAGGTGAGATAAAAAAGATGTCCAAGAAAAAAATAAAGAATGCGGATTCGCCGCTGCTTTTATTTTCGTCAGCAAGCGGGCAGGGATTGCAGGAATTGCTTGATTTCTTGTGGAAATCGATTGAAGAAGGCAAATAATAATTCTATTTGAATTTTTGTTATTAGAGCAAATGTTTTTATATTTGCGTTCTCAAAAAAAGAAAGAGGCGGGGTAGCTCAGTTGGTTAGAGCAGTGGAATCATAATCCACGTGTCGGGGGTTCGAATCCCTCCCCCGCTACGAATTTTTAGGAGTTATAAATATGTATACATTTTTAGTTTTATTATCGACTGTCATTTCTATACTGCTGATGGTTATTGTATTAATGCAGGCAAGCAAAGGAGAAGGACTTTCGGGCACATTTGGAGCAGGCGGTTCTGCAATGGGAACTATGTTCGGCAGCAGAAGAACAGCAGATTTTTTAAGTAAAGCTACTTGGTGGCTGGCTGGCAGTTTAGCCGCACTTGCAATAATTATAAATTTGTTTTTTCTGCCGGGTCAATCAACCGCAAGCCAGCGTGAAAGTATCATTCAGAGGTCAGGCAGGCAGGAGATTCCGCAGTCAGGAAGTTTGCCGCCGTCAACGACGCCTGTTCAGCAGAATAACAGCCCGAGCAAATAAAGAACTAAATAATTTAAAGCCTTGAAAATTTCCTCAAGGCTTTTTTATTTCCACTCAGCCAATTCTTCTACAATTCTATTTTCAATTCCCCTGTAATAATTTGCGCTGTCATATTGATAATGAAACAAAATACTTACGATAAGATCATTTCCGTTGGGTCTGATCAAGTAACCCGACAGAGAGGAAATACCCGACAGCGTGCCTGTCTTGCCGTGAAAATTATTTTCAGCAGGAGTGCCGATCATTCGGTAGCGCAGAGTTCCATCTACTCCGGCAATGCTTAGTGAGTTTAGATATGCTTGAAAATTTTTCTGATCGAAATACATTTTTTCTAATACTCCGGCGATCGCGCCGACTGTAACAAAGTCATATCTGGAAAGCCCTGAACCGTCTACCAAAGAAGTGCTGTCGGAATAAATGCCATTATCTTTAATAAACTTCATCACCGCTTGAGTGGAATAAAAAGCATTGCCTTGAGTATGAGCATAGACGGCGCCGATAGTTTTAAAAAGACATTCTGCTAAAAAATTATCGCTGTGTTTATTAATAATTTTTATCAAATCTTTTAAAAGGATGCCGGATTCGGAAAGAATTTTTGCTTTAGCAGGAGTAATTCCTTTTTCAGCAATGCCAAAGACTTTGATCCCGTTCCTTGCAAGATCTTTTTTCAAAACCTGCGCAGCGTAAAGCGGAGGATTGGAAACATTTTTATACGCATTAATATATTTAATCCTCATTCTTCTGCCTTTTCTAATTCTTACTTTTTCGCGAACAGGCATTCTGTTTCTATCTAAAACCAGCGCTGATATCGCAGGAAGGTTTACATTATCAAGCTCGTCGATTATCCAATCGTCACGGAAATAATCCTCATCAAAGAAAGAATCGTCGCCGATAACATTTCCGCGTATTTTTTTTATTCCTTTTACTTTTAGTTCACGTATCATTTTTTTCAAGTCTTGTTCTGTAAAAACAGAATTGCCGTAACCTTTAATAAAAAGATTTCCGTCTAATATTCCATTTTTGATTTTCCCATCAGTAAAGATTTTAGTAGAAAGGTTATAGTTTTCGCCCATCAGGTTCAGTGCTGCCGCTGTGGTAAATAACTTTGTATTGGAAGCTGGAATCATAGTTTCGGTCGCGTTTATGCTGTATATAGTATCTCGTGTTTGCGGATTGTAAATAATTATTGCAGGCACTGTTGATAAAGGAAGAGAAGTTAGTAAGTTATCTATCTGCTTTTTTAATTCTTCTTTGGACGAACAAAATAAAAAAGTATTTATTAGTAATAAGAACAAAAATATTTTTCTAATCATAGGCTGAAAAATTATGAATGATATAAAACGTTTGTTATATAATTATGTATGATTATTTTTATAGTAAGTAAAGTAATCAAGTATGTTTGAAAACTTTGATTAATAAATGAGTATGGCAAATATAAAATTTCTCGTCATAAATAAAAGGCTTTCAAACTAATCTTCTTTAATTAATAAGATTTTAACTATACACAAAGAAAAAGCAAAATGGCAAAAAAGAAAACCGTTCTAAAAGCGTATGAAAATTTAGATTTCTTAAATTCCGCGGATGCAAGAATTTTAAGAATACTTTCCGAATTCCTTGAACCGCAAACCGAATTTAGAAAGCATAAGATAGTCGACACAATAGTCTTTTTTGGTTCGGCAAGAGTAAAATCAAAAAAGGAATCGCTCAATGAGTTGAATAAATTTAAAACTATAAATCCAAAAACGACGCCTATGCTGGCGGAGAAATTAAGGAAAGCTCAGGAACAGGTAAGGATGTCAAAATATTACGAAGATGCAGTAGAGCTATCTAGAAGACTTACAGAGTGGTCATTAAATCTGCCGACTTTTGCCAACCGATTTATAATATGCACCGGCGGAGGTCCAGGCATAATGGAAGCCGCAAATAAAGGCGCTAAGCTTGCTGGCGGTTATTCCATCGGACTTAATATCAGTTTACCCTTCGAGCAGTTTGTAAACAAATATGTAACTCAAAATTTAAGTTTTGAATTTCATTATTTTTTTATGAGAAAATTCTGGTTTGCTTATCTTGCAAAGTGCTTGATAGTTTTCCCCGGCGGCTTTGGAACTATGGATGAGTTCTTCGAAATATTGACTTTAGTGCAGACTAAGAAAATCAAGAAAAAACTTTTGCTCGTTATTTACGATGAAAAATACTGGAAGAGTATTGTTAACTTTGACGGATTGATAGAAAACGGAGTCATCAGCGCAGAGGACATGAATTATTTGTCTTTCTGCAGCTCAGTTGATCAGGCTTTTAATTGCATCATAAAACATTTTGAAAAAAATTATCTTACAAAGAAAGAGATTAAAATTACGGAGCCGAGGTTGGCATTGAAATAAAAAACCCCGGTTAAACCGGGGCTGAAAATTATTCTACAAAAGTGTCGATTCGGTGCGCACGTCGGGCAGCTTTCATTTTTTCCATTCGTTTTTTAATCGACGGTTTAACAAAAAATGTTCTTTTCTTATATTCTTTTAAGACGCCGGAGCGTTCGTATTTTTTCTTAAATCTTCTAAGTGCTTTATCGATCGATTCGTTTTCGCCTATAGTAATTCCTACCAAAATTATCACCTTCCTTTATTGGATTATATGTTAAATGATTCTATTAAATTTTTATGTCCAGACTTTTGAAATTCCACGGAGATCGATTTTTGTCCGTTGGATAAAATACTTTTTGATACAACTTTGCCGAAGTCGTCCCAGTTTTTATGATATATAGCCTCACCTATTGAGAAAGATTTCTGCGGTGAATAAACTGTACAATCTTGATTTTCAATTCCTTCCAATGATACTTTAGTTTCTTTTACATCTTGATTCAAATCTATCAACATTGTCTGTTTGCATTTTTTGCATTTTGCCCATTGCTTGCTGTTAGACTCATCAACTACTAAATCCCCAGTTAATTCCATTTTCTTCATTCCATTACATACCGGACAGAAAGCTTCAATATTTTTAATTCTGGCCATAAAAACATTCCTTATCAAAATTTAAGGTTTTAAATATAAAAAAGCATTTACCGATAAGCAATATAATTTAGCCTGCCTAAAACTGACTGTTAACAGTCTAATAAACCATTCCATTGATTCTTTTTTCGCTTCTAACGGCTGTCTCAATTAAAAAACCATTTATAATTACGTAGGTTACTACGGAATCTTTTGTAATTATCATATTTGCCGCTTTTTCGATTTTAATTTCATCAGAATAGAGACTTTTATTAGTAATTATATTTACCGGAAAAGGCGAATAGCTTAAGGAAAATCTTTTATCATTCAGCAGTACATTTGTATAGCCCTTTAAATGAAGCGAATTAAAATCTAAATTTTCGACTTCATCAATTGACAAAAATTCTTCCGGAAAAGTTTTTCCAGGCAAGATTTCCATACCGGAAAGATCAATATCTTCATAGCCGAAATAAACAGAGAGATCGCCAATTTCTTCAATTGAAGACTTTACAAAATATTTCGAAGAAGCCGGATCCATAAATTCGTTTTTTATAATCCCAATATCGATAAAATATTCAAAGCCGTTTTTCCTAATTTTCAGATTCCGCAGCACAACGTCTAACAAATCTTTTTGATTGACCGGGATGGACTCATAAGTCTCCAAAGGCTCATTGGCAAAGCTTCCTTCTTCAATATATTTAAATGCCGAAAGCAATGAGATAAAATTCAACTTTCTAATAAATTGCTTTTCAGGATCATCATTCCATCCGCCTGATTCAATCAAGATTGTACTTGCTCCTAATTTTTGGAAATTGTCGCCGAAAGCACGCGGCTCGTATTCATCATTGTACTTAGCAATATGACCTGGAATAAACGAAGACATCGTGTTGAATATTTTGCCGATTAATTTCATAGAAATTGCGCGTACATTATCAATTGTATTTTCTTCGTCAATTGGCGGCGCCAGGAATGAAAGAGTCGCAGGTTTGAAATTATGCCCGGCTGAATATAATTTACTCTGGTCATGGAGATTAAACCCGAAATCAGGTTTTATTTTTTCAAAAGTATCTTTCAAGATTTTTGCTTCTGGCGATTGAAGCTGAACAAAGTCACGATTTAAATCTATATCAAAAATATTCCTGCGCTGGAATAACTCCGCTCCGTCTGGGTTAACCATCGGCATAAAATAAATTGTAGTTCTCGCAAACAAATTATTTTTGAAATCGTTAAAGCCGTCACTAAACATAAAAAAATTAAATAGATCAAAAATTGCCATCGTGGCAGTTGATTCATCGCCGTGCATTTGCGACCACAAAAATATTTTAGTGTCTCCCCATCCGGCTTTTATTAAAAATATTTCCCTTCCCATTACTGATCGCCCGGCTTCAGCAACGGAAAATATTTTTGATTTTATTAAATTATTTATCAGCGGGAGGATATCAGAGTGCCTAAATCTTTTGTGGGTTAAATTTTGTTCGGCATAGTTTGAATAATCATAGTACAATCTGTATGCAAAGTCCAGGTCATTGCTCATAAAAAATCCGCTTACTTTTAATGCAGTTCAAAAAAAATAAATACAACTTTAGATAATTAATTAGTCGAAAAGTATAAAAGGACGAATCCTAAGCCATGATTCCGAATCTGTCTTCATATTCTTCAATAAGCTTTTGCGGATTCTTTGAAATCGCAAAACAATAAAGAGGATAGAGGCTCGAAAATGTTTTCACCGCAGTGCTCAGAAAATTAACAGAACTGGCAAGCGGTTCGTCTTTTTTAATATTTTTTTCTAATAAAATATATTTGGTTGCGTGAAGCAAATCAAAATGTTTGTTCATATTAAATTTCGAGACTACGAGCTCCGGTTCTTTATCAAGTTTATTAAAGCTAAACTTATTATTGATCTTATATTTCTCGCAGAATGAAATAATTTCTTTTCTAAAATGAATTAGGTTTTCATTGAAGAAAAGCTCATCGTCAATTGTGTTATTCAAAAATAATCCGTACGAGATTCCGCTGCCGTCAAAATAGACATAGAATTCGCTGTCCATTTTAAATCTTCCGAAGTGAATCAAAAAATAATTCTTATACGGAGCACCTTTTGCAAATCTCATATCTTTGTTAATCCGCATTATTGTTTGATTAAATTTTGGTTCGGTTCTAATCGACAAATTCAACTGATTAAAAAATTGACCTATATCCGTAATAAATAATTTTGCAGGTGCCACAAGATTCAATTCGTATCTCTGCCTGTTTTTGTCAAACCATTTTGTGTTATTATTATTAGCGAGCGAAAGCTGCTCAAGGAATTTGAATGCGTCTTTGTTAAAACCTTCAAAAGCCGGATGGTTAGAATTCAATACATCGTTCCTAAATTTAGAGTAATAAAAAAACCTCCTAAATTTTTCTCATACTTATCTTGTAAAATTTGTATTCCGTTGTTGAACATGTGAATGACATAATAACGCAGGTTTAATCCAACTAAATTTTTTTTATCCAAACCGAAATTCGCGCCGAAGCCAATGTAGCCGCCCGCAGTACAATATGTCGTAGTATTTCTTAGAGCGCTAAAATATTCCATACTGTACGGATCGGTTATAACAAAAGCAGGTCCAACGCCGAAATTAATGTAAGGTCTTAGGTTGTCGTATATTTCATTTTCAAAGAGTCTGTACTGCAGACCAAAGTTGATCGGCAGAAGAAAAGCGCGGTTTATTTTTCCGGCAGTGTAAGTGTTTCCGAAATAATCCACGTAAGTGAATTCCTGCGGGTCTTTCGCTTCTGAAATAGAAAAATCAACAAAGCCAGTTAGAGTTTGATCAATTTGTTTTCTATAAAAAGTTCCAAGACCAAATCCTCCTTCGCTAAAAATTATATCAACGCCTAACGCATTGTTTGGAAAAACCTCAGGAGGTTTTGGCGGAGCTAATTTGCCGATGCCCTGTGCATTTACATTTAGAAAAGGAATTGCTAATATTACCGCCAATAAAAATTTTTTCATCTTTGTAATTTTTTTATTGTTAAAATAATTAAGTTCAAGATAAATTCAATATAAATTTTCATCAATTGTGTAATGTTTGACTTTGTAGACAAGCCCGAATATTGGAATGAACGCTATCGTAATAGTAAAGCAAATTGGGATATGAAATCCGCAACGCCGATTTTTATAGATATTCTCAAGGAAGGTAAAATAATCCAGCCTGGGAAAATATTTATCGCCGGCTCTGGCAAAGGTTACGATGCAGTTGCCGCTGCTAAATTCGGCTATGAAGTAACTGCGATTGACTTCTCTTCCGAAGCGATTGCATTTTCTCAAAAACTTGCCGCCGTCGATAATGTACGAATAAACTTTATTACAGAAAATATTTTTACTCTTGATCAAAGCTTTGAAAATTCTTTCGATGTCGTTTATGAGTATGTAACATACTGTTCCATTAATCCTGAGCGCCACGAAGAATATATTAGAAAGTTAAGTTCGTTCATAAAACCCGGTGGAAAGCTGATCGCGCTGTTGTTTCCGGTCGAAAACGTAGAAGGCGGACCTCCGTTCGGCGTTGATCCGGTTGAATTTTTTTCTATTGCTAAAAATTTCTTAATACTTGAGCAATCGACAAAAATAATCAACTCTATTAAGCCTAGAAAAGGAAGAGAAGTTTTACAAGTGTATTCCAAACTAACTTAAATATTTTTTCAACTCTATTTTTAAGGATATTATGCCTGTTAATCTTGAATTAAAAATTAAACTCGATTCTTTCACTTCAATAAAAGCGCTGCTGAAAAAAATCAGTGCTGAGAAAGTTTCAGCGCTAAACCAAAAAGATGTATATTATAAAACCTCGCCGGGACTTTTGAAATTAAGAATTGAAAACGGCAGCCAGAGCATTATTAAATATCTTCGCGATGAAAAATCAAATACCAGATTTTCCAACTTTGAAGTAATTCACTTCAGCGACGGCGAAGGAGAAAAATTTTTTAACGACTTGCTAAAAATTGAAGCCGTGGTTGAAAAGAAAAGACAACTTTATTTGTACAATAATACCAGAATACATTTAGACAGCGTAAAAAATCTCGGCAATTTTTTAGAGCTTGAAACGTTAGTACTCTTCGGAAAATCTGACGCACAAAAAAGATTTAATGAAATCAAACGGCTTTTAAAACTTAACGGCTATCAGCAAATTAGAAAATCATACCGTGATTTAATAATAGCCTCGCAAAAAGAAAAATGATTTTAACAAAAGATAAAATAACTTCAGTCGATCTTGATAAGGAAGTCCTTTCCAAAATAAATTCCGGAAAGTCAAACCAGCTTCTGCTTATTGTTCCGACAAACCGGAAAATACGGTCACTTAGAAGAGAAATTATTTCTTCATCACCGAACTCGGCTGCAGGCAGATTAAATCTCGAGACAATCGGCAGCTTTGCCGAAAAGCTTTCTACATACAATTCGCAAATGCTGGGCGAGGCTTCATCAATAGTGCTTCTAAACCAATGCTTCAGAGAAACAGAGTTAAAATATTTTTCATCTTATGAAGAAGAAATTCCTTACGGTACGCTTCAAAGAGTTAAGAATGTTATCTCGGAATATAAACGCCAGGGAATTTCGCCCGATGTTCTGCGGAAAGAGTCAGAACAGCTAAACGGCTCAGAAAAGTTAAATGCTAAGGATATTGAAAATGTTTACCGAAAATATAATGAGCGCTGTTTGCGATTAGGAGTTAAAGAAATCGGAGATGTCTATCAAGAAATAATCTCAAAAGGCGATGACAATTTTTTTAACAAATTTAAAAGCATTTACGATGAAGTAAATTTAATTATCGTCAACGGTTTCGATGAATTTACAAACCCCGAAATCGAGATTATAAATCTTGCTTCGGGATTGGATAATGTTAAACTTTTAATTTCCTTCGATTATCACAGCGGCAATTCGGCAATTTTCTCCCATCTTGATAAATGCTATAAAAAATTCATTGAGCGCGGATTTAAAGAAGTCTCCGATATATCAACGGATACACAAAACGATTTCCAAAGAATAATACGCAATGAACTTTTTAATAATTCAGACAGAAATAAATTGCATGATTACTGCGGCACTATAACTAAAATAACTTCGCAGACAAGGGAAAAAGAGGTTGAAACGATTGCAAAAGAAATTAAGAAAATTATTGTTGAGCATCGCGTAGAGCCTCATAATATTTGCCTCGCGTTCAACTTGATTCAAAATTATTCGCCTTTGATTAGATATTATTTCCCGCTATACGGGCTGCCGTTTAATTTAACCGACAGATTTCCCCTTAGCACTTCTCCGCCGGTAGTTTCTATTATTAATTTTTTGGAGATTATTGAAAATGATTTTTATTATAAAAATATTTTCAGAGCGCTGTCCGGCAAAAATATAACTCCTAAAAGTTTTGACCTTTCAAGTCTGCTTAAGGCTTCTGTGAAGCTTAAAATAATTGCCGGCTATGATAATTGGCGTAATTCCCTTCTCGATGCGATTAACAATACAGTTTCTAATGACGATGAAGATTCAAAGAATTATGAATATGACAAGATCCTTTATAAAAATGCGCTAAAGAATTTCGAAGAACTTCATTATTTACTATCGCCCTTTTTACACAACATGACGGTAAAGAAATTCCTGGAAAGATTAAATGATCTTATCCTCAACAGAAATTTTGCTTCCGCTCTTTTAAATCAAAGCGAAGAGAATATTGAAGTAAATGCAAAAGCTGTAACAGTTTTTTTGGATGAGACTGCCGAGCTTTTCGGGTTAATAGAATCAGAATACGGCGATAATAAAAAATTCCCGTTGAGGTTTTTCTTGAACAACATCCGGACCGCAGTAAATGCTTCACGGTTTAATGTTAGAGAAAAGCCCGGCTACGGAGTTCAGATTACAACTTTAAATGAGATTCGCGGTTTAAAATTCGATTATCTTTTTATCGCGGGTTTAACCGACGGTGACTTCCCCACGCGCTTTTCTCCAGAAATATTTTTCTCCGGCTCTTTCGCAAAAAGCGAGCTTATCCATCAGATCGAAAACCGCTATCATTTTTATCAATCGCTCTGTTCGTGGAATAAAAAACTTTATCTTACTTTGCCTCAGCATAAGGATAATACCGAATTGGTTGAATCAAATTTTTTAAATGAATTCACTTCTCTTTTCAAAGTTGACCTCAAATCTGAAAATGATTATGAAGAATATATTTTTTCGAAAGAAGATATCCTTATTAATGCCGGCAAAAGCATTGCAAGTAATTTTACAAACATCAATTTAGAACGCGAGCTTGAATCGGCGGAAGTTTCTCTTGACGAAATAAAAAAAGTTATCGAGATAAATAAACTCCGCGCTGAAAACCCGTTTGCCGGTTCGCCCTATACCGGATCAATCGGCAATGAGCTGACATCTGAGGCAAAGGAAAGATTGAGTGAATTTAAGGAAAGAAATTATTCGATCACTCAGCTTGAGACTTACGCTCTCTGCCCATTTAAATATTTTGCAGAGCGTGTGCTGAGAATAGAACCTGTCAAAGAGCCGACTGAAGAAATAGAAGCCATAGAACTGGGAAGTTTACTTCATGATATTTTCTTTGAATTTTATTCCCGCCTAAAAAAAGAAAATATTATACTTCAAAATTCAAGCGACGAAGATTTTAATTATGCGTACAATTTAATTTTCAAAATCGCGGAAGAAAAAATCAGCCAGGCTAATTTTAAATCGCCGATGAACTTCTATGAAAAAGAAAAAATTATGGGAATAAACGGCAGCAAAGCAAATTCTATTCTCTTTAAATTTCTTGTTGAAGAAAGAAAAAACAACGAAGGCTTTACGCCGATGCTTTTTGAATCGTCTTTTGGAGATCGTCAGGCTAATGAAAACTCTTTTGAAGTAAACGGCATAAAATTAAATGGCAAAATTGACCGCATTGATATCGATGAATCTAATAAGAAATACAATGTCATTGATTATAAACTAAGCGGCAAAAAACCATCTAGGCAGGATCTTGAAAACGGCTTATCTCTTCAGTTACCGTTGTACTTATATGCCGCCGAAAATATTTTATTAGAAAAATTCGGACAGAATTTTAATCCTTCCGACGCATTTATTTATTCACTCAAGCCTTCTACTAAAGATTTTGGGAACAGGCAAGTCATAAAAGAAAACAATGCTTCTGTGTTGATAGGCATTTGCATTGATTCAATTAAAAAATATGTTGATGATATTGTCGAAGGAAAATTTACTCTTTCAGCTCTTCCTGATAGAGAAAACAAAATTTGCCGTTTCTGCGGGTTCAAGCCGGTTTGTAGAATTCAGGATGTTAAATGAAACATGTTGTGTCAAACGCTCCGGAACTAAAATAAAATCGATATATGAAGAAAACAGCCTTACTATTTTTTTTGATCTTTGTCTATGCGTCAAGCAATTTTGCTCAGCTGAATAAAAAAAGTTTATTAAATTTTGAGAAGCAGCAGTTCAAGAAGACACAAAACATGAGCAAAGTGCTTTACCCGGGTGATTCAAGCATTGACGTTACTTACTACGGATTAAATCTTACATTAACTTATTCGCCAAATTTTTTAAAAGGAAGCGTCGTAGTTAATGCCAAAAGCACTACAAATGGACTTTCAAATTTCTTTCTCGATTTGCAGGATGCCCTCACAGTTGATTCAGTAACTTACGGCGGCTCTAAAATTTCCTTTACACATTCTTCCGCAAAGCTAAATATTTTTCTTCCGTCAACGCTAAATGCCGGAGAATCATTTTCGGTAAAAATTTATTATGAGGGAGTTCCCGGTTCGAGTGGCTTCGGCAGCTTTGAATTTGGCAATCACGGCGGCTTGCCTGCCATCTGGTCATTGAGCGAGCCTTACGGCGCAAGCGATTGGTGGCCATGCAAAGACACTCCCGCCGACAAGGCAGATTCTTCGGATGTCTGGATAACTTGCGATTCGAATTTAACTGCCGCTTCTAATGGTACTCTGCAAGCAGTGGTTGACAACGGCAACGGCACTCATACCTTTGAATGGAAAAATATTTATCCGATAGCTCAATATTTAATTTCTGTAGCGATTGCTGATTATACGGTTTATACAACTTATTATCACTATGCGCAAAGCGACTCTATGCCGATCATAAATTACATTTATCCGGAAGATTTTGATTTAGTAAAACCCGATCTTGATAAAGTCGCAAACATGATCTCAATATTTTCTGCACGCTACGGAACTTATCCTTTCATCAAAGAAAAATATGGTCAAGCGGAATTCGGCTGGGGCGGCGGTATGGAACATCAAACTATTACTTCACTCGGCAGCTTCGGAGAAGATATTGAAGCTCACGAGCTGGCTCATCATTGGTACGGTGATAAAATTACTTGCGCAGATTGGCAGGACATCTGGCTTAACGAAGGCTTTGCTTCCTTTTCTGAAGCTGTTTATTACGAAGCCATTGATGGTAATCCAGGCTATCTTTCAATTATTAACCCTTTTATGAACGAAGCAAAACTTGCTTACGGACCGGTATACGTCAGCGATATTACAAGCGTGGATTCTATTTTTAATTATAACCGCTCCTATGCAAAAGGCGCTGTGGTTTTATATATGCTCAGAGGAATAATGGGCGATTCCCTTTTCTTCCGGCTTATGAAAACTTATGCAGACGATCCTAAAGTTGCTTATGCTTCTGCTACTACGGCAGATTTTGAATCCGACGCGGAAAAAGTTTACGGCTCCTCTTTAAAATATTTTTTTGACGAATGGATTTACGGCGAAAGTTATCCTCACTATTCGGTAAGCTGGAGTTATTCTTCTGTTGGGAATAATATTTACGCAGTTAAATTAAATATCTCACAGTCTGCAAATTCCAATCCTCTTTTTTTTACAATGCCGGTCCAGATTGAGGTGATAACTTCAACCGGCGATACAACTGTAACTGTTTTTAATGATGAGCAAGCTCAGCAAATTATTTTTAATGTTGCCGGTGTACCAAAAGTCCTGAACTTTGATCCTAAAAATTTAATTTTAAAAGAAATTTCGATTCTGGATTCAGTAGATATAACAAAGCCGCAGAGTTTTGATTTATTCCAGAACTATCCTAATCCTTTCAATCCATACACAACAATTACTTATTCTATTCCGGTTAATACTAAAGGATATATACCTGTAAAATTGATTATATATGATTTGCTCGGGAAACAGCTTGCAGTATTAGTTGACAAAGAAGAGTCTGCCGGAACATATAAAGTGAAATTCCCGCCCGGCTCAAACTATTTTCCAAGCGGAGTTTATTTTTACCAGCTGCAAGCCGGCAGCTACATCTCAATCAAGAAGATGATTTTGCTCAAGTAATGTTTAGTAGATTAATTGTAAAGACGACCCGCCGGGTCGTCTCCAGGTTTATCGTAATCAATAATATAGCCGCATTGCGAGTAGCTTCCAATAAAAAACCTTCGGAATTTTTTAGCCGAATATAATTTTGAAGATTTATAAGCCTCGACTACATTTTCATGCCTTTGTGTTTCGTGAATAAATTATGCTGGGATTTAGTTATATATTGTGTTTTTGTTCAAAATTCCGCTTTTCTTATTTGAAATACCGCTTTTCCCATTTACAATAGCACTATTTTAAATAACAAGAGTGCTTTTATTAATAACAATTGGGCTTTCATTAATAACAACTCCAGACTTGTTAATAACAATTGCGCTTTCATTAATAACAACTCCAGACTTGTTAATAACAGTTGGGCTTTCATTAATAACAACTCCGCACTTGTTAATAACGGTTGGGCTTTCATTAATAACAACTCCGCACTTGTTAATAACGGTTGGGCTTTCATTAATAACAACTCCAGACTTGTTAATAACGGTTGGGCTTTCATTAATAACAAACCCAGACCTATTAATAACAGAAGCGCTCTCATTAATAACGAAAGCGCTTTTGTTATTTAAAATAGTGCTTTTGGAATTTGAAATACTGCTTTTCCAAATTAAAATAGCGCTATTGCAATTTAAAATACCGCTATTTTTAATGGTTATTTTGGTGTCATAATTTGGGGCTGCATTAAAATTAACAGACTAAAGTCTGTTCTACATTTTGGTTAGCAAGGTGTGAGGAGTATGAGTTCAAAAATTTTGTCTATGATAACTTAAATTAGGATCACTTCCTCTGCGTTTTGTATTGACAATTATAAAATGATTTATATCTTGCAGCCATAAATCCATTATTTATTTCCTAAATATTAAAAATAAATTTTCTCTAAAAATCTTTGATCTATCTAATCGAAAGGAGCAGCTAATGGAATATTTTGAACTTCACCCCGAGACGCCTCAAACCCGCTACATAAACAAAGCAGTTGAAGTACTTAAACAGGGCGGTATAATTATTTATCCGACCGATACCGTCTACGGCATCGGGTGCGACATCTATAATAGGGAAGCTCTCGAAAGAATTTTCTCCATCAAAAACGACGGCAGCAATAAGTTATTTAGTTTTATCTGCGCCGATCTTAAAGATATTGCGCGGTATGCAAAAGTTTCCGACTATGCTTATCGAACAATGCGCCACCTGCTGCCGGGTCCTTACACTTTCATTCTGCCGGCTGCAAGAGAAGTACCTAAAAAATTATGGAGCAAAAGAAAGACCGTCGGCATCAGGGTTCCTGATAATAACCTTACGCTAAAGCTTGTCGGGATGCTTGGCAATCCTATTATCAGCACAAGCACGACAAATAGGAAAGGTGAAGTTTTACACGACCCGTTTGAGATTAGAAATATTTTTAACGCCCATGTAGATTTGATGTTGTCGTCAGGAAATCTGTTAGGCACTCCTTCCAGCGTAATCGATTTAAGCGAAGACGAGCCGGAAGTAATCCGCGAAGGCGCCGGCGACGTAAGCATTTTCGTTTAATTGAATTCAACCTGGTGAAGTAAAGCTAATGCCTCTTTACATTTGACTTGGCTGCCGCGAACTATTTCGCGGCAATACGCAACGGTTAGAGACTTAAATTCATTATATCTAAAATAATTTCTACCTTCTATAAACATTTGTTGAAGATGCCTGCGCAGAAGGAGTAATAATTATTTCGCCAATATTTACGTGCGGCGGCTGGGCAGCGCAAAACAAAATCGCATTGGCTACATCCGCCGCGCTTAACGGCTTTAATCCTTTATATACATTCTTCGCCTTCTCCCTATCGCCGGAAAATCTTACAAGGCTGAATTCTGTTTCGACCATTCCCGGATCAACCGTACTTACTTTAATATTTTTATCAAGCACATCAAGACGGATAGATTGCGTTAATGCGTTCACGGCAAACTTTGTCGCGCAGTAAATATTTCCGTTCACGTAAACTTCATGCCCGGCAGTTGAGCCGATATTTATTACATGACCGCTCCCGTTATTTATCATATGCGGAAGTACCTCTCTTGTAATATATAAAAGACCTTTAACGTTTGTATCGATCATTTCTTCCCAGTGTGAAATTTCTCCTTCATAAACTTTACTGAAGCCGCGCGCCAGACCCGCATTGTTAATTAAAATATTAATCTTTTTCCATTCCTGCGGCAATGACGAAATTATTTTCTTTACCTGTTTATAATCTCTAACATCTGCTTGAAAGTATATTATTTTTACTCCGTATTTTTTCCCCAATTCTTTAGCGACTTCGGCGACCTTTTCTTTTCTCCTGGCTAATAATATTAAGTTCGATCCTTTTTTTGCAAAGGCTTCCGCACACGCTTTTCCAATTCCGGAAGATGCTCCGGTAATAAAAGTAATCTTTTTCGATAATGAACTCACGAGATTTTTCCTTTTTTATTTTTTTAAATATGTTTGAAATTCTTGATTCAGCCGGCAGTATTAATTTACAGAAAAGATACCTGGCAGCTTGTTTCCGCAATTGAAGCACCTGCCGTCAATAATTTTATCTGAGATAACAGAATGCCAATCCCTTTTTATTAATGGAGTTTTGCACTTATCACAAAAAGTTGTTTGACCTTCCGCGTTGTGAATGTTCCCGACATAACAATATTTTATCCCTTCCTTCAAAGCAATTTGTCTTGCGTTTATCAAGGTCTTCTCCGGCGTCGGTTCTTTATCAGTCATTCTAAAATCCGGATGGAACGCCGTAAAATGAAGCGGCACAGAATCTCCAAGATTTTTTAAAATCCATTCGCATTCATTTTTAATTTCTTCGGAAGAATCATTTTCGTCAGGTATCAGCAAGGTTGTTATTTCAAACCAAACTTCAGTTTCATTTTTCAGCCAGACAAGAGTATCGAGAACATCGTTTAAATGAGAGAACGTCTGCTTGTGATAAAATCTTTCTGTAAATCCCTTCAGATCGACATTTGCTGCGTCAATGTTTTTATAAATTTCTTTGCGCGCTTCCTTATCAATATATCCTGCAGTAACCATAACAGTTTTAATTCCTTCAGTGCGTGCTATATCAGCAATGTCAATAACATATTCGCCGAAGATTGTCGGATCATTATAAGTAAACGCAATCGAAGGTACATTATATTTTTTTGCAAGATCAACCACGCTTTTAGGCGAAGCGATAAGAGAATTTATTTCATCCAGCTTTGCTTTGCTAATTGACCAGTTCTGACAAAATTTACAGCCAAGGTTGCAGCCCGCTGTACCAAAGCTTAAAATAGATGTTCCAGGCAGAAAATGATTCAGCGGTTTTTTTTCAATTGGATCAATTGCGTAGCCGGTCGGCTTTCCGTAGCCGGTCGTATAAAGTTTCCCGCAGAGATTTTGTCTTATGTAGCAAAAGCCCGGCTGACCTTCGCCGATTCTGCAATAGCGCGGACAAAGCGTACAAAGTATTCTTCCATTTTCCGCAGGTTCCCACCACTTTGCAATTTTTAAATCATCGGTTTTCATTTTTTGATTTATTACATAACTTCAAATCGTAACCAGTTCACTCTGCTTTTTTCAGAATAAGGAGCGCCTGCGGTAAAGATAACTACGTCGCCTTCCTTGACAAGTCCGGCATCAGAGATTAATTTTTTCGCCGAATCAATCGCAAGGTTTTCCTTGTGTATCTGATCCATAAATATCGAAGTTACACCCCAGCGCAGGCATAAATTATTCATAGTAGCAAAGCTGTTTGAGATTGCAATAATTTTTGCTTTCGGTCGGAACTTCGCAAAGTTTTTAGCAGTACGCCCTTCATAAGTAAAGACGACAATAGCAGTCGCGTTTACTTGCCGGCTAATTTCAGTTATAGCTCTTCCAACGGAATCAAAAAGATTCTCGGTTAGATTTGACGGAATTTCAAAATCACCGTCCTTAGATACCGGAAGATACTGCTCGGCATTCCTTGCAATGTCATTCATTATTTTAACAGCCTGTAAAGGATATTTTCCGACGGAAGTTTCCCCGCTGAGCATAACGGTATCGGTACCATCAAGAACGGCATTTGCAACATCCGAGGCTTCAGCGCGTGTTGGAATAGGGTTGTGTATCATTGAATCAAGCATCTGCGTTGCTGTAATTACAAGCTTTCCGACAGCGTTGCATTTTTTTATTATTCGCTTCTGAATGATAGGAACTTCCTGCGCAGGAATTTCTACGCCTAAATCGCCGCGCGCAACCATAATCCCATCCGCTGCATCCAGTATTTCGTCAAAGTTATCAACGCCTTCACGCTTTTCGATTTTTGCTATAACAGGAATAAAAATATTTTTATCTTTCAACCATTCTTTAAGATGAAGAATGTCCTTCGCGCTCCTTACAAATGATAAAGCGATATAATCTATGCGATGATTCAAGGCAAATTCAAGATCGGCAAAATCTTTTTCAGTAACCGAAGGAGTTGAAAGTTTCATCCCGGGAAGGTTCATTCCTTTCTTCGGTCTCAAAATTCCGCCGTTTTCAATCGCGCATACAACCGAATTTTTCTTCTTAGATTTTATTTTTAATCTAATCAGCCCGTCGTCTATCAAAATTTGATCCCCGGCTTTAGCATCGTCTGCAAGCGCTTTGTAAGATGTAGAAATTATGTTTGAAGTTCCTAAAATATTTTCAGTGGTAATTTCTATCTCATCTCCGCTTTCAAGATTTATTTCCGGCGCAGATAATTCTCCAACTCTGATCTTCGGACCCTGCAAATCCATTAATATTGCGAGCGGCGTTTTTTCATCCACGCAGGCTTTATCAATCTCATTAAATAATTTTTCGAATTCATCGTAATTAGCATGAGAAAAATTTAGCCGAACGCCATCCATGCCTGCTAAAATTAATTCTTCAATTATTTCTGCGGAACTTGTAGCAGGACCAAGCGTGCATAGTATCTTAGTCTTCGATATATTTTCAGTAATTCTGGACATTATTTCTTTTTCTTCTTTGGTTGAACATTATTGTTATTTTGTCTATTAGCTTTCGATTTAGCATAAAGGTCAATAATTTTCTTTTCAACTAAATCAAAAACGGTATTTGGCTCATAGGCGCCGCTAACATTTCTCAGACCGGCTTTAACTTCTGTAAGTATTTCAATTCCTTCTTCAACTCTTTCGATGGTGTAGATATGAAAAGTTTTTTTCTTTACTGCATCTATCACATCGTCGCGCAGCATTAATTCTTTTACGTTCTGAACGGGAATTATCACGCCTTGATCTTTAGTTAAACCTCGCGCTTTGCAAACATCGTAGAAGCCTTCGATCTTTTCATTAACGCCGCCGATTGGCTGAACATCGCCTTTCTGATTTAAAGAACCTGTTACAGCGATAGACTGATTTATCGGCAGTCCTGATAAGGTCGAAAGCAGAGCAAAGATTTCGGCGCAGGATGCGCTGTCGCCGTCAACTGTTCCATAAGATTGTTCAAACACCAGATTTGCGTTGAATGACAGCGGCAAATTTTGTCCGAAAGTTTCTCTGAAATATCCTGAAATAATTAGAACGCCTTTGTTATAATGACGACCGCTCATCCCGGCTTCGCGCTCCACATTGATAATACTTCCGCTGCCGAGAGAAACAGTTGCAGTTATCCGTGTTGGTCTTCCGAAAGAATAAAAATCAGCGTCGTAAACAGCGAGCCCATTTATTTGTCCGATGCGCTTACCTTCAGTATCGATCAGAACAGTTCCTTCTTCGATCATATCATTAACTTTGCTTTCGAGAAGTCCATGTCTTTCCTTGCCGAGATTATAAGCCTTGCGGACATGATCTGCATTTACAACATCAAATCCGTCATCAGTCGCCCAGAAATTTGCTTCGCGCGCAAGATCGGCAATCATTGAGAATCTTGTAGTAAGTTTATTCTTCTGTCCTGCATATTTTGCGCCGAGTTCAATCAAATAAGCGATGGCGGTTTTATCAAACTCGTGGAGGTTTTCTTCGGCGATTAATTTTTTAACTACCCGCGCATACTGTATTAGAACTTCGTCTGTCCGTTTAATCTCATAATCAAAGTCGGCTTTTACTTTAAATATCTTTTTAAAATCATCTTCATAGTTTGCAAGAATGGAGTATATATTATCATTTCCTATCAGGATGACTTTAGTATCAATATCTATCGGTTCAGGTTTAAGAACCGACGGAGCGATTTGAAAATAATTGTGAATATCTTGAATCTCCAACTTTCTATAAGTTAAAATTCTTTTCAAAGTGCGCCATACGCCAGGTTCTTCAAAAAGATGCTTGACATTTAGAACAAGATAGCCGCTGTTAGCGCGCAGCAGCGATCCGGCTTTTATTTTTGTGAAATCGCTGTACCAGCCTCCGCGCCCGTCGGATATTTTCTCAATCGTTCCAAAAAGATTAACATAAGTCGGAGATGTTTCTATTATAACAGGACAGCTTTTTGTGTCGCTGTTATCTAAAATAATATTTACTTCATATTCTTTGAAGTAGTCTATTTGAAAACCTTCCGGTGTTTCTTCGCCTTGCGGTTTAACGCCTTTAAAAATTTGTATACTGCCGAGAATATTTTCCTCTGCCTGCTCAAAATAATCTATAATTTTTTCATCTTTATATTTTTCTCTTAAATTTTCCATCACTCCCTTAATTACGACTTCGGCGGTTTCCTGTTCCAGCTCGGCAAGCTTGCCTTGAAATTCCTGGTTAAGAGTTAAACTTTTCTTGAAAAGCGTGTGTAACTCCTGCTGATGTATGTTATACTTTTTAATAATTTCTTTAGCGTCGCGGTCGTTGACTTTTCCTTCTTTAACAAGTTCATCAAGCTGGTAAATTGGAACCGCCTTCTGCTCAATGATCGGGAAAATATCGGGTCTGGCAGTCTCGCCCACTTTTACCTGACCTAGAGAAAAGTTTTCTCCTTTTAACTTTTCATCGAAGGAAGTCATCAGCGCCTGTTCTTCGTCGTTAAATTTATTAATGATTTTTTGACGGCGGTTTACGTAAGAATCATTTTCAAGCGCCTGCGGAATTTTTTTCTTTAGCAGATCAATTGCCGAAGTAAAGTTTTGTTTAAATGCTTTTGCTTTACCTATTGGAAAAGTTAAAAGAATCGGGCGGTCTTCATCTTTAAAATTATTCACGTAGGCGAAATCATAAAGCGGCGGGCAATTATCGCTGATTGCTTCCAGCATTTTTTTTACTGTGGTTGCTTTACCGGTGCCCGACAGCCCGGCAATAAAAATATTATAACCCGGACCTCTTAAGTCCACGCCGAGTTTAATTGCTTTAAGTGCGCGCTCCTGTCCGAGTATTCCTTCAATTGGTTCTATGTCGCTTGTAGAATCGAAAGAAAATATTTCCGGATTGCATCGCCATCTTAAATCATCCGGTTGAAGCTCGTGCGGCTTTTGCGGCTTAGGGTATTTCATGATTTGCCTTCTTTCTTGTTGAAGTTTTGCAGAATTGGTTATTATTTATTTCATGAAATCTTAGCACATGTATTATCGTCTGTTCAATTTATATAAGTATCAACTCATCTTGATAATAAAATTAACTCTTTTTAAAAATAGAGACAAAACCCGCTTTATAACATTAATGTTCTTATAATTAAACTTGATTCTGCATTATATTGATAGTTAAATTTTTAAAAGTTTTTTCACAGGGACTTATATGAACGTTATTGAAGCTCGCGAAGAATTTCCATACTTGCGCAGCGGAAAAATTTATTTTAATCACGCCGCCACCGGACCTTTATCTGAAAGAGTCCTTGAAGGCATCGCAAAAATTCTTTATGAAAAAAGCGAAGCCAACATCGACGATTATTTAGCTCTTCAAGCAATCATTAAAGAAACCAAAAACAATCTGGCTTTGATGATAAATACTTCGCCTGACAGAATCGCCTTTGTGGATAATACTACAAACGGAATAAATATTATTGCGCAGGGCGTTAACTGGAAAAAAGGCGATAGAGTTTTACTCAACGATCTTGAATTTCCCGCCAACGTTTATCCTTTTCTTAACCTGCAGAAAGAAGGCGTCGAGATCGACTTCGTAAAATCGCATGACGGAATTGTAACTGCCGGCGATGTAATCAGCAGCATTAAACCGTCCACAAAATTAATTTCGATAAGCCAGGTGCAGTTTCTAACCGGTTACAGAGTTGATATTGAAGAGATTGGAAAAGTTTGTAAACAGCGCGGAATTATTTTCTCAGTCGACGCGATACAGGGTTTAGGCGCTTTAAGATTGGACGTGCAAAAATGCAATATCGATTTCCTATCGGCGGGAAGCCAGAAATGGATGCTCGGCTTACAGGGACTTGGAATTGTCTATATTACCGAAAAGCTTCAGCAGAACATCTCTCCTAAATATATCGGCTGGCTTTCTGTTGATGACGCGTGGAATCTTTTAAATTATGATTTAAAGCTAAAGACAACCGCCGACTGCTTTCAAGGCGGAACTTTGAACACTCTTGGAATATATGCGTTGAATGCTTCTATAAAGTTTTTCAACGAAGTTGGCTTTGATAAAGTTGAAGAATCTGTTTTAGGTAACTCCCGGTACTTAATCAACAAACTGCAGGAGATTGGCGTTAGTCCAGTTCTAAAAAACTGCGATGTTAAAAATCTTTCCGGAATTGTTTCTTTCAGACACGATAATTCTCAAAATATATTTAAGGAATTAACTGCAAAGAACATTCACTGTGCGGTTCGCGAAGGCTATGTTAGATTTTCTCCGCACTTTTATAACAACAAAGAGGAAATTGATAAAGTAACCGGTGTCTTAAAAAATATTATTTAAATTATTTTCATAATCAGTATTAAAGTTTCAACAAAAATATTTTTGCACAGATTGACGGAGCACTATATGAATTACATTGCGGCGCGGAGCAGAGTTATTTATTTAATCGGAATATTATTTATGTCTATGGTCGTTACGGCAAGCGGTCAGCAGATGAAAAAGAATAACCAGAAAGAAATAAAAGAGCCCGGCTGGAACAAGGAAGTTAGAGTAAGCCCGAAAGCGTCCATTGAAGAAACAATCGGATTGACGGATGTAACGATCTCCTACAGCAGACCCGGAGTAAAGAACAGAAAGATTTGGGGAGGATTGGTGCCTTATGATAAAGTTTGGCGCGCCGGTGCAAATGAAGCTACGAAAATTACTTTCTCGACAGCAGTAAAAATAAACGGCAAGAGCTTGCCTGCCGGTTCTTACGGCTTTTTTATTATCCCGTCAAAAAAGAACTGGACGATAATTTTCAATAAAGTTGCCGATCAATGGGGCGCATTTACTTATAACGAAGCTCAGGATGCTTTAAGGCTCTCCGTTGCGCCGCAGCAGACGGCATATCATGAATGGCTTACATACACTTTTGAAAATATGACGGTAACTTCGAACGGCAAACCCAATTCGGCAATTGCTTATATGAAATGGGAAAAAATAAAACTGCCTTTTACAATCGAGACCGACGGGAAGAATTAATTTCCCGGCAGCAACTCCGGATAGAAATTATATTTGTCCATGAAAGAAATGAAATATTAAATTTTATAGTTCCTCAATTACCTCTTTGTAAACGTGGAAAGTTCTTTCATCAAAGCAGACAAAAATAACTTTTTCAATAGAAGAATTATTCTGAAGAAAATCCAAAGTGGTTCTTACGGCAATTTTAGCGGCATCGTAAACCGGGTAGCTGTAAATACCCGTGCTGATGGCGGGGAAAGCGATTGTCTTTATTTTATTTTCGACTGCCAATGTTAGTGAAGTCTTATAGCAGCTTTGCAGAAGCATTGGTTCATTTTGCGCGCCGCCGCGCCAGACTGGTCCAACGGTATGAATTACAAAGTTTGCAGGCAATTTATACCCGGGAGTTATTTTTGATTCTCCGGTTCGACAGCCATTAAGTTTTCGGCAGTAATCAAGAAGTTCATGCCCGGCAGCGCGGTGAATTGCGCCGTCTACTCCGCCTCCGCCAAGCAGACTTGTGTTGGCGGCATTAACAATCGCATCAACATTCAGCTTTGTAATATCTCCTCTAACAATTTCAATTTTATTATATATGATTGATTCCATTTCCGACCTCATATAATCCTCAGCAAGTTATCAAAAACTTTGTTCAATATAAACATGAGAAAAAAGACAAGAATGAATTCAAAAATTTTTTTCTCAACATGCTGATTATTATGCTGAATTTAAAATCTTCATATTTATTTCAAAAGATGAAGTGTTTACGAAAATTCCTTAGACGCATAACTCTAAAGAATAACTATTAATAAAAAAACTTGAGATGCACACATGGATAGAATAAATGATAACTTAAATAACTGGAACGCTCTTATTTAAAGAATAAATGCCGTCATACATACTTAAAACGCTATCATAAAAAGAATAAATGTGATTATAAATATCTGAAACGTGCAAATGGAAAGAATTACTTTCAGCATGAATATCTGAAATGAATTTATAAATAGAATAAATGTATGTGTGAATATCTGAAATGCACTTATAAATAGAATTAATGCGTTTATGAATATCTGAAACGTGCGTATAAATAGAATAAATCCGCAGGTAAATAGTTAAAATGTGCACGTAAAAAGAATTTATGTGGACATTTTGACAATAAATATGCGAATTTGAAGCAAAAATCGAAGATAAGTCAAATAGAAGCTCTATTTTTAATTCCGGCTGCTTAAGGCAGCCGGAAAAATTAATTTACTTCTTAAAAAACTCGCTGACCATTGAATAAAATTCAGTGTCGCTAAGCTTTTCAAATTCCCCTTCCTGGAGTTCGTCATAATTGTTTGAAGAACTGCCGCCGGATTTTTTTCTTAAAGCAATCAGCCTGTCAATATCTTCCTGGTAATAAGCAACAGCTGTCTTGCCGATCTTTAGATTTTTAATTTCAGTATCAAGATTTTCAGCGTCGAGTATGCAAACCCAGTTTGATTCGTAAGGTGTAATGTCGAGAGATTCCATTTCATTCTTCAGCGGCATATTAAGCTTTGTAACTTTTCCGGATAAAGGCGAATTGAAAGTAACCGAACGGTTCCCTTGCTTTACCGTAAACAAAGGCTGACCGGCTTTTACAATCATACCAAGATTTGGAAAATCTATTGAATCGATTTTTCCAATAAGCTTTTTAGCAAAGTCGTCGACGCCAATCTTTACGGTTCCGTCCTGTTCCATACTTGTCCAGCAATGACCGGCAGAAATAAATACTCCGCCAGGTATCGCGAACTCATAAGTTTTAAAATGCTTCGAGCCGGTCAAATGAGTGATGTGAACTTTAGGCTTTAATTGCTTCTGAATTCTATCCTGTCTTTTAATTAATATTTTTTTGACAAACTCAAGAAGCTCATCTTCGGTAAATGGTTTTTGAACGTAATCCATCGCGCCGAATTTCATGCACTCAACTGCCGTTTCAACCGTCGCAAATCCGGTTATGATAACAACGTCAATATCAGGGCGAAGATGTTTTACTGATTTAGTAACTTCTACTCCATCCATCTGCGGCATTTTAAGATCAGTAAAGACAAAATCATAATGACGCGATTGAATTAATCCAAGCGCTTCCTGACCGGTCTCTACCGTATCGACACAATAACCGTCGAGCACAAGAATTTTTCTAAAGCTGTCGAGTATTACAGGCTCGTCGTCAACACAAAGAATTTTTGCTTTGGGATTAACAACTTCAACCCGCTTCAATGTTTTTGATTCTCTGGTAAAATCCAGGTTTAGGCTTACCGCCAAAGCGGCTTCGCGGTCTTTTCTTTCTTTTTGTTCGCGTACTCTTTTGCTGATCTGCCTGATCAAGACGTCAGCAATAACGAACAATATTACTGCAATAATTAATAGTGGCATAATTTACTCCTTTGATTAAATTTTACTACGGCTTCAGCCGTTAATTAATAATTTCAAAATCTGTCCGAACTGCACGGAATAAGCTGCTTCAATTCGTATTCGCTTTCCGAAGGAATAACACGATAAAGCCATCCGTTGAAGTAAGGATCTTTCTCAATAATATTTATTTCTTTTAGTACCTCTTCGTTCCTTTCAATAATTCTACCGGTAACCGGCGACAAAATGTTATGAACAAGTCCGTCTTTTGATTTCAGCGCGGCGCATTGATTTCCCTGGATTATCTCTTCATCTATTTTATAAAGATCCAATTCTTCAAGGCTTTCAACAACTTTTAAAAATAAATCCGTAATACCAATTAATATCGATCCCGTATTTTCTTCAGACGCCCAGCTTGAATAACCAAGCCTGAAATATTTTGCAGGACACGGAACGTAAATTATAGTCGAGTCATTCTTCTCGCTTGAAGTCGAACTAATTTTTTTCTGAATCTCCGAAAACCTAAGTCCGCGTATAATTGAATTCAGAATCTCGTCGGCGGTAAAAGGTTTGGGAATGAAGTCGATTGCGCCGTTATATAATGATCTTACTGAGTTCTCAACCGTAGAATAACCGGTAGTCATAATAACCGGCGAAGAGATTTTTCTTTTAATAGTCTCATCAAGAAATTCAAACCCGTCTACGTCGGGCATCATAATATCGCAGACAATAATTTTGTAAGAATTCCTGGATAATTTTTCGAGCGCTTCCTTTGCTTCAATGGACGAATCAACTCTGAACCCTTCGGTCGAACATATCTTATTTAACGCATCAATAATTACCTGCTCGTCGTCAATAACCAGTATGTCAAATTGCTTGTTCATAAATTATCTTACATGCTTTAGAGGAAGATGAATCGTAAAGGTTGTGCCTTTATTAATTTCACTTTCAACTTTAATAGTTCCGTTATGGTTATCGATAATTCCCCAAATAACGGAAAGTCCAAGTCCTGTTCCTTTCTGTCCTTTTGTACTGTAGAAAGGCTCAAATATTCTGGTTAAATCTTCTTTAGCAATTCCGCATCCGGTATCCGAAAGTTTTATTTCGATATATTCGCGTTTGCCTTCGTTATCGACCGCGTCCCATCTTTGCCATCCGCAGCTTCGCTTCGTACATGCCTCAAACTTTCCTTGAGAGGGAATTTCAAAATTAAAAATCGGAGAGCCGCACTGCGGACATTTTTCATTCTCTTCCATCAACGAACTGCTGCACTGCGGACAAACAACCTTTGCGTCGTCCTTTAATTCATTTATAACAGTTGAATGATGGTTCCTCCCATAAACAGGATCGAAGTGAACGATATTCTCGCCGAGCGAAGAAATAATTTTTAATTTGATCGAAGGCATTCCGTCAATTTTGTATTCATTATCGATCAAGTCATGGCGCTTAGGGCAGATCGCTTTTTTAATATGAGTAATACCGTAAGGAGAAAGAGTTATTAAGGCAGTCGAGATTGAGATAGTGCCGCCGCTTTGCCCGATTGCGTCCGCCGCATTTACAATCAAATTAATAAACACCTGCTGCATCTGGTTCGCATCTACGGTTATAGTAGGAAGATTAGCGTTAAGATTTTTATTAAGCTTTACGTGATTTATAGTAAGCTGATTTTCAATTACAGAAATAGAGCGGTTAATAATCTCGTTGATGTCCGCTTCATTCTTTTTCGGGACTGATTGGCGGGCAAAATCAAGAAGGCTTTTAACTATTTCCCTGCTTCGCTTTGTTTCCCTTACAATAACTTTTAAATCTTCTTGAAGCTCGGGATTATTTTCAGTTCTTTTGAGAAGGAAGCTGCTGTATGTTAAAACTCCTGTAAGCGGATTATTAATTTCATGGGCAACGCCTGCGGCTAATCTTCCAAGCGACGCCATCTTATCGGATTGGAAAAGCTGCATCCTTGCTTCGGATAATTTTTGGGTCATGTTATTAAATGATCTTGCAAGCATACCAAGCTCATCTTTGCGTTTGTCTTTAATAATATAATTCAGGTTTCCAACACCAACCTGGTTCGTCGCCTTCAGCAGTTCATTAACAGGCTTTACAACCCATCGCCGCACAAAAAAGCTGATGATAAAACTCAACGCAATAACGGCGGTAATAGCAAAAATAATTATTTCCATCTCGCTCTTTTGAATTTGTTTATCTACTTCTTCAAGCGAAATAGTAATATCAAGAACACCTAAAACTGTCTGCGATTTTTGATGCGCATGGCAGTCTGCTTGCCAGCAGGATTCTTCATTATAAATTGGACTTATAATTCCGAGAACTCTTGGCGAAGCGGGAACCGGTCTAAAGATTCTTGTCCTTCCTTTTATCGGAAGTCGTTCCAGCGGCTTATTAGCGGCGTGGCAAGCATAACAGCTTTCCTCGTTTTTATCGACGAGCATGCCGATGTCACCCTGATGAGAAGAATAAATAATCGCGCCTGATTTATTTATTACTCTCACCGTTCTTATACTAGGCTGCTCGCCGATCGTATTAATTATTTTGTTGATCCTGTCGCGCTGATTAAGAAGCATATCGTAGCGGGTGCTGTGAATTACTGTTTCACTTAGCTGGTTGGCGCTCTGCTCAACTTCAGCAAGCAGGCTTGCGCTGTGAGAGCGTATGTTGAAGTAGGAAAAAATTCCTATTGTCAACAATGCGGTAATTCCCACGACAAGAATTAATTTTGATCCTATTTTCGTAACCATCATCTTCATACTAATCAAGAGCCTAACATCAAATCTGCGAACAAGAAATAATTTTTTATTTTACACTTTTCATCGTTTTAGTCTGAACTGAAGAAACTAACTTCCCGGGTCTATCTTTCGGGAAACTCTTATCATCATGGCAATTTGTACAAACAGGTGTCTTGGAAAAATCTTTATTCGCATGGCAATCAGCGCAGTCTACTTCGACATGGTTTTCGTCAAGTTTCAAACCTGTTATCTGATGATTAAAAGATCCAACTTTCCAATCCTTATGACAGCTTACACAGTTGTTATCGAGCTTAACAAATTTGTACGTTGTTCCGTGGCATTTAGTACAGGAAAGCTTCTCGTGGAATCTGTTCAAAGCCCAGCCCGTTCTAATCTCATGATTAAATGGTCCGGCAATTTTTTGCTGATGACATAAACTGCAATCATCGTTCTGATGGCATGCAAAGCAGGGCTTATGATGTTCCGATTTGCTTTTCTGAATCTTTACCGGCATGCCTTCCGGAGAATTTATGCTGCTCACTTTATCTTTATCGTGGCACATCGAACAATTTTGCTGCTGGTGGCAATTAATACATTTAGCGCCGAAAATATTTATGTGCTCATCGTGATAGAAAGTTACCAGCCTGCCGTCTTTGTCGTTTGTTTCAAACACCAGTTTTTTAGGCTCGACTAATTTGGGATGAGTTTTCGTTTCAAGCGTTTGAGCGGCTTTTAACTGTGAAGCAGTTTGCGTCGTATTTTTTAATGCATGACATGAAACGCAGCTATTCTGATGGCTCCATTCACGGTGGCATGTAATACACTGTCTATGGTAAGCAGCTTCAAGATCAGGCTTGCTTATATCATCTCTTTTTCTGTTCAGCAAATGACAATTCTTGCAAGGCTGAATCGGACCGCTTGTATTATAATGATGGCATGTTGCACACCCGCCGGACATCTCCGCCATCTCAGCGTGAATTCTATGCTGAAAAATTACAGGCTCATATTTTTTAGAAATATCTCCAAGCGTAACAACATTTTTTGTTTGTTCTGCGGATTGGTAAACCGTAACCATAGAAGCGCGCGGGCAAGCGTTCAAACAAGGATCCTGTCTTGTAGGAACTTCACAAGAATGACACGTTTTGCATGTAAGATTTGTTTCCGGATGACTTTTAGAAATTTTTTTCTGGCTGAAACATAGTGTAGATAATCCAATTAAAATTATAATAAGCTTTTTCATTCTTCACTTCCTCTTATTGCAAATTTTGTAGCCGGAGAATATTTTTTGTCGGGCTGGCTTATCACCGGGAAATTCATCACAATAAATCTGTAAGCTAAAACCAATAGTGAAATAAATCCGACGGTAATTGATATCTCTCCAATTGAAGGTATATAGGTCGCAAATTTATACGGCGGATTGTAAGCTATAACAAAATTATTCAGCCTGTTTAAAAAGACGCCGAACACAACAAGTGAAGAAGCTATAAAAAGCCAGAGTGGAGAATTAAGAACTGCTTTTGATAGAAACATCCGCAGCGGGATTATTACGCCGAACAATAATTCAATTACGAACATAACACTCTGAAGATTGAAAGAAGTTAGATAGACAAAAGTTTCTCTGATAAACATATCGCCAAGCTTGAAAGCCAGGTAAACTCCGAGTATAGGCGCCACCATTGTACCTAACCTTGAAAGGACGCGCATCTCCGGTTTTAAGCCAAACGATCTTGCAGCGATCAATGATTCGAATATCACCATCGGAAAGCCGACCGATATTGCAGATAATAAAAACAACAGCGGAAGAATCGGCGTCTGCCATAACGGATGCATCTTTGGACCGGCGATTATCATTAATGTTCCAAGCGAAGATTGATGCAGAGTTGATAGCACAACTCCAGCTATAATAAATATGAACATTGTTTTAGATAATCCGCGGTTTAGAAGAATCAATAGTTTTTCTACCGGTCTATTTAGAAATTTTAGTCCTCCTTTTAAGTTCATATGACCGATAAATCTTTCGCAGACGGTTGGAAGAAACTCAATATATAAGACGGTTAGATAAATCATTACACAAATGCCGACTTCAAAAAGAGCGGAACTTCCGTTCCACATAATCAGCGGATGCCAGATGTAATACCATCTTCCAATATCTATAAAAACGCCGATCGCAACGAAAGTATATCCGAGCATTGCTGTAAGAAGTGCCGGGCGGACAACGTCATGATAATATTCTCTGTGCATAACGTGCCCCAATGCAGCGGTAGTAAATCCTCCGGCGGCAAGAGCAACACCTGCGGCGACATCAATTCCAATCCAAATTCCCCAGGGATATTGGTTGCTGAGGTTTGTTACGGCTCCTATGCCGAATATAAATCTTGCAGCGAGCCATCCTAATCCGTTCAATGCAAGAAGGATTAAGATAATTACTCCTGGAGTAAAATATTTTTTATTGATTGCTGTTGGTCTTGTAAATAATTCCATAGTTTTTCCCTTTATTCTTCTGATTCATTTTTTCGTTTAGTAATCCACATCAAACCGCCGAGCAAAGCATATAAGGAAACCGGCGGGACAAAGTACGCGAATATTCCATGCTGGATAGATTCCGAAACTCCCGGTGCAGGCTTTTCACCAAGCTTAGGAAATTGCAGCTTTGAGAAATCTTGATTTGCAAGATAAAGCCAGGATGTTCCTCCTACTTCAAATTCGCCAAAAATATGGTTAACATATTTTTCAGGATTTCTTCTTATTCTATCACGAGCGATTCTGATAAGGTCTATTCTGCTTCCGTATGTTAAAGCCTCAACCGGACAAATCTCAACGCATGCAGGAAGTTTTCCTACTTTAGTTCTCTCGTAACAAAAGTCGCATTTTTTAATTTGTGGGTTCAACGCTTTATCAAACTGAAAAGCAGGAACCTGGAAAGGACAGGCAACCATGCAATAACGACATCCGATACACCTTGTTGTATCCCAAGTAACTGCGCCGCTTTCGTGTTTTGAAAATGCACCGACTATACAAGCAGAAACGCACGCAGGATGATCGCAGTGCATACATTGAACCTTTACATCTGTCGGAATTTCAGAATTTTGAGGATTGGGATATTCATTTACAACTGTAAAAGCATTTTCATCCGGTCGTCTCATTTCTTTAAAGACTGATCTGTCGCTGTATTTATCCTGAGGTTGAGTAGGCATGTTATGAGCGTTCTTACATGCCCATTCGCAGTTTCTGCAGCCAATACAAACAGTAGTATCAACAAGAACTCCCATCCTGTCTTCGGATAGAATATTCTTAGGTGCTGCCTTTGCCGGTTTAATTGATAAGCCGCTGATTGCTGTTCCCGCAACCGCAGCGGTCTTTAAAAAGTCCCGTCTATTTTGTTTTGCCATAAAAGCCCCTTATATAAAAATGAGTTTAAAGTTAAATTTTACTTAATAATTACACATTGTAATTATATAAAATTATGCCAGACCTGGACTTTTTGATATTGAATTATATAACATGCTAAATGAAATGAAATAGAATGTTTGCGATTAGTGCATGAAAAAGTTGTTGAAAAATACAAAATTACTTCTCGTTACTGAAAATTATTTAAATGACAACTTTTTGCAATTGAGAAATACCTCTATTATTAAATATATTTTTTATACTTGAACTTTTAGTTTATTTTATAAAAAATATAGAATACTGGTCTATGTGATCTTTTAGTAATTAGTTTTTAAGGCATATGATTATTTTACAATATACAATGTTTTGATTTTACTAAGTTATGGACTAATTATAGTTCCTATCTGCGGACAAGTATGAAGAACTATCGGGCTAAACCAAGGAGTGGTTATAGAAAAAGCGTTTTGAAAATATTTGCACTCAAAACTAACTTCCGGTATTTTGTATTAATAACAATAATAAATTGAATGAAACATGAGAGTATTAAAACACCTGTTTGACAACAATAAAAATTGGGCATTGAGGATGAAAGAAAAAGACAAAGATTTTTTTCTCAATCTTTCTAAGCAACAAAGCCCGGAATATTTATGGATTGGTTGTTCCGACAGCCGAGTACCGGCAAACCAGATTGTGGATCTTCTGCCGGGTGAAATTTTCGTTCATCGCAATATAGCCAACGTAGTCGTACATACCGACCTGAACTGTCTTTCGGTTATTCAATTCGCAGTAGAGGTCTTAAAGGTAAAACATATTATCGTCTGCGGACATTACGGATGTGGTGGTGTTAAAGCGGCATTAGAAAGTAAAGAGCACGGACTTATCGACAATTGGCTGAGAAATATTAAAGATGTTTATAGATATCATCAAGAAAAAATAGATGCTCTCAAAAGTGAAAACGAAAAAATTAGTTTGCTTTGTGAGCTGAATGTTGCTGAGCAGGCAGCGAATGTCTGTCATACAACTATAGTACAGAACGCATGGAAGAGCGGACAGCAATTAACTGTCCATGGCTGGATATATAATATTGAAGATGGAATTTTAAAAGATTTAGACATTTGCATAAGCAGTCTTGATGAAATTTCTAAAACATATAGATTAAAATAAAATGATAATTAATTTCAGTGCTAATATTTATTTTGAAAATTATTATCAGCTTTCATCCATTTAAATATTTCTCATACCAGAATTTTCTTAAACTGTCTAATTCCTTTCGGTGGGCTCGTAAATAATGATCGCCGTTTTCAAAGAGAACAAGACGGTGTGGTATTTCAAGCTCAATCATTCTGCGGGACATTTCTATTGACTGAAGCGGCGGAACTGTTTTATCAGCGGCGCCGTGAACAATTAAATACGGAATATTAGGAAGGCTTTCTACAAAATTTATTGCCGTTCGTTTTTCAATTTCATCATCAAGATTTTTACCGCCAATTAATTCCTTATAATGATTTATCGATTGCGGGTTATTTTCAAAATGCTGCTTGAAATTTGAAATTGCTCCTACCGTAACAGCGCATTTGAAATTATGATTTCTTTGCAAAGCTAAAAAAGACATCATGCCGCCGCGGCTCCAGCCTTCCATTCCCCATTTCCCGCTGTCAGCAAAATGAAGTTCTTTTGCAAGCGGTACCAAATTTAAAATATCATCTACTTCATCACCGCCAAGCTGCTCTTTGCCTTCACCGCCCGCATTGCCGCGGTACTGCGAAGCAAAGACCACAAATTCCCAGCTTGCAATTTGTCCGAACATTCCCCGCGCTGTAAAACTGTCTATAGCACCGTCGTTCTTAGCTCCGCCCCGGTTCCAGATTACGCACGGATATTTTCCGGATTGATCAACCGGGTAAGCAAGATAACCTTTTACTTTTAGTCCATCGGATAAATAAGTAATTTTTTCTACAACCGAGGCTTCAAAGACATCTTTTCCCCATCCGCTGATCAGCATTTTCGTTTGCGTTTCGTTCAGGTTTATTATTTGGCGTTCGATTATTTTAGGTTCCATCTTCATTCTAACAGAAATATTTTTTAGCTGTCAAAATAAAGATAAATAAATCAATTTTGTTGTGAAGAAAATTTTATATGTTTGTTCCAGCAATTTAAAATCATAGGCAAGCGAATGCAAAATAACGGAAAAAATAAAACAAAGACTCCGGCAAGACAAAACGAAGTGAAAAATAAAAATAATGTAAATAAAATTATCGGGGCTATTTTAATTGCCGCTGTAATTTTATTTCTTGTAATTACAAACCTTCCGAAAAAAGAAAGCACGGATAAAGAATTTATGTTCAGAAAAGACGGCGAACTTACCTTTATTGACTCGTCAAGCAATTCGGTAAAAGCTAAAATAGATATTCAAATTGCTGATAATGATTTTGACAGGGAACTCGGATTGATGTTTCGCAAAAGCATGGAAGAAAACCAGGGCATGTTGTTTATCTTCCCGGCGGATACTATTCAAAATTTTTGGATGCGAAATACTTTTATTCCGCTCGACATGATTTATATAAATTCAAAAAATGATATTGTTACAATCCGGCATGCTGATAAAACCTTGTCCGATCAAACGTATTCATCCACAGCACCGGCAATGTACGTAATTGAAGTGAACCTGGATTTTACAAATAAATATAAAATTAAGGTCGGCGACAAAATTTCGTGGAAGAGAACCGGGCAGAATTAATTTTTCCCGTAAAGCTCATTCTCGGTTAGTTCACAAAGAATATGTGCAATTGTTATATGACCTTCCTGAATTCTCTGCGTATTTGCAGATGGAACTACAACCGGCAGATCGACAATAGCTTTCAGCTTGCCGCCGCTGCCGCCGAGAAATCCAATAACTTTCATTCCTTTTGAATGCGCAGTTTCTACAGCCTTGATTACGTTAGGAGAATTCCCGCTTGTGGAAATTGCTAAAAGAATATCGCCGCTGCCGCCCAAGCCTTCGACATTTCTCGCAAAAACATTTTCATAGCCAATATCATTTCCGCCTGCTGTAAGATTGGAAGTATCGGTAGTTAACGCAACCGCTGCTAAAGCAGGTCTGTTTATATTGTGGTTCAGTCTGATCATCAATTCTGTTGCGATATGCTGGCAATCCGCAGCGCTTCCGCCGTTTCCGCAGAGCAAAAGCTTTTTCCCGTTTTTATAAGCAGCCACAAGCAAATCAACGGCGGCAAGAATATCAGTTAAACATTCTTCTTTTATTTTTATTTTTGTTTCAGAGCTTTCGATAAGCGAGTCGATCGCAAATTTTTTCTTATCCATATTTCTTCGGATTAAAATTAATGTAGAAAATTTACTTAGACAGTTACAGCCGATTTAATGTGCACGGCATCGGCAAAATCTTTTATCAAGTGCCAATTTTTTTCATCTTCAAAGAAATTACCAGTAACTATTATTTTAGCACCGCTTTGCACTTTTTCTTTTGCAGTCTGAGGATCACAAATTCCGCCGCCGACAATTACGGGAATCGAACAAGTGTTCGCCACTGCTTTAACCATCGCATTTGTCACCGGATTATCCGCGCCGGAACCGGCTTCGAGATAAATTAATTTCATACCGAGATATTCTGCCGCTAAAGCCGTTGCAGCCGCAATACCGGGCTTATTCCTCGGCACAGGCATGCTGCCGCTGATATATTCCGCAGTAGTTAAAGAACCCGACTCAACTATAATATATCCTGTTGAGATTGGCTCTAATTTATATTTCTTAATCATTGGAGCTGCCAGCACGTGCTTGCCGATCAAATGTTCCGGATTTCTTCCGCTTACTACAGAAATAAATAAAATTGCATCTGCCGATGAGCAAACTTGATTTACACTGCCCGGGAAAATTATTACAGGCAGCGAAGTAGAAGCTTTTACCCTTTCTATAAAATCTCCAAAGTCTCCATCAATCATCAAGCTTCCGCCGACAAGGAATCCATCAACGCCGGAATTCTCACAGTGTTTAATAAAACCGGTGAGTTTATCATTTAAAGTTGTGTCCGGGTCAAGAAGAATTAAGTAGGCTGCGCCTTTTCTTGATACAGTATTTAGTAGATTTTCGTATGTCTTCATAAAAAATTGAGTTATACGTAGTGAATATAAAAATTTTGGATTTTATAAAAAAGAATTTCTGCAAAGATATTTTTATAAAGAAATTGTTAAATTGTCGTTTAAGATTCATGGAGATTTGGTTTTTATGAAAAAAATTACAGTTTATGAAAAGCCGACCTGCTCAACTTGCAGAAATGTGTTTAAGCTTTTAACTGAAAAGGGAGTCGATTTTGAAAAGGTTAATTATTATATCGAACCTTTTTCCGAATCAAAATTAAAATCACTCCTAAAGAAAATGGGAATGAAACCGGGCGAACTGCTCAGAAAGAATGAAGAGATTTATAAGAAACTGGATTTTAAAAATAAAAATTTCTCTGAAGAACAGGTGCTTAAACTGATGATAAAGAATCCGGATTTGGTTCAGCGTCCGATTATTGAGATGGGCGAAAAGGCAATTCTTGCGCGTCCGCCTGAAAAAATAAATGAATTATTTTAGTAAAGGAAAATCGTGTTGATATTTTAATGATTAAATTTTAGTTATTTAAACAAAAATTTAAAGGGATATTTAATGCACTTTGAGATAAAAAATTTTTTCTACCCACAAAAGCTTACTGTTGTCGGCGCTTCATCAAAAGAAAAAAGCATCGGCTATGAACTTCTTAGATCAATAAAGGAGTATGGTTTTAAAGGGGAAGTTTATCCTGTCAATCCAAATGCAGAAAGCATTTTAGGATACAAATGCTTCAACTCAATTACAGAGCTGCCCGAAAACGTTGACTTAGCGCTGGTAGTTGTGCCGAAGCAGTTTGCCGAAACTTCTATTGAAATGGTTCTATCTAAAAATATTCGGTCAATAATTCTTGTTACCGCAGGATTTAAAGAAGTCGGGGAAGAAGGCGCTAAGTTAGAAGAAAAAATAATAGAGAAAATAAAAACTTCAGGCGCAAGGCTAATCGGACCAAATTGCATGGGTGTAATAAATACCTTTAAAAATATTAAGCTTAACGCGACCTTCGTTGCGGAAAAACCAGAAATGGGTGGAACAGCATTCCTTTCACAAAGCGGCGCAATCGGCGCGGCTGTTTTAAACTCGCTGAGAGATACAGATATAAGATTCGGACATTTTATCAGCGTCGGAAACAAAGCAGATATAAATGAAAACGATCTATTAACATACTGGCAGTCTGATGAAAATATTAAGACACTTACTTTCTATCTTGAAAGTTTTGTCAACGGCGAATCATTTATAAAAATTATTACAGAGAATAATTTTTCTAAGCCAATAATAATTTTAAAAGCAGGCAGAACAAATGAAGGAATTAAAGCGGCATCATCGCATACAGGCGCAATTGGCAGCAGCGATAGAGTTGTCGATTCCGTGCTTAAACAGTTTGGAATTATCCGCGTTGATACGCTGAACGAGCTTTTTAATTTATCGAAGGCATTTGAAAATTTTCCAATGCCTGCCGGAAATAAAATTGCGGTTGTTACTAATGCCGGCGGACCCGCTATTTTATGTGTAGATGCATTAGCTGAAGAAAAACTTACTCTTGCAAATCTTTCTGAAACTACAAAAGAAAAGCTTAGGGAAATTGTTCATCCTGAAGGCAGCATAAATAATCCGGTTGACTTGCTTCCGGGCGGAACTGCAGAGCAGTACAAAAAGATAAATGAAATTATTCTTGACGATGAAAACGTAGAAGCTGTAATATCAATTTTCGTCGAACCGGTTATGGTTCCGGCTTTGGATGTTATTGAAGCTGTAAATAGTATCAAACATAGAAAGCCAATCTACCAGGTTGTAATGCCGCTGCCGGAGTTCTGGGAAAATTACAGGTTGAACTCAAGTTTCAAAAAACCGTTGTTTAAAAATCCGGAGGAGCCGGCTAAAGTAATTTCAAAAATTTTATTTTATCTTAGTAAAAAAGGAAATCAAAATAGAATTGAGCAAATAAAAAACAGCGGTTTCTCATTTTCTAAAGAATGCTCTTTTGCCTCAACTCAGGATGTAAGTTTTCTGCTGAAGAAATATAAAATTCCGATGGTCAATTCAAAAGTTATCTCTAAGGAAAAGATAAATAAAAATATCGAGGACTATCATTTTCCTATCGTGTTAAAAGGAATTTCAAATAGTGTAATCCATAAATCCGAATTCAATGCCGTTAAAGTAAACATAAAAAATGTCAATGAACTTCTTCAAGCAGAGATGGAAATAGTAGAAAGTTTTAGACACAATAAAATTGCTCTCGACGAATTTTTAATTCAGCCGTTTGTAAAACCTCGCTTTGAAATATTAATAGGCGGATTCAGAGACCCAAGCTTCGGTCCGATGGTCATGTTCGGCGGCGGCGGAAAATATGTTGAGATTTATAACGATACTTCCATAAGATCAGCTTACTTAAATGAAGCCGATATTGCCGAAATGATTTCGGAAACAAAAATTGGCAGGCTGCTCGAAGGAGTTAGAGGTGAAAACAAAATAGATAAGAATAGACTTATAGAAATAATTAAGTCGTCAGCTCAAATGCTGCTGGATAATTCTGCCATTTCAGAATTTGATTTTAATCCTTTAATAATCTCCGATACCGATTCTATTTGCGCCGTTGACGTCAGGATAAAATTATCCTAACATTTTTTACAGCTTATTATTTATTCTAAACGAATCAAGAAGCTGAATTTTACTTCCCATAATCCTATCAGAATCTTTTTTCGGATAAGCTCCGTAAGTTTTTACTTCGACAAATTTAGGAGTCACTTTTAGAGTTACGTAAACAAACGCGCGCTTACCGACAAAGTCTTCCGAAGCCTGGGCATTTCCTTTAGGTCCGTAGTTATAATTTAAAGCTTTATAATAAGGCAGCGCATCCTGGTAATGAAATTCGCTCCAGCCGTATTTTCTGCTATTTACATCTTCCATCGTTGGATTAAAATAGTAAAGGGGCGCGCCGCAGCTTCCGGCTGTAATTTGATAAACTCCGTCAACAGATTCCCTGCCGTAAATATGCTCGTGTCCGCAAATGTATGCTGTTACTTTATTATCAGATAGTATTTTCCAGAACTTATCTCGCTGGTTGATATACCACTGGCGCGTTGAATCAAGAGGAAGCTTAAGATCATTACCAAGATTCGGCAAACCGTCGCGCAAATGTCCTCCAATCGGGAAGGCAGTTTCATGGCTCATTACAAAAATATATTTGTTGCCCCGTGCCTTTGCAGACTTCAAATCATTTTCGAGCCAGTTTAGATGCTTAACATAATGCCAATCCCTGCCGCCGCCCTCATCCGCTTCGCTGTAATGCCACCTGTCGGTTGTAACAAAAACAAAATGAACTTTATCATAATCGAAAGAATATGTCAATCCCTTTTCATCATCGGGACCATTCATATAAACATTCTGAAATTCTTCCCGGAATAAATTTTCATCTTTATTATTTTGAACTTCGTGATTGCCAACCGACAGCCATATTTTCGGCCATACCATATTTGTATCGTTATATATCGGAGACATGATCTTTTTCCAGTTATCCAACTGCTTTTGTGTGGTATCTGCGGATAATTTATTCCCGCTTACTAAATCTCCCGGAAAAACTAAAAATTTTACATCCGGATTTTTATTTAAAAGATGCTTTACAAGAGCCGACAAAACTGGCGTATTAACACCTTCATAACTTCCACGACTGTCCGACATCGCGGCAAATTTAAAATCCTGCGCTAGAATTAATTTGGATGAGAAGACAAAGGTTAATAGCAGTGCTGCAAATAATGATTTCCTTTTCAAGACTACACCTTCAAGTTTATTCCTATTTTTTTGCTGCCGTAAATTAATAATTCAAGCTTTAATAACGAATATTGCAGAATGAAATTTCTGCTATTAATTTGGGATTACTTTTTTTTGACAGCTTACAACACTACATTCAACCTAACAAAAAAAGCAAAGCACAACAAAAAATTTTCCCCTTATTTTGAAACGGGATAACCTTTCGCTTTCCAGTCCTGCGGAAAATTTTCCGGTAAATAAAGAGCCTTTACATTAGTAAATCCTAAGTCAACCAAAGTTTTGTAAGCCGGGCGGATATTTGGACAGTGATCCCACGGGCAGCAGCCGCAGTATATTACAATTGGAGAATCGTGCGGCAGTTTTTTTACGTATGACTTTAGATTCGCAAGCCCCTGATCTCTTGACGCGGGTCCCATAAACTTTGCTCCGGCAATATGATCCTGGTTATAAAGGAAATCAAAACCTACGTGAAGTATCAACGGCTTCTTCTTGCCGGACAACTTCATTTCATTCGCCAATTCTTTCGGCGCGATTGTTTCTTTCATAGTAAGCTGATCCGAAATTTTTTCCTTTTTCCCTTTACCTGATTTAACAGACGCAAATGAAATATTAATCGACACCAACACTAATGCCGACATAAGAATCATATTAAAAATATTTTTATAACTACAAGTTCTAACTGCTTTATTCATTTTATTTCCTGTAAAATTTTTTGTGCAAAAATAATTTGAATATATATGAGTAACAATGAATAGATTAAGACGGGAAAAATTTTTTGTGTTAAATCACCGTAAGAAAAGATGCTAATTTGAAAAGTAGTTTGTATCTTTGCCGCAGTGGTAATTACATATTTGAAATATCACTTCGGATTTGGAGCCAATTAGTTCAGTAATTCTTAAAAAAATATTTCATTTTTCCGGAGGAATATTATGCAGTTAAATTATATCGATTGGATTGTAATTGCCCTTTACTTCTTGTTCAACCTCGGCGTTGGTCTTTATTTAAGAAAGCGCGCAACCAAAAGCGTCAGCGATTTTTTCATCTCAGGCAGAAATGTTAGCTGGTGGCTAGCGGGCACTTCTATGGTTGCTACCACATTTGCTGCCGATACTCCGCTTGTAGTTTCCGGTCTTGTTGCAAGAAATGGAATTGCCGGCAACTGGATTTGGTGGAGCATGGCATTCAGCGGAATACTTACCGTATTTTTCTATGCAAAACTTTGGCGAAGAGCCGGCGTACTTACCGATGTTGAGTTTGCTGAAATACGTTACAGCGGAAAACCCGCCGCTTTCTTAAGAGTGTTTCGCGCTGCTTACCTTGGACTTCCAATAAACCTAATTATTATGGGATGGGTTAATCTCGCCATCGTAAAAATTATGATGCTTGTCCTTGGAATAAATAAGATTGAAGCGCTCGCAATTGCTATCGGTATTATGTTTATCACTGCCTCTATTTCAACATTGTCCGGTTTGTGGGGCGTATTGTGGACAGATCTTTTCCAGTTTATTCTGAAGATGGGAATGGTAATTCTGCTTGCCGTTTTTGCGGTAAACGCCACCGGAGGCATGGGCTCGCTTATAGCTCAACTTCACGCAGTAGATAAATCAAGAGACGCAACAAGCTCAATCCTGGCTATGGTGCCGAATTTAAATTCTACATGGATGCCGATGATAACATTTTTTGTTTTCATCGCTGTCAATTGGTGGGCATCGTGGTACCCGGGCGCTGAACCGGGCGGCGGCGGATATGTAGCTCAAAGAATTTTCAGCGCTAAAAATGAAAAACATTCTCTTCTTGCCACACTTTGGTTTAATGTTGCTCATTATGCGCTGCGTCCCTGGCCCTGGATATTAGTTGCGTTGGTTGCAGTAGTCCGACTTCAGCATGATGCAAGGTTCTTAGCCGATCCTGAAACCGGATATATAAGAATTTTAATTTCAGATCTGCCGGCATATTTCCGCGGGCTTATGATCGCAGCCTTTGCAGCGGCTTACATGTCTACAATAGGAACACAGCTTAACTGGGGAGCAAGCTATCTTGTTAACGATGTTTATAAAAGATATGTAAAAAATAAAAACGAAAAGCATTATGTTAATTTCTCGCAGATAGTAACAATGGTACTAATGATCCTGTCGGCAGTAGTTACATTTTATATGGACTCAATCGCAAGCGCGTGGCAGTTTTTAATGGCAATTGGAGCCGGTACCGGCTTGGTCTATATTCTCCGCTGGTTCTGGTGGAGAATAAATGCGTGGAGCGAGATTTCGGCAATGATAGCCGCATTTACTATTTCGTTGATTCTTCAGTTCGGATTTCACTTTGATGAAAATGATCCGAGACAATTTGCATACCTGCTTTTAATTACCGTTGCATTTACAACTACAGTTTGGGTTGCAGTAACATTTTTAACGAGTTCTGAGCCTGAAGAAAAGCTAATTTCATTTTATCGCAGTGTGAGACCTAATGCGAGATTCTGGGGACCAATAGCTAAGAAAGTATCTGATGTTGTGCCGGTAAAAGACGGAATATTAAATTTGATTAACTGGATTTCCGGAGTAGCAATGATTTATTGTTTCCTCTTCGGACTTGGACAAATAATACTCGGCAGCTTTACGCTTGGAATTATTTTCTTGATTGGCGGCTTTATCTTCGGCGGAATAATCTTCTATCAAATGAACAAGCACGGATGGATTTTAAGCGAATAATTGTTGATATACATTTTTAGCATCCTGATGAATTGGTTTCTTCTTGATTTTTATTACGGGTTAAAACTATACGAATTAAAATGATGATTCTGTTAAGATAAATTTATCTTTTGCTGTCTCGGTGCTAAGTTTTCATTTATTTAGGTAGGAATTTGATTAATCAAATTCCTACAATTTATTCTCTTATGAATTTGCGGATTAATTTTCTTCTTTATCATTCATCTTATTTATGGATAAAAATGAATTTGAACTTTGAAAATGAAAAGATAAAGTATTCAGGCAAATTCCTTAGATGCGTAACTCTAAAGAATAACTATTAACATAAATACTTGAGACGCGCTCATGGATAGAATAATTGATAACTTAAATACCTGGAACGCTCTTATTTAAAGAATAAATGCCGTCATACATACTTAAAACGCTATCATAAAAAGAATGAATGTGATTATAAATATCTGAAACGCGCAAATGGAAAGAATTACTTTCAGCATGAATATCTGAAATATATTTATAAATAGAATAAATGAGTTTATGAATATCTGAAACGTGCGTATAAATAGAATAAATCCGTAGGTAAATAGTTAAAATGTGCACGTAAAAAGAATTTATGTGGACATTTTGACAATAAATATGCGAATTTGAAGTAAAAATCAAAGGTGATGGGAAAAAAGTAAGATTCCCAAAGTATTTCCATTAAAATCAATTTTGGAATAACTTACTTTCTTAATGATTGTGCCCCCTCCTCAATAAAGATCAAAGTAGTTTAAAGTAGGGGGAAAAATTAGTATGTTCAATTATATAAAATTAAAAAGTCTTTCCAAAGGAAAAACAATGAATATTTTTTGGGAATGGTTAAATCTTCTCATCAATCATTGGCTTTTGTTGCTTGGCAGCGGATTATGCGGCTTGTTTATTTTTATAATTTCTTTAATAGAAAGGATAAAGGAGAAACAAATCATTCCTAAAAAATTATATTTAGTAATGGTTATTTTTATACTCATAATGGTAGCCTCTTACAAAACGTGGACAGATGAATATTTTAAGTACTTAAATTTGGAAAAGCAAATAACTCAGGAACAATCTAATTTTAAAATCGACCCTTTGTTTTTCGGTTGTGGTGATATTTTGCCTAATGGCTCACACATAATATTGCTCTTAAAGATTTCTAATTCTGGAACTGCTGCATCTATCCCTTCTGATACCTGACAATTAACAGTTCAGATAGGCCCCAATACATGGTATGGGCTTCCCAAAATGTTTAAAAATGGGATAAATAAATTTATTATAAATAAAAACAAGATATTGAAAATTGTTCCTGAAGATGCCCTTTATAACAAACTTGCAACTTCGCTTACGAAATATGACTATAAAATTGGCTATTTGATTTTTGACTTTCCAGACTTACCCTTTAAAACACTTTACGAGGACTCAACAATTATTCAATTAAAAGCTGCAGATAACAGGAATAAACCGATTATATGGCAAGATACTTTATCAAGCATTAAACAAATGCACGGCTATATTATTATGACTGGATTAAAATATCCGTTTTGAATGACCGTTAAAAGTTAATCTTTAGGCATTTCTAAATTCTCAACAGCAACAAATGATTACGCTTAATCAGCTGAATTGAAAATTTATTCTTATCGCTTTATAAACTTTAGTAAATTATAATATTTAAAATATTATACTGGTAAAAGTTTCATCCACCTAAATTAAACTTGAAATAAAACTTTATATTAAAAATTTTGCACCTCTTCGTTAAATCTCTAATAAATTTGCCGGTTCTTTGCTTTCCTTTGTATAAGAAAGAAGGAACAGCATAGACATTCCTCTTTGACTGCCTTATTACCACCTTCACAGCAAGAACAATTTACATGAAGAGGACATTATTCTTTTACAGGGAATCTCCTCAAGCACTATTAAATGATTACTTAGAAGACTTAAATCAAAGTATAAGAAGTTTGGTCTTTCCACCACAAAGCCCGGTTCTCTGTCAAAGAAACAAATACCTATTAAATTAGACCAGTGGTACTAGAGAAAACCCGGCTTTATTGAGGCAGATAACGTTGCTCACTGCGGAAGTTCAACGGCCGGTCAATTTGCTCTTACCCTAAACTTCGCTGACATTGCAATCGGATGGACTGGGCAGAGAGCCCTGGGGCAACAGTAAAGCCGGCGTGTTGGAAGCTATTAGGAATATGAGAAAAACTCTTCCTTTCAAGTTCTTGGCTTTGACTGCAACAACGGAGGCGAATCACTTAATTACATGCTCCTCGAGTATTTTACAAACAAGTGACGGTTCAAAATTATTAAGAAGTTTGATCTACCTAAAACCCCTTTTCAGTAGTTAATTGATTGTCCTCAGATTAATTTTTCTATGAAAAACTAGCTCACAAAAATCTTCAACTCTTTAGCCCCTTAAATTCTTGAAAAGAATCTTAAATTGAAAATTAAAAACATCATAAAGGATTATTGACCATTGAAGTTATAAACCTATTAACAAAAAAAAAGAAAAAAACTATTATTATTACTATTTTTTTTATTTATCAATCTATTTATTAACTCTTTTCTTTTGTATTATTTCGGTTACCTTTTATTATGACTCAATACGGGTGGCTAATAAAGCAGGACAGGAATGAAATTTTGTGAAGATAAAAAAGTTGATTTTAATTAAATAATAGAAATTACTTAAGTGATATATGAAACATTATTTTTTGCTACTGATATTGCTTTCAGCTAATAACGTTTTCTGCCAAACAAATGTAAATAACGTAATAGTTTATGTTAATAAGCCCGTGGGGGAACTAGTACATAACTGGAACGGGTGCGGAGTTTTCAGTCCTTCTTACTACCACGAACGGAAAGAAAGTCAGTTGATTTCACAATTACCTCAGTGGGGTTTTCATTATTTCCGCATCATTGATCCATTCTCTGATTTAGGTAATTACTGCATTTATAAAAAAGATATACACAACAATCCTTTATATCAGCCGGACGGAGAGCTTGTTTATGATTGGTCTAATTTTGACAAATTAATTCAAGATGTAATCAACGCAGGAATGACACCTCTGATTTCGCTGAGCTATGTTCCCGCTCCATATCAAATTCATGATACTGTTTGCAGCTCAACCAATATTTCAAATCCGCCAAAGGATTTTAATTTATTTCGATTGCTTGTTATAAATTTTATTCTGCATGAGTATTCATTATATGGCAGCAACATTAAGAACTGGTATTTCGAATCCTGGAATGAACCTTTTGAAGAAGGCGCAGGCTTACTTACAGCTACGACAGACGATTCTACGATACATGTACTTCCGTCTTATCTTAATAATTATATCGATCGACATTACTGGTATAAGAATCCTCTTTGGCTTGCTCTTTATGATTTTACTGCGTCGGCAATCGACAGCGTTGAAAAAACAACAGGGCTTACCGGATTAAAATTCGGTATGAACCTGGAAAATGCCGGAAGACAAAACTCATCTCCCCATTGCGGTTCAAAATCTCCCAGTGTTGACAGCACGCAAACCCTACCTTTTTTCAGGCATATATTAAACGGTATGAATTACTATGATACCACTAAAACAGGAACTCGATGCTCATTTATTTCTTTTCACGGTTATTTATCATTTGTAAAACCAGCCCAGCAGCCTGGTTCTAGAGGAGGCATTGACGTTGGATCAATTACCTACAGGCTTGGCAGAATATATCATTTTATTGATTCACTTAATACTACGGACTCACTTGATATACAAATAATAAATGATGAGTGGAACATTTCTTCGGAACCTGGTAATTATTTTCTGAAAAGCTCTCTCTTTCAGGCATCTGTCCTTGTCCGCGAGATGATAGCTTTACAAGCATATCCAGATGTTTGGAACTGGCACCACTCGTGTTTTGAATTCTTTTCAAGCAGTGATTCCTTAGTCTATGGACATAATCTTGATTCGTTTGAATTTTGTACCAACGTTCTTTCGCCTTACGGATTTAACGGAATAATTGAAAAGCCGGTAGTGAACGCATACAAACTATTGAATAAGCTTGGAAGCATCCGCGATTCGGTATTTATAAACCAGAATCAAAGTACAGAACCAAGTCTCTGGGCTATGGCGTCAACTACAGACACTTCATACCAATTAATTCTAACAAATTTTCAGAATCTATCCGACGGCGACACGTCTGAGATGTATTCCCCTGCTACTAATTTGATCATCAACTTCAATGGAATACCGAAAAATCTTAATATGTGTTATGTTTACACGATCGATAGTTCTCACAGCAACACTTACAATAATTGGTTGTTAGCAGGCAGGCCTGAAGACTATATGAGCAGTCAGGGCAGTTTAGACAGCCTCACACTTGCTAAGATTCAAGCCGGTCAACAGCTATTCGTGGAGAAGAAGATAGTAAACAATCTTGATTCTCTTTCATTATCGCTGCAAAATAATGCAGTGGTATTTATTGAAATACCAAAGACAATAACAGATGTTCAAAATATTAAGAAGCCGATTCAGGATTATTATATTTATCAAAACTATCCAAACCCTTTTAATCCAACTACTGAAATAAAATTTTCTGTTCCTAGGACCTGCAAAGTAACACTAAAAATATATAACTTACTTGGACAAAAAATTATAACTTTAATTAATCAAGAAGTAGCGGCGGGCATTTATACTGAAAAGTTCAATGCATCAAATTTAAGTAGCGGAATTTATTTCTATATATTTCAAGCAGGTGGTAATGTCTTTGCAAAGAAAATGGTTCTGTTAAAATAAATTCATGAATGATTAATTTTAAAGACAACCCGCTGGGTTCGTCTCAACGTTTATGATGATATTCTGAAAAGCATATCGATAAGTATTTATTCAACCCGCGGAAGCGAAGAAAAGCAAATAGGAGTATTTATTTATATTCACGAACGGGAATGGTAATAAATCCGGTTTTTCCTTCATGTTCATTAACCGGAAGGACTATTTTCCTTAGTTAAAAAGATCAAAGCTCTAATAAATTTGCCGGTTCTTTGCTTTCCTTTGTATAAGAAAGAAGGAACAGCATAGCCGCGAGTATCAAATACGCCGAAGTAAATTGATACGGTATTTGTCGTATAAAATCCTGCAGCTGCCACGGCAGATACATATTTCCGTCCGGCATTGCCGAATGTATTATCCCGAAGAAAGTCAGCAGTGCCATTATGCCTAAGTAAACAGAAGCCTGCTTTAATTTCCTGTCAATTAATTTTGCGACGAACGCGCCCCAGAGCATAGCCGTCAAAATAAATCCGTTGCCAAGTGCAACCACAACTAATGTTTCAGGCAAAACTTTTCCAGGCAGAGTAAGAAGCTGATTAAATTTATCGATAGGAATTACGTCAGGGTTGCTCAGCTTAATCTGAAGCATCCTTGAAATATTCGGGAACAAAGAAAACGCGACTGCCGTTAAATGATGAGGCGGACACGCTCTGAATGCCTGCACTGTAATATCAAGAGCGACAAAAATTAAAATCGGAGCCAGAACAGCGCGCGGTATTAATTCAACGAAGAAAGAAACATAACCCAAAACTCCGCCAAGCCCGATGAACAATCCGGTAAGCACTGTATAACCCGCTCTGCTTCCCATAGCTTTATAGGCGGGTTGACCGATATAAGGCGTAGTTTGAGCAACGCCGCCGCATAGACCGGCGATCAATGTAGCGCACGCCTCGGTTAGCAATATCTGCTTTGTATTAAAATCGTCTCCCGCAACCTTTGCGCTTTCTGTTACGTTTATTCCGCCGACAATTGTAAGAATTGCAAACGGCAAAGCAATGGGAATATATTTTAAAGCTTCTACAAATCCTTTAACAAAGCCAAGCGTAGGAACCGGCGCGCCGTAATGAAGCGTCATCGATGGCGCTGTAAATCCTCCGCCGATCAATCCCATCGGCGCAAGTATGTAATATAGAATTGTTCCGATCAGAACCGCAGCAAATACTCCGGGAAATTTTTTCGGCAGATTAATTTTTGCGACTAACGTATACAAGATGAGACCGAGCGAGATCATACCGATTACCGGCAGTCCGAAAACATCTTCTAAAGGAATGAAGCCGATCAATGCAAGCCCGATACCCGCAAGGCTGCCGAGCAAGCCTGCCTGCGGAACAATTTTTTGAATCCATCCGCCGATAAAAGAAAAAATTAATTTCACTACTCCGATTATTATCATCGTTGCCATGCCGATATACCACGTCATCATAGCGGCGTCGTTTACTGCCATTCCTTTAGCTTTGAGATAAATGAAAGACGGACCGAGAACGGTAAGCGCGATTCCAATTGTTGAAGGAGTGTCCAAGCCAAGAGGCATCGCGGTAACATTCGGGTTCTTTGTTTTTTTTGCCAGCCGGAACGCCATGTAAGTGTAAACAAGATCGCCAAAGAGAACGCCGAGCGCAGTGCCGGGGAACATTTTTCCATACACAATATCGGCAGGATATTTAAAAGCAAAAATTAGAATACCGGCAAGAAAAGAAAGTACGGTTAAGTTGTCTACCATCAATCCGAAAAAGCCGTTTATATCTCCGGCAACAAACCAGTGATATTTAAAATTAGGCTGGACTTCGCGCTCGTCAGTTCTTTCCATTTGTGCTCCTTAAAATTTTATCCGGAATATTAATCCTAAGAAATAAATAAAACCTTTCTTCAAAAATAAAAGATTAAAACGAAACTACAATCGAGAATTGTATAATTATAATGCAATGATATGCACAGCCGATTAGTTAGATGGAAATAACTTCAATATCTGTCCAGCAAAATGTTCAATCATTGTTCCCTTGTCTATACATCTTGAACATATAACCGATCAATGAAGACGTTTTAAGCTGGATTAATATTTGCATTCATCTCAAAAGAATTCATAAAATGAAAGAAGAGGCGAATTATGAAGAATGTACATAAAATATTTTTATTTTTTCCTTTGCTCCTTTTGTGCGGATGCAGTCCCGACTCACCACTGAGCGTAGCATTTTCACCTCCTAAGTGCGAGATCATGGGAGTTCAAGCTTCATACGGTTCCATGTATTCAACATTAACAGTTACTGTTCAGAACACGGGTGGAGGCGCAACAGCTTTTAATATTGTCTGTGTTGCAAAATTAAAATCCGGAAGCTTCGTTGTTGAAACCGAGAGCGGAGCCGTAGGAACGCTCGAAGCAGGTGAATCAACTAACTGCGACATTACATTTTTTAATGTGCACAGCGCATCAGATTACCAGAGCTCGGATATTACGTTATATTGGCAGGACAGTCAGGGCACTAATTATCAAAATTAATGACTTATAGTATCTTGGTTTGTTTATTATCTAATTGGGGAAGAATTATTTTTAACAATTTTTTTATTGCTATTTCGGAAAAGTATAAATAATTTCTCAGTGACAATTCTTTTTTATCACTAAATAAAGGAACTAAGATATGGATACTTTTGAACCGACGGGGGAGCAGAGCTCTCCAAATACAGAAGGTAACAGCGAAGCAGAGCTTTCGCATTCCGATAAAATGATCGGCATATTTTCCGAGCCTGCTAAAACTTATGAAAGCATTTCCAGGTTCCCTTTGAGAACAATCGACTGGATTTTGCCTGTCGTTATTCTTTTCGCTGTAATTGTAGTAACGCAGTTTTTGCTGATGAGCAACAAGGAAATTCATTTTCAAATTGTTGAAAAACAAATGAGCAAGATGCAGCAGAACTTTGATAAAATGGTTGCGGAAGGGAAAATATCGCGCGATCAGGCTGATCAGCAGTTAAGCTCTATTCAGGATAGGATGCAGAATTACGGTCCTGTACAAATGATCTTTACTGTGGTTGGAGTTTTTATCGGTGGATTCATTGTCTTTTTTATAATGTGCGGTATTTATTATCTCTTTGCTAAATTTGTTTTGAAGGGAGAAGGCGATTATAATTCTGTTCTAATTGCAAGCGGGATGGTGTCCTACATTGTAGTCATTCAAATTATTTTGTCTACAATCCTTGCTTTTTTATTCGGCAGGATGCTTGGCGATACGAGTGTTGCGGCATTTCTCGATTCTGACCGTGCAACATTTATCGGATTTATTCTTTCAAAGCTCGACGTTGTTTCTATCTGGGCTTATATTGTCTTAGCAATCGGGCTGGCGAAAATGTTTAAGTCAAAGAACACTGGAGCTTATGCTGCGGTTGTTTTCGGCATCTGGATAATCGGAGGATTTTTACTTTTCTTATTAACTAATGCCGTTCCGTTCCTCGGCTTCTTCCGCGGATAATATTTCTATTTGTGTCTTCCTTACCGAAGAATTTCAAGTAAGGAAGACACTATCATTTTCAATGATTTTTTTAGTTTAATTAAAATATGCTTTGGGGATCAACGTCATAAATTAATTTTACATCTCTATACCGCGACTTCCTGTTAAACTCTGCATAAGAATTTAGAATAGCTTTCCTCATAATTGACGCGCCGGGATCTTTTTCCTTAAAACTTTTTACAAGTATATGGAACCTATAATTCCCTTTCAGCCTTGCTATTACTGCCGTTGTCGGGTTGGATATTGTCAGCCATTTTTTATAGTTGATCAGTTCTTTATAAAAATCAGTAATCGCGCCTTTAGCTTTTTCTTCTTTTGGATCTTTGGTTTCAATCAGGCAAAGCCTTGAGAAAGGAGGATAGCCTGCATTAGTTCTATCAATTAATTCTTTTTGATAAAAGCCGGCATAATCATTCATCAAAACTTTTTGAAGCGTAAAATAATTTTCATTCTGGGTTTGTATAATCACTTCGCCTTTAACTTTGCTTCTGCCGGCTCTTCCCGCAACCTGAGTGAGCAATTGAAATGTTCTTTCATCGGCGCGGAAATCCGGGAGCCATAAAGTTGTTTCTGCGGAGATGACGCCGACTAAAGTGAGCCGGGGAAAGTCCAATCCTTTTGACACCATCTGTGTCCCGACGAGAATATCTATGTTTCCCCTGCCGAAATCTAAAAGTGTTTTGCTGAGAGAAGATTTTTTCGACATGGAATCGGAATCAATTCTTTTTATTGAAGCGCCAGGGAAATAAAACGAAAGCTCGTCTTCAACCCGCTCAGTGCCGGTTCCAAAATATTTAATAGAAAGCGAGCCGCAGTTGGTGCATGCGTTGGAAACTTTTTTTATTAGCCCGCAGTAATGGCATTCCAGAATATTTTTATTTATATGGAATACCATCGGCACGGAGCAGTTATCGCATGTTTCTATCTCGCCGCAGTCTTCACAATAAATCTGAGTTGAAAAGCCGCGCCGGTTTTGAAGGATTATTATTCCTTCTTTCTTTTTTATCCGGTCTTCAATCTTATCAAGAAGAATATTGGAAAAAACATTTTCCATTTTCTTCCTTTTTCTTTCAATTGAAATGTTGACAAGAGAAATATCAGGCAGAGTCGCTCCGTCGATTCTTTTAGGAAGCTCCAGCAGTTTGTACTTTTTCTGCTGCGCATTGTACATGCTTTCGATAGACGGCGTCGCAGAGCCAAGCAGCACAGGACACTTTACAATGCTTCCGAGAATAATCGCGCTGTCTCTTGCGTTATATTTCGGCGCCGATTCAAATTGCTTGTAGCTCGCATCATGCTCTTCATCGACAACAATTAAACCGATGTTTTGAAGCGGAGCAAATAAAGCCGAGCGCGCGCCGATTACAACTTTAGATTTTCCTTTTAAGATTTTTCTCCACGAATCGTACCTTTCGCCGAGCGACATTCTGCTGTGGATAACTGAAACTGTCTCGCCGAAATTATTATAAAGCCTTGAGGTCATCTGCGGTGTTAAGGAAATTTCCGGCACAAGTATCAAAGCAGTTTTTTTTACTGAAAGAGCTTTCTTAATAAGCTCAATGTACACTTGAGTTTTCCCGCTGCCCGTAACGCCGTGAAGCAGATAAGTTTTGAAAATTCCATCAAGCAGGTCGCCGGATACTTGATCTAAAACTTTTTTTTGATCCTCGGTGGGAACTAACTCGATGTGCTCTTCATTATAATTTTCAAAATATTTTCTCTCGACCTCTTCTTCCGATATTGAAATCAAGCCCTTTTCAGCAAGCGACTGAAGGGACGTTTGCGATGCCTCTGTTTTTTTTAGAAGATCGGCGGCGGGAATTCCTTTTTGTTTATTTGCTATCAACTCAAGTAAAATTTTTACCTGTTTGTGCGAGCGGCTGTCAAGCTCGGGAAGGTGTGAATATATTTCGTTTACACTTTTTGCAAGCTTCACATATTTTGCAGTTTTTACTTTTACCTTTGCTTCTTCAATTTCATCAATGATATTTACGGCGCCGTTTTTCTGTAATGAATTTATCGTCGAATAAATATTTTTCCTGCCGCTTTCTTTTTGTAGATAACTAAAGCTAACTTCTTCACGGTCGGATAATGCCTGTAATATTTTTGATCGGACAGAATCTTTCTTTTTTTCTTCTATTAAAAGTTTAGCGCATACTTCCTTATCAGGAATAATTTTCTTTTTTGATTCTATATCGGTGCCGTAAGGTACTGCAAGCTTCATTGCTTCGCCGAGCGAGGATAAATAATATTCAGACAACCATTGATAAAATTCTAAAATATTTTTGGAAAAGATAGGCTCGGAATCGAGCACGTCGAGAATGGGTTTGATTTTTTCTTCAACGCTGGTTTTAGCCGGAGTTCCTATAACGAATCCTGTTAAAAGTCTTTTGCCGAATGGCGCAAGTACCCTTACGCCAAATCTCGTTAAGCCTTCTAATTCTGCCGGAACCGAATAAGTAAAAGAATTTCTAAACGGTAATGGAAAAACTACTTCAACATACATTGATGCTGTCAACTTACTGTCGCTTTTTATAAAGCTGAGCAAGCGGTCTGTATGGATTGCCTTCAAAAGATTCGCTGAACATTTCAAATTTTAAAATCTTAATGTCTTTTCCCCACAGGATTCTTTTAAAGTCTTTTGATTTAACAATCACGCCGTTGGTTGAAATAACGCTGTCGTCAAGCGCAAGATTTAAATAATGAAAGCCTTCCTCGTACTTAATATTTTCAACTGCGGCAACGCTGTCGAAGCGGTATTCAGCCTGTCCGATAAGCATGTTATCCTTAACAAAAAGTTTTCTTGAGTAAATATCTTTGCCTTGTTCTTTCTGCTGGTCTGCAAACTCTTTGCTCTTCAACATGTATGAAAAAAGATTCGTTGTGTCTTTTTCAAAATCCTCATTTGTCTCTGCGTTCGAGCGCATGTCGTACGCTGTAATTATAGCATAGCCTTTCTCCGGCGTTTCAAGGTGAACTTCATAATCTATTCTATTAAATATGAGACAGCCGTTTAATGTAAATAGAAAAACTATTGGCAAAAAAGCAGCGGAATAAATAAATATCTTTTTCATTTTGCTCCTTAAAAATTTTCGTCATATAAAATATGTTCAAAAGTTTCGCGGCTTCTTACAATTTGAAAATTATTGCCGTCGACTAAAATTTCCGGCGGTCGTCTTCTCGCATTATAGTTTGACGCCATAGTCATGCCGTAAGAGCCGGCAGACATAACAACCAGATAATCGCCGCGTTTGAGTTCACTAATGTTTCTTGCCTTCCCGAGAAAGTCGCCGCTTTCGCAAACAGGACCAACGACATCGGCAATAATTTCTTTCCTACCCGGATTAATCTCCAGAGGTTGAATATGATGATAAGCAGCGTATATGCTCGGTCTTATTAAATCATTCATGCCGGCATCGACAATAATAAAATTCTTATCGTGATTTTTTTTCGAGTATTGTACTTGGGCGGCAAGAATTCCTCCATTCGCTGTCATAAATCTTCCCGGCTCTATAAAAATTTCACAATCTAATTTTTTCAGAATAGGGATCAGCGCATCCGCATATTCTTTAACCGAAAAAGTTTTTTCATGATGATATACAACTCCAATTCCGCCGCCGAGATCGAAGTGCTTAAGAGTTAGACCTGCGGATTTTAATTTCAAAAAGACTTCCGCCATTTTCTCAACTGCCGATACGAATGGTTCTACAGTTGTTATTTGAGATCCTATGTGCATATCAATTCCGGTAAACTCAATGTTTCCGAATTTTTCTTTTTGAAGATAAAATTTAAACGCCGCCGAGACATCAATCCCGAACTTATTCTCGGCAAGACCGGTAGAAATATACGGATGAGTCTTCGCATCAACATCAGGGTTCACCCTAATTGCAACGGGCGCAATTACATTCATATCTTTTGCAACTTCATTGATTAATACCAGCTCTTCTTCCGATTCAGCTTTTATCATCAATAAATTAGTTTCTAACGCAAGCTTTATTTCATTTGCTGTTTTGCCTACGCCGGATAGAATTATTTTTTTAGGATTGATTCCCAATTTCATTACCCGGTAAAGTTCGCCTTCGGAATTGACGTCGACTCCGCTGCCGAGATCGGAAAAAGTTTTAATGACGCTTAAATTAAAATTTGATTTTACAGCATAGAAAACCGTGTGCTTTATATTTTGCAGCGAAGAATCAAGCTCTTTAAAAGTATCAACAAAGAATTTCTTACTGTAGATGTAAGCCGGCGTTCCTGTCTGTGCAAGTATGTCATCGACAGGGATTTCCTCGCAGTAAAGCTTATTATCGCTGTAAAAAAAATATTTCGAATCGAAAAGTTCCATTAATAACCAGAATTAATTTGATTTTGTTTTTACCAAAGATAAGAAAATTCCTTTGAATGTTAATTGTTTTAGAAGCGCTGTGAAAATTTAAAATAATAAACGGAGTTTACTAATAAATAAACTCCGTTCAATTTAAGAAAAGTAAAAACTAAAAGTGAAAAACAACTACTGTTAAAAAGTTTGCGATTGCGGCAATAATAAATAGACCGGCAATAATAATTGCAAGCCAAATTAAAACCTTTACCCAGGGCAGCGCAAAATAATTTCGTAAAATATTTTTCATCTTTTTGATAATTTTAATTTATCAAAGACTGAGAAGCTTCAAGCCTCTTTTTGCATCAGCGTTGTTCGGATCAATAGAAAGAACCTGTTTATATTCTTTAGCTGCTTCAACTTTATTTCCTGCAAATGCATAAGCCTGCGCAAGCCACAAATGATATTGAGCATTATCCGGACTATAATTAATAGCAGATTTCAGGCTCTCGATCGCTTCTTTATATTTTTTCTTAACCAGGTTTGTGTAGCCAAAAAATCCGTATGCTTCCGAAACTTCAACTTTATTGGAATCTTCTTTGCCCTCGTCGAGTTTAAGAATTTTGTTATAAACATCCGCAGCGTCATCGTTATTTTTCATATATTGGTCTGTTCTCGCAAGCCATATTAATGCAGGCTTATAATCGTCTTTGATCACGAGAGCTTTTTGCAAAGCCACTTTTGCGCTGTCAAAATTTTGAAGCTGAAGATAACAAAGAGATTTATTCACATATGAACTGACGGAAGATGTATCGCTTAAAATTCTTTTGTTGTAATACACAATAGCAGAATCATATTTGCCGCTGCTTAAATACATGTTTGCAATTTCCTGGTTCAGCTCAGCCAGCGATGGATCTTTAGCAATTGCTTTTCCCATTAGAATAATTGCAACGGAATCTTGATGCCCGTATTTGAATTGCTGACCCATCTGAGAATATTCATTGCCGGTAAACATTGAGTCCGGCACAATATTAATCATTGCGGCAGCCTCGCTAAATTTATTACTAAATGTAAGGGACATTTCTTCAAGCTTTTCTAGTTTAACATCATTAGGGAAAACTTTTAAACCTTCTTGAGACACTTCGGCAGCGTTGGCAAAATTCGACATTAAGAAAAGCGATCTTGCTGCAAAGAAATAAGCGTCGTATTTCTTAGGGTCAAGTTTTATATACTTTGTTAGATAATAAGATGCGTTTGGATATTGCTTGGCATAATAAAGCAAAGTTCCGAGAGAATAATAAGCAGGCGCATAAGTTGAATCCAAAGCCAGCACTTGCAAATATTTATTAGCTGCATCTGTATAGCTCTGCTGCTTTTCAAGAGCTTTTGCGGTTTTAAATTTCAACGGCGCATTCAACGAATCGAGGCTCTCTGCTTTTTCATAATCGCTGATCGATAATTCCATTACGCCCATCTTGTAATACGCATCTCCAAGCGTTTCATAAACTCTTGGATTATTCGCGTCGTTAGTTGTTAGGTCGACTAATATTTTTATAGCGATGTCGGAAGAATCATGTTTAAGATAATCCTGAGCTATTGCAAGAGCTTTATCGTATTGCTTGTTCTGAATATAATTTGAAGCCTCATTATATTTTTGCTGCGCGAAGGTTAAACTTGCTGCTATTATAAAAATTGAAATTAGGGTAATTGATTTCATATTGTAGTCCATATTATTGATTTTCATTAATTTTTACAGGAACAGCTGCCGGAGCTAAATTTTGACTGAGAGCAATCTTCTGCCCTTCGTAGCTTGTCAAAAATGTAGTAAACCCTGACGCAACAGTTATTCCCTTTTCACTTAGGAAAACGTAAACTGTTTGTTTAAAAGGATAATAATCTTTTAACACAAGACCCGGATGCGGTTCATAGTAACTATCGTCCAATTTACTCTGATCGAACTCGCCAACTTTTAAAAACTTTATTTTAGATGAATCTTGAACTGTGTTAAAACTTAGTAGCCCGATTAGATCACTACCCGATTTTATTTTTTCAAAAACAGCGCTGTCGGTAGGAACTATATCCGCATTCTTAGGAACTTGTCCTTTTAAAATATTCTCCAGAACATATTGATATGTCCCGGTATTTGTCTGCGGCATTACGACCCTGAAATTATTAGCTTTGCCCAACAATAAATTTTGCAGTTCATCTATTCTAATATTTTGCAGGCTGCTGTTTTTAGGTGCGATAACAGCAACAGCATCATAACAAAATTTAAATATTCTAAAATCTATTTTGTTGCTGTCTATAAAATCTTGCTGCTTGCTGTTCAACCCCATTGTACTGATAAACACCTTGTAATTGCCGTTCAAAACTCCGGCAATACCTTCATATGGATTTAATTTTTTAAGCTGGATTTTAGAATTTTTATACAACGAATCAAACGCAATTTTTTCTTTATAGACAACATGATAAATTCCCTCATCCACTCCTGCTGTAAGATTGCCGCTTGTAGGAGTAATATTGTTTTGCTGGCAGCCGAAAAAAATCGTAAAAATAAAAAGAAGTAATGGCGCAATATGAAGGAATTTAGTTTTCATCTATCGTGTTGTTTCTTTTAGAATAAGTAATGACAATTCTAAAAAGCCCGTAAAGAATTAAAACAATGCCCATCATAATTCTAAATTGTGAAGGAACATTTTCTGTTATGAAATATCCTGCAAGGATAGCGGCGCCGAGCATTATAAATATTGACGCTACTACGTATGCAAGATATTTCATCCAGATCATTTTATTTTGTCATTGATTAAGTTTGAATCTAAATGGAACTACAACCCACACCATAACCGGTGATTTATGCTGTATTGCCGGCGTGAATACAAATTTCATTGCAGCATTTATAGCAGGTTGATTGAATACTTCAGAGTCACTCTTAATAACGACAGCCTTTATTGGTTTGCCTTCTTTGCTTACCAATATTTTTACATACACAGTACCTTCAATACCGGCTCTTTTAGCTAAGTCGGGATATTCCGGCTGTGCAGTAACTACAGGCTGCGGTTCTTTTTCTACAGCGACAAATGCATTAATGTCGGGGGTTTGATCAGTCGGAGCATCGACTTTTAAGTCCTGGGTAATTTTTACATTACCGCCGCCCGTGCCTTCTCCAACAGGTGAAGAAACCTGGCTCATTTGCTGCTGCGTCGCAATTGTCTGTTCCTTTGGTGCTTCGGCATCCGGAACCGGAACCGGCGTACCAATGTTTGGCTTAATTGCAGGCGCAGAAACTGCAAGCTGCTGTTGTGTTTGATCATTCAAAGATGGGGGAGGTCCAAGATCAGTGTACTTCAAAATTCTAACGGTTGCAATATTATTTTCATCATCTTTAGAAATAGACTGGATGAAAATATATGTACCTATCAGAAGGGCATGGATAACTACAGCGATGGTAAACCCGATACTAAAATTTTTCGGGTATAACCGCTTTAGCTCGAAGGCACCGTATTCCGTCTTGTCTATTGCAATTGTGTTATTAGTCATTTTTTTATCCTCGCTTTCTAAGATGCCTTAGACAGTGCTTGTTTATCTGCATCGGTCATAGGTGCAATTGAAAACCGCTGAAGCTTCGCAAGATTAAGTTGATCAATTACATCGACCATCATGTGATACTTACTTTTTCTATCGAACTTTAACAGGATAACTAATTTGGGATTTTGCGCTAACTGCTTAACGAAGAAATCCTCTAATCCTTTGAATTCGATGGACTGCGGTTTATCAGTTCCACTTGCGTAATATACTTTATTATTTTCGTCTACATAGACAGTCATAAGATTAGACTGAGCTATTTCGACTTTTGTTTTAGCGTCCGGAGGTAAATTTATCTCCAGCGTTTGTTGTTTTCTCATAACGGTAGTAAGCATGAAGAACGTTAACAAAAGGAAAGCCACGTCAACCATTGGCGTCATGTCTACACGAACACCAGCTCTTTTTTTCTTCTTTTTATGTCCTCTTGATTTCTTTTCTCTTCCGCCGCCTACATCTGCTCCACTCATATTTAATTTCCTTTCCTTTAATTATTTTGTATCAAGATTAGTTATCATTGCAAATCTTGTTATCTGAGTTTTTTGCAGAACGTTCATTATGTCTTCAATAACTCCGTAATCTGCATTAACGTCTCCTTTGATAACCGTTCTAAGCTTAGGATTGCTAATACGAGCCTGGATAAGAAGGTCGGCAAGATTTTCTATTTTTATCTGGACCATTCTTTTAAGTTTTGCTTCCTGCCCGAATAACCTTGCCATCAATGCCTGACCGTCGACACCCATATAAATGTTCGCATCTTTGTCGACAAAAATCGTCATAACGTCTGAATCGGGAACTTTAAAAGCCGAATGAGAATCCGGAACTTCTATCTTCACGGTTTCAGCAGGCGAAAATTGAGTCGTAAGCATGAAGAACGTTAATAATAGAAAGGCAACGTCAACCATTGGAGTCATATCAATTCTTACTGGAAGCCGCGCTTTTTTTATCTTTGGCATAATTGCGCCTCATTATTTCGATTTTAGAATTTGGATAACATTGTAGCTTGCTTCATCTACCATGTAGGTAAAGTTATCTACTTTGTTTACGAAAAAGTTATAAGCTACGATGCCCATAATAGCGGTAATAAGACCGCCTGCCGTATTGATAAGAGCTTCGGAAATACCGGTAGCAAGCTGAATAGCGTCAGGAGCTCCCGCTCTTGCCATTGCAGAGAATGCTCTGATCATACCGATAACCGTTCCTAAAAGTCCAACCATTGTTGCAATAGAAGCAATAGTGGAAAGCGTAATTAAGTTCTTTTCCAAGATAGGGGTTTCGAGCATAGAAGCTTCTTCTACTGCTCTTTGAACTTCTACTAATTGTTTTTCCGCATCAACAGACTTTCCGTGAGCGCTTAATTCTTTATATCTTAAAAGCGAAGCCTTAATAACATTTGCTACAGAACCTCTTTGTTTATCACAAGCTTCAATAGCTGCATCGTAATCGCCGCTTTCCAGCGAGCTGATAATATCTTTAAAGAAATTCGGGATGGCTCTTTTGCCGCCGGCTTTTTTCAAAGTAAGAATTCTTTCAAAAATTATAGCTACGTCCATTAAGGATAACATAACTAATAAAACTACCAGTGGACCTCCGGTATAAATAGTTCCCAGCAAGTTACCTTGAGGGTTTGTACGTCCTACGCCGTCAACGAAGTTGGCAGGGTTACCAAATACAAGATTGTATATCGCCAGTGCAATTCCGAATGCAACCACGGTGAGAACTGTGATAAAAATAGATTGTTTCATGGGTGATTTGTCTCCATTATATTTTGTTTATTGTTTGTTAATTAAATAACGTTTATTAATTTTCAAAAGTTGTGCCGCAGAGTTAGCTTTTGTGTCAAAGAATTTTTCTCTGAATTGTTACGAATTTAACGCAGTTAATAGCATGTTTTGAATTCGCCCGACCAAAATAAATTAATTTTCTTTCAAAATGAAATACTTTTTTTAACTCTATATTTTTTTATGCTTTTTTAATTTCAAATTGAAATGAGCTTTTTAAAGAATATTTCACTTTGAAAGAGAATTTCTTCAGATTTTATATTCTTTTCTTTTTCGCCAAAGAGTGGTTAACGATATTCCGAGAATGCGAGCTGCGTCTTTAGGGTTATCGTATTTTTTTAAGATCTCTATAATATAATTCTTTTCGATTTCGTTGAGGCTTGGCGGCGCTGAACTTAACTCAATGTTGTTTCCACGGTAGATTTCAGCGGGTAGATATTCCGGTTTGATTAAGCGGTCCTTTGCTAAAACTATCGCACGATTAATTACGTTTTCAAGCTCGCGAATGTTGCCCGGCCAGGAATATTCACTTAAAATCTTAATTACCTCCGCGGGAACAATAATTTCTGTTTCAGAAGAATATTTTTTTATGAAGTATTCAACCAGCAGAGGGATGTCTTCCTTTCGCTCGCGCAAAGGCGGAAGCTTAATTCTTATGCCGCTTAATCTATAATAAAAATCTTCTCTAAAATCTCCGTTCTTAATATCTTCATCGATATTTCTATTTGTTGCGGCGATTATTCTTACATTAACTTTTCTTGTTATGCTTTCACCGACGCGCTCAAATTCCATACTTTGAAGAAAGCGAAGAAGCTTTACCTGCATCGGCTTTGAGACTTCACCAACTTCATCAAGGAAAACGCTTCCCTGATCGGCCATTTCAAATCTGCCTATTCTATCTTTTGTAGCGCCTGTGTATGAGCCTTTAATATGACCGAACACTTCGCTTTCAAAAAGGCTTTCCGGGATCGCTGCGCAATTTACGGTAATGAATGCATTTGAATTTCTTTTGCTGTTTTGATGAATGAATCTTGCAAGTATTTCTTTTCCGGTTCCGCTTTCACCTTCGATCAGAACTGAAATATCGCTGTCAGCAATATCTTTGCTTAGTTTTAATATTTCACGCATTTGAAAATTGTTCGATATAATTTCGCCGCTGTCGAATGATTCTTCAATCTGAGCGCGCAAGCCTTTTATTTCTTTCAGCAGGGTATGATGCTCAAAAACTTTTTCAGCGAGATGAATAAATTCTTTGTGGGTAAACGGCTTGGTTATATAATCGTAAGCGCCGCCTTTGATAGCTTCTACGGCTGTTTCTATTGAGCCGTGAGCTGTCATCAGCACGACTGTTGTATCCGGCGAAATATTTTTCAGCTGTGACAAAACCTGAAGCCCGTCAATCGGCTCCATCTTAAGATCGACAAAAGCGATATCAAAATAAATTTCCTGCGCCCTCTTTAAAGCTTCTACCGGGCTGCTGAAAATTTCCGGCAGAAAATTCTGCGAGCTTAACGACAGTTCGATTACTTTTAAAATATTTATTTCATCATCTACAACAAGAACTTTGCTTCTATCCATTTTTCTCAGCCGGTAAAATGATTTCAAATTTGCTGCCCTTGCCAGGCTTGCTGGAAACATTTATCGAGCCTTTGTGAAGTTCAATTATTTCTTTCGCAATTGTTAAACCCAAGCCGACGCTTCCGGGTCTGCTTCCGCTTACCTGGACAAATTTATCGAAAATTTTATCGATGTATTCGGGGCTTATTCCGCTGCCTGTGTCTAATATTGTTATTATTACACTGCCGTTGTTTGACTTTGCGTTCACGTTTATTTCGCCGCCTTTATCCGTAAACTTAATTGAGTTCCCGATAAAGTTTCCAATTGCTCTCGTAAGATAATCGTGATCAGCGGAAATTTCAGGCAATATTTCCTCAAAAGAATAATTAAGGGATATTTTCTTTTCCTGGCACTGAAGAGAAAATGACTTTATACATTCTTCTATTAATGGATTAACAGCAAGCCTTTCAAAATTAAGCTGGATGCCGCCGGACTCGATTCTCGATAATTCTAATATTTCTTTTACCATTCGGTTCAGCCTGTCGTAATCCTCTTTCATTGAGAAGATAAGTTCCTTCTGCTTTGACGCAAGCTCGCCGACTACGCCGTCGTCAAGAATTCCGATTGCCATTCCCATTGAAGTTAATGGAGTTTTAAGCTCGTGGGAAATTTTAGCGACGAATTCCGATTTTAATCTGTCGAGTTCCTCGTATTTTGTAATATCGCTGAACACAATCAGCGCTGCATTAATATCATTTTCAGGCAAGCTGATCGGCGAATACCTCGTCTTATAAAATCTTACTCTTCCGTTGGTATCGATAATCCTAAAAACATTCTCGTTATCATCCGGGTTTGAAGGCGGCGGCGATGAAAGATACTTTTTTATCTCGTTAAAAACTTTTTCATCTTTTATTACATCATTTAAAAAAGATTTTCCTTTTTTTAGATTTCCGAAATCTTCATGGAACGCTTTGTTGGCAAGAAGAATTTCCATGTTGCTGTCTACCATTAGAACCGGATCATTTATGCTTTCAACAATCACATCGGATTTTCTTTTCTCATAAAGAATCTTGTTGATGTTAAGCTCTTCGTATTTTTTAAGCTTGCCGACCATGCTGTTAAATTCATCTGCTAAAATGCCGATCTCATCCGAGTCATCTGTTTGAATCTCTTGATCAAAATTCCCTGCTGCAACATACTTGACCGATCTTGTTAAATCTTTTACAGGTTTTACTATAAACTGCGAAAACCTAGTACTGAACACGAGGCTTACTACCGTCCCAAGTATTGCAAGAAACAACATTGTGAATGCCGCAATTCTTGTAATCGATTGGACACGCTCATCGGCGCGGCTTATAAAATTGTGGTTGGTTTCAAATATGTGATAGCATTTTGCTTTAATATTTGAGATAAGATTGATCGCCTGCACGTACTGATTCTTTTCAGTCATATTATTATAAATAACAGTGTTATTTACAACCGAGCTTATCTCATCAAGGAAAATTCTGTATTGAACATTGAGGCTGTCCAAGAAATTTAATTGATCGGGCGTGTAAGCCGCTTCTCTGGCTTTCTCAAACCAGAAGAAAAAATCCTGTTTGGCATCGTCAAAGAGCTTTCCGCCGCGGTGCGGATCTTCTTTGTCGATTATCAAAAAGAGCGCGTTGGTCTGATCGTCTAGCGACCTAACCATATTATCCGCGGCGACAATACTTGAATAATTTTGAACGATGATCGATCTGAACGATTCATTAAGGCGGTTAAAGTTGTACAAGCTCCAGATCATTACGCATATCATGATCAAGATAACGACGATATAACCGGTAAGTATCTTCGCCCTTAATGTAGTAAAGAGAGTTCTAAACATTTTAATTAAATATTTTCCATGCGATAAATAATTAAAATTGTCCTAAAAACAAAGTTAATTTGCCGGTGAAGTTAAGGTAAGATGTTCTTTGAAAAAATAATTTTGTGGAGCGGTGCGGAAAGTGAAATTCTAAAAAGCAAAAATATTTTTAAGCTGTCTTTCTATTTCTTCAATCTCTTTTTTTGCTTTAACTTTTTTGAAGTACTTTAATGCGATAAGAAAATGCTTTTTACCTTCCGAAAGTTTTTCTTTTTCTAAATACAAAACCCCGAGTTCATATTCTGCTTCAGCTCCATTCCACTCATTTTTAATCTCTTTATTTATTCTTAAACTGGTTAGTAAATAATGCTCTGCGAGAAAATAGTTTTTAAGATTTCTTTGAATTATTCCTTTTATCTTATATATGTCTGCTATTCCTATCTTAGAATTTATCTTATTGTAGATCTCAAGCGCTTCATCTGCGATTGTTTCTGCGAGATTAAAATCTTTTAATTTTACTAAAAGAAATGCTTTCCAAGCATAACTGCTACCTAATGCCTGTTTGAAGTTTATTGTCTTAGCTAAATTTTTCCCCATTTCTAATTCTTTTAAAGCTCTTTCATACAAACCCATTTGAACATATAATGCAGAAATATCAAGGTATACATTTGCCAATTCTCGTATATTACCTACATTTTTAAAACTAACGAGTGCTCTTTTATAATAGGTCAAAGCTGTGTCATAATTTCCACAATTAGTATTTGTGATGCCAATGTTATGTTCTACTTTTCCAATAAATTCCAAATTTCTAAGCGGTTCTGCAATTGAAAGTGCTTTTTCGAAATAATTAATTGACCTAAGAAAATCTCCCCTCTCTATATAAATTGCGCCAAATAAATTTTCCGTATTAGCACAGCCCAATATATCATTTATTTTCTGGTATAAAATTCTCGCCTTCCTTATGTATTGGATACTTAATTTCCATAAACTTTGTCTGCTGTACATTTCTCCAATCGCCAGAGAAGCGTCTGCATGAATTTTTTCAAAGCAGGTTTTTCCCTTTGTTTCATTAAGCGTATTTTCAAGAATGAACAGCGCTTGATTATGATTGCCGGTTGTTACGCAATACTTCCCGAGCTGCAGTAAGAACTCCAGATACTTTGGCTTCTCAAATATTTTCTGGGCGTAAGTAAGCAGCAAATCTATTTCAGAATGCTTATAGGTTTCTTTCTCTTTCTGCGAAGCCGCTTTGGAAAGTTTTACTCTGCTGGAAGTTTGCTTCGCCGACAGTAATCTCCTGTTAAATTTTTCTATCTCACCGGGTGTGAAAAATTTTTTTAATATCCCGTCAAGAAGCTTATCTCTTCGATGCTTCGTTATTTCCGTTTTCTTCTCCATAAAACAAAGAGTGTCTGTATTTCTCTTTTAACAATTAAATTTTTGTTTACTTGTTCGTTTCCTTAATGAAGGAAGTAATTTTTCTATCTCTTTAATCTGTTTTCTTGCTTTAATTTTTTTATAATATTTTAGAGCGATAAGAAAATGTTTTCTGCTTTCAGATAGCTGACCTTTTTCCATGTATAATTTAGCAAGCTCATACTCAGCCTGAATCTCATGTGTATCATCCCTAATTTCTCTGCAAATTCTAACACTTGTGTAAAAATAATCTTCGGCTAAAGCATAGTTTTTATAATTTCTTTGAATAATACCTTTTAGACAATAAATATCAGCAATATTAATCTTAGAATTGATTCTGTTACTGATTTCTAACGCTTCTTCAGCAAGTGATTCAGCTAGATTAAAATCTTTTAGCTTTATTAGAAGAAAAGCTTTATTATTGTACGCAACAGCTAACATTTGACTAAAATTTATTTTTCTGGCGAGAGCAGCGCAACGATCATATTCAACAATAGCCTCTTGTGGTTTATTTATTTTAGAATAAAGTAATCCCAAGTTGTTATATGAATTAGCAACTTGCTTAAGGTTTTCAATCTTTTCAAAGTTAATTAGAGCTTTTTTAAAATAGTCTAGAGAGGAAGTATAAATATTTTGATAAGCAAAAGTAATCGCAATATTGACTTCACTTATTCCCATAAGCTCATAGTCTTTTAAAGTATGAGCGGCTTCCAATCCTTTTTTGAAATAATATCTTGACTTTATAATTTCTCCTTTTTCTAAATATACAGCTCCAACAAGATTTTGCGAACGGACTAATCCTTTTAGATCATTAATCTTTTTATATATCCTGTTTGATATTCTGATATATTTAATGCACTGTTTCCATAAGGCTTGACTACTGTACATTTCTCCAGTTGCCAGCGCAGCGTCTGCATAGATTTTTTCAAAGTCAGCTTTTCCTTTTGTTTCAGTGATTATATTTTCAAGGATATAATATGCATGGTCATTTATACCAGCCGTAACAGTATACTGTCCGAGTTGAAGTAAGAATTCCAGATACTTTGGCTTTTCAAGTTTCCCTTCAGCAAAAGTGATAAGTAAATCAATCTCAGCCTGTTTGGCGATCTCTTTATTTTTTTGCAGTGAGGATTTTGATAAACTGGTTTTTCCTGTGGTTCGGCTATTTGACAGAAAATCCCTGTTAAATTTTTTTATCTCTCCGGGTGAAAAAAAATTTTTTATTACCCCATCGAGAAGCTTGTCTCTTCGATGTCTTGTAGTTTCCGTTTTCTTCTCCATAAAATAAAGAGCATTTCTCTTTTACTTGCTCTTTCTTAATTATCGTATTATTGCAGAAATTTCTTTAAACTCTTCGGTATCGCTGGAAGTAAGGAGTTCAAATAATATTGCCTCAGTCGTTGTAACTTCCGCGCCGTGCGCACTCATTCTCTTTAGCGCAAATTTATAATCCGGCTCTTTCCTTGAACTGACAGCATCGGCGGCAACGTTTACCTGGAAGCCGCTCGCAATTAAATCCAAAACAGTTTGCTGCACGCAAACGTGCGATTCAATCCCGGCAACAACTACCTGCGTAACTTTATTATCCTTTAGCCTTGTAAAAAAATTCCCGGCGCCGAAGCAGCTAAAGCTCATCTTCTGAATTGCGTTCAATCCTTCAAGCTCTGCAAGAAGCGGCGCTGCCGTGGTGCCGAGTCCTTTTGGATATTGCTCCGTATAAAAAATCGGGACGTTCAAAACTTTGAATCCTTTGATGAGTTTAATCGAGTTGCTTACAACCATCTCGGGTTCTTTCATAACGGCAAGAATCTTTTCCTGTATATCGATTAAAAGAAGCGCCGCTGTGTCGCGGACAAGGATTTTTCTATTTCGTTCTATTATTCCTTCCATAACTTCTCCTAAATATTTCTAATAAATTGGGTCCATTCCATATTTACCGCAAGCGTACATCATTAATATTGACGCAAGATCAATCAGCGCTTTCTTCTGATCTTCATGGTAAATTACAAGATCATAAACTTCGGCGACGAATTGCATGTTAGTTAAAATCTTTTTCAGCTCCTGGTAGGTGGGAATGCCGTGCCAGTTAGCCACTTGCTTTACAATCATATTTTCATTCCGCCGGAGAAATTCAGTCAACGAAATCGTTCTCTTTGAAACCGGCGTTCTCGGTCTGCAAATATTAATTAGATCGTTAAAATACGTATCCCACTTTTCAGCCAATTGTTTATTACGGTCGCGCATTACGTAGCGCGCTTTTTCCAGGGAGAATTTTGCTTTAGTAGTCGGCTTGAACTTTGGAGTTAGTGCGTATGCATCATAGCTGGTGTAGCCGGTTTCTTCATCTATATATTTCCATCTCTTTAAAAGCTGGTTCTCGCTTAGAATAACTATTACTTTATCAAGCCCGCTGTCTACAACAATAAATTTATCCTGCTGTTCGTTGATTACCGTAAACCAGTGCTCCCACCCGTCAACGCTTAAGATGCACGGAAGACCTTGCTTCAAATGGTCCTTCAATGATTTAATCGCTTCGTCCGGAGTTTCTCGCCGGAAGTATTTCATCTTACAATCAAAAATTTTTGCTGCCTTTGCAAGACCGATTTCGTCTGTGCCGTACCACCATGTACTGCCGGCTTTCTTGCCGATCTCTCTTTCATTTTCAAAACGACCAAGCATAACAAGCGCATATTTCAACGCAAATGGTCCGCACTGATATTTATACGGTTGTGGATAAAAGCTCATAAGTCCGGGATTTTTATTTGAAAAGATAAATAATCATTTTGAATAAATCACTAAAAATTTTGTACAAAAATTTTTTTTGCCTATTTTTATTTTATTATGAAAAGAAAACTAAAAGTTGCAGTCGCATTTAACGAAGCCAATCCTGATTTATATATTAAGGCAAACGGGCACGATACAAAGGATCTGAATTTTATTCCTTATTTTGAAGTCGAAAACTTAACTCCCGTCGAAGAATATGAGCTGATGGTTAAAAGGCTGTGTTCTTCCGGTTTTGACGCTTACATCCTTAACATTCGCGACGACATTAATATTCTGCTAAACGATGCTAAAAATAACAAGCCGGATGTTATTTTCAATTTCATAGAACTATACAAAGAAAATTCTCGCCTCGAAATGAACATGGTTGGTGTCCTTGATCTTCTTGAAATTCCATACACCGGCGCTCCTCCGCTATCGCTTGCAAATTGCCAGAATAAAGTTCTCGCAAAACGACTGCTAAACGCCCAGGGAATCAAAACACCTAATTTTATAATCGCCAAAGAAACTTCTAAAAATTTCAAACATGATCTTAAATTTCCTTTAATTGTAAAGCCTGCTTTTGAGGATGCCAGCGTCGGCATTGAAAATGATTCTATAGTTGAAAACAATAAACAGCTTGGTAAAAGGATTAATTATATCTTCAATTCTTTTCAGCAGCCTGCGCTTGTCGAAGAATTTATCGAAGGCAGGGAGCTTAACGCCGCAGTCTTCGGCGATAAAAATCCCGAAGCTCTACCGATTAGCGAAATTGATTTCAGCGAAATGCCGGACCATCTTTATAATATCGTGAGCTATCAGGCAAAGTGGGACCCGCTGCATGAATCATATCATAAAACTATTCCAAGCTGCCCTGCTAAGCTTCCGATAGATATTGAACAGAAAGTAAAAAAAATTGCGCTTGAAGCTTTCAAGACACTTGAATGCCGCGATTATGGAAGAGTCGACATGCGCTTAACAAATGATAATGAAATTTTTGTCCTTGAAGTTAATCCAAATCCTGATCTTACGGAAGGCGCCGGCTTTATGCGCTCTGCCGAAGCCGCAGGCTTTACATACGAACAGACTCTCGAAAAAATTATTCACTTTGCATGGGCAAGAAGAAAATCAATTTAATGATTTCAATAACTTATCTTCTTAATTTATTTTGAACTTAAGCTTTAACTATTTCGTGCGGACCGAACCTTTATTCTTAATCGGAAATAATTATTAACATGAAGGAATAATACTATGAACGATCAGAAAAAAGAATTAACAAAGAAAGTTTTTAACCTTACCGTTCTTGTTTCTGCGCTTGGATACTTTGTTGACATCTATGATCTTTTAATTTTTGGAATAGTCCGTATCCCGAGCTTAAAGTATCTGGGAATGCACGGCAGCCAGCTGATCGACGCCGGTGTTTTTCTTTTGAATATGCAAATGGGCGGAATGCTTATCGGCGGAATTATCTGGGGAATTTGGGGCGATAAAAAAGGTCGCATCTCGGTTCTATTCGGCTCTATCTTTCTCTATTCAGTAGCAAACTTTCTTAATGCTTTTGTTTCTTCAATTGAAATGTATTCGATCTTAAGATTCTTAGCCGGAGTTGGCTTAGCAGGCGAGCTTGGCGCCGCTATCACTCTCGTCAGCGAAGTAATGACTAAAGAAACGCGCGGCTACGGAACGACAATGGTAGCAACCATCGGCGTTATGGGCGCTATTTTAGGAGGCATCATAGGCGATGTTTTTTCATGGCAGACAGCATACATAATCGGCGCAGTGCTCGGAATAATTTTATTAATAACGCGCATCAGCCTGTTTGAATCCGGCATGTATAACGCTATGAAAACTTCCAACGTTAAAAAAGGTAAATTCCTTAGTTTGTTCACTTCAAAAGATAGATTCTTTAGATATTTAAATTCAATTTTAATAGGTCTGCCTAATTGGTTCGTAGTCGGAATATTAATTACTTTCTCGCCGGAATTTGCAAAAGCCCTCGGCGTTACCGGTCCAATTAAAGCAGGCAACGCAATCCTGTTTTCTTATCTCGGATTAACTATTGGAGACTTTGCCAGCGGATATTTAAGCCAGATATTAAAAAGCAGGAAAAAAGCTGTCTTTATTTTTGTAGCGCTTACCGGACTGTTAACTCTTGTTTATTTATTTACTCATTCTTTGAGTCCGGTAGAATTTTATTGGATCTGTACTTTAATAGGCGTTACCAACGGCTACTGGGCAGTCTTCGTTATGTCCGCTTCCGAACAATTCGGAACTAATCTTAGAGCTACCGTTACCACCACCGTTCCAAATTTTATCCGCGGTTCTGTTATTCCGATTACTCTTGCATTTAACTTTTTACGCGCTCCAATGGGAATTATCTATTCAACCTTAACTGTTGGCATCGTAATTTTCGTTATTGCTTTTACGGCGCTTTATTTTCTTAGAGAAACATACGGCGTTGATCTTGATTATGTGGAAGATATTTAATCAAATTAAAATTCAGAAAATAATTTTATGGAATTTATTAAATCTGTTGTCGACCTCTTTCTTCATCTTGATGTTCATCTAAATGAGATCATCATTCAGTACGGCGCAATTACTTATGCTATTTTATTTGCCGTAATATTTGCGGAGACCGGGTTCGTTCTAACTCCGTTTCTGCCTGGCGATTCTTTGCTTTTTGCAGCGGGTACTTTTGCCGCTAAAGGCTCCCTCAATGAAAATTATCTATTCCTTATTCTCGCATTAGCCGCGATTGCCGGCGACACGGTTAATTATTGGATCGGTCATATAATCGGACCAAAGATTTTCCATCAGGAAAAAGTCAGATTCTTTAAGAAAGAATATCTCGACCGGACTCACAAATTCTTTGAAAGATACGGCGGTAAGACTATTATTATTGCGCGCTTCATTCCTATAATAAGAACGTTTGCGCCCTTTGTCGCAGGGATAGGCAGCATGACTTATCCAAAATTTATTTTATACAATATTATAGGCGCCGCCGCCTGGGTGGCTCTTCTAGTCTATGCTGGATTTTATTTCGGAAATATTGAATTCGTTAAAAATAATTTTTCCGTTGTAATCGTTGCGATAATTATTATCTCGATGCTGCCGGGATTAACTGAATATTTAAGGCACAGGAGAAAATCTGCCGCGTAAATCATTCTGATAAAAATAAATAATTTTTGAAAAGCCGAGGTTCTAAATGTCTAAGACAAAAATAAAAATGAAGAAGAAAAAAAGGATAGCTCTTATCGCTCATGACAACCGCAAAATGGATTTATTGGAGTGGGCAAGATTCAACAGAGACCTTTTATCCCGGCATGAACTCTTTGCTACCGGAACTACCGGACATATTATCGCGGGTGAATTGAATCTTCATATCCATAAGTTCAAAAGCGGTCCGCTCGGGGGCGATCAGCAAGTTGGAGCTAAAATAGCCGAAGGCGGCATCGACTTCTTAATTTTCTTCTGGGATCCGCTCGCACCTATGCCGCACGATCCCGATGTGAAAGCTTTATTAAGAATCGCCGTCGTTTATAATATCCCTATCGCAAACAACAGGTCTTCCGCCGACTTTATTATCTCTTCACCTTTAATGGAATCCGAATACGCGATCGAATTGATCGATTACCAAGACAGGGTAATGAAAATTGAAGGCAAAAAATTAATCGAAGAATAATATTTTGCCGCGGGAATAACGCCGCTAAAGAGGATTTTTATCAGAACACCATGTTGATAATTAAAATTAGATAGCTGCAATATTGATAATGGCGTGAACCAAACTCTGACCGACGGCAAGGCGGGTGAAATGCTTGTAAAACAAAAATTAAAAACATAGAACATGTGAAATGGTAAATGATATTTTAATTTTAGAGGTTTTTGCTGAATCTAATGTCTCTCTATCCTCTAAATTGATCATTTTTCAGGCTTATTTAGTCTTTTTAAAACTCAATTCGGTTGTTTGAAAACCTCAATTAGTGATTTTACAACTCATTTTGGTCATTTTAAAAGTTCAATCAATGATTTTTCATGTCACATCAGTCGTTTTAAAACAACAATCAGTGATTTTAAATCATAGTTTGGTCGTTCTAAAAGTCTAATCAATCATTTTTCACAGTCATTCAGTCCTTCTAAAACCTATGCGGGTCATTCTAAAAAGTATTTCAGCAGTTCAAAAGCTTAAAATGCTCGTAGTACTAAATGGAATGATTATCTAAAATTCTTAATTGGTCTTGAAATAATGTCAGCCTGTCATTCGTAAAAATTTTATCTTCGCAATTTGCAAAGGTTCAATGCTTCACAACAAATAGATTGGCGTTTCTAAAAATAAATCGGGATTGTCATTTGCACTTTTACCGGGATACCATGCAGCTCGCCCGCTTCAAATCTCGTTTGTCTAATTGCGTTCATCGCCGCCTGGTCGCAGCCGTAGCCTAATCCTTTTAAGAGAGAAGTTTTTCTTACGATGCCTAACTCATCAATAAAAGCTTGAACGTAAACGGTACCGTGAATATTATGCGCGGACGCAGCCGGCGGATAAATAACTCTTGCTTTTAGATTATTCATTCCTCCCACGGGCACCGGCATTAGATCAACCGCTACATAATAAATATCTTGATTAACCATGACTCCTTTTTTAGGCGGACCGCTTCCGTTGGCGCCGTTCCCGGTGCCGCCGCTTCCTGGTTTCCCGTTTGAATTTCCGCCGCCGCTATTTCCTTCTTTTGTTGCTAAGATTTTTCCCGTATCTTCGGCAACCGGGCTTGTAATGGTTTTCGGTTCGGCTTCAACTTCTTTTTTCTTTTTTTTAATTTCTTCCTTCTTTATTTCAGGCTTAATATTTTTAAGTTTCTTTTGTTCAACTATTCCTCCGCCTGGTGAGCCGGGAGAATTTGACTCGGTCGTTCCGCCGAATCCAATCTCAACATATTTTTCCGCGGGTGTTTTCCGCCTCGAGTTGAACGATGATAAAAGAATTAAAATAAATACGGCGTGAATCAAAACTGAAATGATGAGAGAAAAATCTTTGCTTTTTAATCTCCGAAGTGATTTTTTTATCCTCCGCAAAATGATTAAAAGTTTTTTTCTCGCATCCGAGATGAAAGTCTCCGCATTCTTAAGCGAAAGCTTTTTCACTTTTTCACGTAGAGAATGCAAAAAGTCAGATAAGATGGATAAAAATTTTTTCATCAACTGTAAAAATGGTAAGTAAAAAATAATTCATCAAGAGATGAATTATTTTTTCATGGTAGCCATTAGAAGTTTGGTGGCTCCCGCATTTTTCAAAGCGTCAAGAAGCTGCACTACATTTCCGTATATTGCATTCTTATCTGCCTTCACAATAACATCACGGTTGTTCTTCTGTATAAATTCGGTTTGAAGATCAGTCGGCAGCTGGGTAATATCAACCTGCTTATTATTTAAGAATATCTGGTTCTGATCGTTCAGGTAGACTTCGATGCTGTTGCTTACAGTCGTTTCCGCAGAAGATGACTGCGGAAGTTTTACTTTCATTGCGCCTGTAATTAAGAACGGGCTTGTTATCATAAAGATTATTAGAACTACCAGGATAACGTCGGTAAAAGGAGTAATATTAATTTCGGAAAATTCTTTTTCGTCTAATTTGTATCTTCTCATCGCTGTCTTCTCACTTCAGCATTTTAATGTAACGCAGCGTCTTTTGAATAGCCTCGTCGTAAAGCGGCATGCTTAGCTTTAATCTCTTCATAAAATAATTGTAGAACATTACTGCGGGCACCGCGACCAAAAGCCCGGCGGCGGTTGCGATAAGCGCATCTGCAATTCCGCTCATTACCATTGTATAATTTGAACTGTCCTGGATAGAAAGAGCATTGAATGATTTGATTATTCCAACCACAGTGCCGAAGAGTCCAATAAACGGAGATATGCTTCCAAGCGTTGCAAGAATGCCGAGACCTTTTTCAAGCTTTGCAATTTCTTTATCCAGCTGTGTATATGCCGCTTGCTCAAGATCGTCTTTCGTTTCTTTAGATTGTTCAAGAATATAAGAGACAACATTAGTAAGCGGGCACTTAACCTTTAAGAACCACCAGTTCCATGTACTTGATTTACAGACGTACAAAGCATCGTTCAAATCGTTTGCCTTTAAGCTGCGATAAATATTATGCATAAAATCGCTTATTATTTTTTCAGTAATGCCTTTGAACGTTATTAATTTTTCAATAATAACTTTTACCGAAAGCAAAGAGCAGATAATTAATATGAATATTACATAACCTCCTTTGGCAACAAGGTCAAGGACACTGGGGTTATACATTTCTAATCCTTTCTCAGAATATAAACTATAAAGTTCCTAAAACGAACGCACCGTTTAGATGCTTAAAAAATAATTTTGTTTTATCCGATACAAATAAATATGAAATCACCTTTAAAAATTAGCTTACTTTTCCTACATCGGAAGTGACCTCTTCCTCTTTCATTAGCCTGTTCATAATGCTGTGATGTCTTCCATAAGTAAAATAAATTACAAGTCCGATAGCCAGCCATCCAAATAAACGCAGCCAATTTTCTTCCGGAAGTGAAAACATAAGTACCGTACATGTTATTATTCCAAGAATCGGCACAAGCGGAACAAGCGGCGCTCTAAAAGGACGTTCAGCCTCAGGATGCGTCTTCCTCATAATTATAACAGCGGCGCAAACAACTACAAATGCAAACAGAGTACCGATATTCACTAAATCCGCTAAGACTCTTAAAGGCAGAAAGCCTGCTAATATTGAAACGAAAATTCCCGTAAGTATTGTTGACTTCCAGGGCGTTCTATATTTTTCATGAACGTCGCCAAAGAACTTTGTCGGGAGCAGTCCATCTCTTGCCATCGCTAAAAATATTCTTGCCTGGCTTAACATCATAACAAGAAGAACCGATGTAATACCTGCCACCGCTCCAAGCGAAACAAGAAATTGCGCCCATACTAATCCGACCTGCTTAAATGCATTTGATACCGGCGCATTGATATCTATTTTATTATATCCAACCATTCCGGTTAACACGCCTGAAACTGCAATATATAATACTGTGCAAAGAATTAGAGATGTAATAATTCCAATCGGGACATCTCGCTTCGGATTTTTTGCTTCTTCAGAGTGCGTAGAAACGGAATCAAACCCGATGTACGCAAAGAAGATAATTGCCGCTCCCGCTAAAACGCCGACGGGTGCGCCTCCAGGTCCGGTTTGTCCTAAAATTGTTCTTCCGAATAAACTTAATCCCGAATAACCAAATGGAGCGAATGGATGCCAGTTCGCGGGGTTTATATAAAATGCACCGACAATTATTACTAAAAACACAATTGCTAATTTCGTTATAACAATACCGGCGTTGAAGCCTGCGCTTTCTTTAATTCCTTTTACTAAAATTATAGTAATAATCACTGTTATTAATATTGCCGGGAGGTCGAGTACGGAGCCGGTTGATGAAAGCAATCCTGTCGCCGGATTAAAGTCAAACGGCGCATTTGATACAACATGCCCGAATTTAATTCCAATAATACTAATAAAGTCCTGGAAATAATGAGACCATCCATGCGCAACAGTAGCCGATGCAACCGCGTATTCAAGAATTAAATCCCATCCGATGATCCACGCAAACAATTCTCCTAATGTTGCGTAGGCATAAGTATAAGCAGAGCCGGCTACCGGAACCATCGAAGCAAATTCAGCATAGGATAAAGCCGCAAACACGCATGCTATTCCAGATACGACAAATGATAAAACAATTGCAGGACCTGTTTTATCATGCGCTGCAACTCCTGTTAATACAAAGATTCCTGTTCCTATTATTGCGCCCACGCCAAGGCTTGTAAGCGCAACCGGACCAAGAACGCGGCGCAGACGGTTCTCGCTTTTCACTTCGTCTAACAAAACACTGAGAGGTTTTCTCGCAAAAATTTGCTTCATGTTTAGTTCCTTTTTATTGAATTAGAAAATAAAAAAAGATTAAAATTATTTTGTACCGCTTTTTTATTATTGGCTAAATAAAGATTGCAAAAACTATTCAAATAGTGCCCATTTGTCAAGTCGATTTTTGTCCTAAATAAAATTCATAATAAAAAATCCCGATTTTCCTTTTAAGATAACCGGGATTTTATTTTTGATTTCAATTCATGTTAAATGAATAAAGGCGCTAATACCAATGTCAGGGTCGCCAGAAGTTTTATTAAAACGTGCAGCGAAGGACCGGCTGTATCTTTAAACGGATCGCCAACCGTATCGCCAACAACAGAAGCTTTGTGGGGATCAGATTTTTTTCCGCCGTATGAGCCGGTCTCAATAAACTTTTTAGCATTGTCCCACGCTCCTCCGCCGTTGTTCATAAACAATGCGAATAAGATCCCAGTGATTGTTCCGACCATTAAATATCCGCCAATGACTTCGGCACCGACAGCGCCGGTGGGATTATTTACACCGCCGCCTAAATAATAAACCCACTTAAAAATTAAACCGACACCTATTGTCATTCCTACAACCAATAAACCGGGCACAACCATTTTTCTTAAAGCAGCTTTCGTAGCAATATCAACACACTGACCGTAATCCGGTTTTGACGTTCCCTGCATAATTCCCGGGTTATTTTTGAATTGCTCTCTAACGTTATTTATAATTGAATAAGCGGCTTTACCAACTGCTTTAATTGCAAACGAAGAAAAAATAATAACAAGCATCGCGCCTAAAAGAGCGCCGACAAATACTTCTGGCTTATCCAGATTTATTATTCCCTGAAAAGAAGGCATATAATTTTTAACTTCATCTATGTAAGCTCCGAATAATAGAAAAGCCGCCAGCGCCGCTGAGCCGACTGCATAGCCTTTTGTTAAAGCCTTAGTTGTATTTCCAACAGCGTCAAGACGATCAGTCTTTACTCTTACAGATTCATCCTGCTGGCTCATTTCTATAATTCCGCCTGCATTATCAGTAATGGGACCAAAAGTGTCCATTGCTAAAATATAAGCCGCAGACCCAAGCATCCCCATTGTAGCTACCGC